>CAITTG010000018.1 GCA_903895255.1 uncultured Verrucomicrobia subdivision 3 bacterium
CCTCTCCAGACTCCAGAACCAGTCTTGATTAAAGATGTCATTAGACTGCTTCTGTGATTGAATATATACCTATTATATCCGAGTTAATTAATGAAAGTATATTGAATAGAAGCAGTCCTTCTCTTTACTTAGTCCGGCCACATGGGGTTTTGGGGTTTTGGGGTTTTGGGGTTTGAAAATGTTGCTCGAGCCCCATGGCAGCGAGCCGCGTTGGTTTCAGTATGACATCCCGAACGGCCTGTCCTTGTTAATCATTGCCGCCATTCTTGGCCTCGCCATGCTGGTCTCCGTCGCCGCTGCCCGCCGGGAAACTGTGAGGCGCGCATGAAATACCGCTGGTCTCCCGCGCCCGCGCATCCGCTGCTGGCGGCGCAAATGGCGCAAGCCCACCGCATCGGTCCGTTGCTGGCCCAGTGTCTCATCAACCGTGGTCTCAGCGCGGATGGTGACGTCGAAAACTTTCTCTCGCCACGCCTCAAGCACCTGGCCGATCCGTTTCTGCTGCCCAACATGGCCGTGGCGGTGGAACGTTTGCTGGCCGCCCGGGAGGCGGATGAATCAGTCGTGGTGTTTGGTGATTATGACGTTGATGGCGTGACCTCCACTGCCTTGCTCGTGGAGGTTTTGCGCGCGCTTGGCTGGGTGGTAGCGGCCTATTTGCCCCATCGTTTGGACGAGGGCTATGGCCTGAGCCGTGACGGGGCGGAGAACTGCCTGGCCAAGTATCCCGCCAGACTCCTGCTGGCCGTGGATTGCGGATCCACCGCGGTCGAAACGATTGCCTGGCTGCGCGAGCGGGCGGTGGATGTGATCGTGCTCGACCATCATCAGGTCTCGTCACCGCCACCCGCCGCTGTGGCCCTGGTCAATCCGCAACTGGCCGGTGCCGACGAGGTCTCCTTTCGCGACCTGTGCTCTGTGGGGCTGGCCTTCAAGCTGGCCCACGCCCTGCTCAAGCGTGGCCGCGAACTCGGGCTCCCCGGCATGGTGGAGTTTGATTTGCGCCCGCTGCTGGATCTGGTCGCCCTCGGCACCATCGCGGATGTGGTTTCCCTGACCGGGGAAAACCGGATTTTGGTGACCGCTGGATTGGAGCGGCTGAGCAAAACGACCCGGCCCGGTTTGGTGGCGCTAAAAAAAGTCGCCCAATCGCCGGAGACCCTCAACACCATGGATGTCGGCTATCAATTGGCCCCGCGTCTCAATGCCTCCGGCCGGCTCGAAAATGCCCTGGAATCCCTCCAACTCGTGCTGGCCCGCGATGCTGCCGAGGCCGAACCCCTGGCCCAGAATCTGGATTACCACAATCAGGAGCGCCAGAAAATCGAGCGTGGCATCACCACCGAGGTCATCGGTGCCGTCAAGGCCCGCTTTAATCCGCAGACGGACTATGTCATTGTGGAGGGCCAGTTGCTCTGGCACATCGGCGTCGTTGGCATCGTGGCTTCGCGCGTGCTCCAGCAGTTTTACCGGCCCACTTTCATTCTGGGCGGGGAAGGGGACAACTGGCGTGGCTCGGGCCGGAGCATTCAAGGGTTCGACCTGGCGGCTGCCTTGCGCGAGTGCGACGATTTGCTGGTGCGCCACGGCGGTCATGCGATGGCGGCGGGCGTGACCATCCTGCCGCAAAACGTGGACCTCTTTCGCCGGCGCCTCAATGAAATCGCCCGACGCACACTCAAGCCGGAGGATTTGCAGCCGTTGTTACGGCTCGATGCGGAAGTGGCGCTGCGCGACCTCTCGCTGGATTTGCTGGCGGAACTGGATCGCATCCGGCCGACCGGGCAGGGGAACCCAGCCTTGCAATTCTGGTCCCGCCAATTGGCCAATGCCCGTCCCGTGCAGCGCATGGGCGCGGAAAAACAGCATGCCAAGTTATGGGTTACCGACGGCCGGGCAACTTTTGAGGCCGTGTGGTGGGGCGTGGGTGATAAAACCATGCCGGATGGAAAATTCGACCTGGCCTTCGCTCCCCAGGTCAACGATTTCGGGGGCCGGCGCTCCGTGCAACTCAAAGTCCTCGACTGGCGTCCGGCCACGCTTTAAGGCCGTTACAACAAGCGCGCCAGCTTGCCGTATTGCTTTTTGTACTCATCGATAATCCGGTCATAGTGCCGGATACGCCGCAGGGCGCGAACGATCAAGTACACCGCCAGCGCCACCAAACCCGCGTTGATGACGAGCACCATGATCATCAACCCCATGACCTCGCTCATGTGATAATTTTTGGAGGTGGCGATGAGCACGCTCAATACTGAGAGGGGGAAGGCAAAAATGGCAATGCCCAGGCGCAGGGCGGAGAGCGAGGTGCGCTTTTCGGCCAGCAAGAGTTGAACCTCCGCGAGGATTTCGGAATCCAGCTCCTTTTCGGTCAGCGGTTTGGGGGCTTCGCTCATGCTTTGGTCAGACCGACAAAATTTTTCAAAATTTGCAACCCCACCCGCTGGCTCTTTTCCGGGTGAAATTGGGTGGCAAAGACATTGTCCCGCCAAACTGAAGAAGCGAAATTGACCCCGTAGTCGGTTCGGGTGGCCACAATCGCGGGGTCCACCGGCTCGGGATAGAAGCTGTGGACGAAATACACGTAACTGCCGGCCGGCACGCCCTGATAGAGGGGACAGTCCGGGCGGGTGAGCGCGAGCTGGTTCCAGCCGATTTGCGGGATTTTCAGGCCGGCGGATTCCGGAAACCGGACCACGCGGCCGCCAAACAGACCCAACCCGGCGGCGCAACTATTGAACTCCTCGCTCCGCTCAAACAGCGCCTGGTACCCCACGCAGATGCCCAGAAAGGGCCGGCCAGACTGGGTGAAAGCCCGGGCGGCTTCAAGCAATTCCTGTTTGCGGAGGGCATTGATGCAGTCGTCAAAGGCGCCCACGCCAGGCAATACCAGGCCGCTGGCATCGCCGATTTCCTCGGGGTGCCGCACCAGGCGGACCGTGGCGCCGACTTTCAGCAGGGCCTTGTGGACGCTGCGCAAATTGCCGGAGCCGTAATCAAGCAGAGCGATCATCGCGATCAATATAACGGAACCGGTGCCGGGAAGAAATGGCAGAATTGCCGGGGCGGCTTGGAAAACGTTCGCGAAACTTGAAGATGTTCGCCGAGAGCCAGCTCTGACACGGGTTATTCGGTTAATTTGATAATTGGTTAATTGGTTGAATGCCAGAATACAAGGAGGTTGAGGCGCCGCTTTGGGGCGCAAGACTCCCCCCACCGCCGAACTGGCGGTGGCTGAGCCGTGGCCGTGGCCGCCCCTTGGGCAGCCAGCGGTGGCTATGTTTGCCTCGATCATCGCCGCCATTTTCGCAGGGGACCCTGGACATCCGCTGTCCAGGGTCCCGATTTTTTTAAATATTTTCGACGGATGGTTGGGGGGTATGCACAGTGTGCAAACTGTTGTCCGAAGCAATGTTATTGCATTGCATTTTGGTTGCAGCCGCTGGGTGGCCTCGGCTGGGAGGCTGATTACCCCGGTATTTGCGGGGATTATCTCGTGCCCAAGCTTGGCACGGTACCTGCGTTAGGGAAGGCGGGTGAATCGATTGAACCATTCACCCAATGCTAAATGAATAATAAAATCATAACCTTTGCGCTCGGCTGTTCGGCGTTTTGGGGGGTAAACACTTCCCGGGCTGCCATCATGGTCACCTACGGCAGCCCGGGGGCCATGAGTGCCACGGTGGCGGATGCGCAAGTGGAGGATTTTAACGACCCGGCTTTGCTGGGGAAGGCTAATAATAACGTGGCCTGGAATGGTGTGGGGAGCATCAACTCAGTTTATGTGGAGCCCGGCAGCATGTATGGCGGGGCCAATGGCACCGCTTGTGCCGTCCAAAGCGAATGGGTGGGGCAACCCATTGCGGTCCCGATTTCGACCCTGACGTTGAACACCCCGAGTGCTTACTTTGGTTTGCATTGGGCGGCGGCAGACAGCAAGAATGTCCTGTCGTTTTATGAGGACAGCATCCTGGTGGGGCAAATCAATGCCTCGCAATTTTTAACAGGTTTGCCATCCGGCTATAATGGGAACCCAAGTTTGCAATTCAAGGGGCTGGATTATCATGAAGATTTTGCCTTTGTGAATTTCTTTGGCACCGGGGGCACGACCTGGGACAAAGTCGTTTTTTCGAATCTGGGCACCACGGGTTTTGAATCGGATAATTGGACGACGCGGGTGCAGCCTTGGGGGCAGGATCCCAACGATTCGGGGAACATGCCCGGGACGCCGGCTTTGGAGATTGGGGTGCCCGCCGTGCCGGAAGTGCCATACACCGGACTGTTTATGGGGCTGGGATGCCTGGCCATTGCCGGGTGGAACTGCCGGCGGAAGGCCCCGGTGGCAGCAGTGGCTGATAAATTGGCAACCTGCGCCAAGGCCGGCATAGTTTAGCCGCCCAAGACCATGGTCATGGCTACCATGGCAATGCCCACGAGCACCATTGCCACTCCGGTCTGCCAGGGCCGCAACTCGGCGCAGCGGCCGAAAAAGTAACCGGTCAGAAAGAGCAGTCCAATCGCAATGAGGTGCGACACCCGCAAGGCCGACCTGGCATCGTGCATGAATAGAAAGGGCAGCACGACGGGAAACGTGGATAAAAACACCATTAGAAACACGCCGGCCGCACCGCGCCAGTCATCCCGGCGCAGGTGCGGGTGACGGGGTGGTTCCGGCCGCTGGCGTAACTCATGGCGGATGCGTTCCAGCTCGTCCGGGTGCAGAATCGCCGCCACGGCCTCCGGCAGTGCTTCCGCCAAAATTTGCCGGCCCTGCCGCGCATCCGCCGCGCGACGCACCGCGTGCCAGGTGCGCAGGTTTTGTCCCCGCTCACTCAGACAGGCCATTAGATACATGATGGCATCAATCAAGCCCCACGCCAGGTTGCAGCCGATGGCACTAAACAGCATGGTGCGAATATCCGCGCGACCCGCCTGCGCGGCACTGAGGGAACCGGTGCAGCCAATGACCATGATCAAGCCAAAGAGCACCTCCGAGATGCGCTCGATCGGCTCCAGAATACGTTTGCCGGGGGGCTTGGCCACATTCGCCGGGGGCGGCGGCGGCAAGAGTTTGTCCATGGCCGATATTGAAACGAAGCGCCCACTGAGGCAAAACAATTAAACTGTCTCGTTCCCGCCCGTCCGCATCCTGTCCCAGCCAATTCCCTGGCGCGCGGGTACGTGATCCGCCGCCCGTGCGACTGCCGGGGGAGCCAGGAGTGTGGAAAAGCCACGCAATGCAGACGGTCTTTTGCCCTGCCTCAAACAGCGATGGCATACGCTGCGGGTCACGGATCCGCGCGCCGGGGTAGGGGCGGGCGAGACCCTGTCATAACCCGCAGGCGAGGACGCCTGCGCCACAGGTGAGTTGGGAGGTTAAACGCGACCTTGGCCAGCGAGAGTCCTTGCTGCGGGTCACAGACCCATAAGCATTAACCTAAATATAAAAAGGAATAGTCAGGTTAACTTATATTTAAAATCAGGTTGGGTTTTCTCGGCGGCCTCCGCGACTCGGCGCGAAAATTTCCGCCAATGCGACGCCATGACGTGACCGCCCCAATCGTGGATGCCGCTTAGCAAAGCCACCCGCGATTGGGTCCGGGTTTGCGGGCAACCGTTGATGAATTTAGCCTGGCTCATGAATTAAGCAAACGCGGACCAGGGGTTCGCCGGCCGGTGCCGGTGCCGTACGACGGTCTCCAATTCGACGAGGGATTTCGCCTGGAATTGTTGGTCGAGGATGCGGTCCTTGGGGAAATCAAATGCGTGGACCAGCATCATCCTGTCCACCAGGAGCAATTACGCACCCGTCTGGTGCTGGCCACATTACCGTTGGGACTGGTGGTTAACTTGGGTTTGGAACGCATGAAAGCTGGCAGCACGTGGATCGTTAAAGGGCGGCCGGCGGCGACGGACACCCCTGGCCAAGGCACCTCAAATGGCGCGCGCAGAGTCGCAGAGAACGCAGAGTTGATGCCTGGCAATACCTTAAAAC
>CAITTG010000019.1 GCA_903895255.1 uncultured Verrucomicrobia subdivision 3 bacterium
ACGATGGGCGCGCGGCCGGTGTGCGCGTTGAATTCCCTGCGCTTTGGTGAACTCTCCAATCCCGAGGTGCGCCGCTTGTTCAGCGGAGTGGTGAGCGGCATTGCGCATTACGGCAATTGCTTCGGCATCCCCACGATTGCCGGCGAGGTGTATTTTGATAAAAGCTACGAGGGCAATCCGCTTGTCAATGCCTTCTGCCTCGGCGTGTTGCGCCATGACCAGATTGCGCGCGGCGCGGCCAAGGGCATTGGCAACCCGGTGTTTTATGTCGGCCCGGCCACGGGGCGAGATGGTTTGGCGGGCGCGGCCTTTGCCTCGCAGGATTTGACGGATGAATCCGCCCAGCAACAGCGTGGGGCGGTGCAGGTGGGCGATCCCTTCATGGAAAAGCTCGTGTGCGAGGCCTGCCTGGAGTTGCTCGCCACCGGTGCGGTGGCCGGTATTCAGGACATGGGCGCCGCCGGGCTTACCTGTTCCACTTGTGAAACCGCCGCGCGGGCGGGCACGGGCATTGAAATCGAACTGGACAAGGTGCCGCAGCGCGGGCCGAACATGAGCAGTTACGAAATCATGCTCTCCGAATCCCAGGAACGCATGCTGATCATCGTGCACAAGGGCCGCGAAGAGGAAGTGAAACGCATTTTTGACAAATGGGACCTGCCTTGGTCTGAAGTGGGCACGGTGACCGACACCGGCCGCATGGTCGTGCGCCATGGCGGCCGCGTGGTGGCAGACATTCCCGCGAAAAAGATCGCGGATGAATCCCCCGTTTATCAGCGTGCCTCTTCGGAACCGGAATATTTGAAGGAAGTGCGGGCATTCCGCCTGGATGGCATTGCCGACACGACTGATCCGATCGCCGTGCTGCACCAATTGCTGGCCTGGCCGAGCATCGCCTCCAAGAACTGGGTGTACCGCCAGTATGATCACATGGTCCGCGACGGCTCCATGGTGTGTCCCGGCAGCGATGCCGCGGTCATCCGCATCAAGGGCGATTCGCTCCCCGAATCCTCCAACGGCCAGCCGGTGCCGGAAAAGCTCATTGCGCTGACGGTGGATTGCAACGGGGTTTACGTTTACCTGGATCCGTACGAGGGCGGCAAAGCCGCGGTGGCCGAGGCCTGCCGAAACCTGGCCTGCTCCGGTGCGGTGCCGCTGGGTGCCACGGACAATTTGAACATGGCCAACCCGCACAAGCCCGAGCTGTTCTGGCAGATTCAGGAAAGTGTGCGCGGCCTGGCGGACGGTTGCCGCGCGTTTAATGCGCCGGTCACCGGCGGGAATTGCTCGCTCTACAATCAAAACCCCAATGGCCCGATTGACCCAACGCCCACCGTGGCCGTGGTCGGCATCGTGGACAAACCCGAGCACGTTACCACCCAGTGGTTCAAGGACGAGGGCGATGCGATCATTTTGTTGGGCGAGGTGGCGGATCGTAATGATCCCTTGCTGGGCCTGGGCGGCAGCGCCTATTTGCAGGTGATTCACGGGAAAAAGACCGGCTCACCGCCGCGCTGTGATTTGGAAACGGCCGGCACCTTGCATACGACTTTGTTGGGCCTGATTCAAAGCGGCTTGGTCAAGAGCGCCCACGATTGCAGCGATGGCGGCCTGGCCGTGTGTCTGGCGGAATCCAGTTTCAGCCAGTTAATCGCCCGCGAAACCCCCCGGTTTATCGGGGCCGAAGTGGATTTTACCACTATCAAAGATGTGCGTCTGGACGCCCTTCTGTTCGGCGAAACCCAAAGCCGGGTGGTGATCACCTGCGCACCGCGCGAAGCCTACAAGGTCATCGAGCGTGCCAAACTGATGGGGGTGCCGGCGGTCCAAATCGGCCGGGTGGGCGGTTCCGAGTTGGTGCTCAAGACCCCGGCGGACGAATACCGGGCTCCGCTGGCCGGCTTGCACGATGGCTGGTGGAATGCCATCGCCCGGGCCATGGCGTAACGCCTTCCCACCCGCGCATCTCATCAGTTTGCGCGTCTAAGCGCAAATCTGCCATTGCCAATGGCGGGCGATTAACCACGCGCCAGCGGCGGATGGCGGTTGAATAATCATACGCGGAAACTCCCAATTTGGCCGCCTCCTCACCTTGGCTCCTTGCGATAAAAGGTTCAAACCACCGGTTTTTTCGCGTTTAACGGGCTCAGGACCATGGTTTTATCGCCACCCTCGATCATAAAAAAGATTTTAAGCGATATTCATATCATTCAGGAAAATTTATGAATAAAATAGGTCAGATTTAACTGTAGGCACCTTTCGGCAACTGGGGAAATACTTGGGAGTTTTTGTCAATAGGGTGAACACCCCATGGACATCCTGGCCCGGCTTCCTTAAATATCGGGTAAATTAACCGATGGGAGCAGGGCAGGCGGCTAATTAAATTAAACAATTGCATGTCACCAAGTCAGTCTTGGGGTGCAAATTTCCACCTTTTAAGTGGATGCCTATTTCATGAGAACCGGACGCGACCTAATTATCGCCACCAAACCCTATGCCGCGGATTCCACGGCCCAGAGCTGGTGGTGCATCCTCTCCACCATTTTTCTGGGTCTCCTCGCGTTGGCCGGCACGCATTGGAACATTGGTCCCACGGCGAAAATCCTCTGCGGTATTTTGAGCGGTTTGTTGATACTCCGCCTTTTTGTGATTTATCACGATCAGCAGCACCATGCGATTCTGCCCCGGTCGCGCCTCGCGGAGGGCTTGATGCAAGTGGTGGGCATTTTGACCCTGAGTCCCAGCAGCATCTGGCGCAGTTCCCACAACCACCATCACAACCACAATTCCAAACTGCGCGGCTCGCACATTGGGTCCTACCCGATCATGACCAAGGAGCAATTTCTCCGGTCCTCGCCCGCCGTGCGCCGCCAATACCTTTACATGCGCCATCCCCTGACGATTCTCGGCGGTTACTTTATCGTGTTTTTATATGGGATGTGCATTAATCCGTTCCTCAACGACCCGAAAAAGCATTTTGACTGCCTGATCGCACTGGTTGTTCATTTGGCCATCAGCGTGGCCTTGGTCCATTTTTGGGGCTGGCCCGGGTTGATCCTGACACAGACCATTCCGCACCTGGTGGCCAGCGCGGTGGGGGCTTATCTCTTTTATGCCCAGCACAACTTTCCCGGCGTGATCTTCAATGACAAGGCCGGGTGGACCTACGAAAAAGCGGCGATGGAATCTTCCAGTTTCCTGAAGACCAACCGCCTTATGACCTGGTTCACGGCGAACATCGGCTATCACCATATTCATCATCTCAATGCGCGCATCCCCTTTTACCGCCTGCCCGAGGCCTATCGCGAGTTGCCGGAATTACAATTGGTAAAGACCACCTCGCTGCATCCGGTGGAAATCTTCCGCTGCCTGCGGTTGAAGGTCTGGGATGTGGAGGCGCAACGCATGATCAGTCTGCGACAACTCTTTCGTGCCCCGGCGCCCGGCCCAGATTTAGCACACGTTGGCCAGCCTCATTCCAAGACCACCCACGCATGATTTCCCATACTGCCGCCCAAATCGCCGAACGCCTCCAGGGTGAAGTCCTGGGTGACGCCACCACCATCTTGACCGGATTGGCTTCGGCGGAAAATGCCCGTGCGGGCGACCTCACCTTTGCGGACAAGGCGGAATATGTCCTGGCCGCCGAACAAAGCGCGGCGACGGCGATTCTGGTTTCCGGCGGTTGCAGCTCCACGAAAAAGCTCGTGATTCGCGTACCCAATGCCCGGATCGCCGTGGCTAAATTACTGCCGGTTTTTTTCCCGCCGGACCAGTACCTGCCGGGCGTGCATCCCAGTGCCAGCATTGATCCTTCCGCCCGCGTGGATGCGACGGCCCATATCGGTCCCAACTGCGTTGTAGCGGCAGGCGTGAGCATCGGCGCCCGTTCCGTGTTGCTGGGGGGAAATTACCTGGGGCGTGAGGTCAGCCTGGGCGAGGATGTTTTTTTAAATCCCAACGTCGTGATTTACGCCCGCACCGTCATCGGTCACCGGGTGGCGATTCATGCCGGGACCGTGATCGGCTCCGACGGTTACGGCTATGTGTTCGATGAAGGCCGCCATCGCAAGGTTCTTCAAGTGGGCAACGTGGTTATTCACAATGATGTCGAGATTGGCGCGAATGCCGCGATTGATCGCGCCGCCCTGGGTTCCACGGTGATCGGTGCCGGCACAAAAATTGACAATCTGGTGCATGTGGCGCACAACGTGGTCATGGGCCGGCATTGCCTGGTGATGGGGCAGGTGGGTTTTGCTGGTAGCACGAAACTCGGAGATTACGTGGTCGTGGCCTCCCAATCCGGCATCGCGGGACATTTGAAGCTGGGCAACCAGGCCATGATCGGTGCGAAATCCGGGGTCATGCGCGACATCCCGGACGGCGGCAAGGTCCTGGGCATTCCAGCCCTGCCCGACAAGCAGGCCAAGCGGCAGATTATCGCAACGCAGCAATTGCCGGAAATTATTCATCGTTTGCGCGATTTGGAGCAGCAATGTGCGGCTCTGGCGGCAAAAGTGAATGCCCAAGTGCCAGCCGTGCCGGCCGGTCCGGTATAAAGCCATCCAAGGCATCACCCAGGTCACAGAGTTTGGTCCCCTCCAGGTTGCCACCCTCCAGGCTTAAGGCGCGTCCAGATTTTTGCCAGCCCCCGCAAAATTTGAACGAAATCTTTCATTTCCAATCAATAGCTAATGCGCACGTGTATTTGGAAGACTGCTGGATTCCGGCTTCCGCTGTGGAATTAACCGTTTGATTTCGGACTCGCAGCGGGTATTCTCTCGTGCTTAACATTAACAAATGCGACAATTTTTGACCATCGCGGGTAACGCGTTCATGGAACTGGTCCGGCAGCCGGTCTTTTTGCTGTTGATGACCGGGTCGCTGCTGTTCGAGATCTTCCTTGCCGTGCCCTACTACTTTGCTTTTGGTGACGAGCCAAAACTGGTGGAGAATAGTGCGCTGGCGGTGATGTTGCTCACCGGTCTGTTCGGGGCCGTTTCCTGCGCCTCCTCGTCCCTGGCCCGTGAAATCCGCTCGGGCACCGCGCTGGCAGTCCTTTCGAAACCAGTGGGCCGCACCCGCTTTTTGGTGGCGAAATACGCGGGCCTGGCCGGCGCGCTTACCTTGCTGGCTTATGTCAATTTGATCGGGGTGCTGCTCGCCAGTTGGATGGCGTTTGATGCTTACGGCAAAACGGACTTGGTGGCGTTGTCGATTTTGGGCGGGGCGGTCGCCCTGGCCTATGCGAGCGGCGGTTTCAGCAATTTTTTTCTCCGACGCAATTTCGTGAGCGACGCTGTGCTGGCCATGGTCGTGCTGGTCACCCTCGCGGCCGTTTGGATTTTCGCCTTTACCAAGCAGCAGTCCAGTTTGAGTGTGCAGTCCCATGTGGACTGGCGGTTGTTGCCAGCCGGAGTTTTGATCCTGTTTGCCCTGTGGATTCTGGCCGCGCTGGCCATTGCCTGCTCCACGCGGCTGGACATCATCCCGACCCTGGCCATCTGTTCGGCCTTCTTTTTACTGGGGCTGATGTCCGATTATTTCTTTGGCCGGCGGGCGGAGGCCGGCAGTTGGTGGGCTTCCGCGCTTTACACGCTCGTGCCAAACTGGCAGCTTTTCTGGCTCGCCGACGCCCTCGAAACGACGAAAGACACATTTCATTGGGATTACGTCGGCAAGGCATTTGTTTATGTCCTCGGATATGCCGGGGCGGCGCTGGCGGTGGGCACCGCCCTCTTTGAAGAACGGGAACTAAGTTAAAATGGAACGCAACGTTCAAAAAAACGGTTTGGTCAATCTGCTGGCGGCGGCAATCGTATTTATTGCGGTTTTCTTCGTGGCGGTCTACGTCAACTCCCTTGCCGGACGCGTGGCCGCAGTGTTTCTAGGCCTCACCATGCTGGTGGCGCTCATCAGTTGGTTTCAGATGCGGCTCGGGGAAAACGAGCGGCTGGAAAAACTGGAGGTCGAGGAACTGGCCCGCGCCAAGGGCGATTCCACCCTGTTCGAAGCGCGCGATTCCGAAGTGTTTCCGGCCCGGCGTTCCCGGGAGCAATTTGAGCGCTTTCTGGTCCCGGGTTTTTGTGTTCTCCTCTGCTTGCTGGAGGCGGGCGGGGCCTGGCTGATGTGGAATGTGGCCGGCAAGACCCTCAACCCCATTCTGGCTGACCGGGCGCTGCCCTCGCTGGCGCTCCTTGCGGTCTTCGCCCTCCTGCTATTTATCCTTGGCCGCTTCTCCGTGACCATTGCCCGCCTGGAAAACGAACGGTTGCTCCGGCCGAGCGCGAGCTTCCTGCTGGCGGGCGCCTACATCTGTTTCCTCGCCGCGCTGGCCGTGGCTGGTTTTAAGGCGCAATTCCCCCTCGCGGATTTTTACGTCGCCCGAGTTTTATGCGTGCTGCTGGGTTTGATCGCGGCGGAGCTGCTCGTAACCCTGCTGCTGGAAATTTACCGGCCCCGTTTGAAAGGCCGCATTTCGCGTCCGTTGTATGACAGCCGGTTGGTGGGCTTGCTCGGTCAGCCCGAGGGGTTGTTCACCACCGCCGCGCAGGCGCTGGATTACCAGTTCGGTTTCAAAGTCTCGGACACCTGGCTGTTTAAAGTTCTCAAAGAGGGTTTGCCGGCCCTGATCGTGGCTCAGTTCGCCGTGTTGCTGCTGTCCACCTGCGTGGTCTTTGTGGATGCTGGCGAACAGGCCATTTTGGAATTCTTTGGCCGGCCGGTGGCCGGCGGGGTCTTGCAACCGGGCGCGCATTTAAAACTTCCCTGGCCTTTTGAGAAGGTTTACCGGTTTCGCACGGACCAAATCCAGTCCTTTTCCATCGGCTTCACGCCGGATTCCCAGAGTGAAAACGAGCAGGTGATTTTGTGGACGGTGGCGCACAACAAAGAGGAAAATTTCCTGGTGGCCAACCGGGAGATTCCCACCGTCAAAAGCGAGGACACGGAGACCAATGATTTGCTGAAAGCGCCGCCCGTAAGCCTCATCACCGTCAGCATCCCGGTGCAATATCAGATCACCAACGTGCTGGACTGGGCGTATCGGAACAGTGAGCCCACGAATTTGCTCGCGGATCTCGCCACGCGGGAAGTGGTGCGTTACCTCGCCTCGGTGGACATGAATGAAATTATGTCACAAACCCGGCTGGAAGCGGCGGATATCTTGCGTGAACGGGTGCAGGCCGCGGCGGATCAGCGCTCCCTGGGGGTTAAAATCATCTTTGTCGGTCTGCAAGACATTCATCCCCCCACCAAGGTGGCGGGTGATTATGAGAAAGTAGTCGCGGCCGAGCAAACCCGCCAGGCGGCCATCTTGAACGCGCAAGCCCAGGCCATTCGCACCAATTCGCTCGCCGGCGCCCAGGCCTTCGCCACCACCAACGTGGCGGCTTCGACCCGGCAGCGTCTGGAGGTGGAGGCGTTTGCCCGCGCCGCCCTGTTTACCAACCAAATCCCCGCCTTCCAGGCCGCCCCGTCCGTTTACCGGCAGCGCGCTTATTTTCACACCTTTGCCAGCGCCACAGCCAATGCGCGCAAATACGTCCTGCTGGTCACCAACACCCAGGACGTCATCATCTTTAACCTGGAGGATAAAATCTCCGAAGACATGTTGAATATCAACGTCGACAACAAGTAATCGACCCCAAGAAATTTTAAGCCATGAATCGTAATGTCCTGACCCTGATAATCGGCGGCGTGCTGGTGGTGATCTTCGCGCTGCTGCTCTTTGTGTTCCAAGTCCGCCAGTCCGAGGTGGCGGTCGTCACCACGTTCGGCCGGCCGGTGGAAAACCTGACCGCGCCCGGGCCGTACTTTAAGTGGCCGTGGCCGGTGCAGAACGTTTATAAATTCGACCAGCGTGTGCAGAACTTCGAGGACAAGTTCAGCCAGACCTTTACCGCTGACAACAACACCCTGCTGGTGAGTGTTTATGTGGGCTGGAAAATCAACGACGCCTCCGCCTTCTTCCGCAAAATCCCCGGCGCCTCCGTCCCGGCCGCCCAACAGTTGCTCGAGGGCATCCTGCGCAACGCCAAAAACCAGGTGATTGGCAAGCATCCGCTGGCCGAGTTGGTCAATGCCAATCCCGCCGACCTCAAGTTCGAGGAAATCGAAACCAACATTCTCACGGCGGTCGTCGGCCAGTTGAGCACCAATAATTACGGCATTGAAATCGAGTTTCTCGGCATTAAAAAGCTTGGCCTGCCGGATAGCGTGGTGCAAACCGTGTTCCAGCGCATGACCTCCGAGCGCCAGGTGCTCATCAGCAAACTCCAATATGACGGCGAGGCGCAGGCCACGATCATCAAGTCCGCCGCCGACCGCCAGGCCTCCGAGACCGTCAATAATGCCGTGGCCGACGCCACCCGCATCCGCGGCCAGGGCGAGGCCGAGGCCGCGTTGACCCTGCCCACGTTTGAGCGCAATCCCCAACTCGCGAACTTTCTGCTCCGCGTGGACGCTTTGAAGGAGTCCCTAAACCAGCGCTCGACCCTCATCTTCGACGAACGCACGGCTCCCTTTGATTTGTTCCGCAGCCTGCCCGCCAACCCGCCCAGCCAGTAACATGAAGCACGATCACGATCATCCGCATCATCACGGGCCGGGCCACGACCATAGTCATGACCATCCGGCGGAGCCCGCTTCACCCGGTCTGCCGGTGGATGCCGGTTCCCAGGCTTTGGAAGAAGCCTTGCGGAGTAGTTTTTTTATCGTCAAGGCGGCCATGGTGGTGATGGTTCTGGTGTTCCTCGGCTCCGGTTTTTTTACCGTGGGTCCCCAGGAGAAGGCGGTGATTCTGCGTTTTGGCCGGCCGGTGGGGGAGGGCCAGAAAGCCCTGCTTTCCGCCGGGTTGCACTGGTCCTTTCCCTACCCGATTGATGAAGTCGTCAAAATTCCCATCACGGAGAGCCAGGTTATTTCCTCGAGTGTTGGCTGGTATTTCACCACGCCCGAACAGGAATTGAGCGGCGAGGAACTGCCGCCGGGCGCCGGGCTAAATCCGGCCATTGACGGCTACCTGCTCACCGCCGATCGCAACATCGTTCATTCCCGCGCCACCATCCACTATCACATTGTGGACCCGCTGCATTATGTGTTCGATTTTACCAACGCGGCCGGAGCGGTGCAAAACGCCCTGAACAACGCCCTCGTGGCCACGGCGGCGCGCTTTAATGTCGACGCCATTTATCCGGACAACCCCGCGTTTCAGGACGCCGTTTTGCAGAAGTTCTCCGACCTGGCCGACCAGGAAAACCTCGGTATTTCCCTGGAATTCGGCGATGTCCGCAGCATCCCCCCGCGCCAGTTGACGGCGGTGTTTACCCAGGTCACGACTGCCCGGGAGAACCGTAACAAACTTCTGGATGACGCCCGGAGCTACCAAAACAAGGTGCTGAGCGATGCCTCCGCCCAGTCGGTCAGCATCACGAATCTGGCGGCCACCGATCGGGATAATTACGTCAAATCCCTGCGGGCCGAATCCAAGCGTTTCACCGATTTGCTGCCGCAGTATGAAAAATATCCCAATCTGTTTGCGCAACAGCAACTGGTGCTGGCCATGGCCCAGATCCTGACCAACGTGCAGGACAAGATGTTCCTGCCCGAGCGCGAGGATGGCAAACCGCGTGAACTTAGGTTAATGTTGAATCGTGAGCCGCCCCAAAAAAAGCCGGCCACCGCCGGTCAGTAATTTTAACGGCACCTGTAACTACCATGCAAGTCACCTCGCTTTTAAGCCGTCACGACCATGATCATGATCATGGCCATCATCATCACCATCATGAACACGGGCCGGAGTGCGGTTGCGGGCACGACCACGAGCATTCCACCGTCCATTTGTGGCAGGCCATTCTGGGCGCAGTCTTTGTGCTCAATGCCTTTGCCGTGGACTGGTTTTTTGAGCAAGGGCACACTGTGGCCAGTGTCAGCGGCTGTCTCGGAGCGATTATTCTGGGCTATCCCATCGTGGTCACGGCCGTCAAAGACCTGCGCAAGGGCCGGCTGACCATTAATGAACTGGTTGCCATTGCTGTGCTGGCGGCGTTCGCCTCGGCGGCCTTTGGTGTGGGCGACTACAAAACGGCGGGCATCATTGCCTTCTTCATGCTCATTGGCGAATTGATTGAAACCCGCACCGCCGAGGGCGCGCGCAATTCCATCGAGTCCCTCATCAAATTGACCCCCACCAAGGCGCGTCGCCTCAAGGCCGACCGCACCGAGGAGGAAGTCGCCGCCAGCCAGCTCGCGATTGGCGATGTGATTCGCATCCGCCCTGGTGACAACGTGGCCGCCGACGGCGTCATTCTTTCCGGCCAGGGCTCCTTCAACCAGGCCACCATCACCGGGGAATCCCTCCCGGCCGATAAAAAAGCGGGCGACGAAGTCTTCGCCGGCACCCAAAACCTCACCGGCGTGCTGGAAATCAAAGTCAGCCGCGCCGGCACCGACACCACCTTGGGCCGGGTGCGCGAACTCATTCTCGCGGCCGAAAAAACCAAGCTGCCCATCATGAAAATCGTGGACCAGTACATGGGCTTTTACACCCCTCTGGTGCTGGTCATCGGCGCGCTGGTCTGGGCGTTCACGCATGACCTGAACCGTGTGATCGCGGTCTTCGTGGTCTCCTGTCCTTGCGCCTTCATTCTAGCCACCCCCACCGCCATGGTGGCCGCCCTATCCGCCGCCGCGCGGCTCGGCATTTTGATCAAGAACGTCGCCGACATCGAGCTGGCCGCCAAGATCAACGCCTTTGTCTTCGACAAAACTGGCACCCTCACCACCGGCATCCTTGCGGTTAGCCGCCTGATGCCCCTGGGCGAAACCAAGCCCGCCGAATTATTGTTGATCGCCGCCTCCGCCGAAAAATACAGCAACCATCCGACTGCCCGGGCGCTCTCCCAACTCGCCAATGAGGCCGGTGTGCCGCTGGCCGAACCGAAGGATTTTGCCGAAACCGCCGGTCGCGGCGTCAAGGCCCAAATCAACGGCGAAACCGTGCTGGTCGGCCGTGCCCAATGGCTCCAGGACAATGGTGTCCCCGCAGACTTTCTCAAATCCGTGGACCTCAACGAAACCGAGGGCTGGAGCCTCGTGTTTGTGGCGCGCAATGGCGCATGCATCGGCTGGGTGGGCATGCAGGATCAAACCCGCTCCGAGGCGAAGGAAGCGCTGGCTGAATTGAAACTTGCCGGGGTTCGCCGGGTGGCTATGGTCTCCGGCGACCGTCAGGCCGTGGCCACGCGTGTGGCGGGCGAGATTGCCTGCGAAGAGGCCAAGGGCGATTGTTTGCCGCAAAACAAGGTGGATTTCGTCCGCGCCATGAAGGCCAAGGGCTACAAGGTGGCCGTGGTGGGCGACGGCGTGAACGACGCCCCGGCGCTGGCCGCCGGCGATATCGGCATTGCCATGGGCGCGGCGGGCAGCGAAGTCGCCATTCACAGCGCGACCATTGCGCTGATGAACAATGACCTTCGCCGGCTGCCCTTCCTCGTAAAACTCTCCCGCAGCACCCGGCTCGTCATCAACCAAAATTTCCTGTTCGGCCTGCTGTTCATCGTCGTCGGCCTCTCCGCCGCCTCCTTCGGTTACATCAACGGCATCACTGCGGCGATTCTGCACAACGTCGGCTCCCTGATTGTCATCTTCAACAGCGCCCGCCTCGTGCGCAAGGGCGAGGAACTTGAACATTTTCAACCCGAGCCCGTGGCCGCTCCCGCCCGGAGTCAGGGTGAATTGACTCCCAAACTGGCGTAAGTTTCTTATTATGGCCGTAGCTGAATTAAATCCTGCCGCCACCGCTCTGGCTGCCACCGCCGGCGAGGTCGTGGTCTCCGTGCGCGGCCTCACCAAAGTCTTCCGGGATTTTTGGAACCGGCCCAAGGCGCGCGCTGTGGACAACGTTGATTTTGAAGTCCGCCGCGGCGAGGTCTTCGGACTGCTGGGGCCCAATGGTTCGGGCAAGTCCACCACCGTCAAGTTGTTGCTGGGCCTGCTCTACCCCACCAAGGGCCACATTGAAGTCTTTGGCCATTCCCCCCGCCACGTGGCCACCAAGGCGCGCATCGGTTACTTACCCGAGGAATCTTACCTCTACCGTTATCTCAACTCCCGCGAGACGCTCGATTTTTTCGGCAATCTATTCCAACTCGACAAAGATGAGCGCAACCGCCGCGCCGAGCAATTGCTGGACATGGTCGGCCTTGGCCAGACTCGCACCCGGGCCATCGGCGAGTTTTCGAAGGGCATGCAGCGCCGTATCGGCCTGGCCCAGGCGCTCATTAACGACCCTGACCTCGTCATTTTGGACGAACCCACCGCTGGGTTGGACCCCATTGGTTGTCGCGAGGTTAAGGATTTGATTATGGCCCTGGCCCGCCGGGGCAAAACCGTGATCCTCAGCAGCCATTTGCTTTCGGATGTCGAGGATGTCTGCGACCGCGTGGTCATTTATTACGGTGGAAAAATTCAGGCCGCCGGTCCGCTCAAGGAGTTGCTCGCCAAACCCGATTCGCTGCGCATCACCACCCCGGTTTTGCCGCGGGCCACGCTGGAACGCGTGCTCGTCACCATCCGCCAGGACGCCATCAGCGGTGAGGTGCGGGTGGATAATCCCACCCAGAATCTGGAAAGCTATTTTCTCGATGTGGTCCAAAAAGCCCGGGCCGCCCAGGAAACCAGCGGCGCCCAGTCCGGCGCCCGCGTGGCCCCTTATTTACGGGGCAATGAAACCGCCCCGGCCCCCGAGCAGGTCAACAAAGTGCTGGACCGCCTCGCCGCCCCCGTGCCCGCGCCCGCTTCTCCGGTGGTCAGCGCCCCCTCAGCCGGCCCCGCGGTGGACAACCAAAAACTCGCCGCGCTGTCTCGTCCTGCGGAAGCCACTCCGGCTCCTGCCGCTGCCGCCCCGGAAGCCAAGCCAGCCGACCTGGCAAAGGCGGATGAAAAACTGTCCGCCCTGCTCGGCAAGCCCAAGGCCTGACGCTCCGGCCCGGATTAATCCCAGACGATGCAACCACTGCTTGCCATTGCCGGTTTGACCTGGAGGGCCGCCTTCCGTTTCCGGCTCTTTTTGGTGCTGGCCCTGTTGCTCCTGGCATCCGTGATTGGCCTGCCACTTTTGATTCAGGATGACGGCACCGCGCGCGGCTTTACCCAGATTTTACTGACGTATACCCTCAGTGCCATCACCGGCCTGCTCGGGCTCTCCACGCTCTGGCTTGCCTGCGGCACGCTGGCCCGGGACATCGAGGAATGCCAGATGCAAGTCCTCTGCACCAAGCCGGTCGCCCGCTGGCAGATTTGGCTCGGCAAATGGCTCGGCATCATGAGCCTCAACGTGGTGTTGCTCCTCCTGGCCGGCGGCAGTGTTTACGCGCTCCTGGAATTTCGGGCCGGCAAACTGCCCGCTGCGGAGCAGAAAGTCTTGCGCAGCGAGGTCCTGGTGGCGCGCGGTTCCGCCGTCGAAGCCAGCCACGACGACGATATTGATGCGGACACGGAAAAGGCCTTGCAGGAAAGGTTGAAATCCAACCCGGTGGAAAAAGCTGATTTGGCGGAGGTGCGCAAACAAATCCGCGAGCAGGTCAAGGCGGCCTGGCAAATTGTGCCGTCCGGTTACACCCGCCAATGGCAAATTGACCTTGGCCACCCTAAAAGTTATTTCCGGGACCAGCCCCTCCAGTTGCGGATCAAGTTCAACAGTGCCCAAAAAAGCTCCTCTGGCACCTATCTGGGCGCCTGGCAGGTGGGCGACCCAGCCTCCACCAATTTTTGGCGCAGCGAACCGATGAGCCTCGCCCCGGACACCTTCCATGAATTCGCCATTCCCGCCAATTTGTGTGATGACCAGGGCCGGCTGACCATCGTGTTTCTGAATCCCAACGACGCCTCCTTGCTGTTTCCCCTGGATGAGGGCATGGCAGTGTTGTATCCCGAGGGCGGCTTTGCCCTCAATTTCGCGCGCGGCCTTGGCATTATCCTCTGCTGGATGGCCCTGCTTGCGGCGCTTGGCCTCACCGCCGCCAGTTTTCTCTCCTTTCCGGTGGCCGCCTTTTTCTCGCTCGCCATGCTGCTGGTGGGACTTTCCAGTGGCACCCTGGCCGACGCCGTGGATAGTGGCTCCGTGGCGGCGGGCAATGAAGAAACCGGGGCTGCCGGCCATTCCGGGGCGGATGTTATTTTGATACCGGCCTTCAAGGCCACTTTGACCGTCATCGGCCTCGCGGGCAATTACTCCCCAATTGACGCCCTGAGCACTGGGCGCTCCATCCCGTGGAGCGAGTTGGGCTTGGCGTTCCTGCAAGTGGTTCTCTTGCTGGGCGGGGTGATTGCCCTCGCCGGCATCTTCTTTTTCAGCCGGCGCGAACTCGCCACCGCCCAAGGCACTCAATGAACGCGCGCGCCCAAAAAATCCTGCTCGTAGCCCTAGCCGTGCTCTTGCTGCTGGTCTCCGGTCGCATGCAGCAATCCATGAATGTGGAGCGCGACCAGCTCGGCCTTACCCACGTGGCCGTCCTCGACAATGCCCCGCCCATGCTCGCCTTTACCACTGTTGCCCTTGGTGGTTTCCGGGGCCTGATCTCCAATCTCCTTTGGGTGCGCGCCAATGACTTGCAGCAGGACGACAAGTTCTTCGAAGCCGTCCAACTCGCCACCTGGATTACCGAGCTTGAACCCCATTTCACGCAGGTCTGGCTCTTTCTGGGCTGGAACATGGCCTACAATATCTCCGTCAAATTCAAAGATTTTCCCGACCGCTGGCGCTGGGTGGAGCGCGGCATCATTCTGCTCCGCGACGAGGGCCTCCGTTACAATCCGGATGATATTTTGATTCACCGCGAGCTCTCCTGGTTCTTCCAGCACAAAATGGGTCAGA
Organism: uncultured Verrucomicrobia subdivision 3 bacterium; assembly: GCA_903895255.1. Taxonomy (GTDB): domain Bacteria; phylum Verrucomicrobiota; class Verrucomicrobiia; order Limisphaerales; family UBA11358; genus UBA11358. The sequence goes on from CAITTG010000019.1 coordinate 14,876, forward strand.
ACCTGGACGACGCCAACATGTACTACAAACAGCAATGGGCGCTGCAAATGCGGCCCTACTTTGGCGATAACGGCACCAATTTTGCCGACCTGATCACTCCGCCCGACGCCGCGGCCCGCCAGCGCCTCCATGACTTCACCAATCAATTCAAAATCGACCCGGTGTTTGCCCAAAAAGTGGATGCAAAATACGGCCCCCTCGACTGGCGCCTGCCCGAGGCCCACGCCATCTACTGGGCCGTGCTTGGACTGGACACCGCCGCCCGGCATCCCGACAAGGTCAAGTCGGATGACTTGATCACGCTCCAGCGCAGCGTTTACCAATCCATCTTCCAGGCCTTCCATCACGGCCGGATCATCGCCAATCCCTTCCAGCAAACCTACTCCCTGGGGCCCAACCTCGAATTGATCCCCCACGTTAATGCCGCCTATCTGGAAATGATGGCCGCCGATCCCGCGATGAGCGACCATATTGGCACCGCCCACCGCAACTTTCTCCGCGATGCCGTGTATTTTCTTTACGAGAACAACCGCCTAGCGGAAGCCGCCAAGTGGTACAAGCTCCTGGGCGACATGTACCCGAACAAAACCATTATTGACGGCGACACCAATTCCTATCCCCGTAATGTCACCATGGATGAATTCGCCATTTCCACCGTGCAGACGGATGTAAATGAAACTTCGCAGGAACGCGTCACCTCGGCCATCCAAGGACTCATTTCCCGGGCGTACTTCGAGCTGGCGATTGGTCAGGAGGACCGCTACGCCGGCTTCAAACTGCTGGCCGGCAAGGTTTATCAGCGCTACAAAAGCAAAACCTCCGGGGCCAATGGTGACAAACGCATTCCCCTGCCGCATTTTGACGTCCTGAACGCCTTTGTCCTCAACCAAATGTTGGACCCGCAGCAGGGGGTGCCTTACGCCATGCGCGCCGTGATCCGCACCCGTCTCGGCCTGGGGCCGGAAACCAACGCGCCTCCCGCCCTGCCGGCCAGTGGCTCCGGTGGTGCGGAAACCAACGCGCCCGCTGGCAGGTCTCCACCGTAACTTCAGGTCGCAGTATTTTCAGTTTCCGTGTGTTTTGCACCCCCTTGAATGCTTTGACCCCGGCTGGTGTCAAAGCTAAGTTAACCAGCACTGTGCGGTTCCTTTTAGCGCGGTTTATATTATGAAGGCCATAAACTCGGGGTTTTGGTTTGTTCTGTGCGGCATGCTGCTGGCTGGTCGGCTGGTCGGCCAAGACTCCGTGGCCCCCCCCGCCTTCGCTCCCATGACCATGCTTCCCGGCGGCATCCTGCCGGACAGCCCACTGGCTCAAGTCATCAAACTGGTCAAAGCCGGGGTGGATGTCGGCATCATCCAGACCTTCATCACCAATTCTGCCAGCACCTTTAACTTGGATGCCGATAAAATCATCGCCTTGAAGGATGTTGGGGCGCCCAATGATCTGGCTCCCTTGATGATGCAGCACGACCGCCTGCTCCAGGCCCAGTTCGCTGCCGTTATTCCTCCACCAGCCGCGACCCCGGGCCTGGCCATTCCCGCGTCCACCGCCCAACCGGTGCCTCCGCCCGTCGAAGATTCCACGCCGGCCAATCCTCCTCCCGCTCCGGCCATAACTGTGAATTATTTTTATAATTTGCTGGCCCCTTACGGCAACTGGGTGAACTTGGATGGTTACGGCCGTTGCTGGCAGCCCGGGGTCGCCACGTACCATCCGGAATGGCAGCCCTATGCTGATCATGGTCATTGGGTTTATACCAACCTCGGCTGGTACTGGGTCTCGGATTATTCCTGGGGTTGGGTGCCCTTCCATTATGGCCGCTGGCTCCATGACGCCCGGCTGGGCTGGTGTTGGTGCCCGGATTCCGTCTGGGGACCCGCCTGGGTGGTCTGGCGAACCTCGGATGATTATTGTGGCTGGGCGCCTTTGCCGCCCGGGTCGGAATACGTGGATGGCTCCGGCTTCGTCTATGATGGTAGCGTGGTGGCCCCGGATTCCGATTTCGGGCTGGCGCCGCAGTGCTTCATCTTCGTCACCCTGCTGGATTTTTGCGATCCCTATCCTTCCCGCCATCGGATTGCCCCCAGCCGGCAGGCCTTGGTTTATCATCAAACCACTGCCATGAACCATTTTGACCGGGATGACCGGCTGGGATTCATCAATCGCGGCATTGAGCCTGCCCGGCTCACACGTGTCACCCACGTCCCAATCCGGCCGCTGGCCATTCAAGAAACTCCGGCCATGGTGGGGCTCTATGGGCACGGGGAAGCGGTGCGGGGCTCGGCCGTCGTGGTCAACCGTCCCCAGTTTCGCGACAATGACGGTAATTTGGCCGTGGCTTGGAATCAAAACCCCGCCCCGGTCACGGCCCTCCCGCCACCGGCCCAATCCCCCACGGCGGGGCACCCGCCTGCAACCTACGAGTCGCAAACCGGGGTTGCTCCGGGTAACGACAATTCCCATCCCGTTGCGCATCCCGTCAATCAGGTTAATCACCTGGCTCCCCCGCCGGCCGGGTTCCAAAGCGATTACCACCCCAGCTTCCGCCCGGAGCCGGCTCATGAGTTGAGCCCGCCACCGGCCATTCGAAACGAACCCGCGCCGTTGGTGCCACCCGCACCCGGCGTCCAACCCGCCCATAATTCCCCGGTTCCGGCTCCCACGCAGACCAAATCCGACAAACCCGCCAATTCCAAAAACGGACCCCATTGAGCCATAATTCCGAGGTTGCATGGGGGGAGTGGCAGGCGGCGGGGCCAAAAAAGTACGCGAAACTTGAAGATACCGCCCGGGTGGCCATGTTTACGGTGCCAGGCCGCAGCGAATAGCGCCCGGTTTTTGACTGCGCGGCCTGCCAGCATGGTCTCAAGGACAATCATCTCGCACGAGTTTAACTGGGGACCCTGGACAAATGCTGTCCAGGGTCCCATTATTTTAAAAATATTTCTGGCAGGTGGTTTGGCCCCCTGCCCATTTCCGTGAATTGAACTGCTTGGGAAGCAGTTCACCGAATTTACCGCCGGGAAAGGCCCGTCCAGTGACGAGTGGGCGGTAAGCCTGCGTGTGAATTTTCTGAATTCCCTGGCTTCAACCCCTTCTTTGTATCCTCAGCGTGCTTGCGGTTAATCAATTTCCCCGTTGTTTTGACCAACCTAACAATAGTTTAAACTATTTCGGACCCTGGACAGCATTTGTCCAGGGTCCCCCGCTAAACTGTCCCGCGATGAATGTCTTAATGACAGCTTCGGTGCCGCGCCCGGTCAAAAACCGTGGGGCATCCGTGCCCGCTTGCCAGCTGCTGCACCGTCCGGGCGCGTGTCTCTTTTTGCCCAGATCCCCGCGCCGATCAAACAATATCAAACTCATTTGCCATATTTTTTAAATGGCTATAATAGAACTGTTTGCGTTTCTGTTTGGCGCTGGATACGTCCGGAGATACGTTGAAAACGACTTAGGATATAGACACGGTGTGCTTCATGTGCGTTAGGTAAATCGATGGTTGAGTTGCCCTAACAGTCGATGGGATGTTTGAAAATTGCAACCAAGGTGGCGTTTCATAAGGTCACTACCTTGCCGGTGCGGACAGATTCCTCCTCCGCTGCGCAAATCTCCACAGCTTGCACCCCATCCGCCGGTGTCACGATTGAAGGAGGCGAACCGGCTTGAATGGATTCAATCATATGGCGCAATTCCCCGAGATAACCATCCGAGGTTTCCAATGGAAGCGCGCGTGGTTGGCCGCCCAACTCGATCAGATGAAGAGCCTGGGCACCCCGCCGACTGTCATAATCCAGGGTCGCGCGCTCGAAATTAAGGGTGTAAGCCATGGAAAATCCCGCAGCCTGAAGCCAGCTACCCTCCGCGTGAACCAAGGCACCGCCCGCCACTTGATACTGGGTCACCACATGATCGATGGCCCCGCTGAACACACTCCGGCCCGTGGAAAAAACCCCCAAAGGGCGGTCAAACAGGTATTGCACAAAATCGGTATCATGGATGTGCAAATCCAGCAAAGCGCCGCCCGACACCACGCCATTAAAGTAATTTTCCCGCCCCCAGGCTGGCGGGGCGGAGACACGACGGAAGCGGGCGGACCATAATTTCCCATAAGTTCCCCCGGCCACCAACTCCCGCAAGCCGGACCAACCCGGCCAAAACCGCATGCACATGGCGGGCATAAAATAACCCGGGGAGGTACGGGCGGTTGCGAGAATTTCGCGGGCAGCCAGGACGGACCGCGCCAGGGGTTTTTCACAAATGACGTGCTTGCCCGCCCGCAAGGCAGAGATCGAATAGGCGACATGGAACTGGGTCGGCAGGCATAGGCATACCAAATCGATGTGCGGGTCGGCCAGCAACGCCTCGATTTCCTGGTAAACTTTAATGTCCGGGTCCAAACGAATGGCATCCGCTCCACCGGTGTTCCCGCTGGCCCCGGCCAGCATGCCATTGACGGGCACCCGACTTTTGCCCGCCACGGCCACAATCCGGGCGCCGGGGATTTGCCGCAGGGCTTTAAGGTAGGTGACGCCCATGAGGCCCAAGCCCACCACCGCCACGTTGACGGGGGCATTCGTGACCGGGGTTTCAAAAATGGGATTCATGTTCAGGCAACGCATTCCAAAATAAAGTACCGCGAGACAAGAGTGGCATCCACGGACCAGGCCCCGCCGGCCAAGGGTTGGGCGGGTCGCGCCGCCGGCAAATCCGGACTGTGCAACCACACAGCGGTGCCGGGAGTTGTTGGCGACAAGATCAATGATCCATTCAACGGGGCATAATGCAGCGCTTGCACCAACCGCTCCTGGTTAAAATGGTTTTGCAGGGTGGGATGCAGCACCGTTCCCACATCGGCGGGCAGCGCATGGATAAGCAACCGGTTCCCGTCCCGGTAGGATCGCGTCCGCCAGATGGCGGGGAATCCCGCCAGGGTGAAAGCGGCCGGTTGGTGAAGCGCCAGGAGCGTAATTACGGAAGCGGCAAGCGCTGGTTGGGCCAGGCGTTCGGGACGCCAGAAAAACCACCCGCGCCCCATCGACTGCCGCAGCCAGCCGGCCTGAGTTTGAGCGACCACGGAACCAGCGAGACGGCAGGTCGCGAGCGACACGGGCTTGGGAAAGTTTTGGTACGGCGGAAAACGGCCGGGCCGGGCCGGTTCAACCAAGGCAACAGCCAGCCCGAGAGTCTCAAGCCACGGTTGGGGTGAACGAATCCCAGTTGCATCGTAATAGCCGGTGGGCCCGGTGGCAACCACCGCGCCGCCGGCGGTCATGAAAGCCTCCAAGGCGGCCCGTTCGTCCTGCGAAAGGCACATCACACTGCTGAGGAACAGCACCTTGGTTTGGCCAAAGACCGGAATTTCCGCATGCACTGCCGCGGCCACATTGGCCTGCATCAGGGTCGAGCAGGTGGCATTGTAATCGTTGGCGTAGTCCCCGGGCACCTCCCCGTAAAAATCACGGGTGGCCCGGGAAAATAAAATTGCCACGGGGGCCACCACTTCCCCACGGAACAAGTCGGGGTGAGCCATTTCCCAGCGATAGCCCTCGCCCACGAGTTCCGGGTCGTCGGCCAGCCCGGCCAATTCCGCGGGGGAGACATCCAGCCGGCCTTTCAAGGTGCTAAACCAGCAATCAGAACCGAGAAATTTATTCACGGCCCAGATAAAAAAGGCGGTGTCGGGAAAGAAGCCGTAACCCAGGCCGAAGCAAGGGGCGGCGTGGGCGCGGGCGATAGCGAGGTGCAGCAACTGACTGGGCACGCGGTCATCCCAGGTGCCTTGCAGCGTGGGGGTGGAGCCGCACATTTCGAGCATGACGTGATTGCAGTTCTGGATGAAATCCTGATAACTCATGCCAAAACCGGGCAGGTAATAATTGTCGCTGCTGGAGCAGCAGGTTAGCAGTGGAAAACCGGCGGGCACGGCGGCGCGAACCAGGCCCAAAAAATCGCGGGTGGAATGATAGCGCAGGGTAATCCAATCACGAAACGCGGGAGCGCGGCGGTTCCCCCAAAAGGTGGTGTCAGCCACCGGCGGCAAAGTGTGTCCATAATCCTGCTGAAAACGAAGGCGGCAGTAGTGGCAGCCGCAGGCATGCCAGTCCGCGTAGAAAATCGCGTCGTCACTCATCAGGCCATCGATGCCAGTGTCGGCCAGCAAGCGGCGCACATAGGTCTGATAGGCCGACTGGAAACCAGGGTGATTGGGACAAAATTGCTCGGCGTTGTAGGCTGGCAAATAAACCGGCTTCGCGGTGTCCACGTCCAGCATGCGCCAGTCGTTCAGGTGGGAACCGGCAAACTGCCAGGTGGCGGCCTCGTCATAGTTGGGATAAAACGGGAGGTGATGCCGGTTGCGGTGCCAGACATTCAGGGCTTCGGCGGGAGTGCGCGGCCGTTGCACCACTCCCGCGGAGTGATGGTCGAATAACAGGATTTGGCGCTGGTGCAATTCGTCCGCGATGAATCGGATTTCGTCATGCAGCCGCCCCCAAACGGGCAGAAAATCCCAGCGCAAATGCGCGCCAAAAATGATGCAGCAGTTAACTCCGTTGGTCGCGCAGGTGTCCGCCCGGCGACGGATCTTGTCCATCAATTCCGGATTCGGCCAGGCGAGGTCGTCCCAGTTGAGCCACCAACTGACGGCGCGGTAACGCGGGCGGGACGGGACGGGCGCCGGCAGGGTCGCGACCTGCCCGCCCGCGGGTGCAGCCGCCCAAGCGGCCCCGGGGAGCAGGCTGGTGGCGGCCATGATGCCGCCGAGCGATTGCATAAACGCCCGGCGGGTCCAGCCACCCCCGGCGGGGGAAGGCGGGTCCAGCGCGGCAACTGAGGTGGGCTTGGGCATAATCAGTGACGCACCCAGGCTGGCGTGAATCCGCGGGCTGAGGGCGCCTGAACCGGCAGCTCGCGGATCAACTCGGCAGAGGCGGCGGCCAGCAATTCAAGCCCCCCTGCCCGGGGACGAAAGACACCGTAAAACAAATGAGCCACATCCACCTCGTAGCCGCCTTCCGCATAAGCCGCGCGGGTGGGCAGATACCCCAAATCGCCATTGGCATAACCGACCAGATAAGTCGGGGCGGAGCGTTCGCGCCGCAACCAGTCGGTGAATTCGGAAAAAACCTCGGCGTTGGCGCCCAGTAACAAAACGTCGTTGAAGCCCACCGCGAAGAGCTCGGCGGCGTGAAACGGGGGGGAGCCAGACAACTGCCCTTGCAGCCGGGCGTTCCGCCAGTGCTCGACCACGCGAAGATATTTATCCCCCCATTGGTTCAGCGGCACGAGGTTTTGCCGGGCCTGCCGGGCAAACTGGTTGATGCCGTCGGCATCCAGGGTGTCCAGCGGCAACCGCACCAGGCGACGGGCGAGGTTCAAACGTGGTTGGGGATCGCAAGTGGCTGCCTTGAGCTGGGGAGCAACGGCGGCGGCCAGCTGACGTCCCCAGAGTTTCACCTGTTCAAAAGAGACATTTTCGGCCGGGGGATTGAGGTTGCCGCAGGCACCATTGGTAAGGAGCACCACCGGGGACCCGGGCAACGTCTGGGCCAACTCCACGGCGGCGGCGCCAAAAATATCGGCACTGATCCAGCGATTGCCCGCGCCCAGGGCCACGGGATGCATGGCATAGTTGACCAGCACGGCGGCGAAATCACCATTGGACCGCCGGAACCCCAGGGCGGCCACCCGGGGATCGGTATGGGGCGTGACGGTCTGGCGCCGCTCCACGGCCAGGTCACAGTGCCCCTCCACGATGGTCAAACCAACCGGCTCGGAGTGTTGCAAGGCAATCCTCGCCCCCTGGCGCAATCGATGGTGCAACAAAGCCACATAAGCGGCGTCATATTCACCCGCCTCGCGCAAATGGATCGTGGCGGGCCCGGCATGGGTATGGGTGGCGGACAAAATGACCTGCTCCGCCAGAAGTCCCAAATGGGTCCGGGCCCATTGCCGGAAATCAGCCACAATCTGGTGGTCAAAGCCGATTAAGTCGCAGTGAATCCACAGCAGCCGGGCCTCCGCGGTGGCGAGATAGAGGACTTTGGCAAACAGCGGGTCCAGCAAGCCCGTGGAAGGCTGCTGGCGGGCGGCAAACCCGGATAATTCACCCCCCAAAGGCGGGGTAATATCAATTTGCGCGGTGCCCAGGATCATGTGGCGCCTCCGGTGAGGGCGTGGCGCTGGCGGTGCACTTTTTCAAAGGCGCGGGCGATGTCATCCATGTCCGCCTGCGGGCCCAGGAACAAACTTTGCTCCAGCCAGGCTCCCTGGCGGGCACAAATGGTTTCGCAGTTGGGACAACGGACACTGGCGTAATCCAAGGACTGGCGGATCTCGGGAAGGTACGGACCAAAGGCGCGATTGAGAAACAAGGGCTGGCGGTACAAAGGCAGGGCATACCCTCCGGAAACGGGAATTCCCTCGGCGGACAAGGCCTGGAGGATGGCGGCACGCGGCGCGCCAAAAGCGGTGGCATCAATGCGAAAGAGAAACAGGTGATAACTGTGGCGGGTTGTGGCGGTCGTTCGCACCTGGGGATGAATCCCGGGGATTTGCCGCAGCCGCGCCGCCAGGTACTGGCCATTGCGGTCACGCATGATGGTTTGCTCCTCCAAACGGTCCAATTGGGCATTCAGGATCGCCCCCTGAAATTCACCCAGTCGATAATTGGCGGACATTACATGATGTTCGTACCACAAGCCGCCGGCGATGCGTCCACAATTCTGGATGGAGCGACAGGCAGCGGCGAGGTCGTCATCATTGGTCACCACGATGCCCCCCTCGCCACTTGTGAGGTTTTTACTGGATTGAAAGGAAAAGGAACCCAGATGACCGACGGAACCCACGCCCTGTCCTTCGTAAATGGCTCCGTGGGCGTGCGCGGCATCTTCAATCACGACCAGATTGTGCTGCTTGGCGATGGCGAGGATGGCCCCCAGCTCCACAGGCTGGCCGGCCATGTGCACCACGATGATGGCGCGGGTGCGCGGGGTGATGGCGGCGGCCACCGCGACGGGATCCAGGTTGAAGGTCGCCAGATCAATATCGGCAAAAACCGGCACGGCATTGGCCTCCACCACGGCCGTGGCCGTGGCCAGAAATGTGTAGGGCGGCACAATGACTTCATCGTTGGCTTGAATGCCCGCCGCCATCAGGGCGATCCGCAAAGAGACGGTGCCATTCACGACCGCGATGCCATGCCGGCAGCCATGAAAGGCGGCGAAACGCTGTTCAAATTCGGCGACTTGGGGACCGGCGAGCCGCCCCCATTTTCCGCTATGCAGCACTTCCAGCAGACGTTGCTCCTCGGCGGCTCCGTAAACCGGCCATTGGGTGAAGGGTGCGGTGCGGACCCTGTCACCGCCGTGCAGCGCGAGTTTGGCATTGGGATTCATAATTTATAAAAGTCAAGGCAGCGGCGCCGGTAATTGGGATTTTAAAGCCGCAACATCGGCATCCAGCGAAGCTTTCTCCGCCTGGTATTGATGGGGGAAAGCCGCTTTGAAACGGGCATCCAAAGCCTGGATGGAAGCCACATACGCCACGGCCGCCGGGGTGGCGGCAGGTTCGTTGAGCAATTGTTGCAGGCGCGCCCGCACGGGATTGAAGCTGGTTTTATGGCCGGAGCCGGGGCTCAATAACATGCCTGGATAAGTCTCCACGAGTTCGCACAGCACTTGGCGCTGGTCGGCATCATCCGCCTGCAGCCAGATGGCCTGACCGATGGAGCGGTTGGGGTCGTAGGCCCGCGGGTTATAAGCGTAATCCGCGCAGGTCGCCAGGGGGATGCGGTTGATTTCGTTCTGCGAGCGCAAGGGATTGCTCACGTACCCATCCAGAATGTCACATAGATTGGGGTCGCGTCCGGTGACGGGGCCCAGGTGCATGGTGGGGTGGCCGTCGTTGACGGGGTAATTATCCCAAAGGATGACACGGTGCTGGACGAGCGCGCGGAATTTTTTCGCGGCCGGCAGGGTAATTGGCCCCACCACGGCATCGCCCGTCCAGAAGACATAGATCTCTGGATCCAGGGTTTTCGCCAACTGCTCCAAATAGGGACGCTGTTGGGGACGCGATCCGTCACCCCAATAGTAAGTGGGACAGAAAATCATCCGGGCTCCCGCATCCCGCAGTTTAAGCCGGTGATAGATCGCATTGCAGACTTCCGCCTGCGAGGCGGCGTCGATGCCATTGGTCGCGTCATCCAGGGCCAGGTTGAACCATCGGACGCCGAGTCCCTGCATCCAGGCGTAATGTTTGAAGAGGAGATCCACATTCTCCGGCGAGTGATCATTGACCGTGCGCGCGCTAAAGAGATTGGGATTCATGCTGAAGCAGAACTGCAGCCCATGCGCCCGGGCCGAACGGACCACCTGCTCGTACGCGGCTTTTTTGGCGGGCGGCAGGTCCTCCCACCAGCGATTGGCCCCGCGCTCGGACCATTGGTGATGCTCCAAGTCAAACATGGACAAGTAACAGTTCATGAGGAAATTCATCCGGCAGCGGGCGATGAAAGGTATCTCGGCGAGATACTGCTCGGGCGTCCACGCCCAGCCCTTGGTGCCGCGAATTTTGAAACCCGGGGCGGATCCCAGGGGCAAGGGTTCGGGGAATTCCCGGGCTTGCGCCGGCAGGATAATATTGAAAGTCGCAACATCGTTGGTGGAGCCCAACAACCGGCTGCTGCATCCGAAGCAAAAGCAGACACAGGCTAGAAGCATTAATGGCCGCCTCACGGTGCCACCTCCACACTTGGTTTTGTCGCTGGCTGGTGGATGCCTCCCTGGCATAGCATGCGGTACAGCAGCCACAAGGCCGTTACCAAAGTGGTCGTCAGCGCCAGGCCCAACCGCCACCAGTCACCCACGAAGATGGCATTGGTGGCCAGCACCAAACCCAGCGAGGCGGCCATGCCGAGCAGGGAATCCACCACCATGACTCCAGTGGAGGGCTCCATCGCGGGCGGCAAGGGGCAAAACCCACGAACGGGTTTCCAAAAGCCGGGGGGACGGCAGCGGGCGTAGAAGCGCCGCAGGGTTGCCGGCGTTTCCGGCGGGGTCAGCAGGGTCACTGTGATCAAGACCACCAGGCTCAGACCAAAGAGCAGCCCCAGCCCCTGCCACATCGGTTTGCTTTGAAAGTCCAGGCCGAACCAAATGAGGATGGACAGTGGCAGCCCGAGCAGGACGGCGGAGAGTTCGCCCCAGACATTAAAACGCCACCAGAAAAAGCGGAGCCAGGAGAGCGGCAGCAGAAAAATGACCATGGCGGAATTGATGAACAAGAACCAGCTGACCATGTTGTCAACGAAGAGAATGGTCACCGTGGCGGCGAATAGAAACAATGCCAGCGAAGTCAGCCGGCTTACCCAGATTTTGCCGTCCTTCTCCGCCAGCCGCGCCGGCAGCAAATCATTCACCACAAAACTCCCGCCCCAGTTGATTAAAGAACTCAAGGACCCCATGAAGGCGGCGACTTCCGCCGCGACCAGCAGTCCGATAAAACCATGAGGTAAATGTGAAGCTTTGATCAATTCGCCCCAGGCGAAAGCGGGATCCGCCAGCACTACCGAACCCGCCGGGGCAGCGCCCAGATGCTTTTCCAAATCGGTCGTCCAAAAGAGCGACATGGCAACCACCCCCAGACCGATCAAGGGCAGGGTGCGAAACGAGAGCGCGAGAATGGAATTAAACAACTGGCCGCCGATGGCATGCCGCTCACTGCGGGCGGCCATGAAACGTTGCGCGGTCATGCCCTCGCCCGCCGTGGGCGAACCCGCGAAAAACCAGCCTTGCACAAACAGGGCCACCAGGGTGAGCAGATCAATTGAGGGACTCGGCGGGGTTTGCACCAAGCCCGCGGGCCGGATGGTTTGGACGTGCTGCAGAATGTGCTGCCACCCGCCTTGCTGGCTGACCGCCAGCACCAGGAAAACCGTGCTACCCGTGATCATGATGCCAAACTGAACCACATCCGCATAGACAACCCCCAGCAAACCGCCAAACATCGTATATACCACCGTAATCCCGCCAAAAATCAGAAGCACCTGCCAGGTCGCCAGCGGACAGAGGGGGGCGAGGGTTTTGGCAAAAAACCCAGTGATGTAGGCGATAATGAGCACTGCAAAGCCAAAGCTGCAAACCACCGCGTAGATCTTCCGGGCAACCAAAGCCGGCTGGCCACCATAACGCAGCGAAATCAGCTCGGCGGTGGTGACAATTTGCATCCGCCGCCACAAGCGGGCCCATACGATGGCCACCAAGGGCATCCAGACGATCCAACTGGCCCACCACAGCCAGTTGCCGGACAGGCCGAAGACGAGCACCAGCATGACAAACGCTCCCGTGCCGGAACTGTAGGTGGCCGTGTTGGAGAGACCGATTGCCCACCATGGCAAATCGCGGTCCCCGGCAAAGTAGCCGGCCGCACCCTTGCCCGAAGCACGACGCGCAAACAGCAACCCCACGGCAAATACCAGCCCGCAGGAAGCCGCCACGACCAGCCAGTCAATTATATTCATGTGAGGATGAGCGGCAAAATGGGTTGTCTATAAAAAAGTCACCTTCAAATTCACCGGCGAGCAGGGGCTCACCAAGCGCATTGTTTCATCGGTAAAAGTCACTTGGCCTGGGCCATCGGTTTGCACGCCGGCAATGGCTCGCGAGCGCGGATCGCGCAACCGCAGAAAGATTTCAGCGGGAGGATTGCGCGCCGGCGGGGAGAGATGAACGCGCATGGAGCCATCGGCTTGTGCTTCAATCCGGTAACTCACCGGGCCAAAAGTGGTGGGTGCGGCATTGACCGCCACCTGCCGGCCCGCGGCGAGCCAGGGACGGGGCACGGCCTGGGCCAACCAGAGGTTATCCCCTTCCTCCCGCACCAGCAGGTTGCGCAGCAGGCGCAGTTGCTGGGTGTTTGAATACGTGTGCGGCAGCATCCAGTAATTTTCACCGGTGCGAATGTTCATGCATTCGACCGCGGCAAAGGTGTCACGGGACATGCCATAAGCCAGCGCGCCATAAAGCCCCAGGATGGCGCGTTTGACGTCATCGCGCTCCAAACAGTTCAACCAATAACCGCAGGTATAGGCGTGGTCCGCCATGCGGTGGAACTGACTCACCCCGGCCACCAGTCCGCCGCGTTGCTCCAGAGCGTCCACAATGAGTTTTGCCTGCGGGTCAGCGCCGCCGGGCAGGCCAATTTCCAACAAGCAGGGGGCGATGATGCCGTAATATCCGTCCGCGCTTCCGTCGGATTCCTGCCACAACTCGTGAGTATCGGGAATCAGAGGCAGGATGGGCAGTCCGTGATCCATAAAAACCGCCGCCTGCATGGATGCCTGGATATCGCGCCGATAGGCATCGGCGGCGCTCTGCAAAGCGGAGGCTTCGCCAGGGGAGGCAGTTTCGGCGAGCACCCTGGCGCTGGCATCCAGTCCTTTCCACAAGTAACCATTGGAAAAATAATCAGCCGCGGGATGCAGCAGGTCAGCATATGGTCGGTAGCGGATCAAGCCCCGGCTGACGACTGGTTCGCTGGCCGCCCGCGCCACCGATATCTGCCGTTGATCCACGATCCATTGGCACATTAACCGCATTTTAGGGGTCATGCGCTGCAACCAGGCGCGGTCGCGGGTCAGCCGGTAATGTTCCGCCAGCATCCACAAGGTTGTCCCGGTGTCGGTGTCGCCGAAATTAACGGCCAGCAGGCCATTGGTATGAACGAAGGTCAGGAGGGAATCCGCGTAAATCGCGGCCTGATCTGGGTAACCCATGAGGTCCATGCCCTGGCAATAGAGCGCGGCGCTGTAGCCATAAACCCGGCCATAAAACCCGGAGCCATCGCGGACCTGGAAAATCCCATCGCGTTTGGCGGCATTGAGAAAATTATAAACCAGCCAGGCTCGATACGCGTTGGCCACGCGATCCTCGGGAATTTCAAAACGGCTGCCCTGTCCGATCAACTGGTTCCAATAATTCGTGACCGCCGCCAGGTGGCGGCCATATTCTTCCAGGGAAACCTCGGTGACGGCGGATTGCTCGATGGCGTAGGGCAGCTGCACGAACACCGTCTGACCGGCATGGGGCGGAAGTTCCCAGGACCAGTGCAATCCAGGGCTTTGATTACTGACCCCGGTAATCGCAAAAGCGAGGCTGGTCGACCGCACTTGGTCTGCGGTGTTGGTGATGCTGAATCGAACATAGGCATGCAGCGCGGCCTCCGGGGCGAACTCCTGACTCCAGCCGTAAACCGTTTCTTCCATGGCCAGCCCCGCATACTGGTCCGTGGCCATCACGATGGGCATCCAGCCATGGAGCAGCTTTTTTCCACACGTTTGGTTCCGCCCGCCAAACCGGTAATCTCCCAGTTGGAAAAATGCCGTGGGTTTGTCATACCGGGCAAGGTTATCGGTCAATTGCAAGGAGCCATCACAGGCCACGCCGATGGCCCCGTCATGGTCTTTTACCCCCACGATTTCACGAGGCCATTTCATGGCCGGATAATAAGCGCTGACCGAGGCAAAGGACGGGTCGCCCGGAGCTGCCAGTTCCGTTTCGCCGGCCACATCATGGCCCGCGGCCGACAATTCAGCCTGCTCGCTGACCGAAGCGGTCGCGGCGGGACCGGCCAGTTCCGATACCTGCAGCTCGCGAAAGCCGACGAGGTTGGTGGTTTGGTCAGACGGCGGGTTAATCCACGGCGTGGGTCGCGAAAATAGTTTACCATCGAATTGCTGGCCCAGTTCGAGGTTTTGGGGTGCTCCATGCATGCGGGCCGGTCGAGGACTCACATGCAGACAAACGAACGTGCCGCCATTGGTGGCGGCCAGGTAACGCACGCAATTGCCCGCCAATTCAATGGCAAGGGTTTGCCATTCACCAGCCGCCGCCGCGCCGAGATCGAAGTCGTGGGGATAAGTTCCCAAAACCTCCCGCAACTCCAGCCGCCCGGCACCCGGATTGTTCAAGCCGAACTGCACATAATTGGCCGCATCCCAGCGCAGCACCAGCGCTGCAGGGGCGTATTCATTGCGGGTTTTGAGTTCGCAAACCACCCGGGCGGTGGCGTGGGGAAAGGAATGGGCGACAAACGCCCGGGCATGGGGGGACGATGCCATCACCAGCGTGTGATTGGTCAACGCCAGTGACGCTGCCGTGCCCAGGTGGACGGACCACTCCGGGGGCAGGGCATTACCCGCAAAGTCGTCCGTTGGCTTGCCGCCGGCGGTTGCCGCCGCGAACCAAAACCCGCCGCCAAGGCACACCCATCGAGCCGTATAAGCGAACCAGCGGCGGAAAAGCTTGGACACTTGGCAAGGCATTGACAAAAAGCCTTAGCTGGCGGCAGGGCGAACGTGGCGCATAAGGCTCAAGGTTTGACGCTGATCAAATCCGAACGAGTGCGGCCATTTTCGGTGATGCGGGCCAGAAAGTACGCGGTGCCATCCAGCCCGATGGCCAGGGAGTTCACGTAGAGCGGACGCTGGCCGTTCGGATAATAAATGGCCCCATGATCACAATATTGACGGTTGGGAATGTCGTAGGTGATCAAATGCAGATCCTCCAAGCCCTTGGCCTCGCCCATGGCGGTGGTGGCTTTGCCGACCACCCGGCGACCATTTTCATACACCGGTCCGCCGGTCAGGTAGTAAATCGTCCGCCCGTCATGCGCCAGCCCGAAACCAAGGTAGCCATAACTGAACTGGTCGAACATGCCGCTGGCTTTCGAGGGTTCAGAGGTGATGCGATCCATGACTTCAATTTGTTCCTGCCGGGTATCAAAGCGGAATAAATAGCCGGAGTTGCCATGGACACCGTAAATCATCTGATCCGCCGGCCGGAAAAATGTCTGGCGCCAGTTATACCCCATGTGCCCCGGGGAAAGCGGATCGTAAATCCCAAAGTAGTCTTTCTTCAGGGTGTCCCCGCGAACGAGTTCCACCGCGTCCAAGTCCGCGGAATAATGAAAAATATTCCCCTCGGAAGTGGAATACCAGGCGGAGCCATCCGCCGGATTCACCGCGATGGAGCGGCAGACGGTCCGGTAGTCAGGCCCCTGCCCCGCCTCACCCAGGGCGCAGGTTTTGCCCAGAATTTTCAGGTCATGGGTGGCGTAATTATAACGGAAGAAAGTGCCACTGGGCCAGGTGATGCCAAAACCCCGGTTATGCTGGGTGTCCATGTTGAAGGCCAATATCCCCTCGTGATCCGGAACGGTGACAAAATTTTCAAACTGCCCCGATGCCAGGTCATACGACAACAAGTGTCCGCCCGGGTAAGCCGTCCAACCGGCGGGGGGAACGCCCATGGTTTCCCGTCCGGCCTGACTGCTATAGAAACCCAGATGGGTCGCAAAATACAGCTTGCCCTTGGATTCCACAAAATTCACATGGCTTTTACCCTGCACGATGGAGTGATGATCTTTTTCGCCGCAAACGTCGGTCAAGTCGGCCACGAACGTGATCCCGTCCGTTTTGGGGTCATAGCAAAACATGCGCGCCCCGACGTCAAACTTGTCGGCGCTAAGCACGTAATAAATTTTCCCGTTGCTGGCGGAACCCATGCTGTTGTAGGGGTCATGACCGTCGGGAAAGCCGGAGTTGTGCGGCAAACCCAGCAGGCGGTGCACGGGTTGAAAGGGATCCGCCGCCGCGCGGAGTGGTTGGGGAGCCAGGGCGGTTATTAAGGCCGCGGCGGCCAGCAGCATGGGCAGGTTTGGTTTCATGAATAAGTAAGCCGGCAGGTGGGGTTAAGGTTGCGGGTTTTGCCTGGCGAGTTCCACACCCGCCGTGGTTAAAAAATATTTGGCCAGCAGGTTGGGTTGTTCCCACGCCGGCTGGGATTCCGGATGCTGGACATAATCCAAAAAGCGGCGGGTCAGGAGGGCGAAATGCGCCTCATGCCCAACGCGAAAGGCGTCGGGAATCTGAATTTGGAAACGGTCACCGAGATCTTTCACCGAGAGCCCGGGATAGACCATTTGCAAGGCGGCCATTTTAACGGCCAGCGCGGCGGCGACCACCCCGTGCAACTCCGGACGGGTCGGGATGACATAAACTTGGGCGATGTAGTTCTCCGCCGCCCCCTGGCGAACTTCGACCCGCGCTTGGGTGCCGCGAAAGATTGCCAACTCCGCATCCTTGCTGCCCGCCGGGGGTTGATACGCCCATTGCAGCTTCAAACGAACGTGTTTGTGCCGCAACGCATACGTGACGGTATTATTGGCATAATAATGTAAATTCCCGGCTCGCAGCGCACCGGCCAGATAAACCGGAAACATCGACTCACCGGTTACCTTCTGAAATTCAGGAAGGGAGATAACCGTTGGCCAACGGGTCGCGGACACCAGTTGAATATCCGTTCGATAATCCATCGCCTGATCCGGAAATATCGTCCAGGGCACCAAATCAGCGAGGTGGGTGCCGACGTCAGCAAGCGCTTCGCCTTGCTGGCGAATGTCAAAAAACCACGGCGGACGCAACAGGGGCACCCCGGCCACCTCTTTGAGCAAATAATGCAAGCTGGCCATATCCACGGCCGGTTGCTCCGCCGTGCCGTCCACCAACTGGCCGAAAACCGCCGGGGTGTTCACCAATTCGCGGGGCAAGAGGCAGGTGATCTCAAACCGCTGGGTCATGGCATCATAGGCCACCACGTGGTTGGCGTGGGCGCTGGCGAGCGTCGCGGCCAGTTTGGGAAAGTCCCCGGTGGTAATGATCCACGGTTTATCCGCCAGCACACTGATGCGCGCCGCCACCATGGCCTGGATCCGGTCGATCTTGCCGGCATTGTTTCCCGCCAGCACCACGACGTTGCCGGGATGCTCGACCAAGAGGTGCTCCAAGGGATCGCCATTCGTATGCACAATTTCGTCCCAGTGCGTGGGATTTTGGGCGCGCGCATTGAACTGGTCGATCCGGGCGAGGTGCGCGGCTAAATCCGGACCTGGCAGCGCATAGACGTCCACTTGGGCGGCCAAATCCGGCTGCATTTGCATTTGCAAAAGCGCGGCATGGAAGTGGCCGGGCTCCAGCGTCATCAAGCGCAACAGACCATTGGTCTCCGCCGCCGACATCACTGGCCCGGCCGCCGTGGCCAAGAGCAGGCCGATCGCCAGACTGGTGACATGGGTAATGCGCATGCGGGGAATCATCGGCGGGCATCAGGCCAGCTCCGCCGCATGGGTCTGAATCTTTTTGATGGCCGCCACAATTTCATCCATGTCGGAGCGGGGTCCCAGCAACATGTTTTGCGTAAACCAGACCGCTTCCAGACACAGTTGGTCATTGACCGGGCAGCGTGTGCGCTCGACCCAGCCCGCCAGCACCTCCGGGGGGTAAACGCGCTGAAACGCCCGGGTTTTGAAATTGTTCTGGATAAAGGTCTCCGTGTTCAGCGGCGAATAACCACCGGAGCAAGGGATGCCCTCGGCCGACAGGGCACTGAGGAATTTTGACCGCGAAAGCCCGGCAAATTGCTCCTTCTGGTAACGAAACATATAGAGGTGGTGCGAACTCCGGGTGCAACCTTCATGCTGGCCCGCCGGAATGATCCCGGGAATCTGCCGCAGTTGCTCGGTCAGATAGGCGGCGTTCGCATCGCGAGTTTTGGACTGCTCCTCCAGGCGCGTCATCTGCACGAGCAGCAAGCTTGCCTGGAATTCGGTGAGCCGCAGATTGGCACCGCGGGTGCCACGATAGGTGAAATTGAAACTCGCCGTCTTTCGCGCGCGGCAGTTGTTCTGGAAGGAATAGAGCCGTTCCGCCAACTCGTCATCATTAGTGATCACCGCCCCGCCCTCACCCGAGGTGAGATTTTTGCTGGCTTGGAAACTAAAGCACCCCATGGCACCGTATGTCCCCACCTTGCGCCCGCGCCACTCAGCCAGGTGCGCCTGACACGCATCCTCAACCAGGGCGACTTTCCGCCGCTGGCATATCTCCACCAGGGTGTCCAAATCCGCCACCCCGCCGCCCACATGCGCCGGCAGCACCGCCACCGTGCGGTCGGAAATGGCCGCCTCCACCTTGCGGGCATCCATTTGAAAGGTGTCCGGATCCGTGTCGACAAACACCGGGAGGGCATGGTGCATAAATACGGCGTTGATGGTGGCGACAAAGGTATACGGCGGCACGATGACTTCATCCCCGGGCCCCACATCGAGCGAACCCAGCGCGGCGATCACGGCGCTTGTCCCGTTGGCGGTGGCGACGCAGTGTTTGGCGCCGGTCAATTGCAGATAGGCATCCTCAAAATGATTCACCACCTGGCCGTCACCCCGAAACCATTTGCGGCTGTGCAGGACGTCCAGAATCGCCTTGTCCTCCCGCTCGTCGATCACCGGCCATGCGGGAAAAGGCGTCGTGCGAACCGGCTGGCCGCCCAGTTTCGCCGGTTTGCCGGTCTCGGCCGCGAACAAGTTTGGGCCACTGGCGGAACTCAGAATGCCCGCCAAAGCGGCATAACGAACGGCCATGGCCCCGGCGCCCGCTTGGGTGGCAGTTTGCAGGAATTGCCGGCGATTAAATGCTTTTATCATGGTTTGATGGTTGGTTGTTGAGGTAATGCGAGATTAAATAAAATGGTTTACGGGGCGGGACTGACTGGAGCCCATTGGTCAAAAAGCGTCTTGATCACCGCATACTTTTCCGGGCTGCGGTCCTGGTACTGATGGCAAAAGATAATGACCCCATCGGCGTGCTGGTGGGCGATGGTCATAACTTGGCGCACATATTCCGGGGTGCTGTCATTGAGCTTGGAATGTTTGGTGGCATATACATCCACGATGATGGGCACGGAGGGGCCAAACCACTCGCGAAACGCGGCAATCTCCTTATCCAGCGTGTCCCATTCACTCAAATTGGCTTTGCCCATTTCGTGCCGGTAGGGAAAAAGAATGCCATCCGCAAACGGACGGTATTTGGCCACACGCTCCGGTTTCATTTGGTGGTAGTACAGGCAGGGAACAAAAGCCAGGCGCGGATTGATGCCGTGGGAATCATCCACCATCGCCCTGAGGCAGGCGGAGGTAAATACCGGGGCATCGTAGGAAAAATCATCAATGCTCCAGGCGACCAAATTGGTTTCCTGCAGGCTTAATCGGGCGATCGCCCTGCCCCATGCGACAAAATCCAGACCGAACGGTTGCGAGTAAGGCGGCTCGCTGGGCGGCACGAGTGTTATCCACACTTTGATGTTATTTTCCCGGGCTTTGGGCAGGAACAATTTCAGGTCGTCCCAATCATTGGACTGATGGTGGACCAGAAAATTATAAGTGTTGGCCCGAATCTTGACGAGTTCGGCGACCAGCTGGTCAACATCCACCCGTTTATCCGCCCTCCTCGGCTCGGCATCGTAAGTTCCAAATATACCCCGCAAGGCAGCGGCCGGTTCGACGGGCGAGTGGCCGCCGGACGCACTGGCGCAACCGGCGAGAAAGCCGACGCATACCATCGCCAGTAAAAGGCGGGCGGCCGCCAAGGCGGAGGCATATTTATTTTTAATGATCATTTTTTATCATTTCCGGCAGTCGTGCTGGCCACCAGCTCGCCCACGCCACCCGCGATTAAGTTTTCCACGTTATCCCCCCAGCGCAGGGCGGGCAGTCCATAAACGACAAAGGCATAGCTGCCTTCATAACCCCAGTGCGGGCCCAGTTTGGGATTCAGGTCTTCCTGCAAGACCCGGCGGGAAGGTATATAACACATCACATCATTGCAATAACCGGCGACCCAGGTTTGATAACCATAGGTTTGTTTGAATTTTATGGCGTAATCCACCACCGGTTCGCCGCCAAGGGAGATGAGCAATTGCTGTCCGCCCAAACGCCACGCTTGCATGGGGAAGTTATAGCCGCGCGGCGGTTTATTCCCCGCCTCCAGAAAAGCCAGCCAGCGTCCCGCCCAGCGCCGGGTGGGTGGGGAGGGATCATTCGTCATGATTTTCAGCTGGGGCATGGAGAGCGGTTCGCCAAAAGGCAGGGTCACCATCTTCATCCGGGTCACCAAATCGGGCGCCAGATAACGCGGCGGCGCCACCAGCACTTCCTCCACGGCCGCCGCCAGCATGCCGCCATAGCGCTCGCCCAGATATGCTTGGTGGCGGGGCAGCGGGTTCTGATCCCCGCCACAACCCATGAAAAACATCGCCTGGGCCCCCGGATGGCTTTTTTCCAGGTCAAGCTGCGCAAAGCCTGCGTAATCGCCACACCATTCGTTGATCGCAAAGGTGGTATTATGACAGGCATACCCGCAGAGCACGGCTTTCAAGCTGCCATCCGGACGGTAAGCCGCCAGCACCGGCACCGCATGGTCCACCGGTCCGTTAAGTGCGCCGGCGAGAATCAATCCCGGCACGGCATTCTCCACATTATTCCGGCGGTTCACCGCAAAACCTGTGCTTCCCTGCCCCGAGGCAATCCTAACCGGGGCTAAATCCGCCAGGGCCGCGCCCATAGTGTCCGCCATTTGGGATTCGAGCAACGCGGAGTACCGGTCGATCAAATCCCGTTGCCGGTCGTCGAGGGGATATATGTCATACAGCGCGTTGCGCAACACCGGTCCACAATGGGTATGGGAAGCGGCCAGCATCACCTGATCCGGACGCAGTTGATATTTCCTCGCCAGCACCGCAAGGGTGTGCTCATAAATATTCTTTGGAATGCCCAGTAAATCGGCGGTGAGCATCA
Source organism: uncultured Verrucomicrobia subdivision 3 bacterium (assembly GCA_903895255.1). GTDB lineage: Bacteria > Verrucomicrobiota > Verrucomicrobiia > Limisphaerales > UBA11358 > UBA11358. The sequence goes on from CAITTG010000019.1 coordinate 36,566, forward strand.
CCGCGCGATGGCCGTTGGCATCCTCCAAGGCCAGTGCCTTCACCCACAGATCCATCACCTTGCCGCCCGCGGCCGGATTCGTGCGGTTCGAAAATCCCGCCAGCCAGAGGTTCTGCGTCGGCGTAATCACCGTGCGCGCCGTGCCCGCCTGCCATCCTTCAGCCGCGGGAGCGGCGGACGCCAGGCCAAGCCCGAGCAACAACGTCAGCAAACCGACCGCCGTGACCAGGTGGATGCGTTCGCCAGATTTTGGGTGGAACACCATGATTAATTTGAGGCCAGATGGATTCGCGCCATCACATCTTCAATGCGCACCGGTGCCCCGCCCCGGTCCTTGCTCTCTTGCGCAGCCGTCATGAAGGCAAATAACTCGATCGTTTCCGCGGGCTGCACCGGAACCTGGCCGGTTTGAAAAAACTTCATGATTTGTTGAGCCAAAACGCTGTAACCGTCATAAGACCCCACCGGTAATTCCCCCTTTTCCCCCTCGGCCAGGCCATGATATTTCTTGCTCAAATCCTGGTGGTAAATCCCCGTGCGCCCGCCCCGCCAGGTGCCAATGACTTCAATCGCCCCGTTGGTGGTCTGCAAGCGCTGCACACTCTCGCAGCCGGTCCCCATCACGGTGTACAGCGACTCCACTCCATGAATGCCATACCAGAATAATTCCGGAAAACGCTCCTGCACTTCGCAGGGGCTGTAAGTCTCGGCGTTGGTGACCACCCCGATCCTCCCCTGATGCACGATCTGCGAGTCATGACCAAACCGCAGGCTCGAAGAACTCCAGACGGGCACTTCCGCCTCTCTCGCCAGACGGAATATTTCCACCACATCATTTAACGAGGCGGCCATGGGCTTGTCGATAAACAAGGGTTTATGCGCGGCAATCACCCGCCGGGCCTGATCCAGATGCGCCCGCCCGTCCACGCTCTCGAGCAGCACCACGTCCACATTGGAACACAGGGCCGGTATGCTGTCGTAAAACACCACGCCATATTTGTCACGCAAGGTCGTGGCGTAACCGTCCACCCGGCTGGCACTCAGCGCAAAATCCGGACTCCCGCCCTTGAACGCCGCCACCACTCGGCCACCCGGCACATAGCCTTTGCCGGCGGGGTTGTTGAAGGTTTCCGCAAACACCGGCACGTGGGAGGTATCGCAGCCAACGATACCGATTCGCAAATCCGCGGCGAACAGTGGCAATGCCAGCGTCCCCGCCACCAGCAAAAGAATTTTTTTCAGCATAAAACAATTAATATTAAATTTATCGTGAGGCTGGAATGATTCGCACGGTGCCCAGCTGACCAACCATTTGGAATACCAAGAGTAATGCCACCGGGTAAAGCAACGCGCACGCCATAAAAATGGGGGTGAAACCAAGTGCATCCACCGCCCGCCCAATATAAATCTGCGAAAGCGCCCCCATCCAGGAGCCTAGCGTGCCGCCCAAGCCGGTGACCGTGGCCACGACGTGCGTGGGGAAAACCTCGGCGGGCAGGATGATATTGCCCCAACCGGCATGGCAAAAGGTCATCGTGGCCACCAAGCCCAAGGCCAGGCCCGCATTGGCCACCAGCGGGGCGCTCACCGCGCCCAGAAACAACAGCACGGTCATCAAGGACATCGTGGTTTTGCGGGACCGGTCAAGCGTCCAACCGCGGCCCATTAACCAGCGCGGCAAAGCTCCGCTTACCACACTGCCGAGGGCGGCGGCGGCAAAGGGAATCCAGACAAACAGCCCAATTTGCTTGAGGGCAAAACCGTGGCGTTGCTCAAAGTACAAGGGAATCCAGAACAAGAGAAAATAGCTGATGGGGTCCGTAAGCGCGCGCACCAAAACACAGCCCCAGGTCTCCCGCATGCGCAAGAGGCGTCCCAACGAAACCCGCTCCGGGGCCGCCTGGCTGGCTTTTCCCCCGGCAATCAGCGCCTGCTCGATTGGCGTGATGCGGGAATGCCGTGCCGGCAATTGGTAAAAAACGTACCAGCCAACCACCCAGACCAAGCCCAGCGCCCCGGTCACAAAAAAGGCTGGACGCCAGCCAAATTGGACCGCAATCAAGGACACCACCGGGGCTGAAATCATGGAGCCCACCGCCGTTCCAGCATTAAAGATGCCGATTGCCAGTGCGCGTTCCCCCATGGGAAACCACTCCGCGACCGCCCGCACGCCACCGGTAAAACTACCCGGCTCGAAGACCCCCAGCAAAAAACGCACCCCGCCGAACTGCCCCGCCGTGGCGGCGAACATGTGGAGCATGTTGGCGACCGACCAACCGGTTACAAATATCATAAAGCCCAGCCGGGTCCCAACCAGATCAATCACCCGCCCGCTCACCGTGTACATCACTCCATAACTGGCCAGAAACCAGGCGTTAATTTTGCCATAATCCGCATTATCCAGGTGCAACTGTTCCTTGATGCCGCCAATCAGCACGGACAACGTCTGCCGGTCGAGGTAATTCAAGGCCGAAGCCAGGCACAATAAACCCGCGATGTACCAGCGTAAATGTTTGATGGGCGGCAGTTTCATGCAGCTTTGGCCGGGATCACCTGCAGGTTGGAGAGCCTGTAATAATTTTCATCCCAGTCCGCCACCACGCGGCCGACGGGGCTCAAACCGAGATATTCCGCCGGATGGTTCGCGGCCATCTGCCACACCATTTCCAATGGCAAGCCGGTCAGTTTTACGGTGTTGACCACCGCTTGGTCGAGGGTCAGGGTGGAGCCCGCCAGCCAGGGTTTGCCCGCCGGCGTGGCCCGCCCATCGGCGGTGACCACCACGGGTTCACCGTTGAGCTCGTAATTACCCGGACCACAGCCCGCCGCGGACATGGCATCGGTGATCAAAATAATCCGGCTCGGTTGCTTGGCCCGAATCATGCCCTTGACCGTGGCCGGCGGTAAATGATGCCCGTCCACGATCAACGAGGCTTCCAGTTGGTCCTGCGCGAGTTGTTCCCAAATTAAATTGGGATGCCGGGGCATTTCCATTTGGCAGCCGTTGCCCAAATGGGTGGAGAGCGTTGCTCCCGCGTGCACCGCGTCACGAATTTGTTGCGGTGTGGCCGCCGTGTGCCCCATGGCGACGCGCACCCCCCGGCGGACCAAGTATTCAATTAAAACCATCGCCCCCGGAACCTCGGGTGCCAGGGTCACCAGCCGGATGTTGCCCTCGGTCGCGTCCTGGCGCCGGTCAAAATCTTCCACACTGGCCGCCCGAATGCTGGCCAATGGATGAACCCCCCGCGGGCCGTCCGCCGGGGAAATGTAAGGACCCTCCATATGAAAGCCAGCAAAGGCCGGGTGATCAACGGAAAGAATGGTGTTGGCACATTGGGCAAAATGTTCCAGGGACGAGCTGATCAATGTGGGCAGGCAAAGGGTCACCCCGGTGGTCACCATGGACTCCAAGGCGGAAAACACCTGGTCTCTGGTTGCGGCCGGATTGTTAAAATCAACCCCGCTGAAACCATTGACTTGCAAATCAAATAAACCCGGCAGGTCAATTCTCATCAATTGTGCGCCGGCGGTCTGGCCAGCAAAGCAGCGGACCAACGGTCCAGGAAAACCGTGACATCCGGATGCGTCTGTAAAATCGAGGCCGGCGCCAGCGGAGAAACGGGGCCTTCCAGGCATTTTTGCACCGCCTCCGCCTTGCGCTGGTCCGGCACAATACACAGAATTTTCCGCGCTTTCATAATCTGCCGGATGGACATGGAAATCGCCTGGCGGGGAACTTCGGCCAGGCTTTTAAACCACCCCTCACCCACCTGCTGCTGGCGGCAGGCTTGATCCAACTCCACCACCAGATACGGCTTTTCGGTGGTAAAATCCGCCGGCGGATCATTGAAAGCCAGATGCCCGTTTTCGCCAATCCCCACAAAAGCGACATCGACCGGGGCGAGGTTCAGCTTGGCGCCCACCTGTGCACACAAAGTTTCCAGGTCTCCCTCGGCATTGAGCAAATGAAATTTTCCAATGCCGGCGGGCTGGATGAAACGCTCCAACAAATACTTGCGAAAGCTGGCCGGATGCGTAATGGGCAGCCCGGCATATTCATCCAGATGAAACATTTCAACATTGGACCACTTGATGCCCGGGGCTTTGGTCAGCGCGGCCAGAAAGCCAAATTGGGATGCTCCCGTGGCGGCAATTATCCTTGCCTGACCTTGCTGGCGGAGAGAACTCTGCAGCACAACTGCCGCCATTTCCGCAGCAGCGGCACCAAGTTCGTCACCACTGCTAAAGATCTTTATTTTCATCATCTTAGATTTATGGACTCGCCTCAACGCCTTCCGCAAGCCGGCAGGCGATGGGAGGAAATTTGGCGGGAAAACCCGCTTTGAATGGTGCCAGCTCTCCCGGAATGAATCATCAGTGGACTCTAGTACTGCATGGTCCAGAAGGAACTAGTCGGATTGCCGATGCCATCCGCCCCCCAAAGCGCCTGAAATTTTTGACGCTCCACATGGCCATCTAAACAGGCCAGATTGGCACCGTTGTTGTGCACCGTGGGGCGGCCATTGTTGAATGGCAAATAATTGGCATTACTGTCAGGTATCCCGTCACCATTGGCATCCACGTTCCAAGCATCGTAAAGGGGCGAGTAAACATATTCAAAAACCACATCCATGAACATCATGGCCTGCGAAGAATTGCTGATGCTGGCCACCCTGACCGGCGGTGCGGGCGCGGCACTGCCGGTGACTTGGTAATAAAACGGCGCGTTCAATTTTTGCCCGGCCTGATAGAGGCCAAAATTGACACCCACCCAACAATTCCAATTGGTGATGCTGTAATTGGCAACTTGGGAGCGGGGGGTGTAGGGCGGCGCGCCAAACGACCCGCCCGGACACTGGCGTACCGGATCATTGATCACAGCCGAGTTGTCGAGCGCCTGGGTCTGTTTGCCCACATATGGCGCCAGGATGTCGAAAACGTAGATATTGGTGGAGACGTCCGCCAGGTTTTCCGTCAGGCAAAAATACGGCAGGCATTGCTGGTTGTCATCCGCATACATGGTCAGCGACAAACCCCAGGTTTTCATGTTGGAAGCGCATTTGATGGCATTGGCCTTGGCCTTGGCCTTGGCAAGGGCCGGCAATAGCATCGCCGCCAGAATGGCGATGATGGCAATCACCACCAGCAATTCAATCAGGGTAAAGCCGCTCTTTCGTTTCATGGTGTAACTTTGCAAGTATTTTTGGCAGCACACCGGCTGTGCCGGTGTGCTGCCAGAGGTTTGGCAGTGACTGATTAATTTTCCAGCCGGTAGAATACGCTCGCGTTTGTCCGGATGATCGGCACGGTCAGCGAATTGTACACCGTCGGAACAGTGGTCCAGTTGGACGACAGCCCCACACTCAGGGAATTGGTCTGGGCCTGCAGGAAGTAGGTATTGTATGCCAGCGGCCAGGAGAGTGTCAGGTTGTTCGAGGACACCACACTGGAGAGTATCGGCGGGGTGGTGGGATCCGGCAATTGCGTCACCACCATGTTGACGATGCCCGGAGTGCTGCTATTAAAGCTGACCGAGTAGGAATAATTGGTGATCGGACCGCTCGCCACCAACTGGGTGGCGGGATCGCCAATGAGGCCATAATTGGTGGTGCCGCTCGCGTCCAACGCCGAGGTGCTGGTATTGTACACCATAATTGGATAAGTGCCCGCACTGAAGCCGGCAATCGGATTCACGTACACTCGGTTGGTCCCTTGCAGGGTGATGCTCCCGCTGACGTTGATTTTGTCACTGTTGGCCCCGATATCCATCAGGACGGTGCTGTTGCTGAGCGAGAGGCCCACGGCACCGTTGCCAAGGTTGGTCGTGTAACCAAAGCCATTCAACTGCGCCACCAAGCCGGACGCGCCGTTGTTGGTGATTTTAAGCAGGTTGGCATAACCCAGCGGGCCCACTTGCAATGCCTGCCCGCTGCCCAGCGCAAACTGCGTATTAGGCGCCAGGATGTACATGTTGCTGCTGACGTTCAAGGTCCCAAAGTTCTCAAAGGTGCCGGCACCCAGGTAAAAAGTAGCCACGGAAACATTGCCGGGCGGCACGCTGGGCACCGGTTCCATGTTCAAGGTGCCGCCATACCAGACTTCCAAAATGGTATAACCGCCGCCATTGGCGGTGCCATTGTCCAAAATGTTTCCCGATACATTTACCGTGCCACCATCCACGAGCAGGAAGCCGCGCGAACCGATGGAGTTATTCGTGCTGGACGGCAGGTTGATCAGACGGATGTAGTTGGTCACATTGACCACCGCGTTGCTGTAAACCGTTAGCTGGCCCTGGCAGGCGTTGCTCTTGTCCAGCATATCCCCGATTTCAATTTGCCCCGCGTTGATCACACTTTGCATGCTGCCCTGCAAATCTGGCCGGTAGTTGCCAACGGTTAAATTGCCAATGGAAGTGCCTGTGTCATTGGGAGTTCCACTCCGCCCGAGATATATGGTCTGAACCGAGGCGTCCACCCCGCCGCGCTGGAAATTCACATTGCCATAGGAAGACCCTGTTACCAATGGGGACAGAGTGTTGTCGCCAATATCCCAGGAAGTTTGCGGGCTGACACCGTCAATATTGCGGAAGACGGCAAAATTATTGGTCGTCAGGATCGAGTTAACCGCCGCTGCCGTGGTCTGGCCAAGAGTGTTCCCGTTAAAATACAAACCGGATTGGGCCCCGGCAGTTTTAGGACCGCCAATCAACATCTGGTCGAAATTCAAGTAGTTCAACTGGCCCAGGCAATTCGAGATACTGTAAGTACCACCGTTATTATCTGGCTCATACCCCACCACCAGGGCCGGGAAATTAGTGTCCAGCAAGGTGATGTAATTCGTGGCGGCGAAATAAATAATCCCCTGGGGCCGCTGGTAGCCGTACAAACTCAGGTTGCCTCCATAGTTGGTCGAAAACATGTCCGCCGCGGTCACAATGTTACTCAGGACACAATTAAAGGTGCTCAGACCGGACATGTCCAGCACGGCAGCATGGGTTTCGGCGGCACCGCCCGCTGTGTTCAACGAACCTTGCATGACCCAAATGCACCCAACGGGATTGGTCACATTAAGACTGCCCGGTCCAGCCAGGGTGGTGTAAACCAATGAATTGGTGTTGTCTTGGCCCGTGCCGATGGCCACGGTGTTGGAGTAAATGTGGTAAATATCCCAAGGGTTGGTGCTCACAATATTTAACTGATTATTAATCAGCACGTTGTGCACGCCGTTTTTCATCGAGTAGATGCCCTCACCATTCGCCACATTCAACGGATAGGTGGAATAATCATTAGTCTCGTTTACCCACAGGGCATTGATGGTGGTAGTGTTCACCTGGGAGGTGAAGGGCACCACCCCATCAAAATAATTGGTCCAACTCACATCCTGCGCCAGCAGCAAGCCCGACAAACTGGGTGTGGTGGGATTGGGAAGATTGGTCAAAATGACCGTGTCAGCCGGCCCGGGCGCGTTTCCCGCCTGACTGGCAAAATTGGCACCATTGTCCCAGGATCCGTCGGTTCCGGCCCCAAGGTAGGAATTGGTGAGCACCAGATTGTCAGCGGCGGCCCCCTGAGCCATCAGGAGGAGCGCCCCCAGTGAGGCGAGGGAGTAGGTTAAGCTTGGATATTTCATGGGTTCAAGTTGGTAGGCAGACTTGCTGATTTGTTTTTTGGAGGGTTAATGTTTCACCGCGAAAATTCTCAACGGCAGGCTGGCAAGGTGGGCTGCCACCATGTGTATCGCTGGATAATATATATTCACCACTGCGCGTTCATAAATGCTGCCATGTTTCCGCCCGGATTACCCGGCGGTCGGTTTGCTTATGGTTCGGTTATCCTTCAATTCCTACGCTGAAGAAATTAACAGGGTGGGAAAAATAAATATATACCTCAATTGGGGTAACGCCGCCGCGCTCCATAAACTGGCCGGTGCCGGCCCGGCTTTGGGGACTCCGCCCTTAAAATTTTTTCTTTTCCGGCGGGCCAGGCACCGTCCCCTGGTGCTCCTGCAAATATTTCAGGAGCGCCTCGGTGCGCGAGCGCACGTGGAGCTTTTCGTATATTCGACGCAAGTGCACGCGCACGGTCTGGTAGGAAATGTTCAGTTTTCCGCCAATTTCCTTGTTGGCAAAACCCTGGGCCACCAGGTTCAAAATCTCCTTTTCCCGCGCGGACAGTTCCGCCCGGCTGGCCGGCTCGGGTGTCGGTTCCCGGAAGGCCTCCACCAGCCGGCGGGCAATCTCACTGGTCATCGGCGCCCCGCCGGCGCGCACTTCGGCAATCGCCTCCAGGATTTCCGCCGAATACGCGCGCTTTAACACATACCCGCAGGCCCCGGCCTTTAGCGCGCGAAAAATGCTGTCCGTGTCCTCATACACCGTCACCATGATGACCTGCGACTCCGGACAGAGTTTCTTGAGCGCCGCCGTGCACTCGATGCCAGACATGCCCGGAAGATTGATGTCCATCAGGACGATGTGCGGCCGCAGCCGGCCCACTTCCCGCAGGGCGGCCTCCCCGTTCGGCCAGTCCCCCACACACCGGAGGTCCGGAGCCCGTCCGACCATGCGCAGCAGGCTGCGCCGCAGGCCGGCGTTATCCTCAATCACCGCCACCGTCGCCACCCGCCCGGACGCCCCCAAGGCAGCGCTGGCCGGCGCCCCCACCCCTTCTCCCGGTAGCTTTTTCAGTTCTTTCATGATTTAGTTTGGTTTCAAACTGTTGCGACCCAGCGGCAGCCGGAAAAGCAAAGTGGTGCCTTGGCCGGGTTCACTGGTGATTTCGCAGCGGCCGCCAATTTTGGCCATCCGCTCCTTTAAATTCACCAACCCGTCTTGCGCCTCGCCAGCGGGAACGGTTGCAAATCCCACCCCGTTGTCCGCCACCATTAAAACAAATTCCCCCGCCTCCAGTTGGGCGCGAATGCGCACCTCGCTCGCCTGAGCGTGTTTGAGAATGTTGTTTAATGCCTCCTTGAAGCCAAGGAAGAAATTATGCCGCTGCTCGGAGCCCAGCGGAAATTCCGCCAAATTCGGCGGCACCTCGATCCGGCAGCTAATTCCCGTCGGCTTGAACATCCGGTCTGCAAACTGACTGAAGTACGCCAGCGAGGAGCGCAAAGTGTCGTTGCGCGGATTAATGGCCCACACGATTTCGTCCATCCCCGCCACCAACTCCCGGGACCGCACACTGATCTCGTGGGCAAACTGTCGCACGTCGGATGCGGAAAGCCCCGGATCCTCCACCAGTTCACTCGTCAGCCCGATTTCCGTCAAGCCGGCCCCAATATCATCATGAATATCCCGGGCGATGCGCGCCCGCTCGGCCTCCATCGCATGCGCCAGTTCCAATTGCCGGAGCCGGAGCCGCGCCTTGCGCTTTTCCACGATCCGCACCGACCACGCGATGAGCAACGCCAGCAGCCCCGCCAGCACCGCCAAAAACATCCGGCGCTGCCAGAAAAACGGCTGGACCACCAGCTGGACCGCCACCTCCGCCGGACTCCACACGCCGTTGCCATTTTGCGCCGCCACCACAAAGCGGTAGTTATCCGGTGGCAGGTGGGTGTATACCGCGTTGCGTTGCGGGCCAACCTCACTCCACTCGGCATCAAACCCCTCCAAACGGTAGCGAAAACCCACCCGCTCGGGCGCGGAAAAAAACAACCCGGTGAAATAAAACTCAACGCGCTGATTACCCGGGGGAATTTGCAGCGTCAGCTCCCTGTCGCCGCCCGGCCGGGCGGGAAAGTTCGTCAACGAAAATGGCCGCCCATCCACCACCACCCGTTCCAAGCGGACCGCCGGTGGCGCCACCTGGTGATCCGGATCATGGGGATCAATGATCACCACCCCCCGCCCGGTCGCAAAACACAGCCGCCCGGCGCGCGTTTTCAGGCAGGTCCCCGGGTCCCCCGAACATTGCTCCGTCAACATGCCATCCGAGCGCCCATAGATCCGCGGATACACCCGGGCTACTTCATGATTTGCCACCCTGGCCAAATCCCCGCGCGCCACCCTCACAATGCCATGCTGCGTTCCCAACCAGAGCATCCCCCGGTCGTCGGCCAGAATTTGCAGAATCGTATCCTCCGGAATACCCTCGGCCCGGCCAAAACTGGCGATCTGCCCCGCCTGCAGCCGGCTCAAACCACCGCCTTCGGTCCCGATCCACAGCGTGTTTTGTTCATCAAGGCACAGGGCGCGCAATAATTCGCTCCGCAAACCCTGCTTCCGGTCATATACCTGCCATTGGTCCTGCAGCAGCCGCCCCAACCCATGGTTGTAAGAAGCAACCCAAAGCCCGCCGTCCGGCGCGGGCACCATGGCAGTGATCGCTGAACCCCTCAGGGGATTGGGCACCGTTGCCAGTTTCCCCAGCACCCGGCGCTGCAATTCCCCCCGCTCATCACCCAGCCACAACGTCCCTTCGCGGTCTTCGCAGAGGCAATGCACCCCGCGCGCAGGCGCGTCCAAATGCATGCCCGCGTTTCGCCAATTAAAAAGACTCGTCCCCCCCACCCCCCAGAGACTGCCGTCGCGGGCAGCCGTCAGCGCGCTCACTTGCAAATTGCGCGGCAGCATTTCCTGCCGCAATAAAACCTCGTAATGATCGCCTTTGAATCGATACAGCCCATGTCCGATCGTCCCCACCCACAAACTGCCATCCTCGGTCTCCGCCAGCGAGACCGGCTGCGCCTCCGTCGCTCCATCGTACACCGCCAGCGTGCTGAGATGCCGCGGTTGCAACCGGTTCAAACCCGCGCTGCGGGTGCCCACCCAGATATTTCCCTCCGCATCCTGGGCGATGGAACGCACGGCATCGTCCGACAGTCCGTTCGCCCGGCCGATTTGCTGGAAACGCTTCCCTTCCAAATACAACAGCCCCTGATCACTCGTTCCCGCCAGAATGGTGCCATCCCGGCTCTCAGCCAGGTAGGTAATCAGCACCTCGGGCAACCCCGACGCCGGCCCGTAAACTGACCAGTTCGTCGCCCCCAGGCAATAGATGCTGCCCACCGCCGCCGCCCACACCCGTCCTTCATGATCAGACATCAAACGGTACGGTCGCAGGGCCTCCACTTCCGTCCCGGGAAAAGGAGGCGCAAAACGAAGACCGTCAAACCGCAGCAAGCCTTGCCCCACGGTGGAAATCCACAGGTGGCCCTGACGGTCCGCAGTCATGGACCGCACATCTGTGTCCTTCACCCCTTGCTCCGGCCCAATTTTTTCCAGACGGCCACCACCCCAGCGGCTTAAACCAAGATTCGATGCAATCCAGATGCCACCCGCGCCATCTTCTGCCAAATGCAAAACCCCCTCACTGGCTGGACCCGCTGGCTGCGGCCAGTTCGTGAATTTTCCCGCTTCATAGCGGCAAAGCCCGCTCGCCGTGCCAATCCACAGCGCCCCGCTGCGGTCTTCCAATAAAGTCCGGATTTGCATGCTTGGCAACCCATCTTGGATGCCAAAGACCTCAAACTTGACCCCGTCGAACCGGGCCAATCCCCCGCCCGTGCCAATCCACAAGTATCCATCCCGGGTTTGGGTGATGGCCCAAACCGACTCCTGTGGCAAACCCTCCTCCGCCCGCCAGGCGCGGCAGACAAAACGACCATTTCCCGGGCGATTTTCGGCGGCGAAAACTTCCTGGGCGTGGCCATTGAGCGCCAGCCACCCGGCCTGCCACAAGGCCAGAAAAATCAAGCCACGCAGCCTTCCCCTGAAAGTTATGATGGAACCATTCAAATTTGATAATCCACGATCTGAACTCTGTTTGCTTCAACTTGCGAAATCCCTGCGAGGACTTGCTTTGTTAGTTGATAATTCATCTAAAGTCAATTGAGGAGCGCTCGGCTAATTTTATTACCGACAATACCGTCAACCGTCACCGTACCCGCCCTTATATAGGCGGGTGACGGCGTGACGGCACAACCGTCTTGACGGTGGTATGACGGCGGTTTGTCGGCTGACAGCGGTTTCATTTTAAGCTGTTGGTGTATAGAGACCTACAAAGCCTTTTTTAACGATCCCAAGCTTGACCATTTCCGTTACTTTCCGCTCGGCTGTTTTATCACTTACCGACACGCCCTTTTTGACGGCGGTTAATATGGTTTTCACCTCGGCCTCAAGCTCCATCCGGCCCATTGCAGGACGTTTCAAAAACGCCGCCGTCGCGAGTTCGCTGAGAGTTTCATGCGAGGCCTCCTCCTTTGAAGATTTTACGCTCTGGATGGAAACATGCATGCCCGACTGCTCACTCCACATGAAGCGTGGCCCGTTTGCTTTAGGGATTGGGGCCTTGCGATTTTTATCTGACCAAATAACCGTCACGCCGGATTCATCTTTCTCCAACCTCAAATTGGTCTCCGATTTGCGCTCCAATCCAGAGCCAAGGTGCCCGCGGGTTTTTTCGCTGCCCGGGTTGACATGAATAATATTGATCACAGGGCAATTAAATTTGATGGAATGCCCGCGTAATTCCGTTATCAATTCGTCAGCTTCGGCCGGGTCATTCACGTCGTAGGCGGAGTCGGCAACCCCGTCGATAATTATCGAGTGAACCCCACCGAACTGTTTGGCGGCCTCTTTAGTGGCGGTTTTTATGGATTCAGGAATCTGACTGGGAGAAAGTCCGGTAAGGCAATAGGACCGCAGCCATAGGGGCGCACTTTCAACCCCGGCCCGCTTCAGCGCCTGTTCGATGACAAACCAATGATCGTAGGGCGACTGTTCCGTATCGAAGTGAAGCACCGCAAAGCCAAGCGGGTTTTGCGAACTAAAGCCAAGGCAATCAGCACCAGGGGTCGCAAAGGCGCTGGAAAGCATGGCGATGATAGCTGCGGTTTTTCCGGCTTTCACCAGAGCAGAAACGGCGGTCAAATTGCCCGGTGTGCAGATTGGAATGCCACTCAAATAAAAGCGCGGTGCGGGCTCTTCCGGCTTGTTTTTGGGTGAGTAAATCCGGGATTCCAGGAGCTCGCTGATACTGTTCAAATCGCTGACCAACATCGCCAGCGCGGATTGGCCAGCGCGAATGATAACCGGGGCTTGATTGGGTGCAGCCAACAAGCTTTGTTCAATTCCATTTACGGTTTTGCCAGCCTGGCGCACCAGGTAGGCGTTCCAACAGGCTGGCGCGTAATATTCGGCGGCCTCAAGGCTGGTTGCCGCAGGCAATAATTCGGCCGTGATGAAGGCGGATTGATCCGGGCATTTCTTCATCATAACCGCGAAATCTAACGGTTCACGGCCGAACAATATGGCTCGGATACTCGACGCCATCTGCCCAACCCTCAGGTCGTCAAATGATTCTGGGGCGGATTTGATCAGCTTACTCACAAAGGGTGGCAGTGCGGTACGTCCCCCGTCATCAATGACGGCGGCAAGGATAGCGAATTCGTTGGGGCTTTTGCCCGGACCAGTCGTATTTAATGTGTTCACCCCTTTACGAAACGTCTGACGGCAATCAGCAGCCAAATGGCAAAAACCACTGAAAACCCTCAGAAAAAGGCCATAATTTTCCCATAAAACCGTCTGATCAACGTCGGACGGTGGCGGGCAATGGCGGCCCCGCGCGGGACGAAAGGCGGCCCAGAAGCCGTTTGTTCCACAACCTTAAATACCAACGACTTATTCGCTCCCAGCTTGCCTTTCGTCATCACGATCCTCGGCGGATTCAGCCGGAGTGGGCTGGTTGAAATCCGCATGCCGATCATCTGGTTGGAACCCCTCAGCCCGTGTTCGAGTTTTCCCGACTTCGCGCGGGGCCAACCACCCTTTCTCGACCAGCAATTTCCTAATGACCGTAAGGTGGTCCGCCAAACGTTGTTCGCTCACACCGTAACCAGCGAGGATGAGTTTTTTGCCAATCAGTGTACCAGGACCGCAATGATCATAGGTTTCACCCTTCGTTGGCAGCCGGGAGGGACTGGACGCATGGAACTCCGTCATGACCCAATCAACAATCAGATCAGGCACGCCATTTCCTATGGCCCGCTTCCGAATTTCGGCGAGTTGAACTTCGGGGTAGAGCTTGTTGAGTGGTTCCATGACATCCTTTAGCGCATCGGTCTTGGCACCCAATTGCTTGTTGGCGGTTTCATAACGATTCAGAGCATGATTAAATTTCTCGCAAGCTTCGGTGTACGAGGAGAAATCTGACGAGCTTCTGGTTATCAATTTTTCTTGATCCGCCAAGTACCCGGGCAGAGTTCGTATTTCAGCGTCACTAAGCAGGCTTTTGTCGCAGCAGGCAAGCCAGATGGTTGTCACTTTATCTCCTTGATGAAAATCGGCACGAAACCGGATTTCCCCCAAAACTTGTCGAGGTATGTATCCCTGAAATCCCGCCAGGGTGCTCAGGCTGGAACCCGGCGAGGTTCGGGACGACAACCAATGCCGTTCCATTTCCGGCGTACGAAACCTCATCCACAACTCAATTTTGCCGAATCGTTCAAGCCACTCGGGCCAGGAGATGGTTTCACCCACTAAATCATGCTTTCCCTCGCGATGATCTTTTTCCATTTGGGCCACCTCCTCCGGATGATCCTGAATTAAAGCATCTGGATAACCCCAGCGCACGGGCCAAATTTCCAACGGGTCAAAATTACGCGGCATCTTGACGAAACTCGCTTGAGCATCGCAAATTCCTACCAGTTCAATCGCCGTATCGTTGGCAAGCATCCGCCAGGACTCGGTTTTGAAGATGGGGTTATTCTGGTCGGGAAAGGCCCAAACTTTTCCCTCGCCGGTGCGATGCAAAATGAACTCTTGGGGCAGTTCTGCTTCCGTGAATTTTATAATGGCTTTGATCATATTTTTCCCTTCAGTGTTAACGTTTTATATCAACGCTGTCTGGCTCCGCTTTGCCGGCATCGCCGACACAGCTTCATCTTATATTAGATTACCGCCGCAATTGTCCGGAAATTTTTTAAAATGCCCCCTGCATGGCCTACGATGGCCGCCAGCGCGTCCGCAATCTCCTTTGGTCAAGTTCGCCATGGTCACAAAATTTTAAACCCTGTGAACCGTTTTAATCATCCCGACCGCCCCGGCTGGGGACTCCCCCCCCCCGCCACCCATCCAGCTTTGCCGCCGCCGCGCCGACTCCCTGATCCGATGTATCCTAGAGGTGTCCTGCCGAGAAAGTGCCCATTATTATCAATGGTTTTTCCCTGTTCAGGTATGAGTTCCAATCAATCCGACGGTTTGTCGGGACCAAATCCGGCTCCGTCATGGCTGCCACCACGCCCGACGCGGTCGCCGCGCGTAGCCCCGAAATTCCCGTCGACGAACCGGTCGAAACCATGTTTTTGACCTGCGGTTGGTCACGATCAACCGCCTCCAGATTCTCTTTAAGTGCTGGGATTCGACCAGTTTTCCAAATCCTGACCGGTGGAACCGCCATGGGCGTCCAACCAGGGGCCGAACACCTTCTCGTTGTGGCAAACCCAAGCCATTTCAATCAAAATGCCAATCGGCTCAAGGTTTTTGACGATGGAGGGCGGTCCCTATACGGCACGTTGTGTTTGTTAACGATTGCCAGCACCAGAATCAACACCCCGCCTCCCACCTCTGGGCTAAAAATTGAAAAAAGCGCGCGCTGCCGATGAGGGCAAATCAACGGGGCTGAATCGTTAGGTGCTTGAGGCCCAACGCACTGCATTCATCCGAGTGTGCAATGAGATACAACATTTGCATTGACTTCTAATATATAATTGTGTTATCGTTTGCGCCATGAGCAGCGCAATTCTGGAAACCGAGCACTCCGTCATAATAAACGTTCTGCCTGCGCCGGTGGCTCCCGCAGGTCAGGAACCCAAACGAGCCAAGGGCGAAAAAAGTGATCCGCTGAAGCTGAAATTCACCCATCAGGGTGTGGTCCGCACCCTGGCCAAGCATCCCAAAATCGTCCAACAACTCAAAAAGGCAGAGATCACTAACACCGCCGCCAAAACCAAGCCCTGGTATCTCCGGGTCAAGATTGCCGACCGGCCCCGGGTATTTAAATTGAGTGTGGCCGACAAGCAGGCCATCGCCGATGCCAAGGACATCCTCAACGGTCGCGTTAAACATGCCGAGACCTTTAGCCAGTTCCTCGCGGCGCGGGATGCGCGCCGGGGCTGCACCGTCGGAGAACTGGGCGAGCAATGGATGGCGGCCGGGCTCCCGTTTACCACTTCCCAGCCGCGGCGACCTGACGCGGCCAAACGGATGGCAGGCATGCTTACCAAGGCTTTGGTTTGGTGGAAGGACAAACGGTGGAACGCCGTCAGCCAACACCAGATGGAGGAATATGTGGTCTGGCGGCGGCTCAATTTTAAGCGCCACCAAAAAGCCGCCACGGGCACGCGCTCGGCCGAGATGGAATTAAACGCCTTAAGCTGTCTGGCCAACTGGGCCAAGTCCTCCGGACGTGTGGATACCAACCCGTTTAAGGACCACATGCGCTTGGTCAGCAACGAAGTCATTAAACACTGCCAATCGAAAAGCTAGGAAGTAGTTGGCTAGCTTTTAACAGACTGGCAGAGCCGGTGCCAAGCCGGTGTGATGGCAGTACCATCGGGATTAGCTGGCAGCCAGTCATGCAGCATTCCGCCAACCGGGTCTTTGGGATGACCATAAACAGACCGGATCAGGGCTCCATCGGTACGCTGCCCCAGTTCGCAAGCGATGGTGGCATCATCCACCCCCATGGAACGCCGGACCCGGACGTAATAAGCCCGCCCAAATCCGTGCGGTTTCATCTTTTTAAGCTCCAATCGTTTGCAAGCCCGGTTTAAATACCAACCTACGGAGTTCAACTCGGGGAACAACGCAGCCGGGGCTGCCTCCGTCCGGGGAAAGTAAATCTCCAGCCACCGATTATAATGCAGCAGAAAGTCCGCCAAGGCCGCATGCACCAGCACCGCCGGGTTTTGCCCGTTTTTGAGCCGGGCAACCTTCAAACGGCGGGTGCCATCGGGCAAGGGATAGACCAGACCACACGGGGCGGTATCCAAGTTGGCAGGAAATTGATCCATCGCCGGGACGCGCTGGAGCGTGGCATATTCGCCCGGGCGCAAGCCGGCAAGCGCCATGAACGCCAGCCAGGCCCCGGCCACCACCCACCCTTTTTCCTTCGGATCCCGAAACATATAGGCCAACAACTGGTGCAGTTGCTGGTCATCCTCGCACATGCTCTCATGGGCGAGACGAACTGGTAAAGCGGGTTGCGCTCCCAAGTAAACTTGGCTGACGCCTTGCGTTGTTACAGTGTCAATGTGGTCATGGCAGGCTTTTTTATTTGGGCGTTGCGAGGAAATTATTTGCTTATTCCCCCCGAGCCTTCCGGGAATTAAGGCTGCCATCACCTGATGAATAGACCTATGCCGCTGCGCGTCCCACTTGGGAAGATATTGTTTGGTTTTCGGAAGCGTGCCCAAGCGTAAAAGACCTGACGCTTAACGGGTTTTACAATCTGCCAGAGGAAATTCTTGTTGATGGAAAATTCGCCGACCGAATCCAAAGCGAAAAGCGATTGACAAAAAGAATCTAATGGACTACATTAAAAGGCATTTTTGAATTTGCTCTGGTTTCAGTTTCCCAGCCTTAAACAAATAATATCAATAATGATTCGTATCCTTGCCCGCCACTTTGGCCTGGCCGTCTCGGCCAGAGAGTATTTCCACGTGAAACACTTTTCCAGCACCTGCCGGCGTGCGCGCGCAGCCAGGGCGGTTATGCTCACCCTGATTTTTTTCACGGCAAGCACGGCTTTGGCCGGCCAATACTTCCAAGATTTTTGGGCCGCCGCGGTTGGCACCAACAATTTCCACGACGGGTCGCAATTGTTCAGCACGCAACCGGCATCGTTGGCCTCGGTGCAGGATGCCAGTTACAAGGAATTGCAATTGACGGCGAGCGGCGTGCTGGCCACGACTTCCGCTTTTGAGTTGCCGGATCTCGACCCCGGCACGGCGGTCTATGCGTTCTCGGCCAAATGGAACGCGCCGGTCTATGGGAATTTTCCCAGCGCCGGTGATGGCTTTTCCCTGAACTTCGGCCAACTGGCTTCCAGCAATCTGATCAGCGGCGCGGTGGAGTCGGGTTACGGCAGAGGCTTGTGTTTCAGCGTGCAGACGGCGGGGGGCACGCCGGGATTTTATTTGAAAGCCAACGGCACGGTGCTGGCTTCGGCGGCGTATGATCCGACCACGCAATGGGGCGTCAACACGGGCATGCGGCATCTGTTTGAAGTGGATTGGAATTATCTCACCGGAATGACGGTGCGGCTGGACGGGCAAACCATTTTTACAAATGTGCCCACCACCGGGTTCATTCCCCATTCCGGCGACCGGCTGGTGTGGGCGGCGCGCAGTGTCAATTATTCTGAGTATCTGCGGCTGGACAATATCGTGGTGGCGACCGGGGGCAATCTGGTGACGGCTCCGGCGAGCAGCCCCTATTTTACGGATGCCAATTCTTTTTATTTGCATCCCGGCTCGTATGCCTTTGACGGGAACACCAACACTTTCTGGCTGGAAAACGCAACGACCGGTTATGCCGGTGCGACCATCAACAGTCCGGTAGCGGTTTACGCCTTGACCTCGCTGCATGATGGCAGCGGCGCGGTGAATGACCCGCAAGCTTGGGAATTGGATGGCAGCAATGATGGCACGGCTTGGACGGCGCTGGGCACGGGCAGTGGTTATTTTTTAAACAACCGCGAAACCCGCTGCTGGATGACGAGCAATACCAATTCGTTCACCGACTGCCGCCTGAATGTCACCGCCAACAATGGCGGGTCGAACATCAAGCTCTATGACGTGACGCTTTACCGCTTCAAAGCCCAAAACGGGCCGCCGGCCGCCAGCCTCACCTACCTCGCCCCCTCGGTCTCGCCTTTCGGTGTCATCGTGCAAGCCACCATTCCCACCAGCTTCGGCAACAAGGTGACGGTGAACTGGGGCACGAATGCCGCCTATGGAAGCTCCGCCACACTTGCGCTGAACAACAACGCCGGTGCCCAGACCTTGAGCTTCGCCCCGCCGCGCGTGAATCTGGCCGTGCCGATCCATTATCAGTTCGTTTACCAGTATGACGCCGCTCCCGGCGCCTACGACATCACCGGCTCCGACGCCGTCGTCCAGACCACCGGGTTTCAGGCCATCGCCTGCGAGCCGCCGATTGTGGGCTTTGGTTTGCCATGCTTATCCACCGCTGCCCTCCGCATCCTTGTCCTACACGGCGGATTCCGTGGGCTTCTTCGACAGTCAAAACCAGGGGGTGCTGGACCTTTTGACCACGGGCCAGTCGGTCAACGGTAGCGCCGACTTTGGCTCCTTGATTTTTCTTAATAGCAATCCGATCACCTCCGGCACGGCGTTCACCACCACCAAACCGGCCGCCAAAAGCACCGACATTGCGGGCGCGTTGTTTGGCGGCTACAACGCCATATTCAATTTTGACAACGACAACTATCCCGCGTGGACGGTGGGCGGCGACAATTCCACTTACGCATTTAACGTTACCTCCGGCGGCGCCAACTACCGACTCAGCTTGGGCTTGCCGGTCTTGATGAACGGCTCGTATAAATTCAACGAATCTGATCCCGTTTATCAATTCAACTTGGGAAACCAGCACATCGCCGGCCCCGGTCGGGGAGTCGCAGCGGATTTCGATCAAGACGGCTTTGACGACCTCCTTATTCTGGACGATAACGGCGGCTATGGCTTGTATGGAATAAGTTCCCTTTATACCTACACCCCGTCGGCCTTTCTGCTGCACAATATTCCCAACGCCGGCCAATCAACCGCGAAAGTTGGCTTTAATACCACCCCCCGCCTCTTCGCGCCGGTAGCGACCACACTGCCGGCCCCGGCGGCTGGTTATGGTTCAACCATCGCCGTAGGGGATATGAACAACGACGGCTATCCGGATCTTTTTATCGCCCTGGTGCAGCCCGACGGCACTTTCACCGCCCGGTGCTATCTCAATCAGCAGGGTAAGGGTTTTGTCCCCGGTCCGCAGGTATTCCCCGCCGGCAGCCTCACTTATGGGACATATCCCTCGGCGGTGCTGGCGGATTTCAACGGCGACGGCAATCTCGACCTGCTGCTGGCCGGCTGGGGAGGTCCGAGCGCGCCGACGACCGCCATTTATTACGGCGACGGCACGGGGCATTTCACCAATAGCAACCTGGTGCTGCCGCAGCGCAACTACGCCAGCGTCGCCGTGGGCGACTTGTTTAACCACGGGCGCAACGACATTGTCCTCGGGGGCAATGTTGGGGATCCGGAAACTGGGTCAAGTGCCGTCAA
>CAITTG010000020.1 GCA_903895255.1 uncultured Verrucomicrobia subdivision 3 bacterium
CGCCACCCATGCGTGGGAACTCGGCATGGAAGCGACCGCCGCGTTGCGGCGAATGCGCCGCCGAAAACGCATTATTGCCGCCTGCTACTCCCAAGCTGAATTGTGGCCTTAATGTCACCCTATTATGCGATTCTCAATAGTTCAATAACCGGAGACGGATTTTTGGTTGGCATATCGAGCGGAGCCTATCCATTAGCCTCTTATGGCTATTTTCTTTTTATTCCTGCCAACTCTGGCAACTCCTATCAAGTAATTGGCATCTATAATGTAAACAATAGCAGCGGGAGCTACTCATATACCCCTACAAGCTCTTCGGCGGCCACAATAAACGCAAATGATTCAATGGGCGGGCCTCTTGTATTAAGCGCAAACTATTCGTCAGCCAGTTCGGGAAGTTTTTACGAAACGGCCACTTATTATGCGGGATCTTACCAGAGCGGTAGTTTTGGTTTTTCATCCGTCAATGCGCCTAATTCATTAGCAGGAAGGTCATTTACTTGCAGTATTGTCAGCGGAGCTTCGCCTTTTTACACCAGCGGTACCTTCACCATTACAATAGCGAGTTCAGGCAACACATACACTGTTTCAACTGGTCAATTTGGAACCTACTCTTATTCCATACTTAATCGAAGCACAGGAATGCTTCAAATGAATGACTCAGTCACCGGAACCACTACGGCTTATTTTGGCTTTTCAAGCGGAACCGGAGGTGGCTTTGCAATAAAAAACGCCACTGGCGGTTATCAAGTAGGTAATTTTACCCTTTTGGACGCCTCGTTGCCAACTGTATCCATCACGTCTCCCACCATCGGCCAAATCTGGAGCAATTCAAATTTTACGGTCACTGGTCAAGCAAGTGACAACGTTCAAGTCTCCGCAGTCTATTATCAGATTTTCGGTCAAGGATGGAATTTAGCGACCACGGGAAATGGTTGGGCAAATTGGTCAGGCAACGTATTGCTCATACCAGGAACAAATATAGTTCAGGCATATTCGGTTGACTCAAGTGGCAACCAATCAGCCACCAGCAGTCAAAATATGTATTATCTTTTACAGGCTCCGATCCAGGTTCAGGCCAACGGCTTTGGCACAATCACGCCAAACTATAACGGACAAACGCTGGAAATTAGCAAAAGCTATAGCATGACCGCCACTCCGGGAAGCGGTTGCATGTTTACAAACTGGACTGGCAGCTTCGTGACCAGTGCCGCCACGCTTAATTTTACAATGGCGTCAAACCTAACATTCACGGCCAACTTCATTGACACGAATAAACCGACATTTAGCATCACCAATCTGATAGCAGGTCAGCGGCTGGTCAATGGGGTGTTCATTGTCAAAGGCACAGCATCGGATAACTGGCAGATGAGCAACGTTGTTTACCGGTTGAATGGTGGCGCGTGGAGCAATGCGGTGACGGTAAATAGCTGGACGAATTGGTCGGCAGATTTAGTCTTAATGCCGGGAACGAATACCATTTTGGCTTATGCAGCGGATTCAAGCGGGAACACTTCGGCAACCAACACCCTAAATTTTCAATTCGTGTTGACAAACCAGCTTCAATTGTTCACCATCGGCTTGGGAACTATATCGCCAAACTATAGCAATGCGTGGCTGGAAGTTGGTCGGAATTACAGCATCACGTCGGCACCCGCAGCCGGATTCAAGTTCACGAACTGGACTAGCAGCCAAGGCTGGGAATCCAATGCGGCACCTTTAAGTTTCATGATGGCATCCAACCTGACGCTGACCGCCAACTTTTTTGACACAAACAAGCCGACTTTGAGCATCACCAATCTGATAGTAGGCCAGCGGTGGAGCAATCTGGTTTTCACGGCCAAAGGCACTTCCACGGACAACTGGCAGGTTGCCAGCGTGCAGGTTCAACTGAATGGCGGAATTTGGACGAACGCAACCGGCACGACGAATTGGTCTGCGCCTTTGACCCTTACGCCGGGAACAAATACGCTTGCGGCTTATGCCACCGACACCACCGGCAACAATTCGCAAACCAACAGTGTGAGTTGGCAATATGTGGTGACAAATTTACTGGCAGTGCAAGCGACAGGATTGGGAACCCTTTCACCAAATTACAGCAATTCTTGGTTGGAAATCGGTCGCAATTACAGCATGACCGCCACGCCCGCCACCGGCTTTGTCGTCACCAACTGGACGATTTCAACCAACTGGATTGGTGGTCGCATCACCAACAATGCCACCGTGCAATTTATGATGGCATCGAATCTGACGTTGCAAGTCAATTTCGCCGACGTGACCAAGCCTACGCTGACAATCACTGCCCCGACCGCCGGCCAGAAAATGACGAATGCGCTCGCAACTTTCGTGGGGACCGCCAGCGACAATTGGAAAGTGGCCGGGGTCTGGTATCAGTTGAACAGCAACGCCTGGAATCTCGTCACGGCCACCACCAATAATTACACCAATTGGACACAGACCTTGCCCCTTGTCATCGGCACAAATACCCTGAAAGCCTATGCGTTGGACTTCGGCGGAAACTTTTCCGTGACCAACACCTTGAGCGTGATTTCAAGCAATACCTTCATGTTGCAAATCGTTTTCACAAACTCGCTGCCGATTACAACGAACGGAATGACTTTCAGCCTGCAATTGTCCACCGGCTTAAACGGACATATCCAGGTTTCAACCAACCTGATTTATTGGACATCGCTAACAAACTTTGTGGGTACAAATTCTATAATAACTTTCCGTGATCCAGCGGCAACCAATTTAGCTCGCCGATTTTACCGAGCTGTAATTCCTTAATTTCTCAAATCGGCAGGCCTTTGAAATAAAGAACGTATCCTGTCGCTGGCGGGCGGCGCGCAGGTGTTGCAACCCGCGATGCAGCAGGTCTGGAAACCGGCGCTACCCCGCCAAAATCTGCTCGATTCGTGCCAGTTCCTCACCCGTAAATTTCAGATTCCGCGTCGCGCCCACGCAATCTTCCACCTGGCTGACGCGGCTGGCGCCGATCAGGGCGCTGGTGACGGTGGGGTGGCGCAGCACCCAGGCGAGGGCCATTTGGGCCAGGGTTTGCCCGCGTGCCAGCGCCAGATCATTGAGTTGTTTGGTTTTGGCGAGCACGGTGTCGGTGATGTGTTCGGGGCGGAGAAAACGGGGATCGTGTCCGGCGCGGGAATCGGTGGGCACGCCCTGGAAATAGCGGTCGGTTAGCAGGCCTTTCGCCAGCGGGGAGAAAACGATGCCGCCGATGCCTTCCTGCGCCAGGGTGCCCAGGAGTTCGGGTTCCACCCAGCGGTCGAGCATGCTGTAGCGCGGTTGATGAATCAGGCAGGGGGTGCCGAGTTCGCGCAAAATCTTGGCGGCGCGGACGGTTTCCGCCGCTGGATAATTCGAGATGCCGGCGTAGAGCGCCTTGCCGCGGCGCACGGCGTGGTCCAGCGCGCCCATGGATTCCTCCAAGGGGGTGTTGGGGTCGGGCCGGTGATGATAAAAAATGTCCACGTAGTCCAGCCCCATGCGTTTGAGGGACTGGTCGAGGGAGGCCAGCAGGTATTTGCGGGAACCCCATTCGCCGTAAGGTCCGGGCCACATGTAGTAGCCGGCCTTGGTGGAAATGATGAGTTCATCGCGCCAGGGGCCGAGGTCCTCGCACAGGATGCGGCCAAAGGTCACTTCGGCCGAGCCATCCGGCGGACCGTAATTGTTGGCGAGGTCAAAATGGGTGATGCCCAGATCAAAGGCCCGGCAGGCAATGGCGCGGGCGTTGGGGTAGGAATCGTGGGCACCGAAGTTATGCCACAAACCGAGGGAAATCAGGGGGAGCCGGAGTCCGGACCGGCCGCAGCGGCGGTAAAAGTCGGGGTACTGGTAACGATCGGCAGCGGGTGCGTACATGGTGGCTTAGCTTAATGAAGGAAGCGGCGCGGGCAAAAGAAAAAAGCGGGAGGCGGACGGTGGCGGGCGTAGCCTGAGCCGGAGCGATGCACGAGCAAAAGACTTTAACCGCGGATAAACGCAGATGAGCGCAGATGAGGAAAGCGGGAAAACACTGGCAAACGGGCGCACTCCCGGGTTTTGGGCAACGCCCCCCTAACCATGGCTAAGCGAGGCGGCCCGGCGCGCCGCAACGGATGCATTCTGGAGGGCGGTGGCAGGTTAATTGCGCCGCCGGCAAGCGAGGCCACGTGCTGCGGGTCTGTGACCCATAAGCGTTAACCTTAAACCTTGAGGCTGTTTTCAGGTATTGCCAGGCATCAACTCTGCGTCCTCTGCGACTCTGCGCGCGCCATTTTAGGTGCCTTGGCCGGGGGTATCTGTCGCCGCCGGCCGCCCCTTAACGATCCGCGTGCTGCCAGCTTGCATGCGTTCCAAACCCAAGTTAAGCACCAGTCCCAACGGAAATGTTCGCGCAGAGTCGCGGAGGCCGCAGAGAAAACCCAACCTGATTTTAAAAAATAAGTTAACCTGACGATTCCTTTTAATATTTAGGTTAATGCTTATGGGTCTATGACCCGCGCTCCGGTAGCGCCGGGCGGCGCTGAGGGGCAGTAGCGATGCGCTCGCTGTGGTGGGCGCGCAATATAATCATTGCGGGGGGCGAGGGCATCATGTAACGATGGAATCAGCCGCGAAACATCCGTATCAAACCAATTTAAAAATGAACATCACCAAAAAGCAGGCGACCACGGTGGGGCTGGGCGCGATGGGGGCGGTGTTAATTTTTATCAGCGGTTGTCCCTTGAAGTCACCCAGTAGCGGACCCAGCGATCCCGGCGGGGCCGTTGGCATCATCTCGGTGATGAATACTGTTACCCACCCGGATGCTGCGGGGCTGACCAGGCAGGGCAATCAAACCGAGAAAACACCTTCGCCCGTGCGACTTTAAACAACGCCGCTTTTCTCGCTTTCCAGACCTGCGATCATGTGGGGTTATCGGCGGTTAATGTCTTTTATGCGGGCATCGCTCCGGCCATGGGAACGCAGCAGGATACCCAATCGCGGCATTTGAACTTCAGGCTTTTTTCGGATTAGGCGGCGAATTCCTTCCCGGTGGTGGTCACGGTGAGTTTGCCGTGTTTCACACCTTTGGCGGTGATGAGGGCGTCGGCGATCTTGCGGATGACGTGGCCGGGGCCGCGCACGAGGAGGACTTCCAGGCAGTTGTGATGATCCAAGTGCACATGCACGGTGGACAGGATCACGTCGTGGTGGTCGTGCTGGATGTCGGTGAGGGTGGACTGCAAATGGCGTTTGTGATGATCGTAAACCAGGGTGATGGTGCCGGCGATGTCCTCGGTGCCGGTCTTCTGGCGGTGTTCCACGAGCTGGTTGCGGATCATGTCGGCCACGGCGAGAGAGCGGTTGGCGTAGCCTTTTTCGGCGGACATCTGGTCGAGCTGCCGCAGGAGCGAGGGGGGCAGGGAGATGCTGAAGCGGGTGACGTTTTCGATTTTCATGGGTGCGGAGGAAGTTTAACCACGGATGGACACGGATTTGGGGAAGAGTGATCTGGCCACAAAAAGGCATAAAAGGGCACAAAAAAAGGCGGGGTTTTTGAGCCATGAAATATCCGAAACACGCGAAAGGGAAAGCGGTATGCGTAAATGGCAAATCATGAGGCTATACGAATTTGCCGGGGTTCAGAATTTGGTTCGGGTCCAGGGCGAGTTTGATGGTGCGGTGGAGTTTGCGGGCCGTGGGTGAGACGGCCAGGGGCCACCAGCGTTTTTTGGCGAGACCAATGCCGTGCTCGCCGCTGATGGCGCCGCCCCAGGCGATGACTTGTTTGAACAGGTCATCCAACGCGGCCTCGCTGCGCGCTTTTGCGCCGGGCTGGGTATAATCCACCATCACGTTGCAATGGATGTTGCCATCGCCGGCATGACCAAAGCAGGCGAGGGGCAGACCGTGCTTCTTCTGAAGCCGGGCGGTGAAGGTGAACAGTTCCTCCAGGCGGCCGCGCGGGACGACGATGTCCTCATTCAATTTGGTGAGGCCGGTGTCGCGCAGGGCGTAGGAAAATTCGCGGCGGATTTTCCAGATTTCCTCGCATTGGGCGGCACCGAGGCCGCGATCGATGAACAAGGGCTGTTGTTCGGTGACGATGCGTTCGAGGTCCTTAATCTCGCCGGTGACGGAGGCGGTCTGGCCGTCCAGTTCCACGATGAGCATCGCGCGGCAGTCGAGGAGGCGGGCGCTTTTCGTGCGTTTGGCGGCGGCAGCGAGAGTGAATTGATCGGCCAGTTCGAGGGCGCAGGGCAGAAAGCCGGCGGCGAGGATGGCTTGCAGCGCGCGCGCCGCCTGCTTCATGGAGGCGAAGCCAATGGCGAGGTTGGCGCGGTAAGGGGGCAGGGGAATCAGCTTGAGCGTGGCCTCGGTGACGACGCCGAGCAGGCCTTCGGAGCCCACGAAGAGGCGGTGCAAATCGAAACCGGTTTTGTTTTTGTGCGTGCGGCTGCCGAGGCGGACGAGGTCGCCATTGGCGAGCACGACTTCGAGGCCGAGCACGTAATCGCGGGTGACGCCATATTTGAGGCAGCGCGGGCCGCCGGCGTTGGTGGCGATGTTGCCGCCGATGGAATTATTCGCGCGGCTGGCGGGGTCGGGCGGATAGAACAGGCCCTGCTTTTCCACGGCGATTTGCAATTGCTCGGTGACCACGGCGGGCTGCACGACGGTGACAAAGTCCCGGCCGTTGATCTCGAGCAACTGGTTCATCCGCTCGGTGGACAGGACGATGCCGCCGCGCATGGGCACGCAGCCGCCGACATAACCATGGCCGGCACCGCGCGGGGTGACGGGGATTTTTAGCCGGTTGGCAAATTTAAGGATTTTGGCGACGGAGGCGGCGGAGCGGGGCAGGGCGACGGCGTCGGGTTGGTGGCTGGCGAACCATTTGTCGCCGGCATAATTGGCGAGGATGGCGGGGTCGAGGATGATTTCGCCGGGGAGGAGTTGGGCGAGCCGGCGGAAGGATTTAGTGTCGGCGCTCATCGATAGCGGGTTAACTGGCCAGGAAGGCCTTGGCGTCGTCGGCCTCGTCGGCGGGGACTTGAACTTTGATGCCGCCCACGGTGAGGGCGTAGCCATCCATGCTCAGGGCGGAGAACTCGTCCTTGACGAAGGGGTGAAATTCGGCGGCTTCGAGGCGGGAGCGGACCAACTGCGCCTCGGCCGGGTTAAAGCCGGTGAAGATGGTGACAAAGTCCATAGGTTTTATTTGGTGACATGGTTTGCCCGCACCGGCACGGAAGTGCTGGTGTCGGGATGCTTCGGCGCCCACAAGATACCCCACAAGCCCACCTGGTTCAAATTACTGGTGGTCACGGCCAGATTGCTGGCGATGGCCTGCACATTGGTGGCGAGGGTTTGGTTTTGCAAAATGGTGCCGGCGAGGCCCTTGCCATTCTGCACATCACTCATGATGCTTTTTAAAGTTTCCGAGGAGTCGGCGAGGTTGTGGGTGGCCACGGCAATTTGCGCGCCATTGGAGGCGAGGAGGGCGTCCGCCGAATCGCCGAGGTGGTCCAGTTTCTGGGAGAAGGCGACCACGTTGCTGATGGCAAAGTTCACCTGGGTCTGGTTGGTGGCGACCATCTGCTTGAGGCCATCCACGGTGGCGATGGCTTCCTCCGAGACCGAGTGGGCATTGGCGATGGTCAGCGCGAAATTGGTGAGGGTCTGCTGGTTGAGCACGACCCGTTGGATTTCGGTGATGGCGATGTCCAGTTTTTTGGCGGTGGTGTCCAATTGCTGGATGAAGCCGGAGGCGGAGCGGGCGACTTCCTGGAGGTCGAAGGGCTCGGCGCAGGGGATGTCGGCGCCATCGACCAGGAAGGGCTCGGTGTTGGCCATGGGGGTGATGGCAATGTACTGGTCCCCGAGAATACCCGCCTGCTCGATGGTGAACCGGGCGTCGTGGTAGATCTGGAAGTTTTTATAAATCTTGAGGAAGATGGTCACGCTGCGGCCGTCCGCGGCCAGTTTGATTTCCGAAACGACCCCCACCTGGACGCCGGCCAGCAGAACCTGCGCGCGGGGCTTGATGCCCCCGACGTTGACGGCGTGCAGCCGCAATTCGTAGTTTCCCTGGAAGATGCTGGTGCTTTTGCTGAACTGCAGCAACAGGGTGGCGAGCAGGATCAAGCCCACCGCCACGAACAGGCCGACTTTGATTTCCAAACGTTTAGATTTTTCCATGATTTAAAATAAAATGTCCTCGGGGTCCGCCACCCCGTCGATAAACTGGCGCACGATGGGATCCCTGGACTCAAAGATTTCGTCGGGCGTGCCATTGGCGTAAATTTTCCGCTCGTGCAGCATCAGGATGCGCTGGCCCACCCGCCGGGCGCTGCGCATGTCGTGCGTGACCACGACGCTGGTGACTTTCAAGATTTCGTTCACGCGCATGATCAGCTTGTCAATGCTGTCGGAGACAATCGGGTCCAGCCCCGTGGTGGGCTCATCATAGAGGATGATGCGGGGTTCGTAAATGATGGCGCGGGCGAGGCCGACGCGCTTGCGCATGCCGCCGGAGAGTTCGGCGGGGGTTTTGTTCTGGGTGCCGGGCAGGCCGACGACATCGAGGGTTCGATCGACGCAACGGCGGATTTCGCCGGCGGTGTGCTTGCGCTGGCGCAGGAGCGGAAAGGCGACGTTTTCCGCCACGGTCATGGAGTCGAAGAGCGCCGCGCCCTGGAAGACCATGCCGAATTTCGCGCGCACCTGAATCAACTGGCGCTCATTCATCCCGCAGATGTTTTCCCCATCCACGTTGACGGTGCCCTGGTCCGGCCGGAGCAGGCCGATGAGGTGCTTGAGCAGGACGCTCTTGCCGCCACCACTGCGGCCGATGATGACCACGGATTCGCCGCTTTTGATGTCCAAATCCACGGACTCCAGCACCGCGTGGCGGCCGAAACTTTTAAACAAATTCCGGACTTGAATCATAAATTCATGCTGATGGCGAGCTGTTCCAGCACCAGGGTCAGGAAAAAGTTGGAGATGAGGATGGAGATGGAGGCGTAAACCACCGCCTCGGTGGTGGCGCGCCCCACGCCCTCCGCGCCCACACTGCAACTGAGGCCTTTGTAGCAGCCCACCAGGGCGATGATGCCGCCATAAACCACCGATTTGATCAGGCCGATGAAAACATCACTGTCATGCGAGTATTTTAGCAGATTCCACCAGGCGTAAGCCGGGTCAATTTTCAACAGTCCCACGCCCACGACGTAACTGGAGCCGATGCCGATGGACATGGCCTCAATTGTGAGAATGGGCAGGGCGATGAAGGCCGCCACCACCCGGGGGACCACGAGGTAATCCACTGGATGGGTGGCCAGGGTGCGGAGGGCGTCAATCTGCTCGGTCACGCGCATCGTGCCGAGCTCGGCGGCCATGGCGGCCCCCACGCGGCCGGCCACCATGAGCGCGGTGAGCACCGGGCCGAGTTCACTGCACATCGAAACGCTGACCACGGCCAGGGTGCCGGTGTCCATCTTGATCTTGTGAAACTGGTAATAAGTCTGGGCCGCCATGACCATGCCGGTGAAGGCGCCCGTGACGAGCGTGACGGACTGCGATTTGACCCCGATGGAATAAATCTGGAACAGCAAATCGCGGCGGTTCATTTTAAACCGCAGGATGGAGGCCAGCGTTTCCCGCGCCAGCATCGTAATCTGCCCGAGGCCCAGGAGGCCCCCCACAATCCATTTTTCGGCAAAATCGTTCATTAACTGCGGAACAAGCTACCTGATTTGCTGGCGGGATGCCAGTTTTCGATTTGACGACCGGAAGGAGGGGATATTCAAAAAATCCGAGCAACCCCGGACGGGAGCGGAAACGTCCAGCGAGGAGCGAAAATTCGCCCTCGAAATGCCACTCCGGACGGTCTAATTTGGCGGGCATGGCTGGCGCTTTAAATCATGAGTTGCTGAATTCCCTGGACTGGCAGGTGCTCTCGGTGCAGCGTACGGAGGCGGGCCGGTGGTGGAATTTTAAAAATGTGCTCAGTCCATTTTCCCGGCTGTGGTTGATATTGGACGGGCAGGCGGTTGTCCGACATCATGGGCGGAAGTTTGAACTGCGCCCGGGGCAGTTGCATCTCGTGCCGGCGTTTGCCGTGCATGATTGTTCCTGTTCCCATCGCTTCAATCATTACCACCTCCATTTTGCCGCGCGGCTGCCCACGGGCATCGACCTGTTTTCGCTGCTCGATTGCGAATACCAGCAGGCGGCGCCCGTGGAGGGAGTGACCTTGTTCCAGCGGTTGGAGGCGATTTACCCGGAGCGCAAGCTGCCGTGCTTTGACCCCGGACGGGAGGAATACAAGCGTTTCGCCGGTTTGACCGGGCCGGCGGAAGCGACCGCCGGCGTGCTGGCCGGTTTCGAAGCGCGCGGAGCCTTGAGCCTGCTGGTGGCGCGGTTTCTGAAATCGGCCCGGCACCACGAGGGGATGCACGCGCGGGTGACCCGCCAATTTCTGGCGGTGCAGGAATACATTCACCGGCACATGCGCGAACCCATCCGGCTGGCGGACCTGGCGCGGGTGGTGGCGCTGCATCCGACCTATTTCTCCGACCGGTTCCAGCGCGTGGTGGGGGTGCGGCCGCTGGATTACCTCGTGCGCCGGCGCATTGAGCGGGCGCAATATCTGCTGCTCACCACGCCGGATTCGGTGAAGGCAATTGCCGATGCCGTGGGGATTGCGGACCCGGCGTATTTCAGCCGGGTGTTCACCCGGCTGTGCGGGGCGAGTCCCTCCGCCTACCGGGCGGCGCATGGGGCCTAGGCGGAACCTGTGATAAATCCAAGTTTTTCCGTGGCGCGTCCATGCGATTTGGCTTACGGTTTGCCGCCGGTTTGTCATGATGACAGCACAACAACCAACTTGATTTTATATGCAATCCTTATCGCTCTTTAACGGCGCACTCCCGAAAGTCGGCATTCGTCCCACCATTGACGGCCGGCTCGGCGGCGTGCGGGAATCCCTCGAGACCCAGACGATGGACCTGGCGAAATCCGCCGCGGCGTTTATTTCGTCCTCGCTGCGCTATCCCAACGGCCAGCCGGTGGCCTGTGTGATAGCGGACACGTGCATTGGCGGGGTGGCGGAGGCGGCGGCGTGCGCGGAGAAATTTGCGCGGGAAGGGGTGGGGGTGTCCCTGACGGTGACGCCCTGCTGGTGCTATGGTTCCGAAACCATGGACATGAACCCGGCGGTGCCCAAGGCGGTGTGGGGTTTTAACGGCACCGAGCGGCCCGGGGCGGTTTACCTCGCGGCGGTGCTGGCGGGTCACTCGCAGAAGGGCCTGCCGGCCTTCAGTATTTACGGCCGCGAGGTGCAGGATGGTGGCGACAAAAGCATTCCGGCGGATGTGCAGGGCAAGTTGCTCCAATTCGTGCGGGCCGGCCTGGCCACGGCCTTGATGCGCGGCAAATCTTACCTCGGCATGGGCGGCGTTTCGATGGGCATTGCCGGTTCAATTGTGGACCAGCCGTTTTTTGAGGACTACCTGGGCATGCGGGTGGAAACCATCGACATGACGGAGTTCCTGCGGCGCATGGACAAGGGAATCTTTGATCCGCAGGAATATGCGACCGCGCTGGCCTGGGTCAAAAAGCATTGTGCCGAAGGCAAGGATTACAATTCGCCCAAGACCAAGCGTTCCCGGGCACAGTTGGACAGCGAATGGGAGAAATCCGTAAAAATGGCCCTGATAGCCCGTGATTTGATGGTGGGCAACCCCCGGCTGACGGAGTTGGGCTTTGGCGAGGAAGCGCATGGCCACAACGCGTTGGTCTCCGGGTTCCAAGGGCAGCGGCAATGGACCGATTACCAGCCGAATGGGGATTTCTTGGAAGCCATCCTGAACACCTCGTTCGATTGGAATGGCCGGCGCGCCCCGTACATCGTGGCCACGGAAAACGACTGTCTTAACGGTGCCTCCATGTTGCTGGGCTATTTGCTGACGAATACCGCGCAGATTTTTGCGGATGTGCGGACTTATTGGAGTCCCGAGGCTGTCCAGCGCGTGGCGAAGCACAAGCTCACGGGCGTGGGCGCCAACGGTCTGCTGCACTTGATTAATTCCGGACCGGCCACGCTGGACGGCACGGGCCAGCAGTCCCGCAACGGCAAGCCGGTGATGAAACCCTACTGGGAAATCAGCGAGGCCGAAGTGAAGAAATGCCTGGGCGCGACCACGTGGCATCCGTCCATTACGGAATATTTCCCTGGCGGCGGCTGGTCCACGCGGTTTTTGACCAAGGGCGGTATGCCGGTCACGATGTGCCGGCTCAATCTGGTGAAAGGCCTTGGACCGGCGTTGCAGATTGCCGAGGGTTACACAGTGGATTTGCCGGCCAAAGTGCATGACGCGCTGGATCAACGCACCAATCCCACCTGGCCGACCACGTGGTTTGCGCCCATCCTCACGGGCACGGGGGCGTTCCGCGATGTCTATTCTGTCATGAACAACTGGGGGGCCAACCATGGATCCATCAGTCATGGTCACATCGGGGCGGACCTGATTACACTGGCGGCGATGCTGCGGATTCCGGTTTACATGCACAACGTGGCTGCGGAACGGGTGTTCCGGCCGAGTGCCTGGGCGGCTTTTGGCACCG
Source organism: uncultured Verrucomicrobia subdivision 3 bacterium (assembly GCA_903895255.1). Lineage (GTDB taxonomy): Bacteria > Verrucomicrobiota > Verrucomicrobiia > Limisphaerales > UBA11358 > UBA11358. The sequence goes on from CAITTG010000020.1 coordinate 12,613, forward strand.
CGGACTTGGAAGGGGCCGACTACCGTGCCTGCGCGAATTTCGGGCCGCTTTATGCCTAAACCATAATAACGAGCGAAACTGCTTGCGCTCTGATAATGCGTGAGTTAGTTTGCTTTCCTTGATCGCGGGGTGGAGCAGCCCGGTAGCTCGTCAGGCTCATAACCTGAAGGCCGTAGGTTCAAATCCTACCCCCGCAACCAATTTAAATGCACGAAACCCCTGTGAAAGCAGGGGTTTTTTGCTTTTCTGATTTTTCTCCATTTTCTTTGGAACCGAATGGAATTGATTGGAATCAACCCTTAATCTTTCCACAATTTATCCACTGGAAATTGCCCGCAATTCCTTACGTTCGGATTGATTTCATTCGATGCCAGCCGCCTCAAAAACCATTTGCACAAAAACAAAAACTGAACTAAATTTAAATATCGGGACACGGTCATTGGCACAATGCCTCTCATTCCGTGCAGTAACTTTTGGCGTTTTGTTCACGTGGTGCCGAGCAATCGTCGAAACTGGAAGGACTTGTTTCTTTTGAGTTTCAAAGTTTTTTCACCCTTGGTTGCGCTCGATAAAAGCGCCTCCGCGCAAGCTTCTGCGCATTGTAAAAATTAAGCCCACGATAGCAGTGTTCTTCGGAACGGTGCTCTCATGGCGTTTTTAACATTTACAAAACCATGACCAATGAAATTTCAGTCAGAACCTTTACGGTTCTTTGTTTGCAGTCAAAAGGCGAGAGCCGCATTTGACTCCCCTCGTTTATTCCAGCGGATGTTGCACCACGGGTGGATTAAGCCCGTTGTGCAAGGTGGGCCGGGAAAGTCGTCGCTGTTTTACGCCGATGATTTGAAGCTCGCCGCCCAGCGAATTATCTCCGGGGAACAACCCCCGCTACTGCCGTGTGAAGCGCGGCGGCAACGAAATTAAGAGAATCGGGCGTGGCAGTTTTACTCTGCCACGCCCGCCTTATTGCCACGCCGCACGGGGAGTGACTTCACAATAGGGAAGGATACAATGCCTTCCTTCATCGGTCAAACTTTGGACGGCGCGGCAGACGTGCGATGCCGCCGCCCCAGGCAAATGGGGCGGATTGGCCGGCAATCCAATACGGTCAGTCAACCTCAAACGAGCTTCCTTTGGATGAGCTCACCGCGACCATCGAACAGATGGTAGGGCGATGCATTCCAACTTCCAACGCTACCGCCGTCCACCAAAAGTGGTTTTTTAGAAACATTTGGTGGCCAGAACGGAATAGCCGAGAGCTTGCTTTCCGGCTTTATCGTGCGTCGGGTGGTTGCGTTAATTCGTTCGATGATTGGTGGAAGGGGCGTGGTCAGTCAGATTCCGATCCCGCCGTCGTTGATTTACGCCGGTTCGACCGGAACAGGTATTTATACGATGTCGCGTTTGGCAAGTTGTATCGCCAGTCCGGTTGGGCGCATAATGGGTTTTTGCCTGCGGTTTGGATGGAGAAGACAGCTTTGAATCTTCGGTGGCTTGAATATTTTCTTTCCACGCGTCGGGCCGGTAGTGTGCAGTTGTTCACGGTGACGACGCGCCGAGTGCCGGTCTCGCAATATCAAGCCACGTTTGCATGGTTCAAGGAGGCAGTATTGCCGCTACTACGCAAGGCCCCTCGTCAGTTTGGTGGTGAATTAATTTTTTGGCGAATGGACTGGGGGCGACTGAAACGAGGTGCTATGGCGAATTTTCATTTTCACGTGGCGGTCATGTTTCCTGACGAGGGTGGCGGTGTGTCAGAGCGGTGTTGGCGGCTTAGGGCTGAATTGAAGGATTCGCTTGGCGGTCAAGCGAGCGTTTACTTTTCAGCGCGGGAGACAGGTGACGCAAGGCGTTTGGCAAGTTATTTGTTCCTTCCGCATTCGGCGCGGGACTACGCGAAGCTCACGGATGCCGAGCTATTAGATTTTTTCCGCGCGGTTGAGCGAGTGCGGAAATATCAGTTTTGTGGCTCGCTTTACCGGTTTGTCTGCAAGAAGTGCGCCGAAGGCATAACCAGCGTTTCCCGCCGACTAACCGAGGATGGCAAATGGGAGTTCCGGGCACGGCGGGCTGAACCAAAATCAGATGATTCCAGGGATGATCTTCCTCCCCCAAATGGCGAATATTTTGACTACCATTTGCGGCCTTTTGTTTGCGCGTTGGCCCACGAGCGCTATTCCCTGTGTTTGGCTGTCATGCCCCGGCATGGGGGGAAAATTGACTTGGAGAAGATTAGAAACCACCCGTGGATTGCCTCGTTGGCTGAAAGAGCTTACGAGGCTATGGCTCGGCAAAGTGCCAATATCCAATCTTCTACCTCTATACACCCGCAAGTCCTTTTAACATATTTTTGGATTCTGGCGTCAAGGCGCAGTTGGGCCAGCCGTGATTTGCCGCGCGGGTTTAATCAGCGGCAGATGAGCTTAGGGATTGCCAATGGTGCTCGTGTTTTAGGGGGGCATACTTGGTGGTGCTGGCGCTGGCCGTGGCCGTGGCGATGCTGGTGGCCACGTTTGCGGTGCCAGCGGCGGTGGCCGCGGTCCCGGTTGGGAGCGACGGCGTGCTGGTTGCAGGGCGGAGGCGCGAAGTGTGCAAGCTTTCCGCCCCGTAAGCGGCATGGAGCCTGCGGAATGACGCGGCGGGGAGAAAAGCGCGGAGAATGAGCGCCGGAGCGATGGGGCGGCGAATTGTCTCTATGGTTGGCGAAGTCGGCGTAGGCAAGCCATAGAGTCAATGAGCCGGGGGCACGTTCCCCGACTTATTTTGCCAGTACCTTTTGCTTGATGGCCTGGAAATTTTCTTCGGTGGGCATGACGAAGAGGCATCGCCCACCGCTACGCGACTCCCAGACAGCCCCTACGGCGCGTTTGTCCTCCGCGTCGGCCCAAAGATGTTGGCCTTTGTATTCCACGGCAAAGCATCGCCCGTCTTGTAGCAGGGCGATGAAGTCAGGATAAAACCAGTCTGTCGCGGTTTGGAGGCGGAATGAGCTTGTTTTGCGGGAAAGATTGCGCACCCAGTATTTGACTTCTGCCAGCCCGTCAATGAACTGGGCGCATTTGAATTCTTCCGTGGTTTTGCCAGCGGCGGTTTTTTCCGCCAGTTCGCCGGGTTTTGCGCCGAAGTAATGTTTTTTGAACTGGAAGCCGCCTTCGTAAAGCCAGCTTGGTTCGTAGGACATGGTTTTGAAATTGATGACGCGTTCGTCGCTGACGGTCAGCGGCGATTGATCTAGCAGGAATTCCTTGAAGGCGGTTTTACGTTCGCCGTCGCGGTGTTGTTGGATGCGTTGTTCTACTTCGTCGCGGAGCCGGAAGCGGTCGAGCGCCAGCAGGCTTACGTCGGCGATGCCATATTTTGCCATCAGTCCCCGTGCGACTTTCCGTAAGAATTCGGCGCTTTCGCCGGTCGGAATGTCTTGGTGGTCAATTTGCCGGTCAAGCCAGCCGATGAGACTTTCCAGCGTCCAGTCGTTGGTGCCGCCGAGTGCGAATGCCTGCTGGTGTAGGGTCGTGATGAAGTCGGAGCCAGCGGTTTCTTGTAAGACGCTGGTTTGCACTTCGCCTTTTGCGCCAACGTCCAGCATTCCCGCTTTGCCGGTTGGGCGTTGTAACGGGTTGTAGCCGGTTGCCAGCGCGGCGTCTTTCGCGCTCAATTTCCACGGGTGTTCAAGCAGGAACGTGCTTTCAAATTCCAGCAACATTCCGTTTTCGCGCACGCATAGTAGCGGCACGATGAAATCCATTTGTTTTTCGTAAGGTGACGGTTCGCGGGTGTGCCCGCTGCCGCCGAATGCTTTTTCCGACTCACGCACCAGCGCGACGGCTTCCTCGATCTTCGCCTTTGCTTCCGGTGTTTTTACGCAACTCGTCAATTTTTCGGTTTCTTCCTTGTCGAGCGGCACGAGGACGGTGATTTCGCCCTTGGCGGTGTCCACGCGGGCTTTACCGGCAAGTGCGGTGGTTTGCACCTGGGCGATTGTGGCGTCAATGTCGCCGGTCGGCACCTGCACGGTCCGCGGTTGCACGCCAAGTGGCAATGTGCCTTGGGGAATGGGAATGATAATGCGCTCGGCCTCGGCGGCGGTGAATCCGTTGCTTTCCAGTGCCTCGCGAAGTTCGGCGAGAACTTCCGTGAGCGAGTCCGATACGGAAAAGGCGTAGGCGCAATTTAGGTCGGGGTGTTGTTTTGCTTTGGCGTTGGGCAGGCGGAGAATCCGCCCGGCGATTTGCTCAATGGCCGTTGCTGAACGGGTTTCTTTCAGACTGCATAGAACGTAGGCGAATGGACAGTCCCAACCTTCGCGAAGTTTTTGGACAGTGATGATGATCCGCACTGCTGGTTCTTTGGATGATTTGATTTCATCCACGCTGGGCAGTTCGTCCAGTGTGCCGACGCTGATTTTTATTTGCTCCTTGGTGATGCCCATGCCGCCGAATTCTTGCACCAGTCGTTCGCGTAACGGTTCGCAATCGCTGACGCGCTCGGCCTGTAATAGCAGGATTGGCCGGATGTATTCGCCGGTTGTCTGTGCCTCGGCGATGGCGATTTTTTCAAGGTCGGCGCGTAGCGTGATGGCCTCGGATAGCAGTTGATCGCGTTGGCTGGGGTGGCGCGTGATGACGCGGAGGGGCAGTTTTACCATGTCAGCCGCTTTTAATTCGGCGGCGCTGACGTGGTGTAGGACGTTGGACGGGTTTTTTGTTCGTGCCGGTGTGGCCGTGAATTCCACGATGCACGACGGCAGGACATTTCCCAAGGTGGAGAAGCTTAAATCGGTGCGGGCGTTGTGGGCCTCGTCCACGATGACGACGGGGCGGCGTAGCCGGAGCATGTTTACCAGCGATGGTTTTGGTTTTCCATCGGCACCCGGTAGCAGGTCGGCCAGCCGGTCGGTGGGCACGTTTAGCAGGTGTTCGGCGAATGATCCGTTTTGGTCGTAAACTTTCCGCCCGGTTGTGTCTTCCACGCGGAATGCCTGTATCGTTGCGACGATGACGACGGTTTGTCCCTCGACGGTGGCGCGTGAGAGCCGCAAGGCTTCTTCAATCGTCACGACTTCGACCGAGCCGCACGCCAGCTCTAGTGCGCGTCGGTAGGCGTGGCGTGGGTCACGCAATGCGTCGGCGGTCTGGTCAAGGATGGTATTGCTCGGCACCAGCCAGAGGACGACGGCGCGTTCTGCCCGTAGTAATTCGGTGATGGCGAGTCCCGCTGTGTAGCACGCCAGCAAGGTTTTGCCGCCGCCAGTTGGCACGCGGAGGCAGACATACGGCATTCCCGGCGTTAGGCCGATTGCTGGCACGGGAATGTAAGGCACGGCGGGCATGTTGTTGTTTGCCAGCACTGCCCGGAAGGCGTCCTCGGGTCTGCCGTCCCGCGAGGTTTGCTTGAAAAAATTCCGTATCGAGTCCAGCACCCGTGATTGATATGGCTTTAGGGCGATCATGAAATTTTAATCTCGTAGGGCGTTTGGCGGATGGTGATGCGTTCTGCAGCGAGCCGGTCACGGCCTAGCAGGCATCCGGCGCAATAGATCACCTTCTGCCCGTCGAACGGGGGCAGTTGGGCCAGCACGGCGCGTGTCAGGACATTGCCGCCGTGGGCGCTTTTGTCGCCAAGAATGCCGTTGTAAAGCAGGTAAATGCCGACGCCCCGGCAGGTGCCGATTAACGGTGTGTTGGGCACGCGTTCGCGTGGTAGTGGTTCACCGGTTTCGCTGAAATAGACGTGGCGGGCGAGGTCGGCGAAGCGCACGGTGTCGCGGATTTTGCCGGTTTCGTCAAATAATGGCTCGCCAAGTTCACAAAAGCGGAAACCGCCACCCAGTCCTTCGACGGGCTCGCTTTTGGTGTTGGTGTAACCTTTGGAGATACGTTTGATGCGCTCGGCGGTGATGTCCCTCGCGATGTTTGACTCCATTTCCACGAGGATGAATTTGCGATTGCCGCCGTCTGCTTTGTTTAAATTTAGAACTGCATGGCCTGTTGTCCCGCTACCCGCGAATGAATCCAGAATTAAATCGCCGGGATTTGTGGCGATTTGCAAAATACGTTCGATGAGTCGAGGTGGTTTCGGCGTGTCAAAAAGATTGCCGATTCCGATTTCTTTTAATTGTTGTTTGGCTTCTTGGTTGTCACCCACTTCATCACGCATCAATATTGTCGAGGGAACTACTCCGTCCTTCACTTCGGAAATAAATCTTTTCAGAGATGGAATGGCGTCGCCCTTTTTTCCAAACCATAGGCGATTGTCGGCACGCAGACGTTCAATTTCTTGCGGTGGCCTACTCCAACTTCGGCCTTTTGATGGAAACACAACTTTTCCGGCTGGCGTCGTTATTCCATAGAAATCTCTGTCGCGATGTTCGGCGCGGGTTAGGTCACTTGCTTTCCATAATCCACGCGGATCATCGTCGGGATTTTTGTATGCTTTATCTTGCTTTTCTGTGCGTGGAATCAAATTGCGTTCCCATTTACCGGCATTCCTCGCAAAAACTAAGATGTGGTCATGCATTTCTGAAAAGAAAAGCGCGTCGTTTTGCGGGGAGTATTTTTTTTGCCAGATTAAATGTGCAACAAAGTTGTTTTCCCCAAAAATTTCGCCAAGAACACATCGAAGATTGGCAATCTCGTTGTCGTCGATGCTGACGAAAATTGCGCCGTCGTCGCGCAAAAGCTGGCGGAGCAACGCGAGGCGAGGATACATCAAGCAAAGCCATTTGTCGTGGCGGGAAAGGTCCTCGGCTTCCTTGCCTACGGCCTTTCCAAGCCAGTCACGGATGAGAGGGCTGTTGACGCTGTCGTTGTAAATCCATCCTTCATTGCCGGTGTTGTATGGCGGGTCAATGTAGATGCATTTGACCTGCCCGGCGTAGTAGGGCAATAGCGCTTTCAGCGCGACAAGATTGTCGCCCTGCACGATCAAATTGCCGCTTCCTGGGTCGCCTGTGGACAAATCCGGCACGTCTTTAAGCAGATGAAACGGAACATGGTGGTGATGATTCACCACGGCATCTTTTCCAATCCAATTGAGTGTCGGCATGTCTGGCGAGTGTAAACAACCCGCGCCGTCGGGGCAAACAAACGCTTACCGAGCAAAAAATGCGGACAAAACCGTGAAAACCGAAGAAAAACGACGCCATCTATTGCCACGGGAATGTCCGGGGACTATATGAAAATATGAGCAAAAACACTCTGAAAAACCTGCTGGAAAACCGCCTTGCCGAACTCGGATGCTCCGACATTCCGGCACCAGTGCGGGCGGAACTGGAACAAAAACTGGCAAACCAACTGGAAGAGGCGGCGGCGCAACTGGTGGTCGCCAACGTGACGCCTAAGCGAATCGCGGCGGCTTTCGCCATGCACCTGGGCGTGGGCCGTGGCCGCAACGTGCCACCGCCATTGCCGCGAGCATAAGCGCGGCAACCGGGGTGTCGGGGGTTGGAGCAACGCGAAAACCCCTGACCAAGCAGTCTTTGGCGAATGGAATGAGCCAAAAGACGTAGCTTGCCCCACCACCAAACCGCCACACGCGCACAAAATCACACCCACACACAATGCAGATTCGCGTCAGATTGCCAGACGATCTCGCCAAAGATTTGGCGGGATTGTCCCCACGCGCCCGAGCGCGGGTGGTGTCTTTGGTCTTTCGTGGGCAAACGACCGGGGTTGCCATGGTGGATTTGGTGGCAGTCCATAGGAATTTGCAATTGTTGGGCCACCTCCTCAATCAATCTCTTAAAGCCTCGTATGGCCAAGCGGCCAATCGTGAGGCCGTCGAGAATTGCGTGAAAATTTTGAAAGAACTGACACGTTGAAAAATAAAGCCATCATACATATTGGTCGGAACGTCAAGAATGGGGGGAGCTTCGTGAAGTATGTTTACCGCTCTGCAGCGAGGTTTTTAATTGGCGGGGACCTACCTGGTGGCATAACGGGTGACGCCCGCAAGGATTATGAGGCCCTTTTGGTGGGGCATCACGGCACCGGTCGGCTGATCCGGAGCGCAATTATTTCAGTGGATTGCCCCGCCACGTTTCATTCCATCCGGGAAAATGCGCCACTGCTAGCGGCTTGTGCCGACGACTTCCGAAATCACTTTGCACCTGGGCGCCCTTTCCTTTGGGCGTATCACAAAAATGGGGGCAGGCCCCATTTGCACCTGGCAATTCAAAATTCAACTGGGGATACCTGTTTGGAATGGGGGCCTGATGAGCTTAAAGCCATGCAAGATTTCGACTGGACAACCCAATACGTTTCCGGTCGTGGCAAGGGTTTGAACGAAGTTAAAGGCAGAACCTGCTACCCCGGAAAAACTACCACGGCCGCAAAGCTGGCTGGGTTGGACGTGGAGGGATTGAAAACATTGCTTGGCTCCGGCGACTTGGTCGTGAGTCGCCGCCGAAAGGATGGGTCCCCGCTCTCGTTGGTTTGCGAAGGGCGGAAAATGAGAGTGCAGACAGTTTGTGTGCTGGCGGCTGATTTCGGCGTTCGTTTGCAAACGGCTATGGCTGATGATGGCGGGAATTATCTCGCCGAATATTTGGAATCAACCCGTGCCGCGAATCAGGCCACTCGTGATTCTGTCAAAGCCCATTAGCGAGCCGCAGGGATTGTTAATTTCACGGGGGCTTTCACCTGTGCGGGCCTTGTGTCTTCGGGTAAAGCCAAGCGCCCCGCTTCGACTTCTTTTAATGTTGCACGTATGGCGGCAAGGCGCAGGCTTCGGGCTACCTGCCGGATGCGGTCAGCGCCAAAGTGGGGTGCCAGATCGGGGTTTGTACGAATGGCTTCTCTGCATCGGCATGCGACCTCCTCAACGAAAGGGGCATCATTGGTGTGGTCTTTCATAACGACCCGGGTTAACGCGCCTGCATAATTTTCCAGTTCCTGCGAGATGGCGCATGCGTTGGGTTCGTCTCTATCATGTGGTGGCAAATTGACGACTTCTTCCGTTAGCCGGTCATGTTCATTTAGGAGGTCAGCGATTCTCATAAATAACCCTAATTGAGCCGGACTGTTTGCACAAGGGCCAAGATTTTCGTGGGGTTTTTGTCCGGGTGATGCGGAGCAGACGGAAGTGTCTAGAAAAGGGGATGAAGCCATTCGCGTTGGTGCAATGATTCCATATAACTAATGCATTTGGGGGTGATTAGCTGGCACGGGTTGCGTTGGTTTTGGACGAAATGTTTAAGGAATTGGGTCTTAAAGGGAACTCCGAAATATTCAATGCGGATTCTCTCGGGCTTTGTCCAGGTACGGTCAAGGACATTCCCTTTTTGGTCGCAACACCACGCATGGTAAAACGGTAGGAAATTTCGTCCACAAAACAACCGGCCAATGCCTTCGACATAGATAAGCTCTGAAACTGCCAAAGCGAGCTGGGCGGCATTGGCAAGGCAATCCTTCATGGGGCCGGCGGGGATTGTTGGCGGCAGTGAGGCGGGATTGAAATGCCGCCCATACTTTTGAATGAAATTGAATTCGGTTTCGTACTGTTTTGGGTCACCGTTCGGGTCGTCGCTGACGATGTCTGCGACGGAAAGCTTGGGAATGCATGGTGCCGGGTCTGACAAATTAATCATACGAAGGATTTACGTCGGGGTCGCTTTTTTAAAGCTGGAAAGTCAGCCTTCCCATGCCATTTATCAAGCCAAAATGATGGTTCTTAACAGCGTTGTTGGCCGGGCATGGGAATAATATTCCCTTCGGCTTTGGCGTCTGGCCGGATATCCCAGTATAACTCGACCTGGTCGGCTTTGACCACGGCTCGGTAATGCCGGAAAACCATTGCCGGGGAATTCCCCATTTCAGCGGCGGTCAGGTTTTCGTTTTTTACCTTCGCGTAGTAGTAGGAGCCAAACGAGTGCCGCAACGCGTTGTGAGGCCATTCTGGTGCCACTGGGGGCCGTCCTGGATCGTTACCTTGGGGTTCCCGCCCCCGGACCAAGTGCCGCAGGCGTTCCCCGAAAATGTCCACATTGGGGGCTACTGGCCCTTCCTTCTGCCAGAATGGTGCCAGCCACAATGCAAGATTGTCCCGGATGCTGACCAATCGGCGTTGGCGGGTTTTTGCCTTGGTGGCCATCACCTCAATGGTTTTTGCCGCCAGATCAACCTCTTTCCAGTCGAGGGAGCAGATTTCCGACCGCCGTAATCCGGCAAATAGCCCGATGACGATACCGGGCACAAGTTCGGGGGTGCAGTTCATTCCGGCGTCAATCAGTGTTTGCGCCTGTGCCGGAGTCAGAATGCCCGGCGGCGCGTCATCAAGCAGTGGCCGGGGGATCACTGCCGCTGGATTTGTCCCGCAATATTCGCGTTCAACGGCAAAATTGAAAAACGTGGTGAGCGTTACGAGATAATTCTTTCGGGTGCGGGGTGCCCACGCCGATTCTGCCAACCAGTCCTCAATGTCCTGCCGGTGAATCTCATGAAGCCTTTGTTTGCCGTATTCTTCCTTTAAAACGCTGAAATAGCTCTCGTATTGAACCATCGTCTTGTGTTTGCAATTCATGGCCTTGCGACTGGTCAGGAATTCCTCTGCCAGTTCCTCAAAGGTCCGAGTTCCTCCGGTCGGCAGGGCATGTTTGAAGAAATAATTTAGCGCCTCCGTCAGAGTTGGTTTTGGGGTTGCGTCGAGTTTTTCCAGCCGCCCGAAAGCATTCCGCGCCTCCTCGATTTGCGTTGGCGTGAGATCAAAATAAGACGTTCCGTGCAGTTCTTTGGGAGCGTGTTGGGTTTCAACCCACTCTTTGGCGGCCTGGTAGCTGGCAAACACTTTTTTTATTACTTCTCCCCCGGTAAACTTTTTGCCCAGTCTGACCCGCCAAAAAGTTTCAACACCATTTGTGTCTTTGTAAATGCCCACTCCGCGAATCTGAATCTTTCTCATGCCTTATCTTTCCACAATTTATCCACAAAGTCAAGTTTGTGCTTAAATTGCAAGGCTCATAACCTGAAGGCAGTAGGTTCAAATCCTACCCCCGCAACCAATTTCATGGCCCTGAAACTTAGTTTCAGGGCCTTTTTTTATGACTCCGTGTTACCAGGTGTATGTCATTCAAAATCCGCCGGGCCGGTTTTATATCGGCTTAAGTGAGAATGTGCCCAACCGTGTGGACCAACACAATCGCGGGGTTTCCCAATGGACGCGGCAACGTGGCCCTTGGGTGTTGGTATGGACGAGTGCTCCCCAAAGCCTCTCCGAGGCCC
>CAITTG010000021.1 GCA_903895255.1 uncultured Verrucomicrobia subdivision 3 bacterium
CCGGGGGGGGGCAAGCCCACCCAGCCCGCTGGGCTGGGCTGAGGAATCACGGCCCTTTGGGCCTAGGGCGGAAATGTCGGCATTGGTCGTTAGAAGGCACCATGACGGGAGGTCAGGGTGGTTCGTTGGCTAAAAAACAACTTTGAGGTGGCTGGGGGGCTGTGCGCTGGCAGTGGTCGGACGTCGGGTTGCGGCCGAGACGGCCGCACTCCTTGGGCGGGGGCCGCGAGGGATGCAGCCGGACTTTGGCAGGGATGTTTGCATGGCGGCCATGGGGTGGAGGTTTGACTTCCGGGGATACGGATGGCGAAACGGTTGGCGCGGATAGAACCAAGGCGATGAGGGCGGCAAACGCCAGTTTGCTGCTACGGTTAAGTTTCCAACATATCTTCATATCAAGATGCATTGATTTTTAGTTTGATAATGGGCCTGGTTTCGGCTAGGTTGGGTCCACATTTTTCGATGAATACTGTTTCTCAAGCCAAACTGAAGAACCGCGTGCCGGCCTTGCAAAAACTGCTGCGCGAGCGCCTGGTGATCATTGACGGGGCCATGGGCACGATGATCCAGCGCTACAAGCTGGCCGAGGCCGATTACCGGGGCGCGCGGTTCGCGGACTGGCCCAAGGATTTGAAGGGGCTCAATGACCTCCTGAATGTCACCAAGCCGGAAGTCATCGAGGAGATTCACCGCCAGTACCTGGAGGCGGGGGCGGACATCATCGAGACGAACACGTTTAACGCGCAGTCCATCTCCCTGGCGGATTACGGCATGGAAGCGCTGGCGTATGAGCTGGCGAAGGCGGGCGCGGAGTGCGCGCGGCGGGCGGGGGACGCCGTGGAGGCCGCCCAACCCGGCCGGGTATGCCTCGTGGCCGGGGCGATCGGCCCGACAACGAAGACGTCCTCGATTTCCACGGATGTGAACAATCCCGGGGCGCGCGGTTGCACGTACGACGAGCTGGTGGGGTCGTACAGCGAGCAAATTCGGGGCATGCTGGATGGCGGGGCGGACCTGCTGCTGGTGGAAACGATTTTTGACACGCTGAACGCGCGCGCGGCGTTTTTTGCGATTGAGACGATTTTTGCCGAGCGCGGCATCGTTCCCCTGCCCTTCGGCACGGAGGCGGACCCAACCAAGCACGTGGTGCCCATCCTGGCCTCGGTGACCTTCATCCAGGCGGGCAGCAACCGCGGGGTGACCGGCCAGACGGTGGAGGCGTTTTGGAACAGTATTTCGCATGTGCCGCTGCTGTCCGTGGGGATGAATTGCGCGCTGGGTCCGAAAGAAATGCGGCCGTTGATTCAGGAACTGGCGGGGCTGGCGCCGATCTACGTGAGCTGCTACCCGAACGCGGGCCTCCCGAATCCGCTGCTGCCGACCGGGTTTCCGGAAACGCCGGAGACCCTGGCGCCGCAGTTGCAAGACTGGGCGGAGCGCGGCTGGTTGAACATCGTGGGCGGTTGCTGCGGCACCACGCCCCCGCATATCAAGGCCATTGCGGCGGCGGCGAAGGGGTTGAAACCGCGCACGGTGCCGGTCGTTCCGCCGTACCTGCGCCTGAGCGGGCTGGACGCGCTAACGATCCGGCCGGAGACGAATTTCCTGAACATCGGCGAGCGCACCAACGTGGCGGGGTCGCCGAAATTCGCGCAGTTGATCAAGGCGGGCGATTATGAACAAGCCCTGGCCATCGCGCGGCAGCAGGTGGAGAACGGCGCGCAGGTAATCGACGTGTGCATGGATGAAGGCATGATTGACGGCGTCGCGGCCATGACCCGCTTCCTGAATCTCATCGCCTCGGAACCGGACATCTGCAAAGTGCCGGTGATGGTCGATTCTTCCAAATGGGAGGTGATCGAGGCCGGCCTGAAATGCCTCCAGGGCAAGGGCATTGTAAACTCCATCTCGCTGAAGGAAGGCGAGGAGAAGTTCCTGCACCAGGCGGAACTGGTGCGGCGTTACGGCGCGGCGGTGGTGGTGATGGCCTTCGACGAACGCGGCCAGGCCGACACCTTCGAGCGCAAGGCCGAGGTGTGCCAGCGCGCCTACAACCTGCTGGTGCAGCGGGTGGGTTTCCCGCCGCAGGATATTATTTTCGATCCGAACGTGCTGACCGTCGGCACGGGGATGGAGGAGCACGCGAATTACGCGGTGGATTTCATCAAGGCCACGGCCTGGATCAAGGCGAACCTCCCCGGCGCGAAGGTCAGCGGCGGCATCAGCAACATTTCGTTCTCGTTCCGCGGCAACAACGCGGTGCGCGAGGCGATGCACAGCGCGTTTCTGTACCATGCGATTCGCGCGGGTCTGGACATGGGCATCGTGAACGCAGGCATGCTGGCGGTTTACGAGGAAGTGCCGAAGGATCTGCTGGAGCTGGTGGAGGACGTCCTGCTGAACCGCCGGCCGGACGCCACCGAACGGCTCATCCGCTTCGCGGAATCGGTGAAGCAAAAAGGCAAGGTCGAGGTGGTGGAGGACGCCTGGCGTTCCGGCCCTGTGGAAGAGCGCCTGACGCACGCCCTGGTCAAGGGCATCGTGGATTTTATTGACGCGGACGTCGAGGAAGCGCGGCAGAAATTTGCCAAGCCGCTGCAAGTCATCGAGGGGCCGCTCATGGCGGGCATGAATGTGGTGGGCGATTTGTTCGGCGCGGGCAAGATGTTCCTGCCGCAAGTCGTGAAGTCCGCCCGCGTGATGAAAAAGGCGGTGGCTTACCTCATGCCCTACATGGAGGCCGAGAAGCTGCGCAGCGGTGACACCGCGAAAAACGCCGGCAAAGTGCTCATGGCCACGGTCAAGGGCGACGTGCATGACATCGGCAAAAACATCGTGGGCGTGGTGCTGGCGTGCAACAACTACGAGGTCATCGACCTCGGGGTGATGGTGTCCTGCGAAAAAATTCTCGCGGCGGCCAAAGAACACAATGTCGATGTCATCGGCCTGAGCGGGTTGATCACGCCCTCGCTGGACGAAATGGCGCACGTGGCGCGGGAGATGGAGCGCCAGGGCATCAAGCTGCCGTTGTTGATCGGCGGGGCGACCACGAGCAAGGCGCACACGGCGGTGAAGATCGCGCCGGCGTACAGCGAACCGGTGGTGCATGTGCTGGACGCCAGCCGCGCCGTGCCGGTGGTGAGCAGCCTGATCAGCGCGGAGCAAAAGCCGAATTTCACGCGCGAGCTGGTCGCGGAATACGACCGCATCCGGTCGCAGCACGGCGGCCAGACGGCGAAATTGATCTCGCTGGCGGATGCGCGCGCCCGGGCGGCGAAATTCAATTTCGACGACCGGCCGCAGCCGGAATTCACCGGCACGCGACTGTTGTCCGCAGCCACGACGACCTTGAACACCCAGCACAGCGCGCGCGTGACGCTGGCGGAGCTGGTGCCGTATATTGACTGGTCACCGTTCTTTCACACGTGGGAATTGCGCGGGCGTTACCCGGCGATTTTGAACCACGAGAAGCACGGCGAGGAGGCGCGCAAATTGTTCGCCGACGCGCAGGCCTTGCTCGAAAAGATCGTGAGCCAGAAGCTGCTGCAACCGCGCGCGGTTTACGGCCTCTTCCCCGCCAACCGCGTGGGCGACGACGTGGAGCTGTACACGGATGTGCAGCGCGCGGCGGTCCGGACAAAGTTCCACTTCCTGCGCCAGCAAATCATCAAGGACGACGGCTCGCCGAACTGGTGCCTGGCGGATTTCATCGCCCCGCGCGAGGGGCATGCCGTGGATTACCTCGGCGGCTTCGCGGTGACCACCGGCCACGGCCTGGACGAGCTCGTGAAGGCTTACAAAGCCGACCACGACGATTACAATGCGATCATGGCCGAGGCCCTGGCGGACCGCCTGGCCGAGGCCTTTGCCGAATACCTGCACAAGCGCGTGCGCGAGGAGTGGGGCTTTGGCCGGCTGGAAGCCTTGACGACCGAACAGATGATCGCCGAGCAATACCGGGGCATCCGCCCGGCGGCGGGCTACCCGGCCAGCCCGGACCACACGGAGAAGGGTATTCTCTGGAACCTGCTGGAAGTGGAAAAACACGCCGGCATCAAGCTGACGGAAAGCTACGCCATGTGGCCCGGCAGCTCGGTGAGCGGGCTGTACTTTGCGCATCCGGAATCGAAATATTTCGCCGTGGGCAAGCTGGGCCGCGACCAGTTGCTGGATTATCACCTGCGCAAGGGTCTGACCTTGCAAGAGGTCGAGCGCTGGCTGGGACCTTATCTGAACTACGAACCCGGCAAGGCCGCCATTGGCTGCGCCTGCGGGGTGGCGCATTAATGCGGGCATCGCGCACCCCGGGCTGGGGACTTTACCCCATTTATTTTGGGGTTGCTTGAATTAGCATATTCTCACAAAGTAATAACTATATGAAGCATATCAAATTCCTGCCCGTCCTGGTGGCGACCACCCTCTGCACCCATTTGCACGCCGCCGAACCGGCCGCGTTTCAAGCGTCGCTGACGCCGGACATTGCCATCGAAGCCAAGGATACCCGCATCAATGGGCTGTCGCTGAGCATTTGGGGACAAAACCCGCAGAGTGGCGTGGCGCTGGGTTTCGTGAACGGCAGCACCGGCCAAAGCAAGGGCTTCACCTGGGGTTTGGTGAATTATGCCGAGGCCTACAACGGTGTGACCTGGGGCTTCGTGAATTTCAGCACCGGGGAATTCAACGGCTGGCAGAGCGGCCTGTTTAATTACTCCGAGGGACCGTTTTATGGTCTGCAATCCGGCTGGATCAATGTCTCGCAGGAATTTACCGGGTTGCAGATTGGCCTGGTCAATTACGCGACCAAACTGGACGGCGTGCAAGTCGGCTTTGTGAACGTGGCGCTGAACAATCCGTGGTTCAGTGAGTTCCCGGACAAACTCGCCACCGGCTTCCCGATCGTTAACTGGTCGTTCTAAGCCGGAACGATTCATTTCAACCGCAGATGAACGCAGATGAACGCAGATAAAAACCATGAGGTTGGCAAAGGTTTGGCCCGCGATTGATCGGGAACCATTGGGCGCGCCATTTTTCCTCGTTTTCCGCCTTTTCCAATCTGCGTTCATCTGCGTTTATCCGCGGTTAAATTCTTTTTCAACTGCATTGCTCCGACTATTGAGAATCGCATAATAGGGTGACATTAAGGCCACAATTCAGCTTGGGAGTAGCAGGCGGCAATAATGCGTTTTCGGCGGCGCATTCGCCGCAACGCGGCGGTCGCTTCCATGCCGAGTTCCCACGCATGGGTGGCG
>CAITTG010000022.1 GCA_903895255.1 uncultured Verrucomicrobia subdivision 3 bacterium
ATTGAAAGACTCTTTCGCCGACTCAAGAGCTATCGCCGCGTGTTCTGCCGCTTTGACAAGCTCGACGTCCTTTTCACTGGATTTATCGTCCTAGCCCTCATTTTTGAAGCCTTGCGCATTAGTGTTAACAGGCCCTAGACAAGGGTATTCCTTTCAATTCGGTTAAACATCGCTTTTTTCTAGACAAACCAACCGAAAACTTGCCAAATTTGGTTAAAATAAAGGTTGAAATTCAGCAATGGACAACAAACTTAACCGGTTTTGCGTGAGCCACGTACGATTGCAGGCAACCCAAGCCAAGGATAAAAATGCGGTGCACCATGATTATTTCTCATTTGAAACTAGAGGTGCCCTCAGGAATTGCCAAAGTGGGAAATGTCTGCATGAATTATTCGCGGCACGCGTTCAACTCTTCCCGGAGTCGGTGGCGGTGAGTTTTGCGGGCGAGTCGATGACTTATCAGGAATTGGACCAACGGGCGAACCAATTGGCGCATTGGCTGCGTGGCCTGGGTGCCGGACCGGAAACACTCGTGGGGCTTGCTTTGGAACGGGGTTTGGACATGGTGGCGGGAATTTTGGGCATTCTTAAATCTGGAGCGGCTTATGTGCCATTGGACCCAGCCTATCCGACCGAACGCATGCGAGTTATACTGGAAGACGCGCGGCCCCTGGTGGTGTTAACCCAGAAATCTTTAGCGAACCGGTTGGTCAACACTACGGCTCCGGTAGCTTGTCTGGATGACGGGTCTGGCAAAGTCTGGAAAGACCAACCGGTGACCGCCCCGGAAAACCGCTCGGAACCCGACGACCTGGCCTACGTCATTTTCACTTCCGGGTCGACGGGCCGGCCCAAGGGCGTGCTGATCACTCATTACAACGTGGTCCGACTGATGCAGGCCACGGAACCTTGGTTCCAGTTTAACGAGCGGGATGTCTGGACGCTATTTCATTCCTGCGCGTTTGACTTCTCGGTCTGGGAAATTTGGGGGGCGCTTTTTTATGGCGGGCGGCTGGTCGTGGTGCCGTATTATATCAGCCGCTCACCCGGGGAATTTTATAAACTACTGCAACGAGAAGGGGTGACGGTTTTAAACCAGACACCAAGCGCCTTTCGCCAATTGATGCAGGCGGAAGCGGCCGGTTCAGAACCGGGCAAACTAGCCTTGCGTTATGTGATCTTTGGCGGGGAGGCGCTGACGCCAGCTAGTCTGGCGCCCTGGTTTGAACGCCATGGGGATGAGCGCCCCCAGTTAATTAACATGTATGGGATCACCGAGACCACAGTGCACGTCACCTACCGGCCCATGCGCCAGGCCGATGTGACGGCCCCCAGTCTGATTGGGATACCCATCCCGGATTTGGAGATTTATATATTGGATGAAGCGGGCCAGCCGGTGGCAACTGGAGAAGCTGGAGAAATTTATGTGGGCGGGGCCGGGGTGGGCAGGGGTTATCTTAACCGTCCGGAGCTGACGGCGGAGCGTTTCATCCCCAATCCCTTCAACCCCGGCGCTGCCGAGCTTTTATATCGGAGCGGGGATCTGGCGCGGCGACGCCCCGACGGGGATCTGGAATATCTGGGACGGAAAGACAACCAGGTAAAGATCCGCGGTCACCGGATTGAACTGGGTGAAATCGAAACGGCGTTGGCGGCTCATCCGGACCTGAATGCCAGCGCGGTGGTGGTGCAAGGGCAAGGGGATGAAAAGCAACTGGTGGCATTTGTCGTGGCGCGGACGGGGGTCTCCTTGAGCGCTGGACGGCTGCGCCAGTGGCTGGCAGAAAAAATTCCGGTTTATATGATTCCGGCAAAGTTTGTGGTGCTGGCCGCCCTGCCTTTGAACCCAAATGGCAAGGTGGACCGGCGAGTGCTGGCCGACCTGGACGGGACCGGGCTGGCGGTGGATACGGATTATGCCGCACCAAGCGACGAGCGGGAGAGCGTGCTGTGTGAAATTTGGGAAACAGTGCTGCACCGAAAACCAATCGGCGTAAGGGATAATTTCTTTGATTTGGGCGGACATTCCCTCCTGGCCGCCAGCGTTTGCGCGCAGCTCAGCCAGCGGTGCCAAACCGAGGTGCCTTTGCCCTGGATTTTCGAGCATCCCACCATCCAATTGCTGGCCAGGCGAATGGCAGGCGCGATGGTGGCTGGGAACCATGAGGTGGCCCTAACACCAGGTGACCGAAATCGTCCCAAGCCAGTGTCGGCAGGCCAGCGGCAAATGTGGTTGCTCCGGCAGAGCCTGCCGGACCCCGCCACCTACAACCAGCCATTGACCTGCCGGTTGAAAGGCCGCCTGGACCGAGTTAAGGTTAAGCGGGCCTTGCAACGCATCCAGCAACGTCACGAAATATTGCGGACCGCCTTGCGGCAAACGGGTGCGGAACTGTGGCAATGGGTGGAGGCGGCTGAAACCGCCACCCTGCCCTGGCGCGAGGTGGATTTGAAAACGGTCCCGGCGGACCAAAGGGAGGGTGCCGGACAGGCGGAATTGCTGGCAGAGGCGCGGCGGCCGTTTGAGCTGGCCCAAGCACCCTTGTGGCGGGTGGTCTGGCTGGCGCTGGCGGAGGACGACCAGATTTTGGCGTTCACGTTCCACCACAGCATCATCAATGAATGGTCCTTGCGGCTGCTGGTGCGGGAGCTGGAGGCCTGGCATGCGACCGATGGAAACGCTGAGCCCGCCGGACTGGCTCCCCTGGCGGTGCACTACGCGGATTTTGCGGCCTGGCAAAACGCGCGGCTCGCCGGCGGCCGGCGGGCAGTGCTGGAAAACTACTGGCGCGGCCAACTCAGCAATTTACCGCCCCCCTTGGAATTGCCCGCTGACCGGCCCAGACCGCTCCGACCCACGGGTGGAGGTGCGGTGCATGAATTCAAAATCACGGAGCCGACCGTGGCGGGTTTTCGCCAGCTTGCCCGCCAGGAGAAGACCACGCTTTTCACCGTGGGCCTGGCGGCCTGCCAAGTTTGGTTGCACCGTTACACCGGACAGACTGACATAGTAGCGGGCACGCCCGCGGCCCAGCGGGAGCGTCCCGAAGTGCAGTCGTTGCTGGGATATTTCCTCAACACCCTGCCAGTGCGGACGCACCTGAATGGCGCGCAAAGCTTTCTGGAGGTGGCGGGACAGGTGCGTGAATCCCTCCTGGGTGCCTTGAGCCATGCGGACCTGCCGATTGATAATATCATTGAACTGGCGGGCAAACCGGCTGGAACCGGGCAAGCCGCTTTGTTTCAAGTAATGTTCGTGCTGCTGGAGGAAGGGCTGCCACCCATCCACCTCGACGGAGTGGTGGGCCAGTGGGTGGCCACCGGCACCCGCACCAGCAAAAACGACTTGCTATTAAGCATCCAGGCCGATGAACATCTCTGGCATTGCCAGTTGGAATATGCCACCGACCGGTTTACGCCGGAACGTGCGGCGGACATGGCCGGACACTTTAGTGAATTGTGCCGGTCCATGGTGGCCGCACCGCAGATGCCGATCAATCAATTGAACCTTTTGACGACCGAGGATCGCCAGCAACTTTTGAGCAGATATCGGGGTGGGGAAGCCACATATTCCACCAACCACTGTGTGCATCACTTGTTCGAGATGCAAGCATCCGCCACCCCGGATGCGGTAGCCGTGGTGTTTGAGGAGGAGGTGCTGACTTATCACGAACTCAACGTGCGCGCCAACCGGCTGGCCTATCATTTACGATCCCGCGATGTGGGGCCGGACACTTTGGTCGGATTATGTGTGGAGCGCTCACTGGAGATGTGCATAGGCGTGCTGGGGATTCTCAAAGCCGGGGCCGCTTATGTGCCGCTGGACCCCACCCTGCCCTCCCAGCGGCTGGCTTACTTGATTAGCAACGCTGAGTGTGCGGTGATTGTCACCCAAAATGGCCTTTTGGGCTTGATCGGTTCAAGCAGTGCGCCGGATTTTCCGGCCCCTTTAATGGTGCTGCTGGAGACAGCGTGCCGGCCGGGTAAACCCGAGCACAACGTCAATCCAGAAGGCACCGCCGGGCCGGATCACCTGGCCTATGTACTTTACACCTCGGGTTCGACCGGACGTCCGAAGGGGGTGGAAATGCCCCATCGTCCCCTGGTGAATTTGATCCAGTGGCAACGGACCATTTCCGCCATGGGGCCGGGAGACCGCACTTTGCAATTTGCCAGCCTGGGCTTTGATGTTTCGTTTCAGGAGATGTTTTCCACCTGGGCCACTGGCGGCACGCTGGTGGTGGTGCCCACAGACCTGCGCATGCAACCGGCGGGATTATTGACCGCGCTCAATGACTGGCAGATTCATCGCATGTTTCTGCCATTTGTCATGCTGGAGCAGCTGGCCGAGGCGGACCGGAGTCAAGCCACTCCGCCCGCATTTCTCAAGGAAGTGGCGGTAGCCGGCGAACAACTTCGGATTGGTCCGGGCATCCGGCGCTTTTTCGGACGGTTAGTGGGCGGACGCCTGTGGAACCATTATGGGCCGGCGGAAGCGCACGTGGTCACGAGTTATGAGCTACCGGGGGCACCCTCGAGCTGGCCGGATTTGCCACCCATCGGCCGGCCCCTGCCACATTGTGAGATTTACCTGCTGGATGCCCAGTTGCAGCCCGTGACGGCGGGAATGATTGGCGAGCTTTACATCGGTGGCATCTGCCTTTCCCGGGGTTATCACCGACGCACGGACCTAACCAGCGAACGTTTCATTCCCCATCCCTTCGCCGCGGAACCAGGGGCACGCCTGTATCGCACGGGAGATCTCGCCCGCTGGCAGACCGATGGCAATCTGGAATTTCTGGGACGGTCGGACCATCAGGTTAAATTGCGCGGATTTCGGGTGGAATTGGGCGAGATCGAGACGGTGCTGGGTGAATATGCGGACATCGCCGGCTGCGCGGTGGTGCCGGAGGAACGTGGTGCTGACGGTGGCGATAAATCATTGACCGCTTATCTGGTGGGCCGGCACGGGATAACCTTGGAAGCCAGTGCCATCAGGGCTTGGCTCAAATTAAAACTGCCGGATTACATGATCCCGGCACGTATGATCGCCTTGGCGGCCTTGCCGTTGAATGCCAATGGCAAAGTGGAACGATCCGCCCTCAAGCAGTTGCCAGGAGTGGAACTCCAAACCCGGAACGACTGGCAAGCCCCGGCCAACGAGTGTGAGCGCGTCCTCGTCGACATCTGGCGGACCACCCTGCGGCGGGAACAGGTGGGAGTCCAGGACAACTTTTTCGATTTGGGCGGGCACTCGCTTTTGGCGGCAGTGATTTGTTCGCACATTACCGAACAGCTCAGGCTGGTGGTGCCCTTGCGCTGGTTGTTCGAACACCCCACCATCGCGCGGCTGGCCAAGCAGATGGAGACGCTTTCGCCCCAGGCCGGCAACCACGAAATGACGGCCCGGGCCGACCGGCACCGGCGGTTGCCCATGTCGTTCTCGCAGCAAGGCATGTGGTTGCTCAACCAAACCTTGAGCGACCCCGCGGCTTACAATCAACCCCTGGCCTGCCGGCTGTTGGGGCCGGTGACGCCGAACGCTTGCGCCGCTGTCTCGAGGTGGTTGTGCAACGTCATGAAGTGCTGCGGACCGGGCTGGCGATGGTGGGTGACGAACTGGTGCAACTGGCAAGCCCGGCAGACCGTGTATCGGTGCCCTGGGTCGAATTTGATTTGACCGGCGAGCCCCCAAGCGAACAGTCAAAAACTTTGTCCGCCCGACTCACCGCGGAGGCCCGAAAGCCCTTTGATCTGGCCCAAGCGCCACTGTGGCGCGTGGCCTGGATCCGGCTCAAGGCTGCGGATCACGTCCTGGCCTTCACGTTCCACCATGCCATCATCGATGAATGGTCGATGCGCCGGTTGTTTCAGGAACTTGAATTGCTTTATGCCGTTCACGGGCAGGCCGAACGGGCTGGCCTGCCGGAACTGCGGATGCAATATGCGGACTATGCCGCCTGGCAGCGCCAGCAAATGTCGGGTCCGGGGCGGGCCGGGGATGTGCTTTATTGGCAGGAACAACTGGGCAGTTTACCACCCGCGCTGCAACTTCCGCTGGATCGCCGCCGCCCGGCAAAACCCAGTGGCGGCGGTGCCATTTGCAAATTACTGTTGGCGGGATCCGTTCCACGCGGCTTTCGGGAGCTGGCCCGGCAGGAAAACACCTCCCTGTACACGGTGGTATTCGCGGCCTATTTTGTCTGGTTGCATCGCTTAAGCAGTCAGACCGACATTCTGGTGGGCACCCCGGTGGCCAACCGGGAGCGACCGGAAGTTCAGCCCCTGCTGGGTTTGTTTCTCAACACCCTGCCCATCAGGGCAAGATTCGGGCGCAACATTACGTTCCGGGAGTTCTTACGCCAGACCCGCGACACGATTTTGGCCGCTTTCGACCATGCCAGCCTGCCCTTTGAGCACATAGTGGAACTCACCGCGCGCGATCGATCCGCCAGCCTGCCGCCGTTGTTTGAAACGATGTTCGTGTTGCTGGAGAACGCAGTTCCACCATTGCATTTGGGGCAGGCAAAAGGCACGATGCTGCCGGCAACCACGCTGACCAGCAAGTATGAGCTGCTGTTAAGCGTGCACGCACAGGAAACAACTTGGGAATGTGAATTTGAATATTCAACTGATTTGCTTACGAACGAACGGATGGAGCGCCTGGCCAAATGGTTTGGTCAACTTTTGCCTGCCATCGTGGACCAAGCGGATGCGCCGATCAGCGAGTTGAACATCATGACCCCGGAGGAGCGCCACCAAATATTGGTTGAATGGAACCGGACTGGAAGGGATTATCCTCGAAATGCCCGCATTCATGACCTGTTCGAGGAGCAATGCCGAATTTCCCCCGACGCTGTGGCCGTGGTGTTTGACACCCAGCAACTGACTTATCAAGAACTCAACCACCAGGCCGACCGTTTGGCCGGTCACCTGCGCGCCCGGGGAGTTGGACCGGGTGTGCGAGTGGGATTGCGCTTGGAGCGCTCGCTGGAATTGGTGATCAGCCTGCTGGGGATTCTCAAGGCTGGGGGCGCTTATTGGTCGATTGAGGAAAAACTGCCTGAGGAACGGTTGCGCCTGCTGCTGGCCGACGCCAGCCCGCGGGTGCTGCTGGCGCGCCAAAGTGAACTGGCCGGCCTTAGGACGCTGCTGGCCCAGGCGCCGCCAGGGGGTTTTAGCGAAGCCCTCGAAGTGGCGGCCGTTGAGGCATGGCTGGCCGCGGATGAGGCCAGCCCAATGACGCCGGCATTGGTTCCCTGTCAGGCAACCGATGCCGCCTATGTCAGTTACACCTCCGGCTCCACTGGCCGGCCCAAGGGGGTGATTATCCCCCACCGCGGTGTGGTTCGACTGGTTCGGGGGGTGGATTATGTTTCCCTTACTTCCCTGGAAACCATCCTGCACCATTCGCCGCTGGCCTTTGACGCATCCACTTTTGAGTTATGGGGAGCGCTGCTGAATGGTGGCCGGGTGGTGCTGATGCCGCCCGGCACTCCCACGCTGGCCGAATTGGGCGAGACCATCCGCCGTTACCAGGTCACCATGCTGTGGCTGACATCAGGGTTGTTCAACCTAATGGTGGAGGAGCATGTGGGGGCCCTGGCTTCCGTCCGACAACTCTTGGCCGGCGGGGACGTCCTGTCACCGGTGCATGTGCGGAAAGCCCGCCGCGCCTTGCCCGCATGCCGGATTATCAACGGCTACGGACCGACCGAGAACACCACCTTCACTTGCTGCCATACCGTGGGGACCGAATGTGAGGAATCCGCCAGCATTCCGATAGGCCGTCCCATCGCCAACACCCGGGTTTACGTTTTGGACGAGAACCGCCAGCCCGTGCCGGCGGGGGTGGCCGGGGAACTATATGCGGGTGGGGACGGGCTGGCGTGCGGCTACCTCAACCAGCCGGAATTGACGGCGGAGCGATTTATTCCCGACCCGTTTGGCGGCAGGCCGGAGGACCGGCTGTACCGGACGGGGGATCTGGTTCGCTGGCGGATGGATGGAACCCTGGAGTTTTTGGGGCGGCTGGATCAACAGGTAAAAATCCGCGGGTTTCGCATTGAACTGGGCGAAATCGAAACCGCCATCAGCGCGCACCCGGCGATCAAAGCATGCGCGGTGCTCGCCGAAACCAATGACCAGAAACCGACCAGCCTGAAAGCCTTCCTCCTGCTGCGCGAGGGCGAGGATGGCTCCCTTGACGGGCTGCGCGCGTGGCTGGCCACCAAGCTGCCGGATTACATGATCCCCGGGCGGTTGGTGACGGTTTCAGCCCTGCCGCTGACCCCCAACGGGAAACTGGACCGCCGGGCACTGGAAAGTATCCCAGGCGTGGAATTGCCAACCGGGGCAAAGCTGGTCGTTCCAAGGAATGAGTGTGAGCGGGTATTGACGGAGATCTGGCAAGGGTTGCTCCACCGCGAACAGGTCAGTGTCCTTGACAATTTTTTTGATTTGGGCGGCCACTCCTTGTTGGTGGCCGTGATGTGCGCGCGGATCGCCGAACGGTTGCAACGGGAAGTCCACCTGCGGCAGGTGTTTGCGCACCCGACGATTGCGGGCCTGGCCAGCCAACTGGCGCTGCCAGCGGACGCAACCGACACCAACCGGGCGGTGACGAGGGTGGACCGCGGGCAGCCGCTGCCGATGTCCTTTGGCCAGCAAGGTATGTGGCTGCTGCAGCAATCGCTGCCTGACCCTGCAATGTATCATGTGACGATGGCCTGCCGGATCACCGGCCCGGTGAACCGGGAACGGATCCGCCGCGCCTTGCAAGTGATTCAAAACCGCCATGAAATTCTCCGCACCGCCCTGGTGCTGCGCGGCCAGGATCTGGTGCAAGAGATCGTGGCTGAGGAAACTGCCGTCGTGCCCTGGCGGGAATTGCAACTCCTGTCAGAACCAACCGGCCGCACGGCTTCGACCGGTCAGAGTTGGTTGCGGGCGCAAGCCCGGCTCCCCTTTGATCTGGCCCAAGCGCCGTTGTGGCGGGCGGACTGGCTGGTGCTGGCGGAAGAGGAGCACGTTTTTGCACTGACCTTTCACCACAGTATCATCGATGACTGGTCGAGGCGGCTGTTGCTCCAGGAGTTGGAATCGCTTTATGCCACCGATGCCCAGGTGGTTGTGGCCGGACTGCCGGACCTGCCTGTGCAATATGCGGACTACGCGGTTTGGCAACGCGAAGAACTGGCGGGCGAGCGACTCGAAAAACATCAGAATTACTGGCGCCAGGAGCTGGCCGATTTGCCGCCGGCCCTGGAACTGCCGGCCGATTTACCCCGGCCCCTCCTCCCGAGTGGCAAGGGGGCGGTTTATGAGTTCCAGATTCCTGAGTCAACGACACAATCATTGCGGGAACTGGCCCGACAGGAACGCACCACACTGTTTACAGTGGCACTGGCCGCTTTTTATGTGTGGTTGCACCGCCACACGTCACAGACTGACCTGGTGGTGGGCACGCCGGCCGCTCACCGTGACCGGGCGGAGTTGCAGTCGTTGCTGGGCTATTTTTTAAACACGCTGCCGATTCGCGCACGGCTGACCGGTGCGGAGAATTTCCGTGAATTGGTGGGCCAGGTGCGGCAGAAATTTGCCGCCGCTTTAGACCATGCAGATCTGCCGTTCGAGCAAATGGTGGAGCTGGCGGTGAAGGATCGAACCGCCGGCCAGTCACCGGTTTACCAGGTGATGTTCGTATTGCTGGAGGCAGGTCTGCCGCCACTCCATTTGGGGGAGGCCCAAGGCGAGTGGCTCGAATCAGACACGCATATTAGCAAACATGATTTAATCTTGAGCATCCTGAGCGACTTGGGGGGATGGAAGTGCCAGCTCGAATATGCGACTGATTTGTTTACCTCCGAGCGGGTCGCCAGCATGGCGGGCCACCTGGTCGAATTACTGGCGGCGATCGCCGCGCGTCCCCAAACACCCATCGGCGAATTAAATCTCCTGACCGCCGCCGAACGCCAGCAGATTTTGGTCGGTTGGAACCGCACGAGCCAGGAGTATCCAAGGAATTCCTGCGTTCATGAGTTGTTTGAGGAGCAGTGCCGGATTACCCCCGAGGCGGTGGCGGTGGTTTTGGACCAGCAAACCCTGACTTACCAGGCGCTTAACCGCCAGGCCGACCGTTTGGCCGGCCACCTGCGCGCCCGGGGAGTTGGACCGGGGGTGCGCGTGGGTTTGCGCGTGGAACGCTCCCTGGAAATGGTGGTCAGCCTGCTGGGGATTCTCAAGGCGGGCGGCGCTTATTGGTCGGTCGAGGAAAACCTGCCGGAGGAGCGGTTGCGCCTGCTGCTCGCGGATGCACGCCCGCAGGTGCTGCTGGCGCGCCAAAAAGAACTGCCGGCCCTAAAAATGCTTTTGGCGGGGTTGCCGGACGGCCTGATTGACGAAACGCTGGAGTTGGCCGCAGTGGAAGAATTATTGGCCACTGATTGTGCCGCTCCGGCCGGTCTCGAAGGCCTCCGCTGTCAGGCAACCGATCCTGCTTATGTTAGTTACACCTCCGGATCCACCGGCCGGCCCAAGGGGGTGATTATTCCCCACCGCGGAGTCGTTCGCCTGGTGCGGGGCGCGGATTATGTTTCCCTGAGTTCCCGCGAAACCCTCCTGCACCACTCGCCGCTTTCCTTTGACGCCTCCACTTTTGAATTTTGGGGCGCGCTGCTGAATGGCGGACGGGTGGTGCTGATGCCGCCCGGCACGCCCGCACTGGCCGAACTGGGCGATGCCATCCGGCGGCACAAAGTCACCACGGTGTGGCTGACGGCCGGACTTTTCAACTTGATGGTGGAGGAACAACTGGGAGCCTTGGCCCCCCTTCGCCAGCTCCTGGCCGGGGGCGATGTGCTTTCGCCGACACATGTGCGGAACGCCCGCCGGGCCTTGCCCGCCTGCCGGATTATCAATGGCTACGGACCGACCGAGAATACCACCTTCACCTGCTGTCACACCGTGGGCGCGGAATGCGAGGAATCCCCCAGCATTCCGATCGGGCGGCCGATTGCCAACACCCGGGTTTATGTGTTGGACGCCCGTCGCCAGCCCGTGCCGGTGGGGGTGGCCGGCGAATTGTATGCGGGTGGGGACGGGGTGGCTTGTGGCTACTTGAATTTACCTGAATTGACGGCGGAACGTTTTATCCCCGACCCGTTTGGCGCCAGCCCGGAGGACCGACTTTACCGCACCGGCGACCAGGTGCGCTGGCGGGCCGACGGGAACCTGGAGTTTTTAGGGCGGGCGGATCAGCAGGTGAAAATCCGGGGTTTCCGGGTGGAACTCGGTGAAATCGAAACCGCGCTGACCAGCCTGCCGGAGGTCAGCAATGCCATCGTCGTGATTCGCGAAGCAGGTCCGGGCGGCAAAGAACTGGTGGCATATCTGGTGTCCAAAAACGGGGAACGGCCCGAAACCGTCCGGGTGCGCGGCCAGCTGGCGGAAAAATTGCCGGATTACATGCTGCCCGACCAAATCGTCTGGCTGGAGCAATTGCCGCTGACCGCCAACGGGAAGGTAAATCGCCAGGCACTCCCCGCACCCGCGCCGGAAGCCAGCCGGCCAACGGGTGCCGCTACCCTGCCGTTGAACTTGTTGGAGCTGGAATTAATTCGCATCTGGCAAAGGATTTTTCAGCGGGAGGACATCAACCGGCAGGACAACTTTTTCGATCTGGGGGGCCATTCGCTGCAAGCGATTCGGCTGGCGGCGGCGATTGACCGTTTGCTGGGCTGCCAGATACCCATTGCCGCCTTGTTTCAATGTCCGACTATTGAGACACTGGCCCGCCGTTTATCCGATGAGAACTGGGCGCCGCGCTGGCATTCGCTGGTTCCCTTGCAAACTGGCGGGTCCAAACCGCCGCTATTCCTGATACATGGCATCGCGGGGGACGTTTACATCTTTACCGAACTCGTCAAATTTTTGGGCGAGGATCAACCGGTATACGGAATCCAGGCCGTGGGGTTGGACGGATCCTGCCAGCGCCACACCTCCATCGAACAGATGGCCGCGCACTATGTGCAGGAAATCACCTCCTTCCAGCCGGAGGGACCGGTTTACCTGGCGGGCTATTCCCTGGGGGGCATTATTGCCTGGGAAATTGCGCAACAACTTCATCGGGCGGGCCGCCGGGTCGCGCTGCTCGGGCTGCTGGATTCCGGGCCCATGGGCGGCGCGCCGTGGATTTTTTACGTGCTGGCATTGTTATACTTTGTCCCCGACCGCCTCCTGTTCCATTTCCGCAATTGGTGGCGACTGCCATGGCGGGAGAAAATTAACTACCATCATGGTCGTCTCGTGGCCCTCCGTTATTGGTTGCAAATTAATCAGAAACAAACTGCACAGGTGACGGAGCCGCCGCCCGCTGCCATAGTGGTGCCGGCGCCGCCGGGATTTTTTGATTATTATCAGGCGGTGGCCGCCGCCTACCTCCTCAAACCCTACCCGGGCAGCATGACATTATTTTACGGCGATGAAGCCTTGTCCGGATGGAATTGGTACTGGCGTTATCTGGCCAAAGGTGGCAGCGCGTTCTACCGCGTGCCGGGCAAACACCAGGAATTTCTTTCTGCCGCCAACGTACCCACCCTGGCCCGGGCCTTTAACGAAGTATTGCGGCAAACCCAGGCGGCAGCCAGCGCGGCCCCAACTCCCCGCCCCCATGTCCATTCAGCCACGTGAATGGAACGCAAGCGCGCCGGGCACCGTTGATACCCAGGCTCTCGCAACCGGGGACTGCCAGCTATGGTTGGCCCCCGTGCCCGGTGATGATTTCAGCCTCGCGGATTCCATCAACCACCTGAGTGCGGAAGAACAACTGCGTGCTGGAAGGCTGCTGTTGGCCAGTGCCCGGCGCGAATTCATATTCGGCCGCGCTACCCTCCGCCAGATCCTGGGTGCTCACCTCGGCCTCAACCCGGCTGAGGTGCCACTGGCCGAAGGTCCGGCAGGAAAACCCTGCCTGGCGGAGGCGGCGGCCACCACTGGTCTGCGTTTCAACCTCACCCACTCGGGCGGCCTGGTGATCATCGCCCTGGCCCGCCACCGCGAGGTCGGAGTGGATGTGGAATGGCGCCCGGGCCTGCGCGAATGGGAACCACTCGTCCAGCGCATCTTCTCCGCGCGCGAACAGGCCGAACTGCACGCCCTGCCGATCACGCAAAGAGACGAGGCTTTTTTCAACGGCTGGACCCGCAAGGAAGCCTGGCTGAAAGCCACTGGCAAGGGATTGCAGGATGATTTATCCGCCATCGAAGTCGTGCTGACGCCGGGGTGCCCTCCCGAATGGCTGACTCTCCCGGGTGGCGTCAAGGAGACGGGACGCTGGGCGCTCCGGGAAATCTCCCTGCCCGAGGGTTTCACGGGCGCCTTGGTGTATGATTTGGAAAATAAAAACTCTTGAGGTCGTCAAGAGTTTGAAATGGTGGCAGGACCCGGAATTGAACCGGGGACACAAGGATTTTCAGTCCTCTGCTCTACCAACTGAGCTATCCTGCCAACCACGTTTCGCCAATCCGGCCACCAACGCCGCACGGTTTAAATGCGGGTGGCCAGTGGCCAGCGGGAGGTGAAGCATACCGGGGAGGCGGGAAAATGCAATCACATAAAAACAGAAATTTGCTCAGCGCAACTGGCAAAACGCCTTGGGCGACAATCCGAGCACAGCCTTGAAGGCCCGGGAGAAGTGAAAGGGATCGGCAAAGCCGACCTGCTCCGCGACCTGCTTGACCATCGCCCCGGGCTCCCGCAGCAATTCGGCCGCGTGATTCATTTTCAGGCGCACGAGATATTGATAGGGACTCTGGTGGTTGTAACGCTGGAACAAACGGCAGAGGTAAACCCGGTGGAGGTGACATTCCCGGGCGATTTGCGCCAGGGTTCGCAATTCGAGAAAGTGCGTCTGGATATATTCCTGGCAGGATTGAAAGGTGGCAAACGAGAGGTTGCCCGCCCCACTCATGGGCAAGCGTGACTCGGCAATTTTCAGCGCCAGGCATTTGAGGAGGCCGGCGCACAGGTCGGGTGCGAATTTGGAGCCCTTAACCCCGCTGCGAATGAGTTCGTCAAAAAAAGTTTGCACCTCGCCAATTAAAAACACGCGCGAGATGTTTCCCGGGGCCAGGTGACAATGGCGTAACAAGGGCGTGGCTTCATGTCCGGAAAAATCCACAAAATATTTCACCAGGGGTGTCCGTCCGGCGGACTCGATGTCGTGGCGCACCCCGGGACCGTAGGAAAAAAGGGTGCCGGGTCGCAAATCATAGGAGCGGCCGCGGAGGTTCACCCGCCCCTGCCCCCGGAGGACAAACTCCAGCGAATAGAAGGCGAAGGTGGTGCGGTGGATGGAATAATCCGGGGTGCATTGCTCACAGCCGCCGCTCACCACCGCCAGCGGAATTTGCGGGGCGGGGTTTAAATCCAGATAAAACCGCCGGGCGGAGGAAACCTGGGGGGAAAAAAAGCCGGGTTGCGGCGGGGTGGCCGGACCATTTTTTATTTTGCGGGTTTTCATGAAAAAAAGTTTATTATCGTCATGCTTTGGTTTAGTATCTGCATTGCTCCGCCGGCCCGTCGAGCGTATTCTTAAATCAATAATTTTTGAGAAGCTTAATCACGGCATGACGGACATTTAATTAACAAGCAAACAACATCTATGCATAACAAACGACTGGTGGAAAAGGATCCGGCCTTGAAAAAAGATGACTTGATTGTCATCACGGGCGCCGGCGGCTTCATTGCGGGAAATCTCGCGCTTTACTTTCAGAAAAAGGGTTTCACCCGCATTCGCGCGGTGGACAAAAAGCCGCTCTACGAATGGTACCTCCAGGTGCCCGGCGTGGAAAACATCTGCCTGGACGTCAGCCACGAGGTGAACTGCAACCGCGTGTGCGAGGGGGCCGTCGAGGTTTACAATCTGGCCGCCGACATGGGCGGGATGGGGTTCATTGAGCGTTTCCGCGTGGAATGCCTGCGCTCGATCCTGATTAACACACATATGATCGAGGCCGCCTACAAGGCCGGGGCCCGCCGCTACTTCTTCTCCTCCTCCGCCTGCGCTTACAACACCCTGCTCCAGCAAAAACCCGAGGTGCTCGCCCTCAAGGAATCCGACGCGTATCCCGCGATGGCCGAGCGCGGTTACGGCTGGGAAAAGCTGGTGTCGGAAATGTTCTGCGAGGAATACTGGCACGAACGCGGCATGAAGACCGCCATCGCCCGCTTCCACAACGTCTACGGGCCGCACGGCACCTGGGATGGCGGCCGCGAAAAGGCCCCGGCCGCCATGTGCCGCAAGGTGATCGCCGCCATCGACAGCGGTAACAAGGACATCACGATCTGGGGCGACGGCCATCAGACCCGCAGTTTCATGTATATTGATGATTGCGTGCTGGGCATCGACAAGATCATGCACGAGGACAACCTCATCGCCACGCCGATCAACCTTGGATCCAGCGAACTTGTGTCCATCAATGAACTGCTCTCCAAGGTGGAGGCCATCGCCGGCACCAAGCTCAACCGCAAATATGACCTGAACGCCCCCCGCGGCGTGGCGGGCCGCAACAGCGACAACACCTTCATTAAAAAGATGCTGAATTGGGAGCCTGACACGTCGCTGGACCACGGGCTGGCCGCGACATACAAATGGATCAACGAGCAGTACCATAATCGCAAATCGGGCAAACGGGTCGTGGAGTGAAAAAGACGCCATTCATCACCCGGGCCATCGGGAGCATCCCTAACCGGTTGCAACTTGCCGGTGGCTGGATCGACCAGCCGTTTGTGTCGCAACTGCATACGGAGCCCCCGGGGTCCATGGTGGTGGTGGCGCTGGAACCAACTTTTCGGGTGATGGACCGGGCGGGCTGCGCGAGCGGCACCCGGGCCATCGCCACGAAATTGTGGAAGGGCAAGCTGCCCAACCGCCCGCCGGAGGAACTGGTGCGGGAATTGTACGAGGCGGAAAACGCGGGGAAGGCCGAGCCGAGCGGTTCCCAAGACATGATCGGTTTGGTTTATCCCGGGGTAAACCGGCTGGATTATGACTACCGGGTGCACGGCGGGGTTTTCCCCTCCCACATTGAAACCCTCAACGAGGCGCGATCGGGTCGCTGGTTGGAGAAGGTGCTGCACCTGCTGCCAGTGGAACCCCGGCCGGAGGGTTACAATCCCCTGGGTGAAAAAAATCTCGACCCCAAATGGGTTCGCCGCCTGGGCCAGACCGGCAAGGATTGTTTCAATGGCATCAAGCAGCGGGACATCGAACTACTCGGCAAATCACTCAATGAAACGATGCGCTGCTGGGAAAAACTCCTGCCTCACGTGGTGCGCCATCCGCTCATCAAATTTGATTTGCCCGGCTTGTTAAAGGTGTATCAACAACAATATCCCGGGGCGATGTTCTCCGGCTGTGGCGGGGGCTATCTGCTGGTGGTCTCCCGGGAACCCGTGCCCGGCGCCTTGAAAGTAACTGTCCGCATCACGTAAAATGAGCCAGGAAAAACCATCCATCGTCGTCAGCGGCGCGTTTGACAATATCGCCGCGACCGATTTGCGCCTGCTGGAGGAAGCCGCCAAACTGGGCGAACTGACGGTGTTGCTCTGGCCCGATGTGGCCGGGCAGGCGTACAAGTTCCCGCTGGCCGAGCGGCAATATTTTCTGAATGCAGTGCGTTACGTTGCCCAAGTCATTCCCCTGGCCGCGCCAATCAATCCCCATGAATTGCCCGCCGTGAGTGGTTTGCGACCAACCATTTGGGTGGATCGCGAAGGCCCGCATAATTCCGCCCGCAAGACGAATGCCCAGTCCCTTGGTCTAAAATACGTCGTGGTGCCGGAAGTGGATTTGCACACCTGGCCCGAACCGCCGCCCATGCCCTCCACGCCGGGTAAAAAACGCGTGGTGGTCACCGGCTGTTACGACTGGTTCCATTCCGGCCATGTGCGCTTTACCGAAGAGGTCAGTGGCTATGGCGACCTCTATGTGATTGTGGGCCACGATGCGAACATTCGCCTGCTGAAAGGGGAGGGTCATCCCCTGCTCCCGGAAGCTCAGCGCCGTTATGTGGTGGGCTCCATCAAATACGTCAAACAAGCCCTCATATCCACCGGCGAGGGCTGGCTGGATGCCGATCCCGAAATCAAACAGATCAAGCCCGACATTTATGCGGTGAATGAGGACGGGGACAAAGGTGGCAAACGGGAATATTGCCAGCAACTGGGCATTGAATACCTCGTGCTGAAACGCACCCCGGCCCCGGGTTTGCCGCGCCGCAGCAGTACGGATTTGCGGGGGTTTTAATATCCCGACGATGCGGTAATGTGACTGTAACCCGGTTGGCTGATGAGGCCTCTAATGTCTGGGTTCCCTGGCTAAGATTGCCCAGGGGTTCCTTTTTGTTGAGTCATCAAAGATTGGAGCGCATTTGCGCCCGCCTTAACCAACAACGAATTTCAGCCTATGATAAAACCATATCTGTCTCGAATTGTGCCGCTATTGGCCCTAACCCTCTCCCTCGGATCCCGCTTGTGGGCAGCCGACGCATCAACTCCACCCAGCCTGTCGCTCCCGGTCGCTCCGGGCCCATTTCAGGGCACCATGGATTCCCTCACCAATTACACCTGCCCCGAGTGGTTTCGGGACGCCAAGTTCGGCATCTGGGCGCATTGGGGGCCTCAAGCCGTGCCCATGGAAGGTGACTGGTACGCGCGCAAAATGTATCAGCAGGGATCACCGGATTACAAAGATCACCTGGCCCGCTATGGCCATCCCTCCACCAACGGTTGGAAAGACATCATTCCTCTCTGGAAGGCTGAAAACTGGGACCCGGACAAGTTGATGAAGCTGTATAAGAAGGCCGGGGCGAAATACTTCGTCAGCATGGGCACGCATCATGACGACTTTTTCCTGTGGAATTCGCCGGAGCACAAATGGAACGCGGTGAATTACGGCCCGCACCGGGATGTCGTCGCCGCCTGGCAGAAGGCCGCCAAACGCCAGGGCCTGCCCTTCGGCGTTTCCGAGCATCTGGGCGCCAGTTTCACCTGGTTCCAGGATTCGCATAAAGCGGACAAAACCGGCCCGCTGGCCGGCGTGCCTTATGACGGTGCCGATCCAGCCAACTGGGACCTCTATCATTTCCCCGCCGAAAAGGGCGACACCAAGTGGTACAGCAACAACCCCCGCTGGCAGCAGCAATGGTATAATGAAATCAAACAGCTCGTGGATGACTACCATCCCGAATTGCTCTACAGCGACGGACCCATCGCCTTCGGCAACGAAGTGGGCTTGAGCCAGGTGGCCAACCTCTACAATGACAGTCTCTTGCATAATCATGGAAAATTGCTGGCGGTTTACAACTGCAAGCAACCCTCGGGCGGCCGTTGGGTGCAGGATTATGAACGCGGCGTGAATGGCGGCATTAATCCAAATCCCTGGCAGACCGACACCTCCATCGGCGACTGGTTCTATAACCGCCATTGGAAATACCAGCCGCTGAGCTGGACCGTGCACATGCTCGTGGACATCACCAGCAAGAACGGCAACCTGCTGCTCAACGTCGTCCTCCGCCCCGATGGCACGCTGGACCCCGAAGTTGAGACCATGTTGCATCAACTGGCCGACTGGACCGCAGTGAATGGGGAAGCCATCTACGGCTCGCGTCCCTGGCAGGTCTATGGTGAGGGCGCGGTCAAGGCCAAGGGCGGCGCCTTCAAGGAGAACTACCAGTACAGTGCGAAGGACATCCGTTTTACCACCCGGGGCAAATACCTCTATGCCATCGCCCTGGGCTGGCCGGAGGATGGCAAATTCACCATTAAAAATCTGGCCAGCACCAGCGATGCGACTGTCAACCAGATCAAGCGGGTAAAACTTCTGGGTGGCGGCAGCCTGTCCTTCACGCAATCCGCCGAGGGCCTCGTGGTACAACTGCCCGCGAAACCGCCCGGTGACGTGAGCGACCTGTCTTGTGCCCTGCGCATTACCGGTAGCAACCTCCAAGCCACCGCTCCGGACAAGCAATAACTGCAACGGGTCGGTATTGTGCCGGAGGCGCGGAAACTGGTTCCACGCCTCCGGCCATTTTATTTGGGCCGCCAACCGGCAGCGCGGTGCGGCATCGTTTATAACAATGCTGGCATTGATATTATCAATGAAACGCCCCGGCCCCAGGCTGGTAGAGTACCAATTATGAAAAACCGCTTTGCCCAACTCCGGAAAATCACACCATTCCTGCTGGCCCTCTGCGGCTGGCTGGCCTTGTGCGGGTGTGTGTATGACGTGCCCATCACGGAAAAACCCACGGCCCCGGTGAATGCCCAATTCCTCGGCAACTGGACAACTCCGGACGGCAAAACCAAAATGAAGGTCAGCCGGTATGACGCGGATAATTATGTGCTGATTTATGATGGCGAGTTGTACCACGCCTGGAGCTCGGACGTGGCCGGCATGCCGTTTTTCACCGTGCAAAGCCTGGATGCCACCGACACCAATGCTTTTGGCAAATACACCTACTTCGTCTGGCGGCTGGCCGCCGATGGCACGCTGCATGGCCGCGCTGTGAATGACAAAATCGTTCCCGATGCCACCAAAGACTCGGCCGCTGTGCGCCAGTTGCTGGCGGATAATTTGCAGAATACGAACCTCCTGGGCGAGGAGGGGGTGTTTGTAAAAGACAAATAAAAGACCCGGCCGCTGCCCGGGAGCCGAAATCAACCAACGCGGGCAATTTCCAATCCCAGCAGCAGTCCCAGTTTCTCGATTTTGTGGGCGATGTGCCCCACCCCCACGGCACAATGATGCGCCGGGCCGTGCTGATTCCAGTCATTAACAAATTTCCGCGCACCGATGCTGAAACGATACCGGCTGTTGGTGTTGCCAATTTCCAAAATCGGACCCGCCACCGACTCGCCCTCCGCCACCAGCAGCTTGAGTTTGCCCGTGCCGGTCTCCACCACGGAGAGCAGCGTCACCGGGCCGTGTTTCACGGACATCTCCACCGAAAGCCCCCGGCCGACCTTGCCATGATATACCTTGAGCGGGCGCACCTTGGTTTTGCCCTGGGCGATGGCGATATGCCCGGGACCATCGTGCCCCATCAAAACCACATCGGCCGCGAAATCCATGGCGTAATATTCGGTGAAGGAACCGCCCACGCCAAAGCTGTCCATGATCTTCATGGCCTGGGCATTTTTCACCTCATACTCGCCCGCCACCGGGATCCCCCGGGCCGTCAGCAGCGAGTTGCCTAAAATAATCGAACTGATCGCATCCTCATTATCGGCATTGCCCGTGCCCATGTAATAATACGCCAGCGATCCCAGATCGTGCTCCGCCACCAGCCTGTCCAGCGCCAGCGACGTGCGCGCGGCGCGGTCCAGCTCCTCCAGCGCGCAATCCGGTTGCACGTCAAACAGGTGCCGGAATTCCGCCACCCGGTCGCGGATCGCCTCTGCTGAAACCTCCCGGCGCAAGGCCGCCAGTTCGTCCACCTCCACCATCTCCATATGCCCGCCAAACGTGGCGCATTGGAGCGTGGTGTCCGAATAAATATCCAGCATCCCGCCATAATAATGCCCCATCAGCCCCAGCCGGTTGTGGAACATCACATTGGCCACCCGGGCCGCCTCGATCCACGCGTCCACTTCATTCCAGCAGACCGGATCATCATGCAGCATCCCGGTGATTTGATGAAATTTAACTCCGGCACGATTGAAGACGTTCGCGATTTCCGGCACGGGACAGGCCGCGCAATAGGCCAGCCATTCGCCGGTCATGGCGGTGCGGTCGCCCATCCGATTAAAATTGGCGTAGTCGATGGCGGCCGCCGGCTGGAGGTTCAGCACGATCACCGGCACTTTGGCCCGCTGCACCACTGGCAGCACCGTGGAGGAAAGCGCATAGGTGGTGACGTGCAGGAAGATCAGGTCCACATCGGCCGCACGAAACTGGTGACCCGCCTCCAGCGCCTTGGGCGGCGAATCAATCAAACCCAGATTGACCACTTCCACCCCGGGACGTTGCAATCGTTCCGCCACCACCCCCAGATAGCGTTCGAGCCGCGTTTTAAGACCGGCGAACTGCGGCCAGTACGTGTCCAGACCAATGCCGAAAAGGCCCACGCGGAGCGGGTGATGGATTTTTATCATATGTACCGGCTAAATTTAGCAAAAATCGCAACATTCAGGCAATTCCCGAGATGAAAAACTTGACGGAAGCCCCCATTTAAAATATTTGCATGGGGCAACAACACACAATTGTAACCGCCCGAACCATTTATTAAGCCAGTCATGATCGCGCCCACCCAGAAAACCACGCCCGCCGCCGGGACCAAAAACGTCAGCCTGTTCCGCACGGCGGAGGGCAAAAATTACGCCTTTATTTTCTTCATGGTCACCCTGCTCTTCCTGCTGTGGGGGGTGTGCAATGGCATGATCGATATTTTGAACAAACATTTTCAGGATTCACTGCATATTAATAAAATGCAGTCAGCCTTTGTGCAATTTGCCAATTACATGGGCTATTTCTTCATGGCCATCCCCTCCGGCATGCTGGCGCGGCGGTATGGTTACAAAGGTGCGATTCTGATTGGGCTGTTGCTGGTGGCCCTGGGCGCCTTCTGGTTCATTCCCGCCACGCACATTGGCACTTACTGGTCCTTCTTGCTGGGCCTGTTCATTCTGGCGACCGGGTTGACCTGCCTGGAGACGGTGGCCAATCCGTATGCCACCGTGCTGGGACCGCCGCAAACCGGCGCGGCCCGCATCAATTTCGCCCAGAGCGGCAACGGCGTGGGCTGGATGATCGGGCCGATTCTCGGCGGCCAGTTCGTGCTCTCCGCCACCAGTGTGGCCAATACGAGCAATGCGGATCTTTATAAACCCTATCTTATTGTCGGGATAGTGGTGAGCCTGCTCTTTCTGGGCTTCCTGGTTTGCAATGTGCCGGACTTGCACAACATGGAGGAAACCAAGGTCGATACCAAATCCAATGCGCCGGTGGCGGTAAAACCCCTGATCCAGCGCCGGCATTTTGTGCTCGCCGTGGCCGCGCAGTTTTTTTACGTGGCGGCGCAAACCGGCGTTTTCAGCTATTTTGTGAATTTCATCAATTCCGACACGCCCCCCCTGCCGGAGGGGGTGGCCAAAGCCCTGCCCGAAAGCTGGCGGGCGCTCCTGGCGAATGGCACCTGGCACGTAACGGATCAGGGGGCTTCCAAACTACTCTCGTATGGCGCGTTTGGCCTGTTCCTGCTGGGCCGATTCACCGGCAGCATGGCCTTGCGCAAATTCCCGGCGCATCTGATGCTGGCGCTTTACGGCGTGCTGAGCCTGGCGAGCATGGTGTTGATCATTTTACCCATGGGCTGGATCTCCGTGTTTGGCCTGTTCGCGAGTTTCTTCTTCATGTCCATCATGTACCCAACCATCTTCTCGCTGGGTATTCACGGGCTGGGCGAGCAAACCAAACGAGCCGCCTCCTATATCGTCATGGCCATTGTCGGAGGCGCGATCATGCCGCTGTTCATGGGCTGGCTGGCGGATCAATGGGGCATGCGCTTTGGTTTCCTCATGCCCCTGCTCTGCTTCGGCTTCATCGCGTTTTACGGTTTTTCCTGGGCGGCGTTGGAAGCGAAGGATAGCGGTAAAGCGGCCTGATTTAAGCCTTTTTCACCCCGCCCGGAACCAAGGTTCCGGGCGGTTTTTTTGGTCGTACTGACCGCGATGACTATTGGCCCAAGGTCCAATAGCCGACCGCCTGTCCACCAAGCTACGATTAACCAAGTGCGGGTTTACCCTTGCGGGTCATAATATTTTTGTGACCGGCCGGGGTGGCCAAATTTGCCTTGATTGAGACCAGCACCGATGGAAAAATCGCCTGGACGACGGCATCGACCCGTCCAGCAACAGCAACCAGTAAGAAACTTTATTGCCTGATTAATTGAACCAAATAAAACCATAAAAACATCATGAACCAAATACTTAACCTCAATGCCTCCGCCCGCACGGGATGGAAATTCCTGGCTGGAATCATTTCTGCCGGGCTCCTGATTGCCGGGGTGACCGGCTGCTCCACCACGGAACGCGTCAGTGAGTCGCCCAAAGATTTTTCCGGTTTCCTGAGTGACTACTCCCAGTTGCACAAAGGCAAGGGCGATGAAGCCAACTATATTTACCTCGATGAATCCGTAAATTTTGCGAAATACACCAAGCTCTATGTCAAAAACGTGGACTTGTGGAAATCGGATGAACCCGACTCGCCCTTCGCCAACATGACCCCGGACGATCAGCAAATGCTGGTGAATGTTTTCCACACCGCCATCGTCAATGCGGCCACCAGTCATTTCGAAATTGTGGACCAGCCGGGACCGGACGTCCTGGTGGTCAATGTGGCCATTACGGAAGCGCGTAAATCCAAGCCCGTGATCAACCTCGTTTCGAGTGTGATTCCCCAGATGGCCGTCATTAGCTACGGCAAAAAGCTGATCACTGGCACCGGTACGGGCGTGGGTTACATCCGGATTGAGGGCAACTTCACGGATGGCGGCACGGGTCAGCGCGTCGCGGCCATTGTGGATGCCCGGGCGGGTGGCAAGGCCTGGAGCACCAAGTTTGACGGCTCCTGGGGTGATGTGAAACTCTCCTTCGACTTTTGGGCCAACCGTTTCGTGGAACGATTTGACTCGTTCCGCAAGGGCGACTTTAGCGACGTGAAGTAGTAATTCCCGCCCATAACAAGATTATGAAAGGCTGCCTCCCCGAACGGGAGGCAGCCTTTACTTTTGCCCGCAAACCATGGGTGCACGGGGCCTGCGCCCGGCGGGAGAAACATCCACGGCTCGCAGCCGCACTTAAGCGGTAAAACCGCACGGAAGCAAGCCCCTCGCCACGGAAGCGGCCACCACGGAATGATTAAAAGCGAAACGCCGCGTCCACCCCATAGGCCCACCCGTCAAAGTTGCTGCCCCACATATACGAAACCCCGATACCCAGCCATTGCACTTTCCACAACTGGTCCAAAAAATCAAGCACGATGCGGCCATGAGCCTCGTAAATGTAATCCGTCTGCAAACCATCGCTGATATCCCCGTACAAATCCGTGCGGCTGAAGAAACCGCCCGTGCGCACTTCGTGGCCGTAGCACTCCACGCCCAGCGGGGTGTCGATGTCCAGCTTGTTTTCCCACGTCGTCGAGCCGCCATTCACGTTCACATTGGGCGATGAACTGGTGAAACTCTCGGTGTAAAAATAGGTTGGCGACGAGGAAAGCGTGAAGATGGTGCGCCGCCAGGTGTAGGTGTACTGGAAATTCAAGGCGGGCCGGACCGTCCAGGTATTCGCATTCCAGTCGATCAACCCCAGTTCGCGCGCCTGGTTTTGATGTTGCTGGGCGAAAACACTGTTCGCCGTGTAGCTGTTCTCCGTGTTGCCGTACATGCCCATGAAGGTCGACGCAATGCTGAAGTGGTCATCAAACCAGAAGCGCGCTCCCCCGCCGAACTGGATGGCAAAGGTCTTGTATTCGCTCGTATCGCCGTTCAACGGGCCGGATTGAAAATTATTTTTGGCGGTCAAATAACCCAGGTTACCCTGCAAAATGGGCTGCCAGCCAATGCCCAGGTCACCCAGGGGCTGGGGATCACCGATCTCGCCGTAGCCCCCAAATTTGGAGGAGTTCAGGCTTACTTTTTTCGTCGAGTCATTAAACTTGTTATACGCCCCGCCGCTCACGCCAAAATCACCACCAAGAATCGTGACTGCCTCCACCCGGTCACCCACGGTGTTGCGGAAGGCGTCCAGCGTTGCGGAAGGCGGTTGGGCGTGCGCGGTTCCGGAAATCAAGGTGCCCAGCACCAGACTGGAAAGGGAGCCACAGGCGGCGGTGGAGACAAGTTTTTTTGAACGTGATGAGTTCAGCATGAAGGAACGTAATAAGTTTGGCTGGTGGACGTAAAGCAGAAATTAAGGCGCATGCCGGGTGGCTGCTCCCAGCCGCACGTCACTAGCGCCCGTGCACCCCCATCCTCCAAGCGGTTACCCGGCCTGCCCAAAGTTTCAGGCTATCCCGGGCAAGGGGGATTACTTAAGAGCCTGTCTGAAAATTCAAAAGGGTCCTGTTTTCGCGGCAAGGCCGGTCTGGCGGCGTTGCTCCTCGCTTACAGACCCAAAAAGGGTATGCGCGCTCGTCGCGCCTTGCCATACCGGCCTTTCCACGAAAACAGGACCCTTTTGAATTTTCAGACAGGCTCTAATGCTGAATCTGGCCTTTAGTTACAACGAGCACATCGGCCGGGTAAGCGTTGTACATCCCGG
>CAITTG010000023.1 GCA_903895255.1 uncultured Verrucomicrobia subdivision 3 bacterium
CAGATCTGGAAAGGGTGAAAACTTGAAAAAAATGGCGCACCAACTGGTTCACGATCAAACGCCGGCCCAAACCTTGCCAACCCTCCGTTTTTATCTGCGTTCATCTGCGTCTATCTGCGGTTAAAATGAATTGTTCCGGCTCAGCCGGATCCATGCAGTTGAAAACGACTTTAACCGCAGATGAAAGCAGATGGGGAAAGGCGGAAAATGAAAAAAAGGCGCACCAAATAGTTCTCGATCAATCGCGAGCCAAACCCTTGCCTGCCTCATGGTTTCATCTGCGTCCATCTGCGTTCATCTGCGGTTGAAATGAGTAGTTCCGGCTCAGGCCTGTTTCCTATTATACCAACCATGGAAATTACGAATGCAACGCCCCTGGGCAAAATCAGCCGTCGGCCCGGATTCCCCGCCTCGCGCCCCGCGCCCCGCGCCTCAAGCCTCTTTTCCCATTCAAGGTCATTCAAGCCTATTCAAGGTGATTCAAGGTGAAAAATTGTTATGGAAGCCACCCTTCGTCACCTTTTCCGCCCAAAGCCCAAAGCCTCCCCCCGACCTGAGACATGAGACTTGAGACTTGCCCCCCCACCGCACAAAAATGCGATGGCGCTCGGAAATTTATAATCCATATTACCTTGCGCCATTCCACCTCCCTGTTCACGCCGGGGTTCCTGTCGAACCGCCGCCGCGCCGGGCTCGAATGTCCAACACCGACCATGCCATGCCTGTTGACCCTGTGAAATCTGTCCGGCCTGAAGCGTCCCGTCGTCCCGCCGCCCCGCTGCTGCTGCTC
The DNA here is from genome assembly GCA_903895255.1 of uncultured Verrucomicrobia subdivision 3 bacterium. GTDB lineage: Bacteria > Verrucomicrobiota > Verrucomicrobiia > Limisphaerales > UBA11358 > UBA11358. The sequence goes on from CAITTG010000023.1 coordinate 791, forward strand.
CTGGCCCTCTGCCTCACCGCCGGCGTGCGCTCGGCGCGCGGCGAGGCCATGCTGGAACTGTTCCAGCAGACCTGGCCCCAAATCACCCAGAAAATGCCCGAAATCGCCGAGGCGGGTTACGACAGCCTCTGGCTGCCCAACCCCGCCAAGGGCAACAGCGGCGCCTATTCCGTGGGGTACGACGTCTTTGATCCCTTCGATCTCGGCAGCACGAACCAGCAGGGGACCGTCGCCACCGCCTATGGCACCCAGGCCCAGTTGGTGCAAATGGTGCAGATCGCCCATCGCTTCGGCATCCGCGTGTATTTCGACAACGTCATGAACCACCGGTCCAGCACGGTGCCCGGCTATCCCGGGTCCGGCACGGCCACCAATTACTATCCCGGCCTGGTGCCGCAGGACTTTCATTTGCAAACCGTCAGCGGCGGCTATCAAAACTGGCCGGACGTCAGCTACTGGTGCAGCGTGCAAAACGTGCAAAACCAGCCCCTGCTCGGCTTGATCGACCTCGCGCAGGAACCCGGCACGGTGAACTGGAATTTCGGCCCCACCGTGGGCAGCACCACCAACAAACCGGTCTTCGTCCGGTTCCCCGGCCGCACGGATTTGTACATGGACACCAACGGACCGCTGCTGGGTGTCGGCTGGGGCGGGGCGGGCTGGCGGCCCTTTGACGGCCACGGCCAGCCGGTGGCCGAGGATGTGTCCACCTACCTCTGCCGCGCGGTCGCCTGGACCCTGTACACCACCAAATGCGACGGCTTCCGCCTCGACGCCGTGAAGCACGTGCCTGTGAGCTTCTTCGGCAATGAAACCGGCCAGACCGATGATCCTTCCTTCGCCGGTTACACCGGGGCCATCCAGGCGATGTTTGATTACGTGCACGGCTACGGCAGCAACGTGACCAGCAATGGCTATGTGGAAACCGACGGCAACCGCAACAGCCTGTTCAACCCCGAGGCGCCCCGCAACGATGCCATGATCTTCGGCGAGTACGAGCCGGCCGCGATGGCGGCGGGCGAGGATTTTTATGACTATCTCAATTCCGGCATGCGGCTGTTGAATTTCCCGCTCTACAGCCAGATGAACAGTGTGTTCAGCGGCACTTCCATGGCGGGCATGGACAGCCGTGATTACACCCCGCCCGGCTCGAATTGCGATGCCAACGGCAACTTCAGCGCGGCCCAGGCGGTGAACCTCCCGCAGTCGCAAGACGGCGGCAGTTGTTGCCCGGCGAACCAGGGCATGGAGGACGCTTATTTCTTCATGCACGAAGGCCTGCCGATGGTTTACTCGGACGGCTACAATCACAACACCAACGGGGGCACGCCCATCGAATCCTACGCCAATTACCTCGGACAATTTGGCGACAACACCATGCCGGAAACGATGTATCTCCATAATCAACTCTCCCGCGGCGGCACCCTCTCACACTGGAGCGACCAGAACGTGGTGGCCTTTGAGCGGTATGATTATCGCGAGGGCAACAGTGCCGCGCCCGCGACCCAGGCCGTGGCGCTCTTCGCCATGAATAACAAAACCAGTTATCCCGGGGACATCGCCTTTGATGACGGGGTTGCCCGCACGAGTGACGGCTATTATGGCGGCCAGTCGGTCTCCAATTCGCGGGCGATGGGCTTGCCCGTGAGCTTCGCACCCGGCTCGGTGCTGGTGCAGCTCGCCAGTTCCTCTCCCACCGGCGGGCGGGCGTATGCCAGCCTGCTGGTGCATGGGGCCACCTCCAGTCTGGCAACCGCGCAAGCCACCGCCAACGCCGCCGACCCCACCCAGCGCTTGATTTATGTGGGCGGGCAGGTCGTGCCCAGTGGCGGCGGAGCCATCGAGCTTAACCTGCCCAGCAATGCCTGGGTGATGTATGGTTACCAGTGGCCGCAGGCCAGCCGGGCGAATATCCTCACCAATGCCATCATCCTCCGCCAGGGCGGAGTGCCGGCCTCGCGCCTCAACGTTTACCGCACCGACGGTCCGAATGGCGACGCCGGTTTCAATCCGGTGTATCCCTTCAAAATGGCCGGGCGGGTGGATCAATACGGCAATGTCATCGGCGGCGTGCATGTCTCCAACCTCACCTACGCCCTGGATATTCCGGTCGTCACGAATGCGAACTTCGACATCCTCGTGCGCAGTGACGCCTCGGCCTCGAACACGCTGGTGAAGCTGGATGGCGGCCTGGACCTGAACAGTCAGATGGGCCTCGGACCGACGGACAACAGCAGCGGGCTTGCCCCCACCAACTTCCCGGATTACCGCGACAACAAGCCGGGGTATGCGAGTGATGTGTTTCAAGGCTATGAACAAACGGCGCCGCAATTCCGCTACGGCCCGGAGAAATTCGCCGCCCGCATCGTCGCCAACGACAACATCCTCTCCGCCGGCGCGGAAACCTACACCTACATCGTGGGCGGGGCCAGTAATGTGGTGACCGGCGCGGGCTACGGCACGACCATCACAAACGCCACCATCAACTGGGCGTATCATGATCCCGCCGCCACCAACACCGCCCTGGCCCCCAATAACTCCGCCACCCAGCGGGTGCCCCTCAGCCCGGGCGCGGGCCAGGCGGCCACGGTTTATGTGAAGGTGGGCTACCAGTTTCAGGCCAACACCGGGTCGCTTTACTACACCACCGATGGCTCGCAACCGGCCGGCGCGTTTGGGGTGCCGCAAGGCACCACCCAGGTCGTGCCGCTTTATTTTGTCAATCACGACAGCGCCCAGACCAATATTGACTGGTGGCAGGGGTTGATTCCCGCCCAGGGCGCGGGCACCACGGTGCGCTATCAGGCGGCCCTCTTCAACAATGCCATCGCTCCGATTTCGGACGCCGAGGCCAGCGGGGCCAAATTTTACGGCCTCAACCAGGCGGTCATCACCAACTTCAACCCCACCACCGCCACCGTCTGGTTGCACAACGATTTAAACGTGAACAACACCGTCACCGGCTTGCCCTCCGGCTTCCATATTATCCGCGCCCGGACCTTCCTCCCGCGTCCCGGCCAGGCCAGTGTCTTTAACACCTTTGCGCAAACCTTTTATTACGACGGCGCCCTCCCGACAGGCGCGGTGCCCTACCCCGGCACGGGCACCACCCTCAACACCACGGCTTACACCGTGGTGGTCCGCGCCGACAGCACCGTGACCGGCGTGCAATTTAACATCCAGGACAGCAACCCGGCGAATGACGATCTCGTCACCGGCCAGGCAAATGGCAATGGCAACGGCACCAACGGGGCGCCGGTCTTTGTGGCGGCCACGGCCGTCACGCCCAATCCCACCATCACGGCGGCCTATCCCAATCTGCCGCAGGAATTCCGCTTCAATTACGTCAACATTCCCGGAAGCGGCACGGCAACCATCTCGGTGCGGCTTAATGAGTTTGCCACCAGCGTTTACACGAATCGTTACACCTTGCTCACCTCGGCGGTGACGACGCTGGCGCCCACTCAGTATGTGGAAATCGCCAGCCCCCCCACCAATGGCGTGGTGCTGCCCTACAGCACCAACACCACCTATCTGCTCTCGGCGTGCTTTAGTTCCACGCTGACCACGGCCGCCACCAATTTCAATTTACTGATCAACGGCGTGCTGCAACCGTCCTCCGCCTACATCTTGCGGCCCAATGGCTTGTGCACGGGCATGAAGGCGTTTTATTACAACTGGAGCAACCCGCCGCTGGGCACCAACGTCATTCAGCTCATTTACACCAACAATGTTCCGGCGCTGCTCGACACCCGCAGTCTGGTGGTGGCGCCGCCGCTGCGCATTTCCGGCCTGAGCAGCAACAACCAGCTCGTGGTCTGGGCCAGCGCCCCCGGGGTGAACTATCAAGTGCTGGCCACCACCAACCTCGCCCGGCCCTTCCAGCCCATCAGCACGGTCATTCCCGCCACCGGCCCCTCGGCGTATTACTATGACCCCAACCCGGTGCCCCAGAAATTCTATGAAATTGAAATGCTGCCCTGACGACACGGGCCTTTGAACCCGTACCGCATAAACATGCGGGTTGCAATTTGTGAGCTTTCCAGTGACAGTACAGCGAACCCAGAGAAAATAAACAAATCAATGAATCAACCAACATTGTCTTCACTGGCTGGCTTGCGCCGCCATTTACTCAAAAACTTCTTTCTGGCCAGTGCCATCGCCGGTGCCGCCACGCTCGCCGCCCACGCGCAAATCACCGTGGCGAGCGATAACGCCGGCAACTACTCCGCTTGGCCCCAAACTGCTAACAATGGCACGGGCTTCGGGAATTGGTCCTTCAACAACACCACGCCCAACGGCGGCTATTCGGGCCAGTTTCTCGGCGCTAGCAGCGGGATTAACAGCGGGAACGGCAACGCCTTTGGCTTTTACGCCAACAGCGGCACTTACGCCGCCGCTCACGCCATCGCCCCTTTTTCGGCTGGTTCTCTCAGTGCCAACCAGACCTTTTCCATTCAATACCAGAATGGTAACATCGGCGACACTGGCGGCCAGGATGGGTTCAATCTGCAAAACAGCTCCGGCAACAACCTGTTTCAATTCTACTTCATCGGCGGCCTGAACGATTATTATATCAACGTCTGGACGAGTTCCGGCTCGGGGGTGCAGGTGGATACCGGGGTGGGCTACTCCTCCGGTCCAATTACCTTGGATTACACCCAGGGCAGTGCCGGTGCATGGTCCTTCGCCCTGCTGGAGGGCGCCACCACCGAGGCGACCTTGTCCTCCACCAGCACCGGTGACTTCATCTGGCAGAATGGTGTTTCCCAAGCGGATCTCTACAATCAGAATGGCGGCAATCTCGGCAACCAGAACGCCAACAGTTATTTCAATAACCTGCAAATTACCTCCGCCCCGGAACCCACAACCCTGGCGCTCGGCGCGCTCTCCGGCCTGGCCCTCCTGGCGGCCCGCCGCCGGAAGTAATCTTACAATATACGATATTAAAGCGCCCCGGGCCGCCCCGGGGCGCTTTTTCATGCCCGCCCATTTTCCTGCAAGCGCCGGCGCAACCGGTCGTTAAACTCCGCCGCCTGCAGCAACTGTTCCAGGGTGTGGTGCAGCCGGTAACGCCAGTGGTAACTCGGAATCGCCGGTACATTGATGCGCTCGGCGTCCACTTCCGCCCGCCGCAGCGCCGCGTCCATGCCCAGCAAATCCTGCAACTGGAAGATGCTCCACATGGCCGGCGACGCCAAATGTTGCTCCACCACCGCCGCCACGATTTCCGGGGTCGCCACCCGCGGGGCCGGACCCGTGCCGCCCAGTTCGCGCTCGTAAAACTTCTGCGTGAGCGCGGGCTCCTCCGTCCACCAGCCGCGAATGGTGCTCATGTCATGCGTGGAGGGCGTGACCACGCTCAGATACGGCGCCTCGGCCGGACGCGAAAATTCCCGGCCCGGATCCTTGGGCATGCGCTGGATTTCCAGGCTGAGCAGGCCCAGGTCGCGCATCACCTCCGGCACGCAGGCCGGCACCATCCCGAGATCCTCGCCGCAAATGAGCATGTCCGTGCCGCGCTTGAGCGCCGGCAGTTTCTGGAGGGCTTCGCGCTTCCAAAACTCGTCCTGCCGCCGGTAGAAATAATCCACATACAAATCCTTCAACCGCGCCTGCGTGTCCGGCGCCAGCCGCTGGAACGACAGCGTGGTCTCCATGCCAAAGCGGAAATGAAAGTGCCCGTCCACTTCCAGTAGAATCACGTTGCTGATCAAATCAAACAGCCCCAGCCGCAAATGCTCATTTATTTTGTTCGCCTCCCGCCCGGCAAACCAGTTCTCCACGGCCCGCTGGGTGGCGAATTCCGTTTTCAACGTGTAAAAGTCACCGCCCTGATGGTGAAGGAATTGCTCCCGGACCAGCCCCGACTGCCCGCCAAAAATTTCGGTCAACACCGCCCCGGTAATATATGGCTGGGTAAACCGCTTGCGGTCCAGGAAAATACCGCGCGCGTGAAACTCCGCCGCCTCGATGGGAATGGCCGGCACGAAGTACCCGAGGATGCCCTCAACCGCGTGCGCCGAGCTGCTCCAGATGCGGAAGAAACCGAGGATGTGATCAATCCGGAAGGCGTCAAAATAATGCCCCATCTGGGCAAACCGCCGCTTCCACCACGCGAAGCCATCCGCCGCCATGCGCGGCCAGTTGTAAGTGGGGAAGCCCCAGTTCTGACCTTTGGCCGCGAAGGGATCGGGTGGCGCACCCGCCTGCATGTCCAGGTGGTACAATTCCGGCTCCTGCCAGGCGTCCGCCCCATGACGATAAACGCCAATGGCAATGTCGCCTTTCAATACCAAACCAGCGGCGTGAATATGTTCCGCGGCATCCTGCAACTGCCGGTGCAAATGATACTGGATGAAGTAATGGAATTCGATTTCAGCATTATTCCGGGCCAGGTTCGCAATGGCCGCGGCGTCATAAGTCTGGTGCTCCGGCCAGCGGCTGAAATCCGGCGTGCCATGCAAGTCCCGCAAATAACAGAAGGCGGCGTAAGGCACCAGCCACGCCTGGTTTTCCGCAAAGAAATCCCGGTAAGCCTTCGCCCGGAGGGTGGCCGCGCGTTGGGAGGGAAAGATTTTCTTGAGAAAGCCTAGTTTGGCCCGCAGCACCGCCTCATAATCCACTTCGGGCAGCGCGTTGAGCCGCTGCCGTTCACCTTCGAGTTCGGCCAGAAGCGGACGGTTTTTAGGCGTCACCACGGCCGCGAGATTGAGGTATTGCGGATGCAAAGCGAAGGCCGAGATGGCGGCGTAAGGGTAGGAATCCCGCCAGGTGTGCGTGGCGCTGGTGTCATTGACCGGCAAGAGCTGGATCAGTTTCAGGCCAGCTTGCCTGCCCCAATCGGCCAGGGCCTTCAAGTCGGCAAACTCGCCCACCCCGAAGCTCTGTTCGGTGCGCAAACTAAAGACCGGCACCGCCACCCCCGCGCCGCGCCAGGCGGGCGCGGGCAGGGCGGCGAAACCGTCGTTGATGACCGTGTGTTTGCCCGGCGCCGGGGCATCCCAGAAATGGCGGTTGGAGCCGCCCTCAAACGCCACGAACGAATGGTGAACCACGTCGAATATTCCGTACTTATAGGTGACCGGAAAGGTCTGGCCGGACAAATCCACCGGCGCGGCAAAATCATCCGCCCCGGGCGCGTGACTCAGCAATATGGGGGAATGCGTGTGCCAGTTGCCGAGCGCGGCGCCTTCCCCCAACAGGCAGAGCGTCTGGCCCGGTGCCAGCAGCGGGGCTTTCACCCGGAAGGTATGGGTGCCAGCGTTCGCGGGGGGACGCGGCACCCGCACCGGCGGCTGGGACAGCAACACTTTTTTAAATGGTTCCGTGTAAAAAACATTCTCCACGAATCCCGGATGGTTCCAGGTATCCAGCACCAGCAAGTGTTCGCCGGGAAATTCAGCCGCCAGCAGTGAACGATTCCGCCCCCAGTCAGCAAGGGAGGTGCCATCGGGCTGACGGAGGGTGTAGGAATAATTGAGCGGAACAGTGGCCGGATACTCCGTCGCGGGCAGGGTCACCTCCCACGTCTCATGATCCACATACCGCAGGGGCAGGGGTTCAGCCGGCAAAGGGGCCGGCCCCGAAAGCCAGAGGGACTGGCCGGGTTGGGTGTGGAAACGGAGCCGAAACGTCAGGGTCATGGCCATATGATTAGCAGGCCCGGCGGCGGTTGCAAACCCGCACGAAAATGCGGGTGCCGGCCCGCCGAGAATGACAACAATGTCATTTGCACTTTCGCGCCGGTTCCGTTAGCTGATATGAATGTACTTGGCCCGGGCAAGGCTGCGGGCAATGACCGACCGAAACCATGCGCATCCTGGTCGTCGAAGACGAACACAAAACCGCCTCGTTCATCCGCAAGGCCCTGCAAACCGAGGGCTTGATCGTGGAGGTGTGCCCGGACGGGGAGGCGGCGCTGGCGCAATGCCAGACTACAAGGTTTGACGCGCTGGTGCTGGACATCATGCTCCCCGGGCGCGATGGCTTGAGCGTGCTGCGCGAACTGCGTTTGCAGGGCCGGCAACTTCCGGTGTTGCTCCTGTCCGCGCGCGGCGAGGTGAACGAGCGGGTGGCGGGTTTGAATGCAGGGGCGGATGATTACCTGCCCAAACCCTTCGAACTGGCCGAACTGGTGGCCCGCCTGCGCGCCCTCACCCGGCGCGGGAACGAGAGCCAGACGACAATTCTGTGCGTGGCGGATTTGCAATTGGACACCCACACCCGCCAGGCGCGCCGGGGGAGGGTGGAAATCCAACTGACCGCCCGGGAATACCGGCTGCTGGAATTTCTCATGCGCTCGGCCGGAATCATCTGTGCGCGCATGACCCTCATAGAAAAAGTCTGGGATTACGATTTCGACCCCGGCACCAACCTGGTGGATGTCTACATCCGCCGGTTGCGGGAAAAAATTGACGCGGGTTTTGAGGTCAAGCTGTTGCATACCGTCCGGGGCGCGGGTTATCTTCTCAAGGAACCAACATGAAGATTCGCACGCGGCTGACCCTGTGGTATGCCGGCATTTTGATCCTGTCCCTGCTGGTGATTGGCCTGGGCACATACCGGGAAATCTCCGAGCAGATGCACCGGCATCATCGGGAGGAACATCCTTACCGCGCCCTGGATGAGACCGGCGAAATGGTGTTATGGGTGGGCTTGCCGGCCGTGGTGCTGGGATTGCTGGGGGGTTGGTGGCTCACCCGCCGGGCGCTGGCACCGGTGGCCCGGCTCACGGCGGCCGTGGAAAAAATTCACGAGCACAATTTACGCGCGCCCCTGCCCCGCAGCGGGGCCGGCGATGAACTGGACCGCCTCACCGAGGTATTCAATGCCATGACCGTCCGTTTGGACGGCTCCTTCAACCGCATCCGCGAATTTACCCTGCACGCCTCGCACGAGCTGAAAACACCGCTGACTATTTTGTGTGGCGAAACCGAGACCGCCTTGCGTGACGAAACGCTTTCGCCCAGTGAGTATGAACGCGCCGCCAGCCAGTTGGATGAATTGCGCCGGCTGACGCGCATTGTGGACGGCCTCACCCTGCTGGCGAAGGCGGATGCCGGGCAAATCACCCTGGCCAGCGAACCCGTGCGCTGGGACGAGCTGATCCGTGATAATTTCGCCGACGCCCTGATCCTGGCCGAACCCCAGGGCATCCGGGTGGAACTGAGCGCCCGCGAAACGGTCACCGTGCTGGGCGACCGCCACCGGCTGCGCCAGTTATTGCTCAACCTGACCGACAACGCCGTGAAATACAACCGTCCCCAAGGCCAGATTCTGATGGTGCTGCGCCGCGTGGGTGACACCGCTGAATTTAGCATCGCCAACACCGGGCCCGGGATTCTTCCAGAACAGTTGCCCCGGGTGTTCGACCGTTTTTATCGTGGTGACGCAGCGCATGGCGGCAAAGTGGAGGGCTGCGGCCTGGGGCTGAGCATCGCGCAATGGATTGTCACCGCGCATCACGGAACGATCATTGTGGAGTCACCAGACACCGAATTAACCACCGTGCGGGTGCGACTGCGGATTCATGCGCCAGCCGCTTGATGCGCGCACGGCCTGCCTTATTGCGCCGCCAGACTCCCCAGCACCTCCACCTCCGCGAGCGCCGGCGCCTGGCCGGAAGGCAGCCCCGTAAATGTCACCCGCAGGAAACGGCCATGCACCGGGCCGGCGGCCTGGTCGTGACGCACTTGAGCCGTTGAAGTCGTCACCGACTGGTCCGTCACCAGCGTCCAGTGAGTTTCCCCATCGTCGGAAATTTCAATGCGGTACTGCCAGTTTCCGGGGGCGGGGAAGGTGAGTTTCGTTTCCGCCACATTTACCGGCCGTTCCAAATCCACACGCCACCAGGCTGGCGTGTCCGCCTCCGCCGCCTGCCAGCAGGTGGCCGCGTTGCCATCATTCGCCTGCCGGCCACTATGGCCCGGAGCCTCGCTGCTGGCCCGGGTGGGATTCTCCAGGCCAAAACTCGCCAGCGTCGGCGCGGCGGCCGGACCGTTGTATCGCACATACGGCCGCTCCGCCACCGGCGGCGTCACGCCCGCCACGAACTGCGGCTCGCCCAGCGACTGGATGGTCAGCGTCGCATCCGGCAAGCCGGCAGAACTGGCGCGGATGACACTTGTTCCCGCGTAATAAGAACGAAACTCAATCGCCGCCATGCCGTCGCGAATCACAATGTCCGAGTCCGGCGCGAAGGTGATGCTCGGACCCGTCGGGAACTCACCCGGCCCGGCGGCCACCGCCAGCGTCACCGGCGGGCAATTCGTCAGCACCCGGCCCGCCGCGTCCACCACCGCCACAATAATCTGCGCGTCGTCCGTGCCATCCACTCGTAGCAGTGTGGTTTTGTCCGCCGTGAGGCGCAACCCCGCGGGCACGCCCGGTCCGGGCCATTCCGGGGGGGGAATGTGCCGGTATTCGTTGCGATACCAGTAATACTGCCGTTTGGGCAGCCGGAAATAATCAATCAGACCCATGCCCCCAAACCGCTTGCCCGCCACGCTGCCGTGGTCGAAGGCGCACCAGATGGACTCACCGCTGCGCCACGGAAATCGCCAGGGATAGGGCTGGGTCCGATCCAATCCCGGCGCGCTCAACAGTTCATTCCAGCCGGGTGCATACTCGCCGGGCCGGTCGGACTCCGTGGAACCGTACTCGCTGATCACGTTCGGAATGCCGGGATTGATAAATAACCGCGCGCCATCGCCGTTGTAACCGGCGATGTCACCCAACTTGTCAATTTCCCCGCGCTGGCAGCCACCAATCGCCGCCGGCCGCGTTGGGTCCAGTTCATGACTCTCCGCCACCAGTTCCGTGAGAAACTCTCGCACCTTGGGCAGGGTCGATTTGTCCGTGAAAAAAACCTCGTTATCCATGCTCCAGACAATCACGCTCGGATGATTGCGGTGAATGCGAATCATGTCGCGCAAACTGTTCTTCACACTGGCCCGGAACTCCGGCTCGTCCTCCGCGTGCCGGGGATACGCCCCGCTGACCTGGAAATTCCCCTCGCCATGGAAACCGCCCGAGCCCCAGAAATTATTTTCCGACCAGAACATCACGCCCAGCTCGTCGCAGGCGGACACAAAGGCCGGCGCATGCGGATAATGCGAGCCGCGAATAAAATCGAAGCCTGCGTCCTTGACCAGCTTCACGTCCCGGTAAAAACCACTGTCCGCCACCGCGTCGCCCCAGCCGGCGTGATCCTGGTGCACGTTCGCCCCCTTGAAATAATAGTGTTCCCCATTCAGGAACATCCCCTGGTCCGCCGTCCATTTCAACCAGCGAAAACCCAGTGGTGAGGTGAAATCATCCACGGCCTGCCGTCCATCCAGCACCGTTGTTCGCACCGAATACAAATTAGGTTCCGCCGGCGACCAAAGGCGCGGCTGGGCAATCGCCCGGCTGGTTTGGTCAAAGGTCACGATGCCATGCGCCGGTATCCGCTCCTTGGATTCCATCTCCGCCACCGTTTTGCCCGCCGCGTCCACCACCTCCGTTTTCACCCGCGCGGACTTGCCCTCGCCCGAATCATTCGCGATCTCCGTGCGCACGCGCACCGTGCCAGACGCTTGGGAAACCTGCGGGGTGGTCACGAAAGTGCCGTACCAGGTCACATGCAGCGGCGCCGTCACCACCACCCGAACATCGCGGTAAATTCCACCACTGAAAGTATGTTCGCCGGCCCGCGGGGCCAGGCGGGCATTCCACAGATTATTCACCCGCACCGCCACCAGATTGTCCCCCGGATGAAGCGCGTCCGTGATATCAAAGGTGAAGCCCGTGTAACCGCCCTTGTGCTCCCCCAGGCGCTGGCCATTCACAAACAATTCCGTCACTTGAAACGCGCCATCGAACTCCAGATTGACCCGCCGCCCCGCCCAGTCCGGCGGCACGGTGAGGGTTTTGCGATACCAGCCGTAACCCGAGTAAAATTTGGGGGAGAGAAAATACGGCAGGCTGAAGGAATGCGGCAGATTGATGTTTTGCCAGTGGGACGTGTCCTGGGCCACCGCCTCCGCATTCGTGGGATCGCCCAGCTGGAACAGCCATTCGCGATTAAAGTTGATGATCTGGCGCAACCCCTCCGCGCGGGCCGAGAGCTGTATCAAGAGGGCCAGTGCCAGCAGCGCCAGCAACCAACGCCTTAAAAAACAGTTGGCAGGCTTGAATCCGATGCAAATTGATTGTGAGTCCATGCAAGTTGTGTGTCCCCAGCCTGCCCGGGAACTGCGCAAGGGGCAACCTTGAAAATCCCGCCCAGTGGCCGCGGAGCTTATTTGCAGACGTTTAGGGGTGATCGCCTTCAGCATGGGGGAGATGCTTTGGCTCGTGCTCAAAATAAGGATACAAAAGGGGTAAAATGAACAAGGTCAGCACCGTGCCGGTCATCAGGCCGCCAATGATCACCACCGCGAACGGCCGGGCGGTCTCCGCGCCCACCCCGGTGGACAGGGCCATGGGCAGCAACCCCAGCAACGCCATGAGCGCCGTCATGACCATGGGGCGGACGCGGGAGGTGGCCCCTTCCTTGATGGCGGTGTGGATTTCCCGGCCCTCCCGGCGCAACTCGCGAATCCGGGTGACGAGAATCACGCTGTTTTGAATGGACACGCCGAAGAGCGCGACGAAGCCCACCAGGGCGGAAACGGAGAGATTTAATCCGGCCAGCGGCAGCGCCATGACGCCCCCGGCGGCGGCGAACGGCACGGTGAGCAATATCAAGGTCGCGTAGCGCGAGGAATTGAAGGCGATAAACAAAAGAAAGAAAATCGCCGCGATGGTAATGGGGATCACCACCGCCAGCCGGCGCTCGGCGCGCTGCTCATTCTCAAAGGAACCGGTCCATTCCAGCCGGTAACCGGTGGGAAGATGCACCTGGTCCCGAACTTTTTTCCGCGCCTCGCCAACGAGTGAGCCCAGGTCCCGGCCGCGGACGGACAGTTTCACGGCGGTGCGGCGCTCATTTTCCTCACGGTCGATCAAGGCCAGGCCGGGTTTCACCGATACATTCGCCAGCGCGCCGAGAGTGAGGCGCTCACCGTTGGAGCCGTAAACTGGAATGTTGCGGATGGATTCCAAGTCGGCCACCGACTTGGGAGCGAGTTTCACGACGAGATCGAAGCTGCGCTCGCCCTCCAGTACTTGGGTGGCCACCTGGCCGCCGATGGCGGTGGCGACGACCGTCTGCACATCGGCCACGGCCAGGCCGTAGCGGCCGATGGCGGCACGGTCCACATTGATCTGGATTTGGGGCTGGCCCAGCAGCAAATCCGTGCCCACATCCGTGGCCCCCGGCACGGTCTTGATGATATCGACAATTTGGCTGGCGATGGCCTGCAATTTGGTGGAGTCGTCGCCAAACACCTTGATGGCCAGCTCGCTCTTGATGCCAGAGACCGCCTCATCCACGTTGTCCTCAATATATTGGCTAAACTGGGTGTCAATGCCCGGTATTTCCTTGATCTTTTTGTTGATGGCCTCGCACAAGTCCTCGCGGTTGTGGGCGGTGGTCCATTGTTCGCGCGGGATCAGGCCCACGCTATATTCGGTGACGTCCCAGCCATTGACATCCGTGCCGTCATCGGGCCGACCCAACTGGCTGACCACGTAGCGGACCTCGGGGAAGGAGGCCATGATCTTCCGCACGCGTTGGGTGATTTTGGCGGATTCGGACGGCGAGATGGATTGCGGGGCGAAGGTGCGCACCCAGAGATCGCCCTCATCCAGCTTGGGGAGGAACTCGTTGCCGAGACTAAAAAAGGTGACGCCGCCGGCGAGGAGCAGCAAACCGGCGACGAAATAGACGGTTTTGGGCACTCGCAGGGCGAAGTCCAGGGCGGGACGGTACAGTCGCAGCAACCAGCGGACAATCCAGGTTTCGTGCGGGGCAATCCGGCCCTGCACGGCAAAGCTCGCCAGGGCGGGCGCGATGAGGATGGCAAAGACCGTGCCCGCAATCAGGGCGAATGTCAGGGTCATGGCCATGGGTTTGAAAATGCGCCCTTCCACGCGCTGCATCGTGTAGAGGGGAATGAAGGCGGTGAGCAGGATGATCTTGGAAAAGATAATGGGGCGGCCCATTTCCGTGACGGCCTCCACAATGGTGGAAACGAGCGAGCGCACCCTGCCCTTGCGTTCCTCCATGATGCGCAGCAGGTTTTCGATCACCACCACGGCGGAGTCCACAATGATGCCGAAATCAATCGCGCCCATGGAAATAAGGTTGGCGGGAATGCCGCGCAAATCGAGCAGGAGGAAGGCACCCAGCAGCGCGAATGGCACCGCCATGGCCACGACCAGGGCGGAGCGCCAGTTGCCGAGGCCGAGGAAAAGGATCAGCACGAGCAGTACCAGGCCGATACCCTCAACCATGTTGTGCCCCACGGTGTGCAAGGTGCGTTCGGTGAGGCCGGTGCGGTCGTAGTAGGGCACCAGTTTGACGCCGGGCGGCAGGTAGCGCTCGTTGACTTCCGCCGCCATTTTCTCTATCCGCGCGCAGACTTGCAGAGGATTCTCGCCCCGGCGCATGACCACGATATCCTCGGCCACGTCATCCTCATCATGAGTGCCCTCGGTCCGCCCCACCCGGCCCAGGCGGGTGGCGTGGCCAATGACCACCGCGCCCACATCGCTGATGTGGATGGGCGTGCCGTTGATGGTGGTGACGGTGATGTTCTCGATGTCGGCGAGGCTGCCAATCAAACCCAGACCGCGCACCACGTAAAGTTCGGAACCGTGCTCCACGTAGGAGCCACCGGCATTGGCGTTGCCGTTGGCAAGGGCGGTGAAAATCTGGGCCAGATTGAGCCCGTAGGCCTTGAGTTTGAGCGGATCAATCAACACGTGATACTGCTTGGTGAGGCCGCCAAAAGGGTTGACGTCCACGACGCCGGGCACCGAGCGCATTTTCTTTTCGACCACCCAGTCTTCGAGGGCGCGAACCTCCTCGGGGGGATAGCCGGGCGCGGCCCGCATGGTATAGCGGTAGACCTCGCCAATCGGCGTGGCATCGGGTGACAGGGAGGCCTGCGCCCCCGCCGGCAGGTTGACGGTGCCGAGCAACTGGTTGGCCAGGTTGCGCACCACGTCGTTTTTGGCGTCGTCCTCAAATACCAGGGTGATCTGCGAAAGGCCAAACTCGGAAATGGACCGCATGGAGACCCGTTGCGGAATGCCGTTCATGACACTCTCGATGGGAATGGTCACCAGGCGCTCCACCTCCTCGGCGGCGTGGCCGGGGAAGAGGGTTTGAATCTGGATGGTCACGTTAGTGACGTCCGGGTACGCCTCGACCGGCAGTTCGCGAAAAGCCTGAACGCCGAAGATCAGAAAGACGATCATCAACACCACGACAACGCCGCGATGGTGGAGGACCCGGGTGGTCAGCGCCTGAATCATAGCAAATGTATCCGTGACAAATCAAAAGTGCCGGGGGCTCAGGAGGCCGGTTCCACCAGCGCCTGCAATAGCAAGGCACCCTCGGCAACTACTTTTTCCCCGGGATTAACGCCGTCGTAAATGGGAATCCGGCCATCCTTTTCCACGCCCACTTTCACCTGCCGCCGCACAAACGTGGCGGGGGCGGTTTCCACGAAAACAAAGGAGTCGTCGCCCTTCATGAAGAGCGCCTTGGCGGAGACTTCCACGCCTAGCGCGCCGGACCGCGCGGCGTCCTGCACCACATCCACGAGCACGTACATTTCGGCCTTGAGCAGGCCGTCGGGATTATTGACCACCCCGCGAACCTTGACCGTCCGGGTGGCGGGGTCCAGGGCCGCGCCGATGTTGTCCAGGACACCGTGAAAAACCCGGCCGGGAAAGGCCCGGGTGGTGATTTGCAGGTCCTCACCCGTTTGCAGGGCGGGCAGATCCGCCTCGGACACGTCCACCTGCAACCACAATTTCGACGGGTCGCTGACGACGAAACTGGGGGCAAACAGATTCGGGGCATTAGCCAGCATCAGGTCAGCGCGGAGCTCCTGGCCGGGGCTGACATTTTTTTCCACCAGTGTGCCGGCAATCGGACTGCGCAGGGTGTATATCGAGTTGGTGCCGTGGTCATTACCGCCGTAGTTGTCCAGCACCGCTTCCGCCCGGTCGAATTCGGCCAGCGCGGCCAGATAAGCGGACCGGGCCGCCTCAACATCCTTCGTGGCGGCGGCGCCGTGGGCGAGCAATTCCTGGGTGCGGGTGTAGGCCTGTTCAACGGCGGTCAGCGTTGCTTCCGCCGTGCGGGCACTGGACAGGGCTTGCGCGAAATCCGGCGAGTCGATCATGGCCAAAGGGGTGCCTTTGGCAACCGCCTGCCCCAAGTCTGCCGCCAGGGAGATCACCCGTCCGGCCACCGGGGTGAACACACCCACCGTGGTGTCGGCATCCCAGTACAAGCGGCCAGTAACGTGAGTGACCGCCATGGTCCGCGGCCGGGCCGGCTCCACAACAAGGGAAGCCAGTTGCGGTGCATTGGTGGCAAAACTCACGGTCTTCCCGGTGACGGTCGCGGCCGGCGGGTCATCGACTTGCGCCACCGGTGGCTTGTCACAACCGGCCAGGGCCACAGCGGCGGCCAGCCCCGGCAACCAGAACCAGCCCGCCCAAGAAAAAGGATGCTTTGATTTCATGACGTGTGATTTATTCATTCCGCTCAATAATGGTTCAGCTCAGTCTGGCTCAATCCGGTCCGCGCGGCTTCCAAATCGGCGGCCGCACTGGCGGTGTCGTTCATGGCCTGCGCGAGCGCCAGCCGGACGGTGTTGTCCGTTTGTTCCGCATTCAACAAATCCACCAGGCGGGCCGCCCCCTTTTCATATTGAAACGCGACCGCGTCCCGCACTTGGGCGGATTGCGGGGCGATTTCATCGCGATACCGCTGCCAGCGCTGGCTGGCCTCGGCATATGCGGATTCCGCCGTGGCCACATCGGCCAGCGCCTGGGTGCGGATTTTCCCCAACGCCGCCTGGTACTGGCCCACGGCGGCCTTGGCGGCATCAATGTTCCCTTTGTTCCGATTCCACAAGGGCAAGGGGAAGGAGACGCCCACGTTAAAAGTATCCTCGGCCGGGCCGGTGTCCGGCGGGTTGTGTTCGACGCCCACACTGATGGTGGGGTCGGGTATCCGGATGGCTTTCTGCATTTGCAGTTGGGCGCGGCTGGCCTCGAGATCCGTTTCCGCCGCGAGCACATCCGGCCGCGTGGCGCCGGGCGCACCGGGAGCCGGCGGGGTATTGGTCGCCACCATCAAGCTGGCCAGCGAATCCACCGGCTGCCAGTCGCCCTTCGGCTGCGGGGCTCCCAAGAGAACCTCGACCGCGATGCGGGCCTGCACCGTGGCGGCGGCGGCGGCGCGGGCCTGGAGTTCAAACTGGTCGGCATTGATTTCGAGGGCGCTTTTATCCGCTGCCGAGAGATCACCGGCATTGTATTGCGCCTCGGCAATCTTCGCCTCCTTGCGCATTAAACCGGCGGATTCAGTGAGCACCCGCTCGTTTTCGGCCGCCAGCAGCACGGCGATGTAGGCTTTGGTGACGCCTTGGTCAAGCGTGCGCTTGGCATCGTAGAAACGGGCCTTGGAACCCAAAATGCCCGAACGCGCGGCGGCCTGGCGGTCGCCGCGCTTGCCGCCGATCTCAATGAGCTGGCTCACGGCGGCAATTGAATCATAACTGCGATCACTGAGGCCGTTGCCATCCGAGGTGCCGGCGAGGTGGGTGCCAATTTTGCCAACGTAAAGGGAAAGGCTGGGATTGGGAAATTCGCGCGACACCAGCAACTGGGCGGTGGCGGCGTCCACCCCGCTCCGGGCCGCCAGAATGTCCCAGTTGCGTTCTAAGGCCAGTTCGCGGGCCTGCGCCAGGGAGAGCCGGTTGGTCTGGGCGAGCGCGCCGGGGGCAGCGCACAGGACCACAAACAACGCCATGGATAACAACAATTTCACTCCCCGTAAAATAGGGGAGCCGGGGGAGGGCTGTCTGTGGAGTGAGGCCTATACTTTTTGTAGGGTCAGACCCTACGGCGAACGGTTATTTCACCGCCTGGCTTTCCTGCCAACGAACCGCCTCGCGCAAGAGTTCGTTCACGTTGTCCAATTGCAACTTGTCCTTGATCCGCGCGCAGAAGGCCTGGACGGTTTTGAAGCTAATGTGCAATTGCTCGGCGATCTGGCGGGTGCCCAGTCCGCGCCCGAGTAATTGGAATACCTCCAATTCCCGGTCACTCAGCAATTCCACCGGCGAGCCGGCCTTGCGCGGATGCTCCGCAAATTTTTCGGCCATCAGGGCGGTGACTCGGTCGCTCACATAGAGGCGGCCCTCCAGCACGGTGCGAATGGCCTGAATGATCTTAGTGGTGGCCTCGGCTTTCATGATGTAACCGCGCGCTCCCGCCCGGAGGGCGCGCAGGGCATAAACCGTTTCATCGTGCATGGTGAGCACCAGCACGACCACCGCGGGATGCTGGACGTGCAGGTCCTTGATGAGTTCAATCCCCGATCCACTGGCCAGGGTGATGTCCACAATGGCAATGTCCGGCTGGATGGCGCCAATGCGTTGCAGGGCCTCCGGCGCGCTGCCCGCCTCGCCGCAGACCTGCAAGTCCGGACGTTTGTTGATCAAATTGGTGAGCCATTCCCGCACCAGCGGATGGTCGTCCACCAGAAAAACCTGTTTATGGTTTGGCATGAGCCTCCGGTATTAATGCCCCGGCAAGGGGCAGTTGGCAAGCCACGCGCACTCCGCCGCCCGGCAGGGATTCAATTTTAAACTCCGCCCCGATCATCACCGCGCGGTGCGCCATGATCCGCAAGCCCAGGCCGCCGCCCGCAGTTGGTTTCGCCGGCAGCCCGGCCCCATCGTCCGTGATTTTCAAGTAGATGGCCTCGGGATCCGCCAGCAGGCTGATGACGACTTTTTTCGCCCGGCCATGTTTGATGGCGTTGGTCACGGCCTCCTGGGCGATGCGATACAAATGCATGCTCGCAGCCGGGTCGGGCAGCAGCACGGGATGATGGCATTCAAACTGGCAATCGATTTTAAACTGCCGGCTGATGTTGTCCGCCAGTTCTTGGAAACCGTCCATCAACCCCTCGGCCCCCATCTCCACCGGAATCAGCCCCCGGGCAAACGTACGCGACAGGTTGATGGATTCCTCGATCATTTTGACCAGGTGATTGGCCGCCGCCGCCTCTTGGGGTGCGCGATGCTCCAGTTGCTCCGCCAAATCCTGGCACGCAAAGGCCGTGGCCGTGAGATGCTGGCCCAGGCTGTCATGCAAATCATGACCGATCTGCCGCTGGCCCCGTTCACTGACATCCAGCAACTCTTTCTCCAGGCGGGCCCGCTCCTGAATTTCCTGCGTCAGGGCAACCGTCCGCTGCCGCACCCGGGATTCCAATTCCTCCTGCAGCCGGTGCAACTTGTCGAGAATGCCCACCACAATCAGATAAAACGCCAGCGTGAGGCTGGCATTCCAAATCAGAATGAGCGGACTGGCGTAATGCTGGCCATTGGCATAATCGCCCACGATCCAGACGCCCACACTCAGCAACGAAATGACCGCTCCCGCCGCGCGTCCCGCAAACCATACCGCCACCGCTACCGGAAACAGATAAAAGGTGGCGAAGGTCATTTCATAACCCGTCACATAATCCGCCAGCCCAATCACAGTCACGGACACCACCGCGAACACCAGGGAAAAGGCGGGCGAACGCCGCTCGAATTGTTTGATCGAAATACTCATGTGCATGGGAACGCCGCCAATGGGTTCCGCCCCCATCATGGGCCCGGCTCCGTTTTCCGGCAAGGGGGTTTCCCGGACCCGGCCCCGCGCGGGTTCCGGATTCAAAACCCCCGGTTGGCGCGCCACAGCAGCACCACGCCAATGGCTTGAAAGATGAAGTTCGGCACCCAGAGGATGAGCTGCGGATAAAATTCCGGGCGTGCCGAAAGGGACATCCCCAGCAGGATGAAGCTGTAATAACCCACCGCCAGCAGCAGGGCCACGGCGATGCCCACGTTGGTTTCGCGACGATGCACCCGGATGCCCAGCGGAATGCCGATCAGGGCGAAGCTGAAACTGGCGAAGGAAAAGGCAAACCGCCGGTTCAATTCCACCCGGGCCGGCAGGGTGAGGTCATTTTTCTGCTGCCGCAACTCGTGTTGCTGCGCCTGCAAGTCGGCCGCGGTGGCGCCCGGGGTCGGCGCATGGCGCACCAGGCTCTCCACATTCTGGATCTCCGCGCATAACTGGCCGTAGGTCATGTCACTGATCTTGGGGTGAAAAACCTGGTTCGTCGCGGCCTTGGCATCCACGGCAATGTCCATGGATTTGAACGAACTGACGATGTCATGCAGTCCCACCGTGGTGGTGCGGACGACATTCGTAAGGTGCAGCAAGAGTTGCTGGTTGACCTCATCATGTTCCAATTGGCCGGAGGTGGCGCGGGTGATCAGCGGGTTGGGGTTGTTGGTGTTTTTGTCAAATTGCACGATCCACACGTCCGACAGATAATTATTCCGGTTTTTGCCGATGTAAAAGAGGTAGCCGGGGAAATCGCGGATGTTGGTGCCCTCGGGCAACTGTCCCCGGGTGACCTGGCTGCGCGCGTGATTGATCAGGTTAAGGTAGGCCACGCGCGAGGCGGGGCCGAGTTGCAGATTGATCCAAGCGCTCAGACCGCAACAGGCGAGGCTGATGAGCAGGATGGGCGTGATCAGGGACATCAGGCTGATGCCGCTGGCCCGGGCGGCGGTGAGTTCCTGGTCCGCGCTGAACCGGCCAAAGGTGAGCAGGGTGGCCGTCAGCAAGCCCATCGGCAGGGCGTACACCCACAGCCACGGCACCAGCAGGGCCACGGCCTCGGCCATCAGGCTGAGATGGGCCTGGCCACTGACCAGCAGGCTGAGAATTTCCTTGAGGAGATTGCCCACCAGCAAGACGAGCGTGAACACCAGCACCGTGAGGGACAGCGACGCGAGCACCTGCCGGGCAAGGTATTTATGGAGGGTTTTCACGCGGCGCGGGTCAACGGTGCGTGCAAAAATAAATGCGGAATTCGGTCATTTTCCGGCCCTGATGTTTGGCCCAGAAATCATCCACCATTTGCACGTGGTTGAACTGGGTGCCCAGCAGCTCCGGCACATCATTCGTGGAACTGGTTACAAACAAGGCCCGCGTGTTGGTTCCGACTTGGTAGGTTGGCCAGAGGGTGAACTGGGTGGCACCGTAGGGTTCGGGCAGCATGTAGGTCGTGGGCTGGTCGGGCAGGTAAAATGCCATCATGCTGGCTTGATTATAATGGTCGCCAATCAACACGTTGGCCTGGTACTGCTCGCGGGCCTGCTGCACATGCGCGGCAAATTCCGGCCAGCCTTTGGCCCGCCGGAGCGGGTCCTTGCCCTGCGGCAAATGCAGATAATCGGTGTCATGCATCAGAATGGTCATCACGAGCGCCAGCCCAAAGGCTGCGCCAATCCAACCGCGCCAAGCCGGCCGCGCTTGCACGGCGTCACGCCAGAACACGACGGTCAAAATAACGCCGGTGACCAGGGCGGGAGCCGTCCAGTTGGGTTTGCCGGCGCTGTTGAGGCTGAAAAACATAAACAGCGCGTAAACCGGCAGGTATTGGCTCAGGAGAAAACGCGCGCGCAACTCCGTGTGCTGGCGCCAGAGCAGACCCCCGGCGGCAATCACCATGCCGAGCATGATCAACGGGGAGATGACGCCAAACTGTTCGCCGATGAACCGCAACAATTGCGCGGGATGAATGCCAAAGGTGTTGGTCACGCCGCTGCGGGAATGCAGCGCCATGGCATGCACCCAGCCGGTCTGGCAATTCCAGATGATGACGGGCAGGATGCTGACGCCAAAGGTGGCGACCATGACCAGGGTTTTGCGGCTGAACAACAGCGGACGATGCGCCTTGGACCAGAGCAGAAAGAACGCGATGCAGCCCAGTTGCACGCCGTTGGTGAATTTGGCCAGAAAACCCAGGCCGATCGCGAGGCCCACCCAGAACCAGTCGCTCAGGCGGTCACGGTGGAGTCCGTTCCAAAACGCAAGGGCGGCCCAGGCCCAGCAAAACACGCTCAGGGAATCAATGGTCATCAGGATGGAGCCCACGGCGGCCATGGGGATCACGGAAATCAGGAGCAAACTCCACAAGGCGACGCGCTCATCATACAACCGCCGCGCGATCAGGAACATCAGCCAGCCGGTGCCGGTGCCCAGGATGACGGCAAAAAAGCGGATGCCAAACACGGTGGGGCCAAAGAGCCAGGTGCCCAGCGCTATGGTCCAGCCGATGAGCGGCCCCTTGTCCCGGTAGGACAAGGCCAGGTGTTTGGACCACAGCCAGTAAAAGGCCTCGTCCGGCACCAATTCCATGCGGGTGATAAACCACAGACGGTAGCAGGTGGTGGCAACCAGGAGGAAGATGGCCAGCCTTACCGGGCTGGTTTGGCGGAGAAACGCGAGCATTTGATAGATATAGTAATAGCGCCACCGTCAGGCAACTGATGGACCCATGTTTTATTAACGTCCGGCGTGGAGCATGTCAATTGCGGACTGGGGGTCTCATGTCTCAGGTCCAAAGTCTCATTTCCAAGGTCGGGGGGAGGCTTTGGGCTTCACAACAATTTTTCACCTTGAATCACCTTGAATCACCTTGAATCACCTTGAATCACCTTGAATCACCTTGAATCACCTTGAATAGGCTTGAATGACCTTGAATGGGAAAGGAGGCTTGAGGCGCGGGGTTAGCCCGCCACCGGGCATTCCGCACCACCTCTGGCGATATCCTCAAGATTCGCGCACTTTTTCGCCCCGGCCCAGTGCGCCCTTGCCAAACCAAGTGGCCCATTTATCCTTTCCTCGTTGAAAATCGCGCTGCTCCAGCTGAATTCCACCATTGGCGCTTTTGCCGCCAACCGGCAAAAGCTCGTCGCCGCCTACCTCGCCGCCTGCGCCCAGGGTGCGGACTTCGTGCTGGCCCCGGAATTATTTCTCTGCGGTTACCCGCCGCGCGACCTGCTCCAGCGCGCGGATTTCATCAACGCCAATCTGGAGGCGCTCACCGAAACCGCGCGGTCGGTGGGCGCGGTGCCGCTCTGTGTGGGTTATGTGGCGCGCAACTCGGACCGGCCGGGTCGCACGCTGCGCAATTCCGCCGCCGTGCTGCAGCATGGCGCCATCATCTGGCGCACGCATAAAAGTCTCCTCCCCACGTACGATGTGTTCGATGAGGACCGCTATTTCGAACCGGCCCCGGCGCTCCAGCCGTTCGCCTTCCAGGGCCGGCAACTGGGCATCACGATTTGTGAGGACATTTGGAATGACGAGGATTTCTGGCCGGAACGGCTGTACCGTCGCGACCCGGTCAAAGAGCTGATCGCCCAGGGCGCGGATATTATTCTCAACCTTTCCGCCTCGCCCTGGTGCGAGGGCAAGGAGCGCACGCGGCTGGCCATGCTGCAGCGCATCGCCCGGGACGAACGGGTGCCGCTCGTGCAGGTGAACCTGGTGGGGGCCAACGACGAATTGATTTTCGACGGTCACAGCGTGGCCTTGAATGCGCAGGGCGACGTGCTGGCGCGGGGCGCGGGTTTTGCGGAGGATATTCTGGTGGTGGATTTGGCGGCGATGCCGCCGGCGGGGCTGGCGGATTTTCCGGTGCGGGAACAACTCCTGCATGGCGCGCTGACCCTGGGCATCCGGGATTACGTGCACAAATGCGGTTTCCAGTCGGTGCTGATCGGCCTTTCCGGCGGCATTGATTCCGCGCTGGTCGCCGCGCTGGCGGCGGGCGCGCTCGGTCCGGAAAATGTCTGGGGCGTGGCCATGCCCGCGCGTTATTCGAGTGCCGGCAGCTTGAGCGATGCCGCGGCGCTGGCCCAAAACCTCGGCATTCGTTACGAAGTGCTGCCCATCGAGCCGGTGTTCCAAGCGGTGGAGGGGCAGTTGGCGGGGGTTTTTGCGGGCACGAAACCGAACGAGGCGGAGGAGAACATCCAGTCACGCCTGCGCGGCCTGGCCTTGATGGCGTTGTCCAATAAATTTGGCGCGCTGGTGCTCACCACGGGCAACAAGTCGGAAATGGCGGTGGGCTATTGCACGCTGTATGGCGACATGTGCGGCGCGCTGGCGGTAATCGCGGACGTCTTCAAAACGGACGTTTACCGCCTGGCCCGGTGGATCAACCGCGACAAAATCATCATCCCGGTGGATTCCATTCAAAAGCCGCCGAGCGCGGAACTGCGGCACAATCAAAAAGATCAGGACTCGCTGCCGCCCTATGAAATTCTGGATGCGATTCTCGCGGCCTACATTCTGCACAACCAGAGTCCCGCCGAGATTGTGGCGCGGGGCTTTGCCGCTGCCACGGTGCAGGACGTGATCAACAAGGTGACTTTCAGCGAATACAAGCGGCGGCAGGCGGCGCCGGGCTTGAAGATTTCGCCGCGCGCCTTTGGCACGGGCCGGCGCGTGCCCATTGCGCAGCGCTTTCGTCCCGCACCCGCCCCGGCTTAGGTGGCGGGGGCCGCCCCGGGCCGGCGGCGGGAGCTTAAAAAGGGCGCTTCAAACCATTGGAACCAGAGCGCCCCGATGAGGACGGAGGCCACGGCGCCCAGCGGCCACCAGGCCACGGGTAAAAAGTGACAAATCGTCAAGGGTTGCTGCCACAGATAGATGGAGTAAGTCCGCTGGCCGAGCCACGCGAGCGCCCCGCCGCCATAAACCCGGGCAAACGGCCAGTTGCGGGCATAGGCCAGCAGGCAGGGCGCCAGCAGCAGCGCGCCCAGGGCCACGGTGGGCATTTTCATTTGGGGACCGAGAAACATGATGGGCAAAGCGGCCAGACAAAAGCCGGCAAGCCCCTTGCAGGCCGCCGCCAGCCGGCGGTCGGGCCAGCGGTCGAGCCAGGCGCGCTGGTATTCACAACAAAAGCCGAGCATCATCGGCCAGGCGGCCACTTGAAAGGTATATTTGGCGGGCCCCCAGGCGTCGGCCTGGAACGGGTGGGAAAGCCCAAAGCACAGCAACCCGAACAGCGTCCACTGGCACACCAGCCAGCCGCGACCCGAGGTTTCCCGTGCCAGGATGAACAGGAGGGGGGCCAGCAAATAAAACTGCATTTCACATGCCAAACTCCATAAATGCCCGAGGGCGGGCACCATGCCGGGGGCATAGTTGATGTAATAAAACAAGGCGGCCGGCAGATAGTGCACAAACGTGGGATAGTCCGTGCCCAGATCCTGGCCGGGCAGGTGTTGCAACCAGGGTTCGGTGAGCGCCATGACCAGCACATACGCCAGCATGGCGGGATAAAGCCGCCGCAGACGCCGCCACCAGAAGGACTGGGATTGCGCCCACGGACTGCTCCCGGCCGCGCCGGCGAGCGAGCGAAAAACCAGGATGCCGGAAATAAAAAAGAAGAGATTCACCCCCACCCGGCCCAGTCCGTCCACCCGGCCGGAAGTGTGGAAGGCATGCGCGACCAGCACGAGGACCAAGGCGAGCCCCCGCCATTGGTCCAGCGCCAGGGAACTGCCCCCGGCCCGAACCGCCACGCCCGCCACCACGTCCGGAGAGGAAGCCGTTTCCGGATTCAGCCCCGACACCTCCTGGACACTTGGCGGACACATATTTAAACAGGGTTTGCTGGAACTCCGGTTGCTGGTTTTCGGGGGTTGCGTTGTTTGATCGCAGTCGCCGGGAAGCGGGCTGCGTCCTGGCTTGTTTTTAACCCCAGGCATCCTTCAAGTCCCCAATTACCCCGGCACTATGAAGGCATTGCCGGGACTGCACAACCCTGAAATGGCCGGTGCCCCGTGGCCGGGCCGGCGCAAACCATTCCGCAGCGCATTCTGGAGCGAACCGCCGCCCGCCGGTCGCGCGCGTCCCGGCCACGTCCGGCTTGTCTTTTCCGCCCCCACCTGAAATCATGGCCGGGATTGATTAACCAACCTATGTTGCGTTGCCCTGGACAACTGACCGCTCCGCCCGGCCCCTGCGCCTCCGCGCCGGCCGGGTTTTGATCCCATGCTGATTTCCATCATCACCCCCAGTTTTCGCAACTCCGCCTGGCTCAAACTTTGCATCGCCTCGGTGGCCGACCAGCAGGGCGTGGAGGTCGAGCATATTGTGCAGGACTCCTGCTCGGATGACGGCACCCAGGAATGGCTGCCGCAGGATGCCCGCGTGAAGGCATTCATTGAAAAAGACGCTGGCATGTATGACGCGGTGAACCGGGGCTACCGCCGCGCCCACGGGGAAATCCTGGCCTATTTGAACTGCGACGAGCAATACTTGCCGGGCGCGCTGAAATTTGTGCACGACTATTTTGCGCAGCACCCGGAGGTGGAGGTGCTGCTGGCCGGCACCGTGGTGGTGGATGGCGAGGGGAAATATATTTGCCACCGCCATTCCCTGGTGCCCCATCCCTGGTATGTCTGGTATCGGTTTCCGGTGCTGACCAGCTCCATTTTCCTCCGCCGCCGGGTCATCCACGAGCGCAACCTGTTCTTTGACACCAAATGGCGGGACCTCGGGGATTTTCACTGGGTTCTGTCCCTCCTGAAAAATCGCGTGCCCATGGGGGTGTCCAATGTCTTTACGTCCAGCTTTGCGGACACGGGGGAGAACATGAATTTGAAACCGAACGCCATTCGCGAAAAGGCGGAGACGGAGCGGATGCGTCCGGGCTGGTTGCGGTTTTTCAAGCCGGTTTGGATCCTGCACCACCGGCTGCGCCGGCTGGCCGCCGGGCATTTTTCGATGAAGCCCACGAGTTACGACATTTACACGTTAAAAAACCCGGCGGTGCGCACCCACTTCGAGGTGCCCAAACCCACGGCGGTTTGGTGGAACCGGTTATGAACTGGCAGGCCGCTGCGTGCGGCGGAGGAAGCCTTGCAGCCGTTGCCAGACCTCCTCGCCAGTGATGTTCCACAGACACTCCGGCGTGGGCATCCGGCAATAATCCGAGCAGGGCTTGTAGGGGCAGGACTTGCCCTCCATCCACTCTGCCAGCGGGTTCAAGGGGGCAAACCATTCCGGCAGTTGCGGGCCGAAAATAGTGAAGGTGGGCAGTCCCAAAATGCCCGCCAGATGTCCGGGGCCCGAGTCATTGCCAATGAAAACGCCCGAGCCGTCCAAAATCTCCAATAGCCCTCCCACCGTGGTGGGGCAGGCCGCTGCCTTTTCCCCGGCGTTATGCCACCAGGCCAGTTGTTCCGGGTCGCATACCACCCGTACCTGCAAACCCTGCGCGCGCAGGCGCCGGACGATCATCTGGTAACGTTCGAGCGGCCAGACCCGCACGGCCAGTCGGGCGCCACTGTGGACCAGCACCGGCTTGCCCGGCTGCCAGGGAATCACCGGCAGGTCCTTGCGCGTGGGCAGGGTGAGGCCCAGGGACTGGGCCGCCACGCGCCAGTATTCGTAGTGATGCGCATTGGGATCGGGTTTGACGAGCGCCTGCGACAGCAGGAGGTGGCTGCCATAGCGGGCAAAGCCCAGCCGCTGCCGCACCCCCAGCGCCTTCAGCAAGGCATGGTCCCGCGGATCCCAGCGGCTGGAAACGCCATATTCAAAGGCCGGCCGGCCCAACTTGCGCCCCAGCCCCAACATTTCCCCGATGGGCCAGCGCCAGAGCCGGTATTTGTGTTGGAAGGCGGTCCAGGGGGCGTTGAAGGGGATGATTTTCAGGCCCGGCCACAAGCGGGGCTGTAATTCCAAGGCATAGGCTTTGGCCAGCAATGTGACGTCATAACGCGTCATCACCGCCTGCAGGAAAGGGGTGGCAATGACCAAATCACCCAGCCCCCATAATTCCACCACCAGCAAGCTCGGTCTCCCCGTTCCCGCCGCGCCTCCTTCCGTGTGCAGCGGTGGTTCGCTCATCGTTGGAAGGCCGGGCGGGGCCGGGGCAGGCCGCGAAAAGGAATGTGCGCCGGTCGCCGCGCCGCCAGCACCTCCTCAGTCGGTTGGCACACGCCGTTGTTCAGGGCGATGCTCAGGCCAAGATAACCAATGAAATAGGCCAGTTCCGCCGCAATTTGCAGACCGGCAAAGCACGATAAAAAGTTCAGTGCCTCGTAAAAATACATGACGAACAGCATGCTGCACGCCAGCTTGATCTCCGGGCGGCAGTATTTCATATTCCGCCACATCACCCACAACCCGGCCAGAATAAACCAAACCGCCGTCAGCACCCCCCAGATGCCGAACGGAATCACCAGGGAAATCATGCCGTTGTGAAAATCACTCGACAGGGCCAGCGAACCTTCACTGGCATCAAATGTTTCCGCCTTGTTTTGCAGAATATAATTGCCGGTCATCATCTCGTCGTAATCCGACGCGGAAAAGGCCAGTCCCTTGCCCAGCAACAAGTGCTCCGGAATTTGCGGCAGCAGCGCCGTCCACATTTTCATGCGCCATTCAGTGCTGTCATCCGCCGAGGCCACCGCCTCGCCATCCAAATCCAGCGGCAAAAAGGAGAGCGCCCGCTGGAAGGTGAAGGGCAGTTTGTGCGCCAGGGGAACGACGGCCACCGCCGACAACGCCCCCACCATCAGCAGCACCAGCAATAGCGGGGTGCGGTGCATCTTTTCGAGGTAAAACATCATCAGAAAACCGACCAGGAACAAGGCCACGGAGGTCCGAAACCCACCCAAAAAGGTCAGGACAAACAGGACTATGACCATGGCTATCCGGCTGATTTTGCCGGTCATGAAAATTCCCCGGACCCCATACTTGGCCAGCATAAAAAAGAAAATGGAGATTGCACCATTAGTGATCCCAATGAGCCTAGTGGTACCCACCTCAACAGGACCCTCAATGTCCATATTTGGCGGGAAAATCATAAACAGCGGGTGTAGCCAGCCGGGCGCCCACTGAAAGAAGTCCCCAACCACCATCGTCACCCGACCCAGAAAAAATAGGGCGACGAACAGGTTGGCTTTGTTCACCGGAATCGGCCGGGCCGTGATGGCAAAGTAACTGAGGGCACTGATGATGAGATAAACATATTTCTTGCCGCCATATACACTGCCGCCAAAAGACCGGAGGCCGATGCCCCCGGTCAATTCCGCAGTGATGATGACCACCGCCAGGAAGGCTAGGAGCGGCCAGGTTACTTGCGGCACGCTGATAAACTTCAAGTCACTGTTGATGATGCGTTCCAGCACGGAGATGGTCAGGCTCACCACCACCATCACCAGCCACAAGTTGGGCGACCCGGGCAGGATAAACACCAGAATGCTGCAGAACCAGCTGAAGACCAGCATCTCCCGGTGCCAGCGGAGAAAAATGGGGGAGATCAGCAGGGCCGCCACGACGCCATAGAACCCCAGGGTGTTGATATCCAATGGGTTCGCCAGCGAATAGCCCACAAAAATGGCCAGCGGCACGCAGATCCCATAGATGATCAGCGAGCGCAAAATGGCCGGCACATTGTTACTATTCATATTTAAACCAACCGACCGGCCTTTACCGGGCGGAGCGCGCCCGGTTCAGCCGTCCATATAATGTAAACCATCACCCAACCCGGCTGCAACCGCAATAAACCGGGGATTGTTTCCCTGTGTGCCCGTCAAAAGTTTGATATCCAAGGTCTAAAGTTTTACGACAAGTAAATATAAAGGACCAACGGATGGCTGGAAAACTTCCAGTACTAGAACCGACGAAAACGGGCGCGCAGCTTTAAGAGTGGGCGTTCCAATCCATAATAGGAGGTGACGCCAGCCAGAAAAGCCAGCAATAACCAACCGGGAAAGGACAGCCACCAGACATTGGAAAGGCCGTAACTCTGCGGTCCGATTGAGAATATTTGCTGCCAAATGTAGATGGAATAAGAAAGTATCCCCACTTGGGCGATCAGCGGCCAGTTCAATGGTTTGAAACTGCCAGGATGCAACACGCTGGTGAGCAGCAATGTGCCAAAGCCGGCGGCTTGCAGCAAAGGGCCGGTCGGAATCAACAAAGGCAAGAGGCCAGGGAGATTCATGGTGGGTAATGCGACCAGCAGAAAACCAAGGATCATGGCCGCGTATTTTTTGCCCCCAGACAGCCACGCCATGGCGGTTTGCCGATGCCTGGCCAGTAAGAATGCCAGCATGCACCCCACATCGAGGGAATCGAAATTGACCAGGGACGAGTGCATATGAAACAGCGGATGCAAAACCCACGGAACCAGCCCGGCTTGTTTGACCATTCGGCAAAGGATCGCGAGTAGAATAGGCGTGGCGAATACCCATGGAGCAAGCTTTTTATGACCGCCCAGCCAGATAAAGGTCACTGGCCAGATCAGGTAAAATTGTTCCTCCACCGCCAGGGACCAAAGGTGGCCGGAAATCGGACCCCGGGGCAAAAAGTTGGTAGTAAAAGTCAGGTCGCCAATCCAAGTGATGGGGGCTTGGTGCAATTTGGTAAAAAATTGCAAGCAGGCCACCACGGCCAGGTAAAGCAGATAAACGGGTAAAATTCGCAGTGCCCGGCGCGCATAGAAATTTCGCAGGCTAATTTCTCCCAGTCGGTCATGCTCTTGAATCAGCAGATACGTGATGAGGAAACCGCTAATCACAAAAAAGAAGCGGACTCCCAGGTTGCCATCGAACGCCAGCGGAAATAGCGATGCGAGCTTTTGTCCTGAAAAGCCGGGCAATTCCTCGGAATGTGAGGCCAGAACCATTAGGATGCTGATCGCACGCCAGCCATCCATCGAAGGTAATTTCTCTGACCGAGAGTGGCCCTCATCAGCGATTGCTTTCATAAGGCGCACAAAACTACCGGGTACGGACTCTTGCCAATGAAGAATCGGGCATAAGCCGGAGTTTGTATTCCGGCAGCCCACAGCCCTGGGGACTCTCCCGTCTCGCAAGCTTCAAAAAAGCTCGGCGGATCGTTGCTTAATATCGCCATTTTTATATTTTTGGTCAAGCAGCCTGAATGCATCAGGCAAAGGACTTCCGGGCAGTAGCCAGATCGTTCTATAAGCGGGGGGGGGCAAACCGAGGCGTTGCCGACTCACGCCATCTTTGATTGGGGCAGCTGACAGTCGTCAAAACGGCAAACTGCTTTTTAATTTCCAAAGCCTAACCAAGGGCCGTTTTCTGTAAATTTCATTTAGCCAATCAAATGCAATAAATTGTGCGCCGCAATACCCACCGCGTCAACCCACAATATAGTGGTTTTGGCAGGATGCGGCAGAGCAAGGTCGCCCTCCGAGAGTTGGGGGAAATCATCTTAACGCCTGATCTACGCAATTGCCGCTTGCGTAACCGTCCGCAAATCCGGAAACTAAAATTTTATCATCAATATGGCCCTGCGCCCCGAAGACATCACGATCGCCATCACCGTGTTTAGCCGCCGGCAATTTGTCCACGCGGCCATTCGCAGCGCCCTGGAGCAGACCGTGCCGGTCCGGGTGATCATTGTGGAGAATTGCAGTCCGGACAAACAGTTCCGGGATTTCGTGCTGGCGGAGTTCGGCGGCCAGGTTGGGTATTTCCAAAACACGCACAACCGCGGCATGTTCGACAATTGGAATGCCTGCATGGAGTATGCCCGCACGCCCTGGCTCTCCATCTTGCACGATGACGACCTGCTGCGGCCCAATTTCGTGGAAACCATGCTCGCCTTCACCCGCGACGTTCCGGGCCGGGCTTTGTATTATGGCCGGGGGGCCAACCTGACCGAGGTGGATCAGAAGATATATCCGCCAGAACCCGTCGCCTGGCCCGGCGGCTGGCGCGACCTGGATGTGCTCGAGTTGGCCGAATATTGTTTCCTGATGTTTCCCGGCCAATTGTTCCAAATCGCCGCCGCCCGCGAATTGGGCGGCTTTCGCAAAGCCTCCTATTTCACCGGGGACTGGGACATGTGGTTCCGGCTGGCGGTCGCGCATGGGGCCGCCCAAATCGCCACGGAAGTGGCCGTCAACCGCTCGCATTACGGACTGGACCGGGGCACCTCCCGGGTGGAACGCATGGGCTGGAAATGGGCGCTCGACAACGCCCAGCGCAAGCGCAATTTGCGATTGCTGCGCCAGGCGCGGGGTTTGGACATTCCCTTCGACCGCGTCAAGCTGCTGGCCACCCAGCCGGTTTCCTCGCGGGTGCTGCTCCGCTTCGCCCCCGCCTTTTCCCGGCGCATTCTGGCGTATAACACCTGGTTGTTCACCCACAGCCGGCCGCCCAACCGGGCTTATGCCGCGTTGCAATGGCTGGCGCGGCTCTTTGGCCCGGGGGTGTTCCGCCTCCTGGCGCGGGGCTTCCCGCAAAAAGTCTGAGTCTTGTTAACCACGGAATACACGAAAATGGACTAGGCGTTGACTTTATTCCGTGTATTCCGTGGTTTTTTGTTTTTTAAGAGCCCAAGCGGTCACCGGAGGTTTTTTCCGGACCGGCGCCGCAAGCGCCAGAATTGCACGCAAATTAGCGCTGAGTTCAGCGGTCCGCTGAAGGCGGCGACGGGATAAAAGCGGCCATCGGCGCGCCATTGGTCCCGCAAGGTCCGCCCGGTGCTGATGACCAACCGCTTCGCGGCCGTCCACCAGGGGTGTTGGCGGATTTGTTCCCAACCCATGGGCCACTCTGGATCCGTCCAGCGCCAGCAGGCCAGATCCGTCGGCCGGCCCAGCAGGGAATGGGCGATACGGTACCGCCACTGCCAGGCGGTGCGCCGCCACAGCAAGTTGCGGAGGCTGTGGGATTCGCGCCCCGATGGCTCGTGGTTGAGCACCAGCTCCAGTGACTCAAACCGGGCGTCCGGTTTCGGCACCTGTTCTGCCATCCCGAAGAAACTTACCCGATTTTTGTGAAAGAAAAAATTCCGGCCCGCCGGCCAGTGACGGGAAACTGCCCGCCGGCCATTCCACATGGGCCAGTAACAGGTGTAGCCCGATAGTTCCGCCGGCGGTGCGGGGGCCTGCCGGAAATCCCGCAGCCACGCCTTCATCGCCGGGCTGGGCAGCTCATCCGCATCCAGCCGCAAGATCCACTCGTGCCGCGCCACGCCCCAGGCGAACGGCCAGTGGGGTTCCTGCTGGTATTCCCGGGGCCGCGCGAAAAATTGACCGCCCGCCGCAGCCACGATCGCGCCCACGCCGGTGGTGTCCGGCCCGTCATGCACCACCACCAGGTCGTCGTAACAGCCCTCCGCCTCCCGCAGCAGCCGCTGGAGCAGGTCGCCTTGTTGATACTGGCAAATAACCAAAGATATGGCTGGCATAGGCTAAGTGTGGCGGTGACGCCACTCATGAAAGCGCACCCGGTAATGCAGGGGACGCAGCATGAGTTGCTCCCGCCAGGTGTGTCCAAATTGATGCGCGTCCAAATAATCCGCCGTCGCCCGTGCCCGGGCAAAATCCACCGCGGCCTGTGGGTTGGGCCGGTTTTCCCGGGCGGCGGCCAGGATGAGTTCCAGCCGGTGCAGGGAAGTCTCCGGATTCGCCAGCACCCGGATGTGTGCTTGCGCTTGCCGGCCCATTTTTTCCCGCCCGGAGGAATCCCGGGCCAGCGCGACCATCGCCGCCCCCATGGCCTCCGGGGTGCTGGTTACAAAACCACCCTCCCCGTGCCGCACCAGTTCGATCTGGGCCTGATCCTGCCACGGCACGGAATGGGTGATCACCGGTTTGCCGAGGTTCATTGGCTCGGCGATGCCGTAGCCAAAACTCTCCCCGATGCTGGAAGTATGGAGCACGGCATCCAGCGCCGAAAGGGTCAGGCGCAATTCCGCCTCGTCCAGGGTGGCGGGCAAAATGATGAAGGCATCCGCATCCGGTCCCGCCCGCAAGGCGGCGGCCACGGCGGGCGGAGGTTCGCGCAACAGCAATTTGATATTTCCCTGGCGGCGGCGGGCGAGCCGGAACGCCTGCAGGGCCAGTTCCGACCATTTGTTTGGTTCCGGCCGCGACAGCCGGCCAAACAGCACCTCGTTGCCGGTCACCCCGTGCGTCTGGCGGAATGCCGCCACCGCCGCGGCCGGGGCCGGCTCGACCGGATCCAATGGATACACTGCCACGCTGGCCCGTTCGAAAAAGGCCTGGTTCAGCGGACGATACGCGCGCCGCGCGGCCTGCACGCCACTGGTCCACGAAATGAACAACCGGAAATCTGTCCACACATCCTCCGCCGGATTTTGCAACCGGCCAAAAATATTCGTCTGCACCACCGGAATTTTGCGCGGCAGTAATTTCAGGGCGGCGCCGAGCAGGTCGCCCGGATGCGGGTAGCCCGGCGCGTGGGCGTGAATCACTTCTGGATCCAGCTCGCGCAGGCGGGCGGCCAGTTCGCCGGCCGCCGCGCTCGTGATCCGCACCGGAATAGCGGCGCGCGCCAGTTCTTGATGGCGCGGACCGTCCGCCAGACTCACCACCGCAACGGCGTGGCCCCGCGCCTGCAACCCCCGGGCCCACCGGCACGCGGCTTTTTCCGTGCCGCCCAAGCCCAGGCTGTTGGTGAGTATCAATACTTTCAATGCGCTTCAGCCCTTTTTACTCGCACCAAACATGATAAGAAACGGCCGCCGTTGGCCGGTTGACATCATTAAAATTACGAGGGGAATAGCCGTTTTCTCGGAGGAAAGTGATCACCGCCTCGGCGGAGGATCCCTGGGCATTTAGGAAGCCCGGATGGATTTCCAGCCACAATCTCGGCCGGTGCTGGCGCAACATCTTTTGAGCGCCGCGCAACACATGTAATTCAAAACCATCCACATCAATTTTAATTAATGTCGGCACTGGGTTGCCAACCGCCAGGTAATCGTCCAGGGAAATGGAGGGTAAAACGGTCTTTTGGGTGGCTTGCTGGTCTCCCAGCCGCAGCATGGCGTCCAGCTCGTTCACGCAACCAGAAACCGTGGTGCCATCGCTGACCGCCAAGCGTGTAACTTGCATGTTGTCAAAGTCATTGAGGCGGAAAATCCTTTGGATGGCGTCCGCGTTATGTGGCAAGGGCTCAAAAATATGAACGGTCACAGAAGCCTGCAGCTTTATTTTTGCTGCTGCGGAATAGGCTCCCCTAAACCCACCAATGTCATAGAAAACATCGCCGGGCCGTAGGTTGTCCAGGAAAAAGCCGAGCTCTTGGCGGCCCTCAGATTGCTCGCAAAAAAAAGAGTAGCTTTCGTAAAACTCCTTCAAGGGGATATTCAACAGGTTGGAGCAGCCAGGAATCACGCAAGGAACACAGTCAGTTTTTCGGCGGCTCAGCCACGCCCCTATAAAGGTAGGCCACATCGAGGGGGAACAATGCCGCAATTGGGCCAATTTTCCGGAAATGCTATTGATTCTCATAAAAAGTCTGAAGTGGAACGTTGATTTTTTTGAAAACAGAGTAATTCAGCGCAATAGAGGAGGGCAAGGCACATGGTTTAGAGAGTGGAAGCGTCTTGGGCCAGCCGATTCGAGCGAGCAAGCCGACGACGTAACGGTTCGCGCAGAAGCCAGACAGCCATAAGGCTGCCATGCACCGCCGCCGGCAGGAGGAACCAGTAGGAATTGGAGGGCAACGCGTAATAAGCAAGGGAGAAAATCGCTGCCACCAAGACTTGAGTGCCAATCTGAATCCAAGTGCCCCGGGCCAGCCAGCCGCCTGCATGGATCAGACGGATGGTGTAAAGGTCCTGCGCTACCAAGAATATTCTGCTAAAAAAGTAACCGTAGGCCGCACCAATTACACCGGCAATCTGCCAGCCCAGCATTACGCCGCCTACCGCCAGCAGACCGGCAGCAATGGCAAAACCCACGCTGGTCCCTAGCCGATTCATAGAGATGAGTTGCGAGGTCGAGATGTTGGCCATGGAGGTCAGGCAGCAGGCGGCCACCAGCGGGATCAACAACGGTCCGACCGCCCGGGCCATGGCCTGTCCCGCCTCCGCCTCCAGGGTGTGGGTCAGCCACAAACGGAGCAGCACCGGATGCCACAAGCCCAGCCAAACCAGGGCGAACAGATACCATTCAAACATGAAACCAAAGGTGTGGTTGTAAATCCGCGCCGCCGGCGTGCGGTCCGCGCCATCCACCCGGGCGCTGTTGTGCAACACCGGTCCCATGACCGAGACGCTCAGACTTTGCAGCCGGGCCGCGATATTGTTGGCCAGTCCGTAGGGCACAAACGCCGTGGCGCTGGCGAGCTTGCCCAGCAGGTTCCGGTCAATCGAGCCAAACACCGAGCCCACCACCAGGCTCACCATCATTTTGCCGGTGTTCCCCGCCATTTCCCGCGCGCACGCCAGGCGCGCTGACCCCAGGCACATGCCAATGCCATACTGCCGCCGCGCATGCCCGATGATCAACCCCAGTTGCACCCCGCCAACCACCGTGGCCCACGTCACCACCCAGAACGGGCTGTGCGTGAAAAAAGCCAGCAGCACGGAGGGGACAATCTGCACGGGGGTGACCACCGAGCGGAGCAAGCCGATAAACTTGAAATCCAAATAAGCCTGGGAAATCGTCAGCCAGTAAGAACCATAATAGGCAAAAAAGAGCCCCACCCCGTTGACCACCAAACAGGCGCGAAACAGGCCGACGTCAGCCGGATTCAATTTGTCAAACCACTTGGGCCCCAGCCAGACCGTCAGCACGATGAACCCCAGCGCCGCCAGGCCCAGCACCGGCAGCACAATCAAATTGCCCGTGCCCCAATAGCGGCGCACGGCGGCCGTGTCCTGTTTGCCCAGGGCCACGCTCAAATAACGCCCCACCACCACCCCCAGGCCCAGATCCGCAAACCCGAACATGCCGCTAATCGCCGTCACATACAGAAACAAGGCATACATCTCGGTGCCGAGATAACGCAAAAACAGGGGCATCGTGAAGAAAGCCAGGCCCGCTGTGACCAGCAGGGGTGCCAGACTCCATAATGTTTGCCTTTTGATACTCATCCAATTTCGGAACGCACAGCCTAATGTGTGGCCAGATGGGTTGCCACCTTAAAGTTCCTGACAACCAATCGCCCGGCTGAGGGCGTGTTACCCCAACCCCGGGCGCGGGAACGTATAATTTTCCATTGACAGCCCCGCGTTTAAAGCTACTATTACGTGTAGTATAGGACTGATGGCACCTGCCATTAAACAGGCTGGCCCGCCCCGGCGGGCGGCAAGTTCTTTGACATCGGCCCCGGAACCCGGCTTGATCCGTGGTCGGTTAATTGTAAAGTGCTGAATTTAAGCAATTTAACAAATCAACCAAACAACCCTTTAACCAATTAACCACCCAAAATCTTCAAGTTTCGCGAAGTTCCCGCCGGCGAACCTTGCCCCCCTTTAAACCTTGATGCCCTTCCGTCAACCCAGTATGGTGCCACGCGTTCAATGGTAAACCCTGTTTTATCCCTGCTGCGTGCGCCCCGCCCCTTCCCGGCGGCGGCCCGGTGAGCCCTCATGAAGATCCTGCTGTCCACCTACTCCTGCTTCCCGGGCGAGACTTCCGAGCCCGGCAACGCCTGGCGGGCCATCAATGAGGCGTTGCGCGAGCATGAGGTCTGGGCCGTTATTGCGGATGCCCATCAATACCGGGAGTTGACCGAACCGTGGCTCAAGGAGCATCCCCTGCCGAATTTTCATCCCATTTTTTACGGTCTCTCGCCCGCCTGGCAATGGCTGGGATCGCACGCGGCCACCGGCACGCTCTATTACCATCTCTGGCAGGAAAAACTCCGGGAGCGCGTCCGGGAACTGCATGCCCGCGTCCAGTTTGATCTGGTGCACCATGTCACCTATGCGCGCTACTGGTCGCCCAGCGGTTTGCGGGTGCTGGATTTGCCCTTCATCTGGGGACCGGTCGGGGCCGCCGAAACTCCGCCGCGCAGCTTCGTCCGGGAACTGCCCCTGCGCCAGCAGGCCACCGAGGCCGCCCGCGATGGCATCCGCCAGCTCTGTGAGCAGGCGGGCTCCCTGCGAGCCACCGCCCGGGCCGCCACCATCGCCCTCGGCATCACCCGGGAAAGTTGCGCGGCCCTCACGCGTCTGGGTGCCCGCCGGGTCGAGCAAATGCCCCAGACGGCCATCCCGGACACCAGCCTGGCGGCCTTTTCGGCCCTGCCACCCATCCCGCCCGGCCCGTTGCGCGTGATCAGTGTGGGCCGCCTGGTGCATTGGAAAGGCTTTTACCTGGCCATCCGCGCGTTCGCGGAATTTGCCCGCACGAGTCCCGCGGCCGAGCTGTGGCTGGCGGGGGATGGCCCGTTTCGCGCCGAACTGGAGCGTACCGCCGCCCGGACCGGCCTGGCCGCTCGCATCAAGTTTCTGGGGGCGCTGGCTTACCCCGAGGTCCTGACCCGTTTGGGGCAGGCCCATGTCATGTTGCACCCCGCGCTGCACGAAGGCTTCGGCAATGTTTGCCTGGAAGCGCTCGCGGCCGGACGGCCGGTCGCCTGTCTCGATATTGGCGGCCCGGCCACCCAAGTGACCCCGGAAACTGGCTTTGCCGCGCCCGCCACCAACCCTGCCGAAGCCGTCACCGCCCTCGCCGGCTTTTTGCATCGGATTGACCGCGATCGCACGCTGCTCGCGGCCATGTCCGCCGCCGCCCGCGCGCATGTGGAGCGGCATTTCACCATGCGCGTGGT
Source organism: uncultured Verrucomicrobia subdivision 3 bacterium (assembly GCA_903895255.1). GTDB lineage: Bacteria > Verrucomicrobiota > Verrucomicrobiia > Limisphaerales > UBA11358 > UBA11358. The sequence goes on from CAITTG010000023.1 coordinate 39,367, forward strand.
CAACGGCCGGATGCGGGAATTGTATGGCGAAGCCGTGGAACTCCACGCGGCGCGACCGGCTTCCCGCGGAACCCACCTTGCGCCATGAGTGATCCCGCCAGCCTTGACCTCCTGAAAGCCGGCCGGGCCGCGGCTTATCAATTCACGGGGCGGGATAAACTCGCCGGGGCGCTGGGCGCGCTGCGCTTGCGGTGGTTTCCCCGGCGGGTGCTGGTGGCGGGACCTTACGTGGGGGAATTTGGCCATGAATTGATGGACTGGCAGCCCTGGGTGCGGGCGCAGATTTCCCGCTACGCGGAGGTCCATGTCATCACCTACCCGCAGCGCGATTACCTTTATCCCGGCTGCCGGGTTCATTATCACGACGTGGCCCTGGAAACCGCCGGTTACAAACACGGACGGTTGAGCCCCGCGCAACTGGACGCCATGGCCCGGAAAAAAGCGGTGGAACTGGGGCTTAAAAATTACGATGTGATGACCGCGCTGCACATCTGCACCTCCTATCATCAGCGCTACCTGTTGCCGGCGAAGTTTGAATTGTTGGGGGAAGCGCCCGCCGCCGGGGCTTTCCGGGACGTGGCGTTTCACTTCCGCCAAGTCAAGAAAACGGGGCCGGATCAGACGCGCAATTATCCCGTGGAGCTCTGTGACCAGGTGGTGGCGTTGAGCCGGGCGCAGGGGCTGAGCTTTTATTGCGTGGGCCATCCCCGCTATTCTTATTGTCCGCCGGGCGTGGAAGACCGCCGGACCGAGGATCTGGCCGCGAGCGTGGCCGCCATCCGCGGCGCCCGCCTGCTGGCGGGTGAATTGAGCGGCCCCATGCACCTGGCGCAACTGGCGGGCACGCCGATTCTGATCTGGGCCGATGGTCAATGGCGGCTCGATAATTGCGAGCGCTGGAATGTCTTCCGGGTGCCTACGTACATTGTTGCCAACGACACGCACCAGCCGGAACCCGCCCGCGTGGTGCGAACCATCACGGAGGCACTGGCGGATTTACGCCAGCGGACCCATGATTTCCGTCAGCCCAGCTATACGCTGCCCGCCTAGCCGCCCGGGTCCGCCACCCAACCCACTCCCATATGCGCATCGTCGTCTTGACCACGGACAACCGCGAAGCCCACAAGGATTACGCCAATCCCCAGCCGCATTTTGGCCCGGCCCCGGAGGCGATTTTGCAGGGCCTGGCCTTGATGCCGGAACTGGAGGTGCATGTGGTGGCCTGCCTGCGCCAGCCCGTGGCCGCGCCCGCCAAAATTGGCCCCAACCTGTATTATCACCGCCTGCTCGTCCCCAAGCTGGGCTGGATGCGGACGCTGTATCTGGGCTGCATTCTAGCCGCCCGGAGAAAAATTCAGGAACTAAAGCCGGACCTGGTCCACGGGCAGGGCACGGAGCGCGACTGTGCGGTGAGCGCCGTCCTGGCCGGTTTCCCCAATGTCCTGACCATTCATGGCAACATGCGGGCGATTGCGGAATGTTATTCGGCGCGGGTGGGGAGTTTTCACTGGCTGGCCGCCCGCCTGGAGGTGTTTGCCCTGCGGCGCACCGCCGGGGTGTTTTGCAACTCCGCTTACACGGAAAAGCTGGTGGCGCCCCGCACCCCCAAAGTATGGCGGGTGGCCAACCCCCTCCGCCTGCCATTTTTTGACACGCCGCTGCCGGACACCCAGCGGCCGCCGGTGCTGCTCAATATCGGCATGATGGAACCGCGCAAGCAGCAGCTTCAGCTTCTCAAACTGGCCGGGAACCTCTGGCGGCGCGGCCTGAAATTTGAACTGCACCTGGCGGGCAACCGCGAGGAAACCACCCCCTACGGCATGGCCGTCGCCCAGGAACTGGCCGTGGCCGAAAAGGCCGGCTATGCGCAGCATCTGGGCATGCTCCCGGCTGACCGGCTGATTGCCGTGATGGACGCCGCGTCGGCGCTGGTCCACGTGCCCACCGAAGAATCGTTCGGCCTGGTGGTGGCGGAGGCGATGGCCCGCAATTTGAAGTTTTTCGGCGCGGCCATCGGCGGCGTGGTGGATATCGCCACGGGCGTGGCGGGGGCGGAGCTGTTTGCCCCGCAAGACTGGGACGCGCTGGAAAACGCTCTGGCCCGGTGGATTCAGGCGGGCTGCCCCCGTCCGACCACCGCCGCCACCACCATGCGGGAACGGTATCATCCCCAAGTCATCGGCCGGCGGCACTTGGAAATTTATCAGGAAGTGCTCCGGGCGCGGGGCTAACCTCCTTCCCCCCCCATTTTTCCACCAAAAAGACTTGGCTTTTCGGGGGGCGCGCACTATTAATCTCCTTGGCAGGTCGTTTTACGACCGCCTGCCGTCTGACTGCTACGGTTCCTCACGGTCAGATCACCAGTCGCATGTTTATGGGTGAACTCTATCTATTTGCCGTCGCAGGAACCGCTTCCAACAAGTGGGAATTGGTCTATATTTGGGAACAGGCCACCATTGAGGCGCGGATCATCATTTTCTGCCTGATCATCTTCAGCATCCTCGCGTGGTCGGTGATGGTCTCCAAGGCGCTCCAGATGAGCCGCGCGCGCAAGCTGAATCATTTCTTCAACGACGAATTCCACGCGCAAAAGTCCGTGCTGGAAATTTTCGACCGCAAATTGCAGGTGGAAGGCTGCCCGCTTTACGCCGTTTACCAGGCTGGTTGTGTGAACCTGGACACCCGCCTGCGCGGTCCCGCCGGGGAACGCAATAAACAGCAAATCTCGCTCAAACACATGGAACATGTGAAACGCGCCATGGAAAACGTGGTGGCGCAGGAATCGCTCAAGCTCGAGTCCGGGCTCATTCTGCTGGCCATTGCCGTCAGCGGCGCGCCGTTCATCGGTTTGCTGGGGACCGTCTGGGGCGTGATGAGCACGTTTGCCGGCATCGCGCAGGAGGGCAGCGCCACGATGTCGGCCATGGCTCCCGGCGTCTCCGCCGCGCTGGTCACCACGGTGGCGGGCTTGCTGGTGGCGATCCCCTCCATGTTTGGCTACAACTGGCTGGTGCACAACCTGCGCGCCTTCACGGTGGGCCTGGATAATTTCGCCCAGGAACTCGTTTCCCGCATGGAAACGGAATTTCTGGCGGACGATTAAAGCAACCGGTCACGGCCATGAGAAGGTTTTCCGAACGCAGCCATCTGGTGACTCTGAGTGAGATCAACATCACTCCGCTCCTGGACCTTGCCTTCGTGCTGCTGATCATCTTCGTAATCACCACGCCGTTGCTGGAGCAGAGCATCAACCTCAAGCTGCCCCACGGTGGCCGGACCAGCCAGGTGCTGGACAAGCGGAACATCCGCACCATCGAAATCACCAGCACCGGCTATTACAAGCTGGAAAAGCACAACCTGACCGAGGCCCAAATGATTTACCGGCTGGCCCAGGAGGGGCGGGACAATCCCAATTTGATCGCGTACATCCGCGTGGACAAGGACAGCCGTTACGAGCTGCTGGCGAAGCTGTTTGACACCTGCCAGCGTTATGGGATTACCATTTCCATGGCCACGGACCCGAAACCGGACCATTGAGGGACGCATGAACCCGCTCCAAAAAAAATGCATCATCGCCACCGCCGGCTGCCACCTGCTGCTGGTGGTCATTTTGTTTTTGGGCCCGGGCTTCTTCCGCCAGTCACCGCCGCCGGATAATCTCCCCGTGCTCAAAGTCCTTCCGGCCAACGCCGTGGACGCGGCCATGAGCAGCGGTTCCGTCGCTGCCCAAGCGGCGCCGCCGACCCCGGTCCCGCCCACGCCGACGGTCGTGCCGCCACCCACGCCCACACCGCCCTCGCCCGAACCACCAAAACCGGAGGTGGCGCCGACCCCCACGCCGCAGCCGGAAGTCCAGCCCGCCAAACCCGTGGAGCCTGTGGAGCCCGAGGTGCCGGACAAGCCGGATGACACCCCGGATCCCGCGCCCGCGCCCAAGCCGGTTAAGCATCATGACCTCAAGCATGACATCAGCCTGACGCCGGTGGTGCGCGTGGTGAACAAAAAGCACGTGCATGACACCACCGCCGAGGATCAAGCCGCGGCCGAGGAGGAAAAGGCGGAACACGCCGAAGCCCGCCGCCGGGCCGCCGCCATTGCCCGTCTGACCGGCAGTCTGGAGCACAACCTTAACGGCAGCACCGAAATCACCATGCCGGGGGCCGGCTCGCAGTCTTACGCCAACTACGGGCAGATCGTGAAAAGCATTTACGAGAATGCCTGGAATCCTCCCGACAGCGCGGACAGTGACGAGGCCAGCCCCAAGGTGCGCGTGGTGATTGCCCGGGATGGCTCCGTGATTTCGGCACACATCGTCACGCCTTCCGGCGACCGGGCCCTGGACGAGTCCGTGCAGCGCACGCTGGACCGGGTCACTTTCATTCGCCCGTTTCCCGACGGCGCGACGGAAAATCAACGCTCTTACATCATCAACTTTAACCTCAAAGCCAAACGGATGCTCGGATGAAAACTAATTTGTATAACTCCCTTAAACCAGGCCTGGTCCTGGCGCTGGCTCTCACCATGCTGCAAGTCGCGCGGGCGGAGGACGAAATCACCATTGAACGCACGGCGGCCTCGCTGGGCCACACCAAGCCCATTCCGGTCGCGCTGTCGGGTTTTGACGGCGAGGTGCTGGCGGTCCTCAAGTTCGACCTCTACGTGCAGGGTTTCGCCTTCACGACGCCGGAGGCCGCGCAGTACCAAATCTCCGGCACCGATGCCGGCAGCGTCACTGGCACCGTCACGGACACTGTCGCCCGCCAGGCAGTGCTCGCCCGCGCCTATTCCGGCGCGAGTTTGCGGCGGCAGGCGCATTTCTTTGCAAATGACATCGTGCAGGCCATCAACCATGTGCCGGGCATCGGGCTGAGCAAAATTGCTTATAAGAAGGAAATTGCGCTCGGGCACGGGGAAATTTATGTGTCAGACTTTGATGGCTACAATCCGCAGGCCGTTACCCATGACGACACCATCGTGGCCGCGCCGTGTTGGGTGCCGGGCCGGCTGGCGCTCTACTACACCTCGTACTTCCCTGGCAACCCGGATATTTTTTACACCAGCCTGGGCACCGGGCAGCGGTCCATTGTGGCCAAATATTCGGGTTTGAACACGGCACCGGCGGTGTCGCCCGATGGCTCGCGGCTGGCCATGGTGCTCAGCCGCAGCGGCAAGCCGAACATCTGGGTGGCCAACGCGGACGGCACGGAGGCCAGGAAACTGACTTCGACCTCCGAGGATTCCTCCCCGTGCTGGTCGCCGGACGGCCAGTGGATTTGTTTTGCCACCAAAATGCATGAGCGGCGCGTGCTGGCCAAGGTGCCGGCTGGTGGCGGCGAGGTGCAGGTGATTCACACCGTCGGGGTCTCCAACCCCACCGAACCGGACTGGTCGCCGGACGGAAAATGGATCGCGTTTACCCGGCAGGCTTATGAATTTGACATTTGTGTGGTGCCGGCGGATGGCAGTCTGCCCCCGGCGGTGCTGGTGACGGGCGAGGACCCCTCCTGGTCCGCCAATTCGCGAACCCTGGTATTCACCCGCCGGACGAGCGGGGGAAGTTATGCGCTGTCTGTGCTTGACGTCATGACCAAACAGGTCAAGGATATTAAGCGGATTTCGGGCAATGATTCCCAGCCGGCTTGGGCGCGCTAACCGAACCACGAATTTAACTGATTAATTGGACTGAAAGAAACCAACACGATTTATTTTATGAAAACGATGAAACTGATTACGCCCGTGACCCTGGCCCTGGCGGCGCTGCTGGCTGGCGCCGGCTGCCACCACCAGCCGACCAAACTGACCCAATTGCCCTCCTCCCCCGAGGCCCCCGTGGGGGAAGCGCCCGCGAGCACCACCGCGCCGACGGGATTGCCCCCGGCGACGCCCTATAATCCGGGTGGCGACACCGGGGTCAATGTATCCACGCCGAAGCCGGGTGAGGGCATTCCCACCACCGATTCGTCCCAGTTCGACGGCATGACGGAAGACCGCGCCGCCCTGGCCAACTACACCGTGCATTTCGAATTTGACAGCGCGGTCGTGAAAGATTCCGAAAGCGCCAACCTGCAAGCCGTGGCCACCGCTCTGGCCGCCGATGCCACCTTGAAACTGCTCATCGAAGGTCATTGCGATGAACGGGGTACCGAAGAGTACAATCGCTCGCTCGGTGAACGCCGCGCGCTGGCGCTCCGCGAATCCCTGGCCAAACTCAATCTGGACGCGGCCCGGGTGAAAACCATCAGCTACGGCAAGGACAAGCCGATCGATCCCGGTCATGACGCCGCCGCCTGGGCCAAGAACCGCCGGGGCGAATTCGTGCTGCTCCATCCGAACCCCAACGCCGCCGCTCCCAAGCCCTGAGCCGGGATAAACCGTCAACTCCTTCACAAGGCCGCGCCCTGCGCGGCCTTTTTTGTTTTCTTTGGCGAAGCTGGGTGATTGGATTTCCCCTAAATTATGGGCTTTGAAAAATGACCTTTCCGCCGCCGCGCCCCACATGCGCTTGACAGTCGTCCACCACTCCCCCGATGCTGGACGCGATATGGCCCCTTCTCGTCGCCAGCCTGTGAAGCCGAAAAGACCCGCTACCCCCGCGCTTCCGGTGGCCATGGCCGCGGCCACCCCGCACTCACTCGCCGGCCTGGCGTACCGCGAAATTCGCAATCAGATTCTCCGCGGCGACCTGCCCGTGGGCGTCTCCCTGTCCCGGCGGAAACTTGCCGGTGAGCTTAAAATCAGCGTGCCGCCGGTGATGGAGGCCCTGCAGCGGTTGGAAAGCGAGGGCCTTGTGGAGAGCAAACCCCGCGTGGGCACCCGCGTGCGCGTGCCCACCCGACAGGACGTGGAGGACCGCTCCCTGTTGCGCGAGGCCTTGGAAATGCAGGCCGCCCGGCTTTTTGCCGAGCGGGCAACGCTGGCCGAAAAAAAAGAACTGGTGCAAATGGGGAGTCAGGTGGATCAGTTGTACGCCTCATGCGAGGACGGGGTTTCCAACCGGGATTTCCTCTTCTCCGTGAACACGTACCACATGAACCTCCACCTGCGCATCGCCGACTGCGCCCGCTGTCCGGTGCTGCGGGATGCCATTGAGAAGGAGCAGGTGCTCGTGTTCAACTGGCTTTACGAAACGGCCGTCAAGCGCCGCACCCTCGCCTCGGATTATCACGCACGCCTGACCCGGGTGCTGGCCAAGGGCACGCCCCCGGAGGCCGCCGAGGCCATGCAGCAACACATCCGTCATGGCCTTCATGAGGTCCTTGACGGCCTGGTCCAATTGGAAGCCGGCCCGGCTGGCTGGCGCTAGCCCGCCCATTACCGGTTCGAAACCTACCCAGCATCGGTCATTTTTTCTATTGCAACCGGGGGCGCGAGGATTTAACGTCGATGTAACATTTAAATTTACCTATGTCGACCAATGTAAAAGACTCTTCGTCGGCTAACGATTTGCTGAAGAATTCCTCGCTTTACCGCGAGTTTCAGGCCGAGCGTGAGGAAATCCTGCGGCACAAGTGGATTGAATCCGAGAAAGCGGGCCGGGATATTGGCTTTGAACAGGCTCTGACGGACTGGATCATTAAACACCGTTCCAACTGGCGCCGCAATCGCCAGACCAGCCCGGCGGCCACGAATTAACTAATTCTGCTCAAATTACTCCTTTAACGCCGGCCTGTGAGCCGGCCAAGGAAATCATGCACGACCAACGCGCCCCCCGACCCGGCTGTGGCCGAGCGAGTCAGGCTGTTACCCAATATGCCTGAAACTCTCGTCATTCTTCCCGCAGCAGGCATTCAGCGCGCCCTCGCCCGGATCGCCCATGAGATTGCCGAGCGCAATGAAAATGGTGCCGAGGTGGTTTTAATAGGTATTCCCGTGGGCGGGGATGTGCTGGCCCAGCGTTTGAGTGTCCTGCTGGGTGAGATTTGGCGGCTGCCCGTGCCCTTCGGCATTCTGGATGTCACCCTCTACCGCGATGATCTGGGCGGGCGGATTGCCCCGGCGGTGCATCCCACGGTCATTCCCTTTGATGTCACGGGTAAAACCGTGGTGCTGGTGGATGACGTGCTCTTCAGCGGGCGGACCACCCGGGCGGCCATGGACGCCCTGAACGATTTCGGCCGGCCCAAAAAGATCCAATTGGCTGTGCTGGTGGACCGGGGGCACCGCGAACTGCCAATCAAGGCGGATTTTGTCGGTAAAAACGTGCCCACCGCGCTCAGCGAAAAAGTGCGGGTGCGGCTGGAGTTGCCGGATCGTCCGGACGAGGTGGTTCTGGAGAAATAACATGAGCTGGAATCGCAAACATCTGCTGGACATCGAATCCCTGACCGCGGCGGAAATTTTCACGGTGCTGGACACCGCCCGGGCCTTCAAGGCGGTGGGCGAGCGGGCCATCAAGAAAGTGCCGGCGCTGCGTGGCAAAACGGTGGTCAACCTGTTCATTGAGCCTTCCACCCGCACACGCATCAGCTTTGAGCTGGCCGCCCAGCGCCTGACGGCGGACATCGTCAATTTTTCGGCCGACGCCTCCTCCTTCAAAAAGGGCGAGACCCTCAAGGACACCGCGCGCAATCTGGAGGCGCTGAACGCTGATTTCATCATCATCCGGCACAGCGCCTCGGGCGCGCCGCATTTTCTTTCGCGTGTGGTCAACGCGCACATTATCAACGCTGGCGACGGGGCGCACGAGCATCCCACGCAGGCGCTGCTGGACACCTTTACGATCCGTGAAAAGAAGGGCAAGGTGGCGGGGCTGAACGTGACGATTCTCGGGGATATTTTGTACAGCCGCGTGGCGCGCTCCAACATTTGGGCGCTGACCAAGCTGGGGGCGAACGTCACGTTGTGCGGTCCCGCCACGCTCGTGCCCCGGACCTTCGAGCAAATGGGCTGCCGGGTGACCCATGACGTGGAGGAGGCGATTCGCGACGCGGATATCATCAACCTGCTCCGCATCCAGCACGAGCGGCAGCGGCAGACGATGTTCCCGGGGATCGGTGAATATACGACGCTGTTCGGCCTGACCAAGGCGCGGCTGGCGCGGACGAAGCCGGACGCGTTGATTATGCATCCGGGCCCGATCAACCGCGGGGTGGAGATTGACAGCGACATTGCGGACAGCGGGCGGTCGTTGATTTTGGAGCAGGTGACCAACGGGCTGGCGGTGCGGATGGCGGTGCTGTTTCTCGTGAATGGCGGACAGGGGCCGCACGGGGTGACGGTGGGATGAGTGCGGCGAGGGAAGAATGATGAGGGAAGAAACGGGCGGCCAGAAATTATTGAATTAGGAAAGCAGGAAGGCAGGAAAGGGGATTTTCAACCGCGAAATACGCCAAACACGGGGAAAAGGCGGTTTCAACCACGGATGGGGGGATTTCATTTGACGGTGGGATGGCTTGTCTTACATTGCTTGTATGACAGAGACGTTAACTGTTCGCATGCCGGCCAAATTGGTGCGGGAGCTCAAGGCGAAGGCCAGACTGGCCGGCACCAATGCCTCCGAAATTTTGCGGCAGGCGGCCACTGAGTATGTGCGCCGCAGCAATTCCGGAGTCAACCCCATGCAGGAGCATATTTTGGCCCGGGCGGGCACCTGGGACGGGGATATTTCCGGTGTGGAATTGCTGCGGAGGACCCGGCCGTGATTTTAGTGGATACTTCGGTGCTGCTGGCCTGGCTGGATAAAAGCCATCCGCAACACGCACAGTGCCGGCAGGCCATTTACGAGGCCGCCCGGGACACCCTGGCGGTGAGCAGCGTCACCTATGCAGAACTGGCCGCCGGCGGACGCACCCGCCAGGGGGTGGATGAGGATTTAGAAGGGTTCGAGCGGCTGGATTTGGATTTTGCGGCCGCGTGGCGCGCCGGCCAGGCTTTTCGGCAATATCGTCGCAAAACCACGGATGATCCGGTGCTGCCGGATTTTTTAATTCGGGCCCAGGCTGCGACCCGAAATTTGCCACACTTGACCAATGACCGGCGCCGGACGAGTTCATTTCCGGATGTGAATTTTTTGTTCGTGTGAATGCGAACCGGACTTTCCGCCCCCCTTGAGGGCGGAATGAATAGGGGAGGCTGGTTCCCGGCACTGGGTGCCGGGCTAATTTCCGAGGTCCCTCCGGGACGAGATCACACACCCATGGGATGCCAGGCGGTTTTGTATTCCACGGTGTCCAGAATCCAATAGGGGTCTTCCGCCTGGGCGGCAAACCACTCGGCGGGCTGGAAGTCGCGGCGAGTGTAGCGCTTGAGATTCACGGCGGAGCCGCCTTGCAGGGTGGTTTGCAATTCCGCGTGGCCGGTGCCGTCCACAACGGCATTCACATCCATGTGGGTGGCGAGGTGCGGGGCGAGTTCGGCGCGCTGGCCGGTCAGGAGGTTGACCACGCCGCCGGGGAGGTCGCTGGTGGCGAGGATTTCCGCAAAGGTGGCGGCCGGCAGGGGGAATTTTTCCGAGGCGATGACCACGGCCGTGTTGCCGCTCAAAATGACGGGAGCCACCAGCGAGACGAGGGCCAGCAGGGATGGCTCATCCGCAGCCAGCACGGCGACCACGCCGACGGGTTCGGGCAGCGTGAAGTTGAAGTGGGGGGTGGCGACGGGGTTCACGCTGCTGAAAATCTGCGCGTATTTGTCGGTCCAACCGGCGTAATGCACCAGGCGGTCGATGGCGAGATTGACTTCGCGCCGGGCTTTGGCCGGGGTCACGCCGGTGGAGCGGGCGATTTCGGCGACGAGTTCACCGGACCGGTTTTGCAGCATCTCGGCGGCGCGGTAGAGGATTTGGCCGCGCAGGTAGGCGGTGGCTTTGGCCCAGCCGCCGGCGGCGGCACGCGCGGCGACCACGGCATCGCGGAAGTCCTTGCGCGAGGCGTGGGCGTAGTTATCCAGGTGCGCGCCGGCGGGAGATTGCGCCGGCAGGTAGCGTCCGCTCTCGCTCCGGGGGAATTTTCCGCCGATGAAGAGCTTGTAGGTTTTTTTGACTTCGAGACGAGTGGTGCTCATAGGGTCGTGATGATCAGCTTATAATTTTCGGCGCGGCCAGAGCATGGCCAGCAGACCGCAGAATATCAACAGTCCCCCGCCGATGTAACAATAAGTATCAGGATATCTGGGCAGTCCGGGCATGAAGTATTTGACGCGATGGGCCAGATCTTCGGGGATGGTCCGGCCTTTAAGGATCAAGAGCACCCCAATAACCAGGCAGACCAGGCCGATGATTCTGCGCATGTGGTTATAATTTAAGCGCCTTTGCGGGAGATGAAACCGATGACCCATAGCAACACCACCGCGCCGATAAACGCGGAAAGCAAGTTGCCAATGAGGCCAAAGGTCAGGATGCCGAGCAAGCCCAGCAAAAATCCGCCCAGCAGCGCGCCAATGACGCCCACGATGAGATTTCCCAGCAGGCCGAAGCCGTGACCTTTGACGACGGTGCCGGCCAGAAAGCCAGCGGCGAGACCGATGAGGATAAACCAGATCATAATATTTGTGTGTTTTGTTTAAATTCTTGTGCCACTGTAACTTAGTCCAGGCGGCAATAAGCCGCAAGCCCATGCAATCCACCTTCGCGGCCAAAGCCGCTTTCCTGGTAACCGCCGAAGGGACTCGTGGGGTCGAATTTATTGTAGCAATTGGCCCAGATGACCCCGGCCTGCAACTTGGCGGCCATTTTGAAAATCTTGCTGCCTTTATCGGTCCAGATGCCGGCGCTCAGACCATAGGGGGTGTTGTTGGCGCGTTCCAAGGCCTCCTCGGGCGTGCGGAAGGTCATGACGCTCAGGACCGGGCCGAAGATTTCCTCCTGCGCTACGCGATGCGCGTGGGTGACGCCGGTGAGGAACGTGGGTGGATACCAATAGCCTTTCGCTGGAAGGGTGCACTGGGTTTGTTGCAGCGCGGCGCCTTCAGCGAGACCGCTCTGCACAAGTTCGCGAATTTTGGCCAGTTGCGCGGCGGAATTAATGGCGCCGATATCGGTGTTTTTATCCAGGGGATTGCCGACGCGCAGGGTCTGAATGCGGTCACGCAGTTTTTTGACGACCTGCGGATAAATGCCTTCCTGCACCAGTAAGCGCGACCCGGCGCAGCAGACGTGGCCCTGGTTGAAATAAATTCCGGCGATGATGCCTTCGATGGCCTGGTCGAGCGGCGCGTCCTCGAAAATGATATTGGCCGCCTTGCCACCGAGTTCGAGGGTGAGCTTCTTGCCGGAACCGGCGACCGCTTTGGCGATGAGCTTGCCCACCTCGGTGGAACCGGTGAAAGCGATTTTATTGATGTCCGGATGCTGGACCAAGGCCGCGCCGGTCACGCCGGCACCCGTGACGATGTTTACCACGCCGTCGGGCAGGCCGGCCTCCTGAAATATCTGCGCCAGCCGCAGGGCGGTAATGCTGGTGGTTTCGGCGGGTTTGAGCACCACGGTATTGCCGCAGGCCAGGGCCGGGGCGATCTTCCACGCGGCCATGAGCAGGGGAAAATTCCAAGGAATGATCTGGCCGGCCACGCCGAGCGGACGCGGAGTTTTGCCCGGGAAGGCGTATTTAAGTTTATCCGCCCAGCCGGCGTAATAAAAGAAATGCGCGGCCACGAGAGGCAGATCGATGTCGCGGCTTTCCTTGATGGGCTTGCCGCCATCGACGGTTTCGAGCACGGCCAGTTCGCGGGCTTTTTCCTGGATGAGGCGGGCGATGCGGTAGAGGTACTTGCCGCGCTCGCGCGCGGGCAGTTTGCCCCAGACCCGGTCGTAGGCGCGGCGGGCGGATTTTACGGCGCGGTCCACATCAGCGGCATTGGCCGCGGCGATTTCGGTGAGGGGTTGCTCGGTGGCGGGATTGATCGAGGGGAAATAGTGGCCGGACGCCGGGGCGGTGAATTTGCCGTTGATGAACAATTCGTGGCGCGGGGCGATGGAGTAGGGTTTGGCGTCTTCCAGGGAGGGGGTGTAGTCCCATTTGGCGCCGAAGTTTAGGCGGCGGTCTTTGAGGGGGATGATGGGGTGCGAAATCGTGGCCAGCAGGTTACGGGTGATTTTCATATTTGGAACTTTAACTCAACTCGGAATTAGCAGCTTTTGCCTTTGATTTGCGCTTTTCTAAATTGCGCTCCACTATAATTGGAAAATATTCAACCCATTTAGCCCCAAATTCTAAAGACATCGCCTGCCGCACCAGGCCAACATGGTTAAAGAAAACCCCTCGAGCACGGCGTATCCTGTCAGTTTGGTGATTTTGCAAAAATAATGGGTCTTGTTCGCTTGCGATTATTTTATCGGCCTCAATTATCTCGCCTGAATGCTTTTTGAGCAATTGCACAAGCTCTCTTGGCGTTGAAATTGAAAAGTGAACCAAATCTTCTAGAAGTTCGTCATATGGCTCTTGACCATCTGTATTTTCAGCTGGCAAGTTTTCATTCAAAATTTTGGCGACTAAATCCACATTAAGCTCTTCGGATGAGGAGCTTGTATCCACTAATGTTACGTATTCATCACGGCTTGCTAAAACTCGCTCAAATTCTAAATCCACCGTTTCAAGCAGTGCTGACACCCTATAAATGGAACGACGAACAGGAGGGGGAACTCCATTTTCCTTTTTATATTGGAGAATGTGCGAGGAAGCTGCCCAAATATGCTGAGCCATTGTGCGAACTTGAATTTCAGCTTTTAAATTCAACAGCGTTTTAAGAGTGGGTATTGCCAACCAATCTGGTTTAAGCTCAATATGGAAATGGACAGAGGAGTATCCAAACTCGCCTGTGCCCAGGCGATCTTGTGCATTCTCCTGTTGAAGCACCTTGAAATTTTCCTTGATTAGCTCGCAGACCGAATTGGCATCCCGTTGGAATAAAACGATAATACGTATGCCGATCAGGTCGGAAATATGGGAAATGCTTTTTGGATCAAGCGACTTTCTTTCTATCTTGTCGGCAATTGAGGCCCATGCTTTTACCCGCTGCTGAATTGGAAATCCGAGTGAAACACCATGCTGGTTTAACAATTCAGCAAGTTGTCGGGAGAGTTCAAAGCCAAACTGCGCCGCAGATGGCGCTAGTTTTTGATATTCTTTTTCCAGGTCAATGATATTCATGCCTGAACGCTCACCGTTTGCGATGGCGTTTTTCATGTGTTCGTGCCTTGGCAAACAGACTCGGCACAGTCTCCCCGGCGAAAAATTGCCGACGTTCGCTGGTATAATCGCTATGGCCCACACGCCAGATCGAGTGGAGACGGGCAACTTTGGACGGGGGCAGGTGCTTGGTCAGCACATCCAGCCCCGCTTGCACGGTCGCCTGTTCGTTTTCGACGATAATGCTCATGGTTGTTCTATGGTTCAGGTTAGAATTAAATCCATGCGCCGCAAGCAGCAATTGCTGACTGGGAAGACAAATGGGCTGTTCGTCTCATAAGCACGATAGGCGCACAATGCTGAATCCTTGGAGTGCGGAAACAAGTTGCCGTTTCGGGACTCGGCGACATGTCGCCGAGTTCCAAAGCGCGGACATGTCCGCGCACTCCAAAAAACTGCGCCGCCCGGCCTTCCGTAGGCCCAAAAGCGGGGTCGCGCTGCGCTTGCCCCCGCAGTCCAAGGAGACCAATCGAGATTGGTAGCTTTTTGAAAGTAAGTCTCATTCTCTTCCTTTACGGCAAAGAAAAATAATCCGCCGCCTGATAGTTGCCCTCGGCGCATTTCACGATTTGCATGAGGAGGTCGGTCACCAGGGAACTGGCGCCGATGCGGAAGAGGTCGGGGGTGAGCCAGTCGTCGCCGAGGGTTTCCTTGACCATCACGAGGTAGGCCAGGGCTTGCTTGGCGGTGCGGATGCCGCCGGCGGGTTTCATGCCGATGCGAATGCCGGTGGCAAAGAAATGATCGCGGATGGCCTCCAGCATGACGAGGGTCACGGGCAGGGTGGCGGCGGGGGAGACTTTGCCGGTGCTGGTCTTGATGAAATCGCCGCCGGCTTGCATGGCGATTTCGCTGGCGAGGCGGACATTGTCGTAGGTGACGAGTTCGCCGGTTTCGAGGATGACTTTGAGATGGGCCGGGCCGCAGGCGGCCTTGGTGGCGGCGATTTCATCGAACATGCGCGCGTGCTCGCCGGCGAGAAATGCGCTGCGATTAATGACCATGTCGATTTCATCCGCGCCATCGGCCACGGTGCGGCGGACCTCTTCCAGCTTGGTGCGGAGGGGGTATTGGCCGCTGGGGAAACCGGTGGCCACGGCGGCGATTTTCACGGGGGACCGGTCGCCGAGAAAGCGGCGGGCGGGTTTCACGAGGTTGGGATAAACACAGACAGCGGCGCAGGGAGGCACGCCATATTTGGCATCGATCGGCTGGAGCGCTTTTTGGCAAAGGTAAGCCACCTTGCCGGGGGTGTCCTTGCCTTCGAGGGTGGTGAGGTCGCACATGGCCACGGCCATTTTCAAGCCGGCCAGCTTGGCACTGGTTTTGAGGCTGCGCTTGGTAAAGGCGCTGGCACGCTCCTCGATCATAATTTGGTCGATGGTGGGGACAGTGGCAAAACCACGTTGGAACGAGGCGGAGGGAAGCGCTAAAAACGCCGGTCGGGTGGTTGCGGTGCCGCGCACGGTCTTCATGGTGGGGGATTCTGCGGGTGAGGCGGGGTGGCGTCAATGCGGTTTGCGTGGAATAACCCGGGCAAAGGGTGGGCACGCGGGCTCCCGGCCGGGGCGTATCCGGACTTGCGCAAATGCCAAATGCATGAAACCCTGTAGTGCGGCACCAACCATGCCGTTTGGAACTGAATGTCAAACATGCAAAAGAACGTTACCGCCACCGAACCGTTGGTGAATTATTTCAGCCGCCTTGAGACGCTGGCGCAGCCCGAGTGGCAACTGGCCTTGCGCCAAGCCGGGCTCGCACGCTTTGTGGACCTGGGAATTCCCACGCTCGCCCACGAGGACTGGCGCTTCACTAATCTGGCCCCGCTGACCAAGCTGCCGCTGGAACCTTTATTTGAAAGCGCCGTCACCCCCGAGGTGGAGGCGCTGCTGGCCGCGCAAATGTTCACCCGCCTGCCGGGCAGCCGGCTGGTCTTTATCAACGGCCAGCACGCCGCCCCATTATCCCGGATCGGTGAATTGCCCGCCGGCGTCCGGGTGAGCAGTCTGGCGGCCGCGTTGAAAAACGACCCGCAATTTGTGAAGGCCCAGTTGGGGGCCAGCGCACTGACGGAGAACAATCCTTTCACCGCGCTGAACCAGGCGTTCTTTTTGGATGGCGGGTTCATCCACGTTCCCGCTGGCGTGGCGGTGGCGGAGCCGGTGCAATTGATTCATATCACGACCGCCACCAAGGGTGGGGCCACCGTGCAACCGCGCAACCTGATCGTGGCCGGGGCGAACAGCCAGCTCACGGTCATCGAGAGCTATCTGTCCGTGCAAAACGCCGCGTATTTCACCAACACCGTCACCGAACTGGTGGCTGGTGAAAATGCGACGGTGGAATTTGTGAAGTATCAGGGCGAGGCGGCCGATGCCTTTCATATTGGCATGATTGGCGCCCATCTGGGCCGGGCCAGCAATGTGCGGATTCACTCCTTTGCGCTGGGGGCGAAACTTTCCCGCACGAACATTCGCACCCACCTCGCGGGTGAGGGCCTGGAATGCATCTTGAACGGCCTCTACCTCACTGGTGGCGAGCAACTGGCGGATCATCACATGATTGTGGAGCACGCCCAGCCGCATTGCGCCAGCCATGAATATTTCAACGGCATTCTGGATGACAAGTCGCGGGGCGTCTTTCACGGCCGCATTTTGGTTCGGGAAATCGCCCAGAAGACCGATGCCAAGCAGACCAACAAAAACCTGCTGCTCTCGGACGACGCCACGGCGGACACCAAGCCGCAGTTGGAGATTTACGCGGACGACGTGAAATGCACGCACGGCGCCACCATCGGCCAGTTGAATGATGAATCCATTTTCTACCTGCGTTCGCGCGGCATCGGCACGGAAACCGCGCGCCGCATGTTGATTCATGCGTTCGCCGGTGAGATCATTGAACGGGTAAAATGTGATGCCGCCCGCGAGGAGTTGGACAAGGTGGTCTGGGACCGCCTCGAAGCCAACCACCATTTGGCGGTCAATTAGGCGCGGGGCGCGGGGCCCGAGGCGCGAGGCTAATACCTCGTTCCCCGCACCCCGCGCCCCATGCCCGGGAGCGAAGCGACATGTTTGAAGACTTGAACGACCTGTACCAACAGGTCATTTTGGACCACTGCAAAAAACCGCGGAATTTCCGCGAGATGCCGCAGTGCAGCTGCACCGCGCAAGGGCGCAACCCGCTCTGCGGCGACCAGTTGCAGTTGTTCCTGGCCATGGAGGGCGACACGGTTCGCGATGCGAGTTTTGTGGGTTCTGGCTGCTGTATTTCCAAAGCTTCCGCCTCGTTGCTCACCGAATATGCCCGGGGCAAAACCCGCGCGGAGATTGAGACCATGTTCAGCCAGGTGCACGAGATGATCAAGACGGGCAAGGTGATCGGCGATGTGGGCAAGCTCGCGGTGTTTGCCGGCGTTTACAAATATCCGGCCCGGGTGAAGTGCGCCATTCTCTCCTGGCACGCCTTGATGTCCGCCTTGAAAGGCGACCAGCAGCCGGTGAGCACGGAATCGGAACAAAATTGAATTTCTCGCAGTTCTCTCAAACTGAGCTACTTTGTAACACGCTATGCATAAAAATGACTCTGTGAATTTGACCCGCGACGTGGAGGCCTACGTGGTTCCCGTCGGCACCAAGGTGACCTTGCAAAAGGGTGAGACCGCGTACATTTCGCAGTCGCTCGGCGGCAGCTACACCGTCATCGTCAATGGCAACATGTTCCGCATCGACAGCCAGAATGCGGATGCCCTTGGCCTGGAAGTGGCGGCCAAGCCCGCGTCCACCGGCGCGCCGGTCACCACGGAATCCCTGGAAAAGGAAATTTGGAACCAGCTCAAGACCTGCTACGACCCGGAAATTCCGGTGAACATCGTGGACCTGGGCCTGATTTACGACTGTCATTTGAGCCCGCTCGGGGACAACAGCTACAAGGCCGAGGTGAAGATGACGCTGACCGCGCCGGGCTGCGGCATGGGCCCCGTGCTGGCGCAGGACGTGCAGAACAAGCTCATCTCGCTGGAAGGCGTGGAAGACGTGAATGTGGAACTCGTCTGGGAGCCGCAGTGGAACCAGAGCATGATGACCGAGGCGGCCAAGCTCCAACTCGGGCTGCTATGACCAGAGTGACGGGTGATGAGTGGCAAGTGGCAAGCGTCATGGCCTGCCTGGCTCGTCACCCGTCACCCGCCACCTTCTAACATTTCCATGAGTGTTCCCCCAACCCCCAACTGGTCCGCGCTGCGCGAGGATTTTCCGATCCTGCAGCAGCAGGTCCACGGCAAGCCGCTGGTCTATTTTGACAACGCGGCCACGTCGCAGAAACCCCGCTCGGTCATCCGCTCGCTGGTGCATTATTACGAGCATGACAATGCCAATGTGCATCGCGGCATCCATGAGTTGAGCAACCGCTCCACGGGGGCTTTTGAGGCCGCGCGCGCCCGGACGGCAAAATTCATCAATGCCGGCAGCGCCGATGAAATCATTTTCACCCGGGGCACCACCGAGAGCATCAATCTGGTGGCCAACACTTGGGGGACGAAAAACCTCAAGGCCGGCGATGTCATCCTGCTCACCGAACTGGAGCACCACAGCAATCTGGTGCCCTGGCAAATGCTGGCGCAACGGACGGGCGCGAAGCTGGCCTACGTGCCCGTGACGGGCGATGAGGGGTTGCTGGATCTTTCCCAATTGGATGCGCTGCTGACCCCGCAGGTGAAGCTATTCGCCATGGTGCATATTTCCAACTCCATGGGCACGGTGAATCCCGTTGCGGAGATGTGTGCGCGCGCGCGTGCCCGCGGCATTACCACCCTGGTGGATGGCGCGCAGAGCGCGGGGCATCTGCCGGTGGATGTGGCGGCCATCGGGTGTGATTTCTTTGCGTTCTCCGGCCATAAAATTTGCGGGCCTACCGGCATCGGGGTGCTGTGGGGCCGGCCGGAGGTGCTGGACGGCATGCCGCCCTGGCAGGGCGGCGGCGAGATGATCCTGTCCGTCGGCTATCACCACACCGATTACAAGCACGCGCCGCACCGTTTTGAGGCCGGCACGCCGGACATTTCCGGTCCCATCGGCTTGCATGCGGCGATGGATTATCTGGATGCCATCGGCCGGGAGAACATCTGGCGGCACGATCAGGATCTGGCGGCCTACACCTACGAGCAACTGGCCGCGCTGGACAACATCCGGTTGTTCGGTCCGAAGTCCGGTCGCGCCGGCTTGGTAAGTTTCCTGCTCAAGGATGTGCATGCCCACGACGTGGTGACGCTGGCGGACCAGGCCGGCGTGGCGCTGCGCGGCGGACATCACTGCACCCAGCCACTCATGCACAAGCTCGGGGTGGAATCCACCGCCCGCGCGAGTTTTTATTTTTATAACACGCGCGCCGAGGTGGACCGCTGCGTGGAGGTCGTGCGGGAGATCCAGAAATTTTTTGGCGGGTGACGCGCAGGAGCACGGCAGGGGCTGTTGGATCGACCATGGTCTGCCATCGGTTGTTACTTTTTAATCCCTGCGGACCGCAGGAGGTTGCCACCGAAGGAGCGGAAGCGGGATTTCCCCTCGTTGGCCAGGGCTTTTAAATGCGCCGGCACGCGGTTCTTCTTTTCAAAACTCCACGGGATGGGCGGAGTGCGATGGCCGTTGGCCTGCGCCCAGTCGAGGAGTTCCATGATGTGGGGATGGCAGTACCAGTGGCGCAGGCACCAGTTTTGCCACGGTTTCGGGCTGGCCCCGAAATGGGCGATGTGCCGGGTGGCCTCGCGGTCGAGGCGGAATTCACTGATGGGCGGGGCGATGTTGGAGAAGGCGAGCAAAGAGGTCAGCACGGATTCATCGATCATGAAATAGGCCGGATTGCGGTTGTCCACCACGCCGGCGTTGCCGGGCGGGATGACTTTCGCAATCTGCGCTTTCCATTGCCGGATAAAATCAAGGTGCTTTTTGTGCAGGATGAAGGTGTTGGCCACGCAGGTGGTGTCGAGCAGGGGTTTGGCAAGCTGGCCGACATCGGCCTGCCAGCGGGCGAGCACGGATTGGGGCAGGCCGCCGCGCGCTTCGCCGGGGGCGTAATGGTTGCGCCACACCCAGGCATTTTCCGCCGGGGGCCGCAGGCGAATTTGAAATTCGCCGTTGGTGGGCAGCAGCAGGGGGCTGATGTCGCCTATGACCATGCAGTCGGCGTCCAGCCAGGCGATGAACTCGGTGTCGGCGCTGGTGAGGGCCTCGGCCTTGCGGTTGGAAACATTCCGGGCGTCGCGGTCATCGAGCGGCAGCACCTTGACGGAGGGGAAT
This sequence comes from uncultured Verrucomicrobia subdivision 3 bacterium, assembly GCA_903895255.1. GTDB lineage: Bacteria > Verrucomicrobiota > Verrucomicrobiia > Limisphaerales > UBA11358 > UBA11358. The sequence continues at coordinate 59,780 of CAITTG010000023.1, forward strand.
TGCTCCAGCAGCGCGATGTCCCCGGGCGTGAAGCCGGTCTGGAGGAGATGCACCGGGGTGGTGGGCAGATTTTTCGCACAACTGGCGGTCAGGAGCCAGGCGCCCCAAAGAAAATTGCGGTCGCAAGCGGATACGATGGTCAGGTTCTTCATAGTGTGATTTGCCGGTCGGCCATGGGCATTTAATAGGAAAAGGTGCGCCGCCACCAAGAATAATCGGTGTAGGCCTCGACTTGGTTGCCCGTTTCCAGGCGGATGGTGACGCGGTAGCCGCCGTGCGACTGGATGGGGCTGTCGCCGTCCCAGGTCCATAACGGCGAGGTGGCAATCTCGAGGTGGACCGGGCCGGGGAGACCATGCGGCTTGAGGCGCCAGCGGACGGATTGCTCGTCATCGAGGTGGGGGAAGGTTTTGCTCTGGTGACAGGCCTGGACAATGAGCGGGGGCAGCGGATTGCCGGTATCGTTGTAAATCACGATGGTGGAGGCATCGGCACGGAGCATGGCGATGAGGGCGGCCGCGCTGGTGCCCACGACGAAGGCCACGGGGAGCACCACGCGTTTGCGCAACCAGAGGGGGCGGAGCTGGCTTCGTTTCATAATTCTTTCAGGTGGTGGCGGCGGCAGACAGGGCTTTGGCGGCCTTGGCGGCGGCCTTGCCCTCCCGGCGCATGGCCTCGAGGCGCGCAGTGATGCCCATGATGATCATCCACATCATGAGATTGCGCGGCTGGACCAGCACGCGTTCGAGGGTGCTTTGCTCGTAATTGAGCGCGCAGCCAATACAAATACCGAGGCTGAGGCAGCGCCGGAAGGAATAGCCAAAAAACCAGGCGCAGCGGAGATTACGGATGAGGCCGACAAAAATGACCAGCAGCCAGCTATTCAGGCCGGTGTAACCCGTTTCCGCCAGCAACAGGTAATAATGACTTTCCACCACGGAGTTCGGCGCATCCTCATCGGGGATTTGGCCTTTGCCGCGAAGCCAGTCGTAGTAAATCTCGGCGTAAGGATAGGGGGGGTTCACGACGAGGGCGTAATTATTCCAGCCGATGCCGAGCGGATGATCGCTGACCATGGCGCGGCAGGCGTTTTTCATGACCTCGCGCAATTCGCCGCTGGCGACATTACCCTTGTCGTTAAAACGCGAAATGATGGTGTCCAGCGCGAGCATCAGCCCGATGCCCCCCAGGATGCCCAGGACCGAGGTGACCAGCACGCGGCGCCGGGTGATTTTATCCGCCAGACTGACCAGCACCGCGGCCACGGCGCCGATGCCGAACATGACCAGCGCGCCCCGCGACAGGGTGAACTCCACAATCACCCCGCAGATGATAAACGCCACCATCATGTAGTTGGACCAGCGGAACGTCGGCCCCAGGCCGGTGACGATGAAGATCATCCCCAGCAGCACGCAATACATGGCCAGGGGATTTTGATGTTCAAAGGTGCCGCGCACCTGGTAGATGCCGTCCGCATATTTGCCCTTGATGCAAATGAACAGCTCCCAAGTGATGGTCACGGCCATCACGCGCAGAAAATATTTCAAATCCTCGTCGTTGCGGAGCGTGTTAAAGGTGGCGATCATGAGCAGGGACACGAAGATGCTCTTGTGCGCGGCCATGAGGACGTAGTTTTTATCCGGCGCATTGACGATGGAGAGCAGGGACATGGCGCAGTAGAGCAAATACAGACCCAGCCCCGGCGGCACCCAGCGAAACGAGCGGGGATCCTCCAGCCACTTGGCAACAATCAAGGCGATGGCGAGGGCGTGGTTGAAATAAAAGTGGTACCCTTTGGTGTGTCCGCGATAGGTTTCGATGGAGGCGAGGGTGAGCCCCCAGTTGCCCGGACCAAAGAGGCCGTTGATGGTCATGAAGCACATGATCGCAAACACCATTCGCTGTTTGCCGGGCTGGCCCTTGATCCAAAAACCAAGGGCGGGGCCCAGGATCAAAAAGATGGGACCGATGCCAGCCAGCTTGATGTAGTCAAGGCTTGTCAACGCGCCCAGCGTAACCGGGGGCGGGTGGGAACTTCAAACTTCAATCTTCAGAAAACGCCAGGGCCACGCCGCTAGTCGGTGGCGGTTGCCGGGGCGGCGGGGCGGCGGATGGCCAGGAGCCAGCCGGCCAAGAGGATCACAAAGCACGTGGCCACGGCCAGGGGCATCACCCGGAGCATGGTGGCGGGGGAGGTCCCGAAGGCCAGCAAAGTCAGCCAGTAGGCCACCCCCAGACCGCCGTACAAGAGGGTGAGCTTGATCCAGCGGCTGGCCAGTGCCCACATCGCCAGGGCCTGAATCAAACCCACGAAGACCATGGTCCAGGCCAGTGGTCCGAGCATGTCGGCAGCGCCCGGGGTGTTGCGTCCGATCAAACTGAGCAAAAAGGTGCGCAAAACGAGGAGTCCCGTGGCCCCCGCCGCAAGTCCGAAGCTATAGAGGCCAAGCAGTTTAAATTGCTCCCGCACATCGTCCTGGCTATGGGAATGGGCGGAGGATCGGTGGGTGAAGAGGATGGTCAATAGGGGGGCGACAGTCATGGAGAGCGCCCGGGCCAGCACCCCGGCACCACTATATGCGTCCATGTCGGATTTCATAAAATAGCGCTGGGCTACCAGCAAATCGCCCTGGTTGAAACAATAGGAGCCCCCGGTGCACGCGGCCGCGACCACGAAGAAGCGCACAAAATCCCGATCCCATGGGGAAACGGCGGTGGTGCCCGGCCAGGACAAATCCTTTTTCCAGAACAGCAACACGGCAAATGAGAGCAGGGAAACCGCCGTGGCCAGCACCGCCATCTCCGCGGTGGGATGGTGGGCCACCACGAGACCACCGAAGGACAGGCGCAGGATGACGGTCAGGATGCTAATCAAGGCGAGGCGTTTAAACCAGGCCATGCCCTGGCAGAGCGCGGTGGCAAAACCGCCCCACAGGCCCGCGAGCACGCAAATCAAGGCCATGAGCACCAGGCTGGTGCGGGGAATGTGGAAAAAATCGCCCAGCGGTTTGACGAGAACAATGGCCAGCACCGACCCCACAATGGTCAGGCGCAACAGGAACTTGTGGCAGCCGGCGAGGAGACCCTGGAGCCGGATGTCATCCCCGGAAAAGTTAAACCGGGCGATATAATGGGTAACCGCCTGGGTGGCAATGGCAATGGGGAGTCCCAGCAGCGCCATCAAGCCCAGGGTGCTGTTGACCAGGCCATATTCCCCGGCGTCCGTGAGGTGATGGCCGATGATGGATTGAAAGGCGAGGTTACCGAACCCGACCAGGAGATTGGCGGCTGTGAAAATCAAGCCGCTGCGCCACATTTTTTTCATGCGGGGCGGTGGCATTCGCCGGGCATTTGCCCCGGGCGGGAGGAGCGGGCCACCAGCGTATCGCAGCGGCGCGAACCGGCCCGGGGACCAGCACGGTGCGCTGTTCCTGCCGGCAGGCGGGCGGGATGGTCGGATTTCATGTTATGGCCGTAACCGGCATGCACGTCTCAATTTTGAAAGCCCATTATTACTGATTTCGCCTGACGGGAGCAAATCAAGAACACGACAGTTGCCAATTTTCCCTTGCCACCGTGGCAAAACCATCAAATCATCCGTTTAAACCCAATTTAGAACGAGGAGGACAGGCCTTATCGATAAAAAATTGTGATGGTGAACCGACCCGGACTGGCGGTCACTCGCGACGCGTGATAGAGTGAAGCGCAACCATATGAAGTTAACGGATTCCGGGGTGAAATGGCTGGCGCTGGTGGCCGGGGTGCTGGCGCTGGTTTGCCCGGTCCGCCGGGTGGCTGCGGAATCCCAGTATTTGCGGGGGCAGGTGCCGGCCGCAAGCGTCCATTTGGCAGCCTGCGGTGAGCTTGCGGGCACCAACTGGCTGCGCCTGGCCATTGGCCTGCCGTTGCGCAACCAAATCCAGTTGACCAATCTGCTGTCCCAACTGTACCGGCCGGGCAGCACTAATTATCACCATTTTCTAAAGCCGGACCAGTTTGCGGAGCAGTTTGGACCTGCCGCCGCTGATTACGAAACGCTGGCCGCCTTTGCCCGGGCCCAGGGGCTGACCGTGACGGGCCGGCACGCCAATCGCACCGTGCTGGATGTGGCCGGGTCCGTAAGCCAGATTGAGCGGGTCTTGCACACCCGGCTGCGGCTGTACCCCCATCCCCGCGAAGCGCGCCTGTTTTTCGCGCCGGACAGCGCGCCCTCCCTGGATTTATCCGTGCCGGTGCTGCACATCAGCGGTCTGGATGATTGGGTGCGGCCGCACCCCATGAATTTGCAATTCGGCCCCCGGGCACGGGCAAACTCCGACCAGCCCTGGCGGGGTTCCGCCCCGGGAGGAGCCTATTGGGGCCGGGATTTCCGGAAGGCTTATGTCCCCGGCACACTCCTCACCGGGCAGGGCCAGCAAGTCGGCCTGTTACAATTGGATTCGGGGTTTTACCCGGGTGACATAGCGCGTTATGAACGTGACGCCGGCCTGCCCGGGGTGCCCGTGACGCCCGTGCTGCTGAATAATTACAATGGAGGGCCCGGACTGGCGAATGATGAATGTTCCCTGGATATTGAAATGGCGATCGCCATGGCGCCCGGCCTGCTGGGGGTGCTCGTTTATGAGGGCACCGTGCCGGATGACATCCTGAATCAGATGGCCACCGATGACCTGGCGCAGCAGCTCAGCTCCTCCTACGCTTTTTCGGTGGACGCCACCACTGAGCAAACCTTTCAACAATTTGCGGCGCAAGGCCAGTCGTTTTATAACGCCTCGGGCGATGATGATGCCTGGGTGGGGGGCGTGACGCCGCCGAGCGACGACCCCAATATCACCAGCGTGGGCGGGACCACCCTCACCACGGATGCGCAGGGCGCCTGGTCTGCTGAAGTGGTCTGGCAGGTGAACGGAACCAACGGCAGTGGCGGCGGAATCAGCACGCAGTATCCGATTCCCGCCTGGCAGCAGGGGCTGAATCTGACGGCCAGCCAGGGGTCCACGACCATGCGGAACCTGCCGGATGTGGCCCTCACCGCCGATAACGTGTATGTATATTTTGGCAACGGCAGCGCCGGCTATTTCGGGGGAACGAGTTGCGCCTCGCCTTTGTGGGCGGGCTTCACGGCGCTGGTCAACCAGCAGGCGGCCAACAACCTTGGCTCGTCCGTTGGGTTTGTGAATCCGGCCATTTACAATCTTGGGCAGGCGGCGAATTACGCCAGCCTGTTTCACGACATTGTGACCGGTAATAATACGAACTCAGCCAGCGGAAATTTATTTTTCGCCGTGCCTGGTTACGACTTGTGCACGGGTTGGGGCACCCCGGCGGGGCAAAGTTTGATCGATGCCCTGGTGGGGCCGGCCCAGCCCACCCCGCCCTTCCTCACGGTACAGCCCCAGAGCCAGACCGTCACGGCGGGCGGCACCATCACGCTGAGTGCGCTGGCGGGAGGCTACCCGCCCTTGCGCTATCAATGGCAGTTCGCCAGGACCAATTTAACCGGGGCGACCAATGCCACGCTCACGCTCAATAATATCCGCACCAACCAGGCGGGCAGCTACCGGGTGCTGGTCGCCAACGCCTATGGCACCACGACCAGCAGCAATGCCAGTTTGACGGTGGAACCCTCCACGTGCGATCCCGCACCCGCGGGACTGGTGGGTTGGTGGGCGGCGGAGGGCAATGCCAGTGATTCCCAGAATCTGAACCCGGCGGCGGTCGTGGGCTCCGTGGGCTATGCGGCCGGGGAAGTGGGCCAGGCATTTGTCCTGGATGGCAGCTCGGGTTACCTTACAGTGCCCGCCTCGCCCAGTCTGGATGTTGGGGACGCGGGCACCGGCCTGACCATCGAATGTTGGATTAATCCCACGGCGGCGGCGGTGAACCTTTCCGCCGTCCCGATGGTTGAATGGGATTCGCCCGTCACCGACGGCGCGCAATTTTGTTTGGGGGGAACTTTGTCGGGTAATCTCAAGGATACGGCCAACAACTCGCACCCGATTAATTCGCCGGCGGGACTGCTGATTACCAATGCCTGGCAGCACGTGGCGTTGACGTATGATGAGGCCAGCGGCAACGCGGTCATCTACCTGAATGGTCAGGTCGTCGCCGCGCAGCCTTTGGGGAGTTTTACCCCCCAAACTTCGTTCCCCATGAATATTGGCAGCCGGACTGCTCCCGTCGCCGGCCAGGGGGTTGTTTATAATGGTTTGCTGGATGAAGTATCCATTTATAACCGCGCTTTGAGTGCCAGTGAGATTCAGGGTGTCTTCCTCGCGGGTGGCAGCGGGAAATGCCCCACGCCACCAGTGATTATCAACCAGCCGGCGAACACCGTCGCCCGGGCTTATGGTTCGGCTCAATTTGCCGTCACCGCCGCCGGCTCCAGCGCGCTGGCTTATCAATGGATGTTTAATGGCACCAATCTCACGGGCGCCACCAATGCCACGCTCACCCTCACCAATGTCCAGCCCAACCAGGCGGGCTCCTACAGCGTTTTGGTTGCCAATCCGGTCGGTTCCGTGGTGAGTTCCAATGCTCTGCTGACATTGCCTCAATTGGATCATTTTGCTTGGGCGAAAATCCCCTCCCCCCGGTTCGTAAATTCACCTTTCACCACCACCATCGTCGCGCAAAATGTTACCAACGGACTGGTCACCAATTATACGGGCACGGTCGCCCTGTCCGCGACTTCCGGGCAGGCGATCCAGCCACCGGTTTCCGGGGCTTTTGTGAACGGGAGCTGGACCGGAGCCGTAACGGTCGCGCAAACCGCCACCAATCTGGTGCTCCTGGCGGATGACGGGCAGGGCGACACCGGCCTGGCCAACGCCATTAATATTCTACCCCCGCCGGTGCTGGGGGTGGCACAGTATGGGGGGCTGCTGGTGCTATTCTGGCCGGCGAATGTGGCCGGCTTTGAGATGGAAACGGCCCCCCGGCTGGATGCCACCAACTGGATCCCGGTGGGCACGCCGCCGGGGTTGTTCTTAAACCAGTATTTCGCGGTCTTTCCCATGACCGCCACCAATACCTTTTACCGGCTGCTCTACACCCTTCCTTGAGCCGGATAATCGCGCGTCCGGCGAGGAACGGGTCCCGGGAAGGGCGGTGGTCAGGCTGGCGGCGGCAGCTTGAGGTAACCCGGCCGAATCGGGCCGCCATCGATTTGCTCCTGCAGCATGTCGAGCAGGGTGTCCGGGTGGTACAATTTTAAAATGGTCTCCCGCAGGGCCAGGCAGTTTTGCCGCAACCGGGGATGTTGTTCCACCGCCTCCGCCAGCCGGGGTTTCAATTCGGCGAGGCTGATCCGCATGGGATCCACATTGACCATGCACTGTTCGAGCCAGGGAAATTCCCAGGGCAGCACGGCGCCAATCATGGGCACGCCGAGGCAGGCATACTCCAAAAATTTGGGGATTGCATTATGATGCACCCCGCCCGTGCAAACCATGAACCGGCTCTGGCGGATGATGCGCGTCAACTCCTCCCAGGGGAGCCACGTGTCGTTGCGCCGGCGGTCAAACACGGTGAAGGGCCGCGGGTGGAGCTGGCCAATCAGATTGATCAAACGCTGCCGGTCGGCGTAAAGGTTGGCGAAATTCAGCGCGGACGGCACGAACGGATCACGCATCAACCACGTTCCCATGGTGGCGCCCATGCTCGTGAAATCATAGCGGGGGCATTCCTCCTGCAGTGGCACCTCCTCGGCGGCGATCGGATAAGGAAAATAGACCAGGCGGGAGGCTGATGAGGCCGCCGCCGCCCGCTGCCGCCACTTCCAGAGATCCAGCAGTGGGGCGGACAACCAGGCCAGCGGACGCAACAAACTGGATTGCAGCTCGTACGGGATCAGCCGCTGCGGCAGGGAAAAGGCGGGCGGCCATTTGCCCGGCACAAAAGAGGTCACCCCCGCGTGGACCTGAAAACCGTTGTAGGTGTGGAAGATGTTGAAGGTGGCGTGCTGGGAAAACCAAAACGGGGTGAGCCACCAGTCCACCGGCAGCACGGAAAAGTTCTGGCGCTGCGCAAACAACGGTCGCAGGGTGTTCAGCTCCGCCGGCAGCAACCCTTGGAAAATCACATGCTGGTCGGAGTTCCAGACGCGCTCGCGCAAACGCGCCAGTTCGCCGGCGTCGGCCAGATTGAGCATCAGCACACTGGCACCGCGCTGCTGGAGCGAACGCAGCAGGGGCCGGAACACCGGCTGGTCGGCGTTTTTTGACCGCAGCCACAGGCAGTCGTCCAGGCGGATGGCAGAGGACATGGTTTTGAATCGTGTGCGGTTCGGAATGGGTGGCCTGCGCCGGCCGCCCGGCCCGGACCGGCCTTGCGGTTTTCCCGGCCCGGCCGGCTAGGGAGTGCCGCCGGAGGTTTTCCGGCCGGACACCACCAGGTAGCCGGATAGCAACAGGGTCACGACAAACCCGGCGAGCGTGACATACATGGGCTTCACGGGTTGACGATAGCGAAATTCCACGGTATGCGAGCCGGGGGCCAGATAGATGCCGCGCATGATGAAGTTGCACCGCAATACGGGCACAGGCTGGCCGTCCACGGTGGCGGACCACGCGGGGTCATATTTGTCGTTCAACAGCAGCACCGCCGGAGTGGGCGAGGTGGCGGCGAAGGTGATCGCGGTTGGCGAATAGCTCTTGTATTCCACGGTGCCGGCATTTTCATTGGTACCCACGGGGGGCAGCCCGGGCTGGGACGTGGTCACGAGAACGGTCTGAATGGGATCAAATTCCGGCCGCACGAGGGCCTTGAGCGTTGCCTCCTCATTGGTGTTTACCACCCAGCGGGAGTAGAGCTTGGCCCGCGGCAGCGCCCCGGTGAACTCGAACACGGCAAAAGGGCCGTTGTCATCCAGCACGGCGGTCAGTTCCTCCAGCTTGGTGGGCTGGCTCACGCCCGGCTTGGGCACAATATTGAATCGCTGGGCGATGTGGAAGCGTTGCTGGACTGGGTCAATCTGGCTGTTCAAGGCGTCCAGAAATCCCGCCGGGCCGATCAGGTAACGCGTGCTGGTCAACTGCCATTGCCGTGCCAGCCCCTGCATGGTCCGGGAATAGACCGCGCTTTCATAGGTGGCGATGTCCGAGCCCACGCGCGGCCGCTGCCAGTTGTCGAGCGACTGGATGTTGTAATAGGGAAACTGGTGCTGCATCCACTCAATGGTGTAGAGCTGCTGGAACATCTCCGTGCCTTCCGGTCCGCCAAAGGGAAGTTGCGCCACGCGGTGTTCATAGTATTTGTCTTTCAGAAAATTCAGGACGGGATTGATGGACTGGCCGGGGTGCTGGTCGTCAATATCGTATTTTTGCTTGTAGTCCCAATGGATGATATAGGGCAGATTGGCCCGGCCGAGATCAGCCAGCAGAAACAGCCCGAGCAGAAAACCACCCAGTTGGGTGCGCCGCCCGCCCAGCACCCCGGACATCACCAGCAACGTCAGCGCCGTCGCGACGCCCAGCAGGACCACGAACCAGCCGGCCTGGTGGATGCTGAAGGTGGCCACCTGGTCGGCCATGGGAATCAACTGATCGCCGGGAATGCGCTGCAGGTACTTGATAAAGTCCGGTTTCTCCCCGGCAAAGATCAACCAGCCCAGCAGGCTCGCCACGACGGCAGCCAGGCTGCCGAAGGTCCATTTCCGGTCGAAACTCGAGGCGGTGGCCCACCAAGTTTTGAACTGCGCCAGCGGTCCGGGGCTGCCCTTGGCGGTGGCCGCCCGGGCGCGGCGGTTGAGCCCGTCAATGCCATGGGCAAACAGGATCACAATGGCCCAGGAGAAAACGATGATGAATTTGGAGGGACTGCGGATGGCGGAAATGATGGAGGAAATGTAGGGCAGATTGTGAAGCAGATCGTAAAGTATTGCGAAAAACACGGAGTAACGGCCCCAGGCAAGCAGGATGGTCACGATAACTGCCGCGGACCAAAACCAGACGTGGTACCTTTGGGTTCCGGAAAAAATTGAGTCGCGCCGGCGCAAGGCCTGGGTCATGGCCCAGATGGCGACCAAAACCACCAGTACCCCGGCATAATTCTGGTTGCCGGTCTGGCGCGTATATCCCGGTGGTGGGTTGCCGGTGGCACCACTGTCAAAAAAGCGGTCAATTTTCGGATCCCTACCCATGCCGCCCCAGTAATTGCCGCCGATATAGTAGGGCAGATAATTGGGGTCCATGTTGTTGGGTGTGTCCATTTTATAGCCGAACACCCCCGGCATGAACAGGCCCAGGGTCTCAACCTTGGGCAGACTCCATTGGGTGGCCCAGTCCCAGCGTTCCAACTGGGATTCGCTTTCAAGCGAGTTGCCGGCGCCGCCTTGGGATTGGATGTTTAACAGCGAGAACAAGGCTTGCAGGGCAATGAAAACCGCGAATACCACCACAATGACAGTTTGACCTGCTCCCCGTACCAGCCGCGCGGTGATTGGTCCCGTCCCCTGGGTGAGCGCGTGCATAACGATAAACGCCGCCACAAATACACTGAAGATGGCCCCGATATCCGCACCCTCCATCACATTCATGCCCACACACAAGCCGGCCAGCGCCAGGCGGGCGAGGCGGTTCAGGCGGGGCGTCTCCGCCGAGATGGAAACCACGAGGGCCAGGGCGAAAAAGTCCATGCCAATGGCGATTTCTTGCGGTGCCAAGCCCCAACAGGTTATGGCGAAAAAAGTGGAGTTCAAAACCGTGGCCAGGGTGCCCAAAGTGACGGCCAGCGGCGTGAGTTTCAATTGGCGAAAGAAGCTCCACGCGCCCAAGCCCAGAATGAAGAGGGCAAACGGAGCCAAAAATTTGGCGTGATAAATGGGGCCCGTCATCCAGCGGAAAATGGCGTCCACACTCAGCGGCCAGGCCCCCGCGCCACCGCCAATATCGTAATTGTCATTCCAAGTGCCAAAAAACGCCTGGGGCAATTGGGAGGCGGCCGCGTGGGTTTGACCCAGCGGGCCGTCATTGGAAAAATGAATGTATTCCGGCAGAAAACTGCGCCAGAACAGCAGCCCCAAGATCAAGGCCAGCAGCACTACCGCTCCGTAGCCGGCGGACCGGGGTGTCACCTGTGGGTTCGGAACTTTCATAGATTAGTCTTAAACGGCAAATAGTCCCCGGCCACTCTGACAGTGTCAAGCAAACGAAGCCGCGCGGATGTTTGGGGCACGCCCCGGTTTTGACATTGCCATGGCCGTTGGCAAAGGGTATTTGGGTGCGACGTTCAAAATCAAAATCATGCCTGACACCATCTTAATCAGCGGCGCGAATCGCGGCATTGGTCTGGCGCTCACCGGCGAACTGCTGCGGCGGGGTCACCGCGTGGTCGCCGGCTGCCGCGACGTGGCGGGTGCGGCCGAATTGCAGGCGCTGTCAGCCATCGGCCGCGGCACGCTGGACATTCAGCCGCTCGATATCACCCAGCAAGCCTCGGTTCAGGCGGTCGCCCGGCACATTGAGTCCAAGTATGCCGCGCTGGATGTGCTGGTGAATAATGCCGGGGTGTTAACGGACGGGGACAAACACTCGATTCTCGACCTGGACTTTGCGCAACTGGCGGTGAATTTGGAAACTAATCTGACGGGCACGGCCCGTTTGACCCAGGCCGTCTGGCCGCTGGTGGCCAGGGGGAATCGTCCGCGGGTGGTCAATATTGCCTCCGGCGCGGGGTTGATCGGGCCCAAGCGGAATTCCAATTATTACGCTTATTCCATTTCCAAGGCGGCGTTGAACATGCTCACCCGGCTGCTGGAGATCGAAGGCCGGGCGCAGTCCATTTGCGTGGCGGCTGTCATTCCGGGTCGGGTGCAGACGCGGATGACGGGCATGCAGGCCCCGCTCACGGCCGAGGAATCCGCCCAAGGTTTGGCCGTCATGCTGGAGGGTCTGACCATGGCCGACACGGGGGCCGTCCTGGATCGCCATGGCAAGCCCTGTTTCGCCGAAACGTACTCGGATGCGAGCGGCCAGGTGTTTCACGCGGGGTGGTGACAGGCGCAGCGCGCCCCGCCCTGCCGGCGCCGGCGTGAGGCGGAGGTTGGCGGCGATTTGGACGAATTCCGGGAAGGGTTTTGCCTTGTATTCCACCGCACCCCCTTTTAAATTGCCCCTTCATTTCATTCATGGAAAGCAACTTTGATGCAGGTCAAACTGAGCAAGTGCTGTCGCCGTGGGTTACCTTGGTGACCCGGCGGGTGCAATTTCCTGAATCTCCCCAAGTGCAGGAATTTCACAGCCTGAAACTGGCTGATTACGCCGCCGTGCTGGCAGTGACCACCGATGGCAGGATTCCGCTGGTACGGCAATATCGTCCTGCCCAGCAGCGCTTTACCCTGGAATTACCCTCCGGACTGCTGGATCCGGCCGAGGAACCCGCGCTGGCGGCCGCCCGGGAATTATGGGAGGAAACCGGCTGGCGTTCCGCCGCCCCGCTGGAACCGCTGGGTTGCTTGTTGCCGGACTCCGGACGGCTGGAAAATCACATCTGGGGCTTTTGGGCCGAGCAGGTCAGTCCCGACACTGCCAACAGCTGGCAGGCCGAGCCGGGTTTGGAAATTCTGTGCGTGTCCCCCCGGGAATTGCAGGCCTTGATTTTGGACGGCCGGTTTGATCATGCCCTGCATGTGGCGGTCATTGGCCTCGCGTTAACCCGGGGCCTTTTCTCCTTTGGACCGGCGGCAAACTGATTTTTAATTTCATGAACTACGACATTGTTATTATTGGCGGCCTTGGCCACGTCGGCCTGCCCTTGGGTTTGGTGTGGGCGGATGCGGGGCTGACGGTGGGGGCATATGATTTGGACAAGGCCAAGGGCAAGGAAATCGCCGCCGGCCGCATGCCCTTCCTCGAGCATGGCGCCGAACCCATTTTGCAGCGGGTTTACGGCAAGACCTTTTTCCTCGTTGATCACGTCGAGGAAATTGCCAACGCCAAGGCGGTGTTGATCACCATCGGCACGCCGGTGGATGAATACCTGACCCCGCAATTGATGGTGGTGACGCGGCTGGCCGACCAACTGGCGCCGCACTTGCGCTCCGGCCAGCATATCATTCTGCGCAGCACCGTGTTCCCGGGCACGACCAAGCGTTTGCAGGATTATTTCGCGGCGAAAGGCCTCCATCTGCATGTTTCCTTCTGCCCGGAGCGGATTGTCCAGGGCCATGCCGTGAAGGAATTGCGCGAACTGCCGCACATCGTGGCCAGTTATTCGGAGGAAGGCCGGAAGTATTGCGCGGAGATTTTCCGCGCGCTGGGGGACAATATCGTCGAGGTCGGGGTGGAGGAGGCCGAGCTGGCCAAGCTCTATACGAACACCTGGCGCTACATCACCTTTGCCATCGCCAACCAGTTTTACATGATGACGGAGAAGTGCGGGGCGAGCGTGAAGGAAGTGCACCGGGCGATGACGGAAGGTTACGAGCGCGGCAAAAACATTCCGCGCCCCGGGTTCACCGCGGGCCCCTGCCTGCTCAAGGACACGATGCAGCTCAGCGCGTTTTACACGAACAACTTCAACCTCGGCTATGCGGCCATGCAAGTGAACGAGGGGTTGCCGGCGTTTTGCGTCGAGCAAATCCGCCAGAACCACGATCTCAAGGGCATGAAAGTGGGCCTGCTGGGCATGGCATTCAAGGCGGATGTGGATGACGTGCGCGATTCACTGTCCTTCAAGCTGCGCAAGCTGCTGACATTCCACGGCGCGGAAGTGATGTGCACGGACGAGCACATCGCGGCCCATGACTTTTTCCCGCTGGAACAGGTTTTGAACGAGGCCACCCTGTTCGTGGTGGGCGTGCCGCACGAGCGGTATCGCACGCTGGCGTTCCCGGCGGGCAAGCTGGTCTTCAACATCTGGAACATGGATTCCGTCCGCAATGTCTGAGCGCAACCTGTGAAAACGATTCGCGGCGGAAAATATTTTGTGACCGGCGGCTCGGGGTTCATCGGCGGCGCGCTGGTGCGCCGGCTGGTGGCCGAGGGGGCCACGGTGCGGGTGCTGGATAATTACCTGCGCGGCACGCCGCGGCAGCTCGAATCGGTGGCGGACCGCGTCGAAATGGTGCGGGGCGACGTGCGCGACCTGGCCACGGTGGTGGCGGCCTCCAAAGGGTGCGACAGTTTTCTGCATCTGGCCTATTTGAACGGCACGGAATATTTTTACACCAAGCCCGAGCTGGTCCTGGAAATCGCCGTGAAGGGCACGATGAATGCCATCGACGCGGCCATCCAGAACGGCATCAAGGATTTCGTGTTTGCCTCCAGCTCGGAGGTGTATCAAACGCCGCCGCAGATTCCCACGCCGGAGACGGTGCCGCTGATCGTGCCGGATGTGCTGAACCCGCGCTTTTCCTACGGTGGCGGCAAAATCATCGGCGAGCTGATGTGCATTAATTACGGGCGCAGGCATTTCGACCGCATGACCATTTTCCGGCCGCACAATGTGTACGGTCCGGACATGGGCGGCGAGCATGTGCTGCCGCAGTTCATCCTCCGGGCAAAAGCCGCCGTGGCCGCCACGCCAGCGGGACCGGTGCCCTTCACCATCCAGGGCGAGGGCAATGAAACCCGTTCGTTTATTTACATTGATGATTTTACCGACGGGCTGATGCTGGTCATCGCGCAGGGCGGGCACCAGGAGATTTACCACATCGGCACGCAGGACGAGATTTCCATGCGCGACCTGGCGGCGCAGGTGGTGCAATTTTACGGCCGCCAGCCGGAGTTCAAGCACCTGCCGTTGCAGGCGGGTGGCACACCGCGCCGCTGCCCCGATGTCACCAAACTGAAGGCGCTCGGTTTCGCGCCGCGCGTGCCGTTGGCGGAAGGCATGAAGCGTACCTTCGAATGGTACACGAGCCACTCGGACCTGTACACGGCTCCGCGCACGCTTTGAGTTATGTTTCGCACCCAATGCCTCTGTTGCGGGTCGGGGAAGCTTCACGAAGTCATCAATCTGGGGATGCATCCGATGGCGGATTCGTTCATTCCCCCGGAACGGCTGGCCGAGCCGGATGCGGTGTATGCGCTGGCTGTTGATTTCTGCGCCGAATGCGGAGCGATTCAAAACCGCACCGTGACCTCGCCCGAGGAACGTTACGCCGACACCGAATATTCCTACACGTCGTCCAATTCCAAAACCGCCCGCGACCACTGGCAGGCCTACGCCAAACGCGTGGCGGTCCAGGTGGGGCTGGTGGCCGGTGACGCGGTGGTGGAAATCGGCTCGAACGACGGCTATTTGAGCGCCTGTTTTGCCGAGGGCGGCGCGACGGTGCTGGGCGTGGACGCCTCGCCGGTGATGGGCAAGCTGGCCCGGGAACGCGGGGTCAACACGATCACCGGCTTTTTCAACGAGGCCACGCTGCCGCAAATCCGGGCGCAATTGGCCAAGGCGCCGAAGTTGATCGTCGCCAACAATGTCTTCAACCACGCGGATGAGCCGCTGGGGTTCATGAAAACCATTCAGGCCCTGCTCGCGCCGGACGGCACGTTTGTGTTTGAGCTGCCGTACTGGGCGGTGTCGCTGCGCGAACTCAAGTTCGACATGATTTACCACGAGCATGTGAACTGGTTTACGGCCACTTACGCGCACCATCTCGCGACCCGGGCCGGGCTCAAGGTGGTGCATATCGAGGAGGTGGATTATCACGGCGGTTCGCTGCGGGTGTTCGTGCAGCAACAGGGGGGCACGGCCACCAGCCTGGCCGGCCAGGATTCGTGGCGGGCGTATCTGGAGCAGGAGCAAAAACTCGGTTTGTTTCTCCCGGCCACCTATCAGGACTACGCGCAGCGCGTGCGGCAGCGGCGCGATCGTTTTCTCGCCCACCTGTATCAGCTCCGCAGCCAGGGCGCGGCCATTGTGTGCGTCGGCGCGGCGGCGAAGGGCAACACCTTCCTCAATTACTATAATTTGGATGCCTCGGTCATTGATTGCGTGACGGATGCCTCGCCCGCGAAGATTGGCAAGGCCACCCCGCGCACCCGCATTCCGATCGTGCCCGACGCCGCGCTGGCCAAGTACGAGCAGGTTTACGCCATCATCACCTCCTGGAATTTGTCCGGTCCATTGCAAGCGATCCTGCTGAAGATCAACCCGCGCATCCAGTTTCTCAACCCTTACTCCACCGACTATGATTCTTAAAAAGATCACGCCCGCGACCAGCGATGCCCGGGGCAGCATCTCCGATATTTTCTACAACACCAGCATCCAGCACGCGGCGATCATTGAGTCGCACCAGGCCGGGGTGGTGCGCGGCAATCATTACCACAAGCAAACGACGCAGTCGGTGTTTGTGATCAAGGGCCGGTTCCGCTACTGGTGGCAGCCGGTGGACCAGAGCCAGCCGCCGCAATCCGTGCTGGTGGAGGCCAATGACCTGGTGACCTCGCCCCCGAACGAGATTCACACCATGGAGATGCTGGAGCCCAACACGTTCATTGTGTTCAGCAGTGGTCCGCGCGGCGGACAGGATTACGAGAGCGACACCTTTCGCGTGCCGTCCATTGTGCCGGCCAATCGTTGATGCCCGCGCTGGCAAATTAATTTTGCGCCGTCATGGTGGTCCGGTCCTTTTCAAAAATCGTCCGATATTGCGCAAGAAATGAGTGGCGCGCTTTTGAAACGGGCGTATGGTGACAACGTGAAGTTAGCAACCGTCCTCTTCTGCAGTGTCCTGCTCGTGCTGGGACAGGCTTGGTCGACACCCGTGGCTGCGGCTGCGACGTGCGTCCGGATTTGTCACATGCCGTGCTGTCACGGTGGCCTGATGACGTGTTGCGCGGCGAAGACCGCTGGCACCGCCAAACCCGTGGCCCCGGTTCCGCTGCGCGGCAGTGTGGCCATGCCGCTCTTGCTGCTGCTGGCTTTGGTTGCGGCTGGGGACCTGCCCCGGCTGGCCGCCCGGCAGGCGGCTGCTTTCCGGCTCGTTCCGGTTTATGCCCGCAAGTCACCGCTCTATGCGCGGGATTGTTCCCGGCTGATTTGATTGTCCCACTGCCCCACCCGGGGTGGGCCTGGCCATTTGCGCCGGGCAGCCCTGGTGGGGCCTTCTCTTTTCGGTTCCGGTACCGTGGGTAATCCCGTGTGCCGTAACCATCCCACCCCGCTTGTTTTGCGGGAATTTTCCAACCACCCATCCGGATTTTTATGAAGCACTATTACTTTTTACTGCGGTTTAGTTTAACGACCCTCGCCCTGCTGGCCCTTTTAACCAGCGCCCGGCCGCTCCACGCCGCGGACCAGAAGACGCTCTACACCTGCGGCATGCATCCGCAGATCATTCAGGATCATCCGGGTGACTGCCCCATCTGCGGGATGCGCCTGACGCCAATCCGATCCAATGAGCCAGGCCCACACGAAAATGCAACCAACGCCATTGCGGAGGTGAATCCGGCTGCCATCATGATTGACCCGGTTACGATCCAAACCATGGGGGTGCGCACGGCGCTGGTGACCGGCGGTCCGCTGCGCCGGACGATGCGCACCGTCGGCAATGTGGCCTATGATGAAACTTCCCTCTCGCAGGTGAGCACGAAGTTCCAGGGATGGGTGGAGAAGTTGCACGTGGACGCCACCGGTGCGCTGGTGAATCCGGGTGATCCGTTGTTCGACATCGATTCGCCGGAAATATACACCGCCGAGACGGAATACCTGGCGGCCTTGCCGGTCACCAATGAAACCCGGTCAGCCGCGTCGCTGCGCGGGGAGCGGCAGGGGGCGCGGGCAAAGCTGAAGTTTTACGATCTGACCGACGGCCAGATTGACGCCCTGGAAACCAGCCGCCAGCCCGCGCGGCTCATCACGTTGCATGCGCGTAACAGTGGGTTTGTGACGGAGAAAGACGTGGTGCCGGGGCAAATGGTGGCGGCGGGCATGAAACTCTATGAACTCGCGGACCTGGCCATTGTCTGGGTGTACGCGGAAATTTACGAGCAGGACCTGCCCTGCGTGCAGCTTGGCCAGGAGGCCACGATGACGCTGTCCTACCTGCCGGACCGTGCGTTTCGCGGGCGGGTGACGTACGTCTATCCGACGGTCGATGAAAAAACCCGGACCGCGCGCGTGCGCATGGAATTCCACAACCCCGGTTACTTCCTGAAACCGGGCATGTTTGCGACCGTCACGCTGGTGGCGGAGGTGTCGCCGAACGCGGTGCAGGTGCCGGATTCCGCCGTGCTGCGGAGCGGGCAGCAGAACACCGTGTTTGTGGCGTTGCCGGGCGGGCGCTTCGCCCCGCGCACGGTGGTGCTGGGCATGCCGGCGCAGGATGATCTGGATGAGGTGTTGTCCGGTTTGGCCGTCGGGGAGCGGGTGGTGACGTCCGGCCAGTTCCTGCTGGATTCGGAGAGCCAGTTGCGCGAGGCGATCCAAAAAATGGCGCCCGCCGGGAGCGCGGCCCAGTCCGAGTCAGTTGCCAACCCGCTTTCCACAACCGTAGCCAACACCGCGGAGCGCCCGGTGCCGGTGGCGGGCGCGCCCGATAAAATCGTCTGGGTATGCCCCATGCCGGAACATGTTTCGATTGAGTACGATCATGCCGGTAAATGCCCGATTTGCGGGATGACGCTGGTGCCGGTGGGCCAGGCCGAATTAAAGAAAACCCAGCCGGGTGGCCAGGTGCTTTATTACACCTGCCCCATGCCGGAACATCATGTGCACGCGGACAAACCGGGCAAATGTCCCCAGTGCGGCATGACCCTGATTCCGGTCATGAGCCTGCCGGGCGCGACCAATGGACCGGCGAACCCCTGAGGCCCTATGTTGAAACGCCTCATCGATTTTTCGCTCCACCACCGGTTGCTGGTGCTGCTCGTGACGGCGGCCCTGGCGGCCGGGGGCGTGTATGCCGTGCGCAACACCCCGCTGGACGCCATCCCGGATCTCTCTGACACCCAAGTGATCATTTACACCGGCTGGGAGGGCCAGGCCCCCAGTCTGGTGGAGGACCAGGTCACCTATCCCATCACGACGAAGATGCTGTCCGTGCCCCGGCAGAAAGCGGTGCGCGGGTATTCGTTTTATGGGTTCTCGTTTGTCTACGTCATTTTTGAGGATGGCACGGATCCCTACTGGGCGCGGAGCCGGGTGCTGGAATATCTGAGCAGCATCTCCGGCCAGTTGCCGCGCGGGGTGACGCCGTCGCTGGGGCCGGATGCCACGGGCGTCGGTTGGGCCTTCATGTACGCGCTGAACGCGACCAATCATGAACTGGCCGAACTGCGCTCGTATCAGGATTGGTATCTCAAGTATCAGCTCACGGCGGTGGACGGGGTTTCCGAGGTGGCCTCGGTGGGGGGCTTCGTGAAGCAATACCAAGTGACGGTGGACCCCACGAAACTGCGGGCCTACAACCTGGCCTTGCGCGATGTGAGCACAGCCATCGAGCGCAGCAATGGCGAGACCGGCGGCCGTTCGCTGGAATTATCCGAGCGCGAGTTCATCCTGCGCGTGAAGGGTTACGTGGCCAACCTGGACGACCTGCGCAAGGCGGCCGTGGGCGTGGGCGCCAACGGGGTGCCAATTTTGCTGCGGGATGTCGCCACGGTGCAGTTTGGACCGGACATGCGCCGGGGCATCGCGGAATTCAACGGTGACGGGGAGACCGTGGGCGGCATTGTGGTGGTGCGTTACGGCGCGAATGCGCGCGCGGTGATCACGGCGGTGAAACAAAAACTGGCGGCGGCGATGAAAACCCTGCCGCCGGATGTCACCGCCACCGTGGTGTATGACCGCAGCGCGTTGATTGACCGCGCGGTGGCCACGCTGGAATCCAAGCTTTTGGAGGAAAGCCTCGTGGTGGCGCTGGTGTGCGCGCTGTTTTTGCTGCACCTGCGCAGTGCGCTGGTGGCGGTGGTGGTGCTGCCGATTGCGGTGCTCATGGCATTTCTGGTGATGCACGGCCAGGGGCTGAGTTCCAACATCATGTCGCTGGGCGGCATCGCAATTGCCATCGGGGCGATGGTGGATGCGGTGATCATCATGATTGAAAACGCGCATAAACATCTGGAGCGCGACCAGGGCCGGAAACCGCACTGGGACATCATCCGGGACGCGGCGGTGGAGGTCGGGCCCACCTTGTTTTATTCACTGCTGGTCATCACCGTGTCGTTCCTGCCGGTGTTTACCTTGCAGGAGCAGGAGGGCCGCCTGTTCAAGCCGCTGGCCTTTACGAAAACGTATTCCATGGCGGCGGCGGCACTCCTCTCGCTGACGCTGGCTCCGGTGCTCATGGGCTGGTTTATCCGGGGCAACATCCCGCGCGAAGAAAAGAACCCGCTCAACCGGCTGTTAATCTGGCTCTATCATCCGGTAATTGATTTTACGATTAAATGGCGCTGGCCGGTGATTCTCAGCGCCGGTTTGATTGTGGTTTGGGTCTTCCTGCCCTGGAACCGCCTCGTCAGCCGGGTGCTGCCCGAAGGCGCGGCGCGCACCTGGGCGCTGAAGGCGGGCGTTTTATTCCCCGCGCAAAATATTGGCTCGGAATTCATGCCGCCACTGGACGAGGGCGATTTGCTCTACATGCCCACCACCTTCCCCGGCATCTCGGTGACGAAAGCCCGGCAGATCCTCCAAATCACGGACTGCGAGATTAAACAATTTCCCGAGGTGAAAACCGTGTTTGGCAAGGTGGGCCGCGCGGAAACCGCCACCGACCCCGCGCCCATGGACATGATTGAAACCACCATCCAGCTCAAGCCCGTGGCGGAGTGGCCGGCGCTGGATATCAAGGATGCGGACGGTCGGGTGATTGCCCACCGCCGCCGCACCACGGAAGAACTGGCGGACGCCTTGAATGACGCCGTGCAAATCCCCGGCCTGAACAACGCCTGGACCATGCCGATCAAGACGCGCATCGACATGCTGAGCACCGGCATCAAAACGCCGGTGGGCATCAAAGTGGGCGGACCGGATTTGCACGAACTGGAGCGCATCGGCACGGAGATCGAGGCCGTGATGCGCACGGTGCCGGGCACGGCCAGCGCCTACGCCGAGCGCGTGAACAGCGGGCGCTACATTGAATTCGAAATCGACCGCGATGCCATCGCGCGTTACGGTCTGACCGTGGCGGACGTGCAGGACGTGCTTTCCGTGGCATTGGGCGGCATGCCGCTGGCCACCACCGTGGAAGGCTTGCAGCGCTACACCATTAATTTGCGTTACGACCGGGATTTTCGCTCCAACCTGCGCGCGCTGAAGGAAGACATCCTGGTGCCGACCCCGGTGGGCGCGCAGGTGCCGCTCGGCCAGCTCGCCACCTTACGGGTGGTGGATGGCCCCATGGGCATCAAGAGCGAAGGTGCGATTCCCAATGCCTGGATCTACGTGGACATCCACGGCGTGGACGTGGGCACCTATGTGCAAAACGCCCAACGACTGGTCAACGCCGCCATTGCCCGCGATGCCATCCATCTTCCGCCCGGCTACACCGTGGTCTGGAGCGGCCAGTACGAGTACATGATTCACGCGCAACAACGTCTGATGATCGTCATCCCGCTGACCCTGTTCCTCATCACCCTGATCATTTATCTCAACACGCAATCCGCCGTGAAAACCGCCATCGTCTTGCTGGCCGTGCCCTTCTCACTGGTGGGGGCTTTCTGGGCGATTTACCTCTGCCACTACAACCTGAGCGTGGCGGTGTGGGTGGGGATCATCGCGCTGGCGGGACTCGATGCCGAAACGGGCGTGGTCATGCTGCTCTATCTGGACCTGGCCTATGCCGATGCCAAACAACGCGGGGCCATGCTGACCCTGGGAAATTTGCGCGATGCCATCTACCACGGCGCGGTGAAGCGGGTGCGCCCGAAAGCGATGACCGCCTGCGTGATTATCGCCGGCCTCGCTCCCATCCTCTGGAGCCACGGCACCGGCACCGACGTGATGAAACGCATCGCCACCCCGATGATCGGCGGCGTGGTGACCTCCACCATCATGGAGCTCGCAGTGTATCCGGCGATTTTTTATCTCTGGCGCTCGCGGGGGCTGAAAGCGGATGGCAAGGTTTAACCAAGCCTGCCCCGGCGCCTTTCATTAGTGGTCAACCAGCCAGGCCTTGGCCGCCCCCGCCAAATGAGCTTGCCGCGCGCTTCCATGAACCCCTAGTATCTGCCCGCTCCCGCCGGATAATGGGTCTTGGGCTGGCGGGTGGGGCCCGGTGGAAACCAGAATTCCACCCCCGGCCTGCAAAAGGCGACCCGGTAAATGTGATGAGCTCAATCCAGCAAACTTTGTGGCAAACGGTCCCTTCGGCGGGCCCGGCCCCCGCTTTTTTCGCATGAGTTCCACCCCGTCGTCTGGCAACCCGGGCAGCCGACTTTCCGCCCCGCTGCAGTTCTGGATCGTGCTGCTGGTCACCCTGGGTTTGGCCAGCGCCTCCAGTTGGGCGACGGCCAGGTGGATGGGCTTTCGCTTTACCAGCCAGGAGCCGTTTGATTACGGTTCGCCCAAGGCGCCGACGCGGGTCTTTGTGGCCAGCTCCTCCCTGGGCTATTTTGGCCTGGATTGGAGCGCGATTGCGGCCCGGCAGAATTGGTATATCCGCCGCTATGACATCCCGGGCGCTTCGCCCTGCGAATTTGAAAACACCCAGGCATTGGTGCCGGATGCCAAAGCCAGCATTCTGGTGGTCTCCATGTTTGACCTGGATGAAACCTATTTTTCCGATTACCGCGCCGCCCTGGTGCCTTTGGGGCTGACGATTGAGGATCTCCGAACCTCCGGCGTGGACTGGGCGTTTGCCAAACGCACCCTCTCCCAATATCCCGAGCATTGGGTGAAAGCGGCCTTCCCCACGGCCGGTGCCTCCATGGGGGTGATGGTGGGCGTGCGCTCGAAACTCGCGCAATTGCGCAAGGGTCATGGCGGCGACGTGGATGCCGAAAAGCCGGTGCTCAATGGCGCGGAGACCCAGTTCCCCACCACCCGGGTTTCGGAATGGGACGAAGGCCGGTTGCTGCGCAATTCCGCCAACATCATTGCCGACGCGCAGGGCCGCCATTTTTTCACCGGGCCCAAGCATGAGGCGTTACGGCGGGTGCTGACCCGGGCGCAAGAACGGGGACCCGTTTTTGTGGTGGTCATGCCCGTCACCCCCGAATACCGGCGCCTGGTCGCCAATGGCCGGGTGCTTGCGGATTTCAATACTTCCGTCGCCGCCTTGGCCGGGGAATTTCCCCAGGCCCACTGGGTGCGGCTGGACCAGTTGCCGGCGTTGGACAGCAGCCAGTATTTTTGGGATCTGGTGCACCTGAATGTTTACGGCCGGGCGATTGCCACCGGGGAACTGGAAAACATCCTGGCTAAAACCCTGTCCGCCCCGTGATCTTTACCTCTTTCGAATTTCTGATTTTTTTCTGCCTCGTCTGGTCCATCCGGAGTGGCATTAAATCATTTCCCGCGGAAAAATGGTTTCTGCTGGTGGCCAGCTACTTGTTCTACATGACATGGAACGTGCCCTGCGTGCTGCTGATCATTGGCTCGTCCTTGATGGATTACACGGCCGGGAGACTCATGGGCGGCACCCGGAACCATGCCGTCCGGAAGGCGCTGCTCGTCGGCAGCATCTGCCTGAACCTGGGGCTGCTGGGCTTTTTTAAATACCGCAATTTTTTCGCGGACAACATCTGGACGGGGCTGTCCGTCTTCGGTTTCCATCCGTCACCCCTGCATTTCTCGGTCTTTTTGCCGGTGGGCATCTCCTTCTTCACGTTCCAGAGCATGACTTATACGATCGATGTGTATCGCGGCACGCTGGCACCCTGCCGGTCCCTGCGAGATTTTTTGCTCTTCGTCGCGTTCTTTCCGCAACTCATCGCCGGTCCTATTGTGAGGGCCGCGCAATTTCTGCCGCAATTGGAACGGCCGCAACGCGCCACCTGGTCGGACCTCGAGGGCGGGATGTTTCTTTTCCTCCTGGGTGCCGTGAAGAAAATGGTGATTTCGGACGGAGTGGCCCCGCATGTGGACATGATCTTTGCCGACCCGGGCCGGTTTGACGCCATTAGTCTGGCGCTCGGGGTGATGGGCTATTCGCTCCAAATTTATTGCGATTTTTCCGGCTACTCGGACATGGCCATCGGCTGCGCGCGCATTCTTGGTTTTCATTTCCCCGAGAATTTCGCGATGCCCTATGCCAGCCGGAACATCACCGAATTCTGGCGGCGCTGGCACATCACCCTCTCCATGTGGCTGCGGGATTACCTCTACATCCCGCTGGGGGGCAACCGCAAGGGCGTGGTCCGCACCTACATCAACCTGATGCTAACCATGCTGCTGGGCGGGCTGTGGCACG
Source organism: uncultured Verrucomicrobia subdivision 3 bacterium (assembly GCA_903895255.1). Classification (GTDB taxonomy): domain Bacteria; phylum Verrucomicrobiota; class Verrucomicrobiia; order Limisphaerales; family UBA11358; genus UBA11358. Next base: position 84,078 of record CAITTG010000023.1, read on the forward strand.
GGGCCAGTTGGAACTTTGTCATCTGGGGCGGCATGCACGGTTTGGGCCTGATGATTCACAAGTTGTGGGATTCCAGCCGGTGGTGCGGGGTTTTGGCCCGGCAAAAATTGCTGGCCCCGCTGGTCACCCTCGCCTCCCATGCCGCCACGCTGGGACTCGTGTTTGGTTGCTGGATCTTTTTCCGGGCCCAGTCATTCCACGCCGCGCGGCAAATCATCACCGGCATTCTGACCTTGAAGCATGCGGGCACCCGGCTGATTTCCCCGCAGATTCTCCTGGCCATCGCCGGGGTGACCCTGGTTCACCTGTTCCTCTCCAAGGATGCCAAGCTGCATGAGACCCTCCCGGCGGCCTCCCCCGGCAAACGGATTTTGGTGTATGCCTCGCTCTTGATCCTGCTGGTCCATCTGGCGGTGACGGCTGGCGCGCCCTTCATCTATTTCCAATTTTAGACCTTGATCCGGCTCAAACCTCCGGGGCCGGTGGTGCGCCCGGCGGTCTTTTGTCCGTCGCGCTCGTGGCGGATTCCGCCGGGCTGGGAAACAAGCCCCCTGCCGGATCGGCCGCCGGCGTGAGCATCTTGCGGCGGCTGCGGGGGCGGGCGGGCCGCGTGGCGGGCGGCGGATCCGAGGAGACGTTCTCCTCGACCACATAGAGCGGGCGGCCCTTGATTTCCCGGTAAATGCGCGCGATATACTGTCCAACGATTCCCAGGGCCAGCAGGTTCAGACCGCCAAAGCCGAACACGGCCACGGCCAGGGTGGTGAATCCCAGCACGCGCAATTGCGGGAAGTACCCGAACGCCTGCAAAATCTTTTCGACGATCAAAAACCCGGCGTAGCCCAGGCTGGCCGCGCAGATGACCGCCCCCAGCACGGCGATCCATTGCAGCGGCAGATCGGAAAAGCTGAACAGCCCGTCCAGCGCATAGCGGAACAGTTTGACGAATGATTGTTTGGGCTCGCCCACGGCGCGTTCCCTGCGCGCGTAGGTCACTTTGGTTTGCGGGTAGCCATACCATGATTTCAGCGCGGGCAGAAACAGGTTGGTTTCGCGGGCGGCCAGCAGGTGGTCCGCCACCACGCGATCCACGAGGGAAAACATGCCGCTGTTGAGGGGCATCACCCGGTCGGTCATGCGGTGAAAGAGCTGGTGGAAGCCATCAAACAACCAGCGCCGCAGCCCGCGTTCCTCGCGGCTGATCCGGCAGCCGGTGACCACTTTGAAGCCGGCGTGCCACTGGTCAAGTAATTGCGGGATCAACTCGGGTGGATCCTGCAGGTCGGCGTCCAAAAAAATCACCGCGTCCCCCCGCGCCTGCTCCAGCCCCGCCCGATACGCCGGTTGCTGGCCAAAATTCCGGCTCAAGCCCACGATCCGCCAGTGCGGGAACCGCGCCAGCTCGGCGGGCAGCGCCGCGCGGGTGCCATCCGTGCTGCCATCATCCACAATGATCACCTCCCACTCCTCCGGCCGGCATTGGATGGCCGCGGCCAGCCGGTCAAACAAGGCCCGCAAGCCCGCCCGCTCATTGAGCATGGGAATAACCAGCGATACCCGCTTGGGCCGGTCGGCACTCGGTTGGATGGTCATGGGATTCATTGGCCGGTGGCTTCCGGGGCGCGGGCCGCAATAACCGGCGGGCGGTCGTGGCTGGGCAGCATCCGGAATACAATGGGGTTTTCTCCCGGCAGACCGCTCCCGGCCGCGCGCCGCCACCAAGTCTCTTTTGGGTATGTTAATGACATCATAAGCCACTCCACCAGACCAGTAGTTACCCGGAAATGTCCCGGGCAACAACCAAAATTCCTCCCTGTTTATTCCGGCTTTACCTTCCCTCCGGCCTTCAACCACCGCCCACCCGGCCCGTGTGCCGCGCGTTGGCGCGGAACATCGGCCAGCTGCTTTTGGCCGGCGGCAAGCCCCGGGGCAATGGTTGCACCGCGTACAGATAACGTTCGCCCATGAAATAAACCAGCCCGTCCGCCCCCACTGTCAGCGAGGAGGACACATTGCTCTCGGTCCGCACAGTCCACCGGACGTCTTCCCCGGGCCCGTCCGCGCAGGCCTCCACCGCCCGCCAGGGCTGGGGCCAGTACACCTGTCCAGGCACGGTCGCCGCCGCGCCTTCCACCAGGCAGGACAAGCCGCCCACCAGGTTTCCCTCACCCGCCGGCGTCACGCGGTATTTGTCAAAGCTGCCGGCCTTGAGCACCCCCGCCAGGTAGATATTACCAGCCACATCGACCACCGGTGACGCCTCCGAGTAGCTGCCGCAGCGGAAATGCCAGCGTTCGGTGCCGTCCGGCCGCACCGCGTAAAGAAATCCATCCAGGGAGGGCACATAAATCGTGCCATCCGGCCCGATGGCCGGCGAGGCGGTGATTTCCGCCCCGGTGGCCAAGCGCCATTTTAATTTGCCCGCCGGCGTCAACGCGTAAAGATATTTGTCAAACGCCCCGAAATAGATCGTCCCGTCCCCCGCGATCGCCGGGGAGGAAATCACCACCGCCCCCACCGCGTAAGTCCATTTGGGCGCGCCCGCCGGGTCCAGCGCGTAGAAGGCCTTGTCCCAGCCGCCAAAATAAATCGTTCCGTCCGCCGCAATGCCCGGGGAGGCATCCACCCAGGCTCCAGTGGTAAAGCGCCACTTCAACTTGCCGCCGGGCGTCACCGCGTAAAATTTTCGGTCCCGCGCCCCAAAGTAAATCGTGCCGTCCTCCGCCACCGCCGGGGAGGATTTGATGTCCAGTTCCCGGCCGGTGCTAAATTGCCAGCGAAGTTTGCCCGACGGATGGAAGGCCAGCAGGCGGCCGTCGAAGGTGCCCTGGTAAATGGTGCCATCCGGCGCGAGGGCCGGGGTGGACGCGGAACCGATCGCCCCCACCTTGACCGACCAGAGCGTGGTGGCCGCGGGCAGCGGGTCGTCTGCCAGCGCCCGGCTGGCGAGGCCCAGCCCCAGCAGCGCCAGCCACCCCATGGCCCCGGCTCGCGATAATTTCATTCCCCAAACTAGAACATCCGCGCGCCGCCAGCAATGCAAAGAACCAGCCGCCACAAGCCGCAGGCGGGGACGCCCGCGCCCCTTTGCCTGCCCTTCACCGGGCCGCTGCGAGGATCAAGCGCGCCACCTTCTCCCCCTCGCGCACGGCGAAGTTCGTGCCGCGATCCTCCGGGAAAATCTGCGAGAAATTCGCCAGCCAAACCCCCGGCACCGGCGTGCGATAATCGGGAATCTTTGCCGCATACTGCGTGTCCACAATATGCTGCGCCGCCCGAAACCGAAACACGTGCTGCTCCCCGACCCTCCCGGCCTCGAACTCCGGAAACATCCGTTGGAGATACGCAAACCAGCGCGCCTTCAGCGCCGCGTCCGGCAGCCCGAACACCTCGCCCTCCGGGTCCAGATAGGCGCCGATGTAATAGACGTGCCGGCCGCCATATGTCTCCCGGCCCACCAGCCGCGTGTGGTTCAGGAACACCAGGAACGGCGCGTCCGGCGCGTTCACATTTACCCAGTAGTAATTCCCCAGGTCCTGATCGCTGGTGAACACCAGGCAGACCGCTCCCAGGTACTCCACCCGGCACAACTGGCCCGCATACGCCCGGTACGCCTCGCCGGCCGGCAGCAACCGCGCCAGCGCGGGCGAGGGGCCGGTGAACAGACAGTCGTCGAACGCCACCGTTTCCCCGTTGATGACCGCCGTCCGCTCCGCGGAGATGGCCGACACCGTCGCCCCGGTGCGCAACGTCACTCCGCGCCGGCGCAACTCCGCTTCCAGCGCCGTGGTCACCACATTGAACCCGCCGCGAAAGTAGCCCAGTTTTTCCGACCCGCCACCGCCGCCGGAACGCGAATTAGCCCGCGTATGAATCCGCGCCCAGAGCCACGCCATCGACACATTTTGGTAATGCCGGTCAAACTTGCCCTTCAGTAGCGGGGTCCAGATGCTCGCCATCGCGCTGGCCCCGCAGGCGCGGGTCATCCAGTCGTGGGCCGTCACCGCCGCCAGCCCCCGCCAGTTTTTTTGGTGCTTGAGATACAGCGCCGTCAGACCCGTCCGCCAGCGGCCGGGGAAACTGCACGGGTCAAAACGCAGCAAATCCTGCGGCGTCTTGAAAGCGTAAATGCGACCGTCCCGAAACACCCCCACCGAGCTGTCACACCACATCAAGCGGTCCGCCAGCCCCAGTTCCCGGACCAGGTCGAGGATGCTCGTGTCCGTCAGAAACAAATGGTGATAGGTCTTTTCCAGCGAGGTGCCCGCCAGCGGAAAGCCCGCCGCCAGACCGCCCAGTTGCGGGGCGCTCTCCACCAGCGTGATTTTATTGGCCGGGTCCGCCGCCAGCCGCAACGCCGCCGTGAGGCCAGTAAAGCCCCCGCCCACAATGAGGATGGTGCGGGTGTGCGACATCAGACCGTTTTGCGGAAGGACACCAGGCGATTGAGATTGTATTGCAGCAGCACGATCACCCCCAGCGCGGCCAGCTTGGCCGCATACTTGTTGATCTGCCAGGTGCCAATCAGCACGTTCAACAACCCTGCCGAAACCAGCCAGCCCAGGAGTCCCACGCCAAAAAAACGCGCCAGCCGGGTTCCGATCCGGTCGGTGATACGAAAGTTAAACCAGGCGTTGAGCACAAAGGAGAGCAGGGTGCCGCTCGCATAACCAATCCCGTTGGCCGCCTGATAATGCAATTTCCCGGAGTGCACCAGTTGCGAATAAATCGAAAAATCCAGCGTGGACCCCAGGCTGCCAATCACGCAATAAAGCAGGAACTGTCGCTTCTGAAGCAGTAATTGTTTCATGCGGCCGGGATTATTCAGGCGGGGGAACAATCCCCGCGCTGTCACGGAGGATCCACAGCGGCCGGCCCTTGACCTCCTCATAGATGCGACCAATATACTCCCCGAGAATGCCCAGGCAGATCAACTGCACCCCGCCCAGAAAAAGCACGGAAATCACAATCGTGGGAAACCCCGCGCCCGGCGCGAGGCCAATCTTGGCAAATTCACTGGCGAACAGCTTTTGGGCCAGCGTGAACACCACCCCCAAAAACGCGAACCCGGAAACCCACAGACCCAGGTACGTGGCCAGCCGTAGCGGCGCGGCGGAAAAGGAAAACAAACCGTCCATCGCCAGCTTGAATGATTTTTTGAACGTGTACTGCGGCACCCCGGCCGCGCGTTCGCCGCGGTCAAACTCCACCGCCGTCTGCCGGAACCCGCACCACGTCCGCAATCCGCGCAGATACCGGCTGCGCTCCGGCAGCGCCCGGATCACCGCCACCACCTTGCGGTCCAGCAGGCAGAAATCTCCGGCATCCTGCGCCATGGGCAGCGGCGTCATTTTTTGGAGCAGCCGGTAAAAGCCCCACGCCAGAATGCGTTTCAACAGCGGGTCCTGCCGCTTTTTGCGCCGGGCAAACACCACCTCAAAGCCCGCGCGCCACTGGGCCAGCAACAACGTCACCGCCTCGGGTGGGTCCTGCAAATCCGCGTCGATCACCACCACCGCTTCGCCAGTCGCAAAGTGCAGGCCGGCGCTGACCGCCGTCTGATGGCCAAAATTCCGGGCGAACGACAGCGCGCGCCAGCGGGGATCCCGCTGGCATTGCACCAGCAGAAGCGGCCAGGTGCGGTCCCGGGAACCGTCATCCACGCAAATAATCTCATAATCCGCGCCCCATGCGGGCGCGGCGGCCATGATGCGCTCAATCAGAATCGGCAAAACCGCCTCTTCATTGAAACAGGGCACCACAATGGATATTTTTTCCGGCACTTGTCCCCAAAACGCTAACATTTCGCCCCCAGCCCGCAAGGATAAAGCCCAAAACGTCCAAGGTCTCAAGTCCCGGGTCGGTGGGGGCAAGGGTGCGGGCGATTGAGGGCCAACGGCCCGGCCTCATACCAGCTTGGGGTGCCAACCCCAGGTGGCCGGTCCGATCCGGTTCTTAAGGGCTGAAGGCCTGTGCCATGCACGTTTTTCCACTCTGCCCCTAAAACCTGTTTAAACTGCTTATTGCCGGCTCAGGACCTGGACTTGATGTGTAAGTGACTTTTAAAAATTTGGTTCTCCGCTGTTTTCGGTGGCAGGACTGTCCTTCAAGTTGACGGCCTTGCCAACCTGCCTGGTGCGGGCACGTTAGGGCTGCTCAGCACGGAGATGCGAGCGTATCGGCCATGCGCCGCCACAACAACCCAAGCGTTCAGAAATTTCCCTTGCCAGCTCAAGCGCTTGCCTGTAAATTCAAATACCCGCATTGCCAGTCTCCAATGCGGGTATTTGCGTTTTGAGCGCCGATACTTTTAATCAACTCTGGGTGATTCATTTCCAAGCGACGTTCGCCTGCTGTCAGCAGTTCGCTGGCGACTCGCCAACCCTCGGTCGCCGGGCGGGCGGATCAACGATGGCAACGACCAAACCTGCGGGACCGCCTCATCCCCAAGCGACAATTCCACTGGAAACAGCGAGGAACCAAAAATTTACTTATAAATATTTTACCTGGACAGCATTTGTCCAGGATCCCCCGCTAAACCCGTCCATGATGAATGTCGTAATGACACCATTGGAGGACCGTCTTGGTTTGACCCGCGCCTAAAGCTTGCCGGTTCGTCCGGTTTGATCTGTGTCTCAGTGCCTCTGTGGTTAATGGAGGTTGGAGCCACCCGTAACCCTTGCCTCATGTCCCGGCCTTGGACTGCCGGTTCCATCACCCTGCGCTCGCCCGCCGCACTCACCTGTGCTATCTTCCGCCGCGTGTTAAACTACCTGGTTCGGATATGTGTGGTGGGGTGGCTGGCGTTGGTCGCGGTGGCCGGGGCGGCCCCGACGCCTATGGCGGATCTCACGCCGATCTTGGCCGCTCAGCCAGCCCAGTTTGGCCGGTTGTTGGCCACGCCGGAAACGTACCGGTTGCAGGTCCTCATTTCCGAGGTCATTACCAACGCCATCGGCCAGCCGGATTTGCAACGTTACGGTTATCGGGTGGACGCCGAGTATATTTATCCCGCCAGTTCCATCAAGCTCGGCGCGGCGGTGACGTCGTTGCAAACCATCGAGCAACTGCAGGCGGCGCATCATTCGGCGGACCTCCTCGCGGTGCCGCTGACCATCGCACCGCTGTTCCCCGGCGACCCGGCACAGACGAATGACCCCGGCAATCTGGACGGCGGGCACATCACCCTCGCCCATGAGTTGCGCAAACTGGCGCTGATCTCGGACAACGACGCCTTCAACCGCCTGTTCGACCTGGTGGGCCACGAACACCTGAATGACAATCTGCACGCCCTCGGGCTGGACTCCGTGGTGATCAACCATCGCCTCTCGGAATCCCGCGCGGTGCCGGGCGGCCAGGCCTCGGCGTCGGTCACGTTTTATCCGTCGGGCGAGCCCCCCATCGTGGTGCCCGAACGGCACAGCACCCTGAATCTCACGAACCGCGCGGCGCGTTTGGCGGTCGGCCGGGGCTTCATGAGCAACGGCAAAGTGGTCAACGAACCGATGAACTTCGCCCATGGCAACGGCATTTCGCTGATGGACCTGCAAAGCCTGCTGATCAAGCTGGTGCGGCCGGACATTGACCTGGGCACGCCGCCGCTGCAACTCGCGCCGGACCACCGCGCCTGGCTGCTGCGGGCCATGACCGAGTATCCGCGCGAATCCACCAATCCGGTGTATTCCGCCACCGAGTATCCGGATGATTACTGCAAGTTCCTGCTGCCGGGCATCCGCCGGGTATTTCCCGCCACCGCCCCCGGCGAGCGGATTCAGATCACGGCGAAGATCGGCCAGGCCTACGGCTTTAGCATTGAGAATTCCTACGTTTACAATCCGGCGAACGGCCGGGCCGTGTTTGTGACCGCCGTGATTTACACCAACACCCGCGAGATCCTGAACTCCGACCAGTACGAATACGAGACTGTGGCCGCGCCCTTCTACGCCGACCTCGGCGAGTTGGTGGCCCGCCGGTGGCTGGGCGCGCCGCCCCCTTGATTTCTACCATGACCATCCACACCTTTGCCGATGAACTCTGGCTGCCGCGCCCCCGCGCGGAAGTCTTCCCCTTCTTTGCCGACGCGGCGAACCTGGAGACCATCACCCCGCCGTGGGTGAATTTCAAAATCCTCACGCCGCTGCCGATTGCCATGCGGGCGGGCGCGAAGATTGAATATCAAATCCGCATCCACGGCGTGCCCGTGCGTTGGAAGACAGACATCACGCTCTGGGAACCGCCCTTCCGATTCCGGGACGAGCAGCGGAGCGGTCCCTACCGCCAGTGGATTCACACCCATGAGTTTGCGGAAAAAGACGGCGGCACCCTCTGCCGGGACCGCGTGGATTACGCCGTCTGGGGCGGACACCTGATCAACGCGCTCTTTGTGGGCCGCGATGTGCGACGGATTTTCCAATACCGGCGCGAGACCTTGGAACGGTTGTTTGGGAAACCGTAAAAATGCTCTAGGGCCTGTTAACACTAATTGACATTGGCGGAATTTGCGGTATTCTCGCCGGGCAATGGAACTAACCGAGGGCCAGTTTCAACGCATTGCCGATTGCCTGCCGCGTCAAC
>CAITTG010000024.1 GCA_903895255.1 uncultured Verrucomicrobia subdivision 3 bacterium
CGCCACCCATGCGTGGGAACTCGGCATGGAAGCGACCGCCGCGTTGCGGCGAATGCGCCGCCGAAAACGCATTATTGCCGCCTGCTACTCCCAAGCTGAATTGTGGCCTTAATGTCACCCTATTATGCGATTCTCAATAAGTCCCTCATTCGGGGTACAAAGGAAAAATTTGACGATTCGGTTATCCGTGCTACGGTGACTTAACGCTATGTGTGCTAGAAAATTTGACGGAATCAGCAGTTTCGAACAACCCGTAACGGTGGAAGCCCCTCAAACCCGGCTGGAACTTTCCGCCGACAAAGTGGTCATTCACAAGAGCGGCGTGGAATTTCGCAGCCCCACTCCGTTTAATCCTTGGTCCGAAATGACTGTGTCTCTTCAGTCCCCGGGTGATGGCGGCAAATTAAATTGCTCCGGCGTGGTTATTTCCTGCCAGGGCAACAAACATACTGGTTTCAACGTTTCCCTAATTTTCACCAGCCTTTCCCGGCAGGCCCAAGCCCGGCTGGAATCCATGGCCCGCTCGGATCTGGGCGTGAGTTAGTTTGCCCGTTACCGCCCGGCGCCTCCGGCCGGGTTGTCTGCATCTTCAAGCGCCAGCTCACTGGCGCTTTTTGTCTGACCAGCTCCAAATCAGCTGGGTTTCGCATTGGAAGCTTGGAGAATGAATTTTCGCTGAAGCTTGAAGTTCGGATTTTGAAGTTTCCTTTTCTTCCCTCCCTTTGCATCATTTTCCCCGGTTCACTCAAACCATTTTTCCAATTAACCATATGGCAATTCAATTGCGGGACAAAGCGGCGTGTCAATTCGACCTGCTCTCACTGGGCGAGGTCATGCTGCGGCTGGACCCGGGCGAGGGACGCATCCGCACAACCCGCCGCTTCCAAGTCTGGGAGGGCGGCGGCGAATACAACGTGGCCCGCGGTTTGCGCCGCTGTTTCGGGCTGAAAACCGCCGTGGCCACCGCCTTTGCCGACAACGACGTCGGCCGTCTGCTCGAAGATTGCATTCTCCAGGGCGGCGTGGATCCGCAATTCATCAAATGGCTCCCGTTCGATGGCGTCGGCCGCGTGACCCGGAACGGCCTGAATTTCACCGAGCGCGGCTTTGGTGTGCGCGGTGCCGTGGGCGTGTCGGATCGTGGCCTCACCGCCGCCAGCCAGTTAAAGGCCGGTGATTTTGACTGGGACCATATCTTCGGCAAACTCGGCGTCCGCTGGCTGCACACCGGCGGCATTTTCGCCGCCTTGAGCGACACCACCCCGCAACTCGTCATCGAGGCCGTCCAAAGGGCCAAGCACTATGGCACCATCGTCAGCTACGACCTGAATTACCGGCCGTCCCTCTGGAAATCCATCGGCGGCCAGCAGCGCGCCCAGGCCGTCAACCGCGAAATCGCCCGGTATGTGGACGTGATGATCGGCAACGAGGAGGACTTTACCGCGTGCCTCGGCTTCAAAGTCGAGGGCGCGGATGAAAATCTCCTGCACATTGATGTCACCGCCTTCAAGCGCATGATGGAATCCGTGGTCAAGGAGTTCCCCAATTTCCAGGCCACCGCCACCACCCTGCGCGCCGCCAAAACCGCCACCATCAACGACTGGGCCGCCATCGCCTGGCACGGCGGAAAATTCTACGAGAGCCGCCCCTATCCTGATCTGGAAATCCTCGACCGCGTCGGCGGCGGTGACAGCTTCGCCTCCGGTTTCATCTACGGCATGCTCACCACCGGTGACGCGCAAAAAGCCGTGGAATACGGCGCCGCCCACGGCGCCCTGGCCATGACCACCCCCGGCGACACCTCGATGGCCGACAAGGCCGAGGTGGAGAAATTAATGAAGGGTGCCGGCGCGCGGGTGCAGCGCTGAGGATCTGGTTAAAATCAAAGGAACGGCGCGGATTGCTCCGCGCCGTTTTCATTGGTTGACAATGCTTAGCGCTGGATGCGCGCCGAGCCACCCTTGGCCAGCGAGCGCACCTGTTCCACGGTGGCCATCGTTGTGTCGCCCGGGAAGGTGGTCAGCAAGGCGCCGTGCGCCCAGCCGAGGTTCACCGCTTCCTGCGCGGATTCGCCGTTCAGCAGGCCGTAGAAAAAGCCGGCGGCATAACCGTCGCCGCCACCGACGCGGTCGATGACGTCCAGTTCGCAGGTCGGGGAGGAGACGGTCTGGCCGTTCACCCAGGCGACCGCGCCCCAGCTATGACGATTCGTGGAATGCACTTCCCGCAGCGTCGTGGCCACGATTTTGATCTGCGGATGTTTCTTCGTGACGTTCGCCATCATGCTGATGAAGGCGCTGGAATCCAGCTTGGATTTCGCGGCCACTTCCGGTCCGGGAATCCCCAGGCCCAGTTGCAAATCCTCCTCATTGCCCACGAGCACATCCACGTTTTTCACGATTTTGTCCAGCACCGCCACCGCGCGGTCATGGCCGCCCACGATGTTCCAGAGCTTGGCACGGTAATTGAGGTCGAAGGACGTGATCGCCCCGGCCGCCTTCGCCGCCTGCATGGCTTCGATGATCACCTCGGCGGTGGTGGTGGACAGCGCGGCGAAGATGCCGCCGCTGTGGAACCAGCGCACGCCCTGGCTGAAAATTTCCTTCCAGTCGAAATCCCCGGGCTTGAGTTGCGCCGCCGCCTCGTTGCAACGGTTGTAAAACACCACGGGCGCGCGCACGCCCTGGCCGCGGTCGCTGTACACGGTGGCCATGTTCGGTCCATGCACGCCATCATGCTTGAAATTCTTGTAAATCGGCTTCACGCCCATCGCGCGGACGCGCTCGGCGATCAAATCGCCGATCGGATAATCCACCATCGCCGAGGCGATGCCCGTTTTGAGGCGGAAACAATCGGCCAGATTGGCGGACACATTGAACTCGCCGCCGCTCACGTGAATGTCACAGTGGGTGGCCTTGCGAAACGGAATGATGCCGGGGTCCAGCCGGTGAACCAGCGCGCCCAGGGACAGGAAGTCCAGGGAACCTGCTTTGCGAATATTTAAACCAGTGCTCATGTATGTATTTAAGTTGCGATCGCGAGCCCCGCGGAAACGGTTTTGCCTGCGGCGAAGCCTGCGGTATGCCTTCTACTATGAAAAAACGCCGGGTAAATGTCTGTAAAAATTACCCTCCGATCCCTGCCCGGGGCTTTGAAATTTCTGCACCGGCGGGCGGCCGGTCCCCAAGCCGGAACCATTCCCTGCAACCGCCGATGGATGCCGATAAAACCGGGAAGGTTCAGGGGCCAAAGTCGGGGGGGGCCAGGCTCTGGGCGCTGGGCTTTGAGCGGGGAAATTCACGCCTCGCCGGCTTTTGCAAAAAATTTCACCTTGAATCACCTTGAATCACCTTGAATAGGATTGAATGGAAACAGAGGCGCGGGGCGCGGGGCGCGAGGTCCGGGGCGGGGAATCTGGATCCACGGGCGATTTTACCTCGGGGGGGCTCATTTTTTTTTATGGCCGGAAAAGGGCGGATAGGGCCGGATATAGGCGGAGACTCGCCGGACTGAGGTTGACCTGAGGCAGCTTCAAACCGGGCATCCGCCGGGCAGGCGGGTTATGTCACAGAACCTCCGGATGGCATAAGCCATCGGCACCCGGACCGGAGGGCCCGAGCCGCGAAAGTGAATATAGCAGCGGTTGATGAGTTGTCAAATGGGAAGTTGGAAAAAAGCGGCCGACGAAAGGCGGGAAAGCGAAATCCGGCCCCAATCATTCCATTTGAATTATCCAGCCGTTTTCCGCATGCTGCCAGTGACGCATGTCGAATCGGCCAAATAACTCCGGCATAAGGGATAATCACCGGCGGGGAATCGTCGCGGATTTTCTCAAAGCCCGGATTCAGACTGGCTCCCGGCTCTCCGTCGTCTCCGCTTATTTCACCATTTACGCCTACGACGCACTGCGTGGCCACCTGGATCAGATTGAAAACCTCCAATTCCTGTTTGGCGAGCCCCGGTTTATTTCTTCCCTTGATCCGGAAAAGACCGACAAAAAATCCTTTAAAATAGAGGACGAGGGGCTGCAACTGGCCAGCCCAAGCAAATTCTCGAAATCTTCCGCCTGCTGTGCTCCGGCAAAGGCGCCGCCTATGAGACGCTGTGCCAGTTGTTTGACACCGAGACCAAAAACGGCACGGACATGAGCCTTTACAATCGGCTGCTGGCCGCCACGGTGGAGTCCATTGCCCGCACGTTCCAGAAACGCGTGGCGGCCGGTCTGCAATCCAGCCGCAACTTTGTCATTCCCGACCAGCAGGAACAGGCCGGTGACACGACCGATTTCGACCTCATCACCTGGCTGGTGATCAAGGCGGCAGGATGAATCATGAGGGATGGAGGATGAAACGGAAACCCGTTCAAAACAATACTCGCAGCACGGCGGCGACAATTCGCCACCGTCGAAAAACGCTCACCACCGGTGAGCGAATTATCCACGCCGGCAAGAGTCGCACCACTGGCGCGACTAATTCCAAGGCGCCGCACGAAACGGCCTTCCGCGAAATCATTGCCCTCATTCAGCAGGCTCGCCATCAGGCCTACCAGGCCGTAAACACCGGCCTAATTGAACTTTACTGGCAGGTGGGCCGATACATCAGCCGCAAATTGAAGACCGCCGCGTGGGGTGAGGGCGTCGTGGACGAGCTGGCAAAATATATCGAAACGCATGAACGTGAACTCAAGGGCTTCACGCGGGCGAGCTTGTTTCGGATGCGGCAATTTTATGAGGTTTACGGTTCGGATGCAAAAGTCGCGCCACTGGTGCGACAATTGTCATGGTCGCACAATCTTCTGATTCTGGGCCGGTGCAAACGCCGCGAAGAACGTGAATTTTATTTGCAGACCGCCTGTCGCGAGCGCTGGGGGAGGCGGGAATTGCAACGGCAAATGGATGGCTGCCTGTTCGAGCGCGCCATCCTCAATCCGCCAAAAGCGTCAGCGGCGCTGACACAGTTGCACCCGGAGGCCGACACCATCTTCAAAGACGCTTACCTGCTCGATTTTCTCGCCCTGCCGGAAGTTCATTCCGAATCAAATCTGCAATACGCCCTCACGGCCGGTCTGAAACGCTTTCTTATCGAACTGGGCCGTGACTTTGCCTTTGTTGGCGAGCAATACTTGCTGCAAGTCGGCGGCACGGATTTTCGCCTCGACCTGCTTTTTTACCACCGCAGTCTCCAATGTCTGGTCGCTTTTGACTTGAAAGTCACCCGCTTTGAGCCCGAGCATCTCGGCAAAATGGATTTCTACCTGGAGGCGCTCGACCGGGACGTGCGCAAGCCGCATGAACGCCCCTCCATCGGGGTGCTCCTCTGCGCCACCAAGGACAACGAAGTCGTTGAGTACGCCTTGAGTCGCTCACTATCCCCGGCACTCATTGCCGAATACCAGACCGCGTTGCCGGACAAGGGGCTCCTTCAGCGCAAGCTTCACGAGTTTTACCAACTGGCGTTGCCCCGCGCCGAAAAGGCCGCACCAAAACAAACCAGGAGGTCATAATTCATCCTTTTCCCCATGTCCGCCCCTGAAATCAAATCCGCCCTTGTCTCGGCCCTCGCCGGGTTTGCCGCCCGCCCGCTCCCCGAGGCGGCCAGCGCGTTGTTTGCCAGCCTGGGTTAGCGACGTGCTGCGGGTCACAGACCCGCGCGCCGGGGAAGTGGATTGGACGATCATTCCGCGGGCTGATGCCACACGGTTACCATTGGAAAGTCGTTCCGCGACTGCCGGCCGGCGTTCCCCGCCGGTTGCCTGCGCGCTTGCCTCGCGGGCGGGTTGTTGGCAGTGTTTCCCTCTATTGTGACTATCTTGCTCTGCGAAATCAGGTCTCCGCTACCGCCCGGCCGCCGGGTTTGCCACTCATGATTCATCCTTCCGCCGTGATTCATCCCGGAGCGAAGTTGCATCCCTCGGTGCGGGTGGGGCCTTGCGCGGTCATTGACGAGGGCGTGGAGCTCGGCGCCGAGTGCGTGGTGGGGCCGCAGGTTTATCTCACCGGCCGCACGGTGATTGGGTCGCACAATGTCTTCCACGCCGGCGCGGTGATCGGCGACGCGCCGCAGGATCTGAAGTATCGCGGCGAGCCCACCGGCCTGCGGATTGGGGATCACAATGTCTTTCACGAGCACGTCACGGTCCATCGTTCCAGCAAGGTGACGGAGGATACCATGGTCGGTTCGCATAATTTCCTCATGGCGGGCGCGCACGTGGCGCATAACTGTCACGTGGGCAACCACGTGATCATGGCCAACGGCGCGCTGCTGGGCGGGCATGTGACGGTTCACGACCGGGTGTTCATCTCGGGCAACGCCCTGGCGCATCAGTTTGTGCGCATCGGCACGCTGGCGCTGATGCAGGGTGGCTCGGCCATCAGCAAGGACTTACCGCCGTTCACGATTGCCACCGGGGACAACGGGATTTGCGGGCTGAACCACGTGGGTCTCCGGCGGGCCGGTTACACTGCCGAGCAACGGCTGGAATTAAAACGGTTGTACCATAAACTGTTTCGCCGGAGCGGCGGGACGTTCCGGGACGCGCTGGCGGCGGCCCAAGCGGAATTCGCGAGTCCCGCCGCGCTGGAAATGCTGGGGTTTCTGGCCGACAGCAAGCGCGGCATTTGCACCGACCACCGGAGCCGGCGCGGTCACGCTGGCGAACCGGAGTAACCCGGGTTAGGATGTTTTAACATGTACAAAGTCATCGGCACGGATGGAAAGGAATACGGCCCGGCGACCGCCGCGCAACTGCGGGAATGGATCCGCCACGGCCGGCTGGAAGCCCAAACCCCGGTCTTCGTGGCCGGTTCGCCCGATTGGACGTTTGTCGGCTTGTTACCTGAATTCGCCCATGAATTCCCGGGTGTCACGTCTGCAGTTCCGCCGATGCCGGCCCGCCCGTTGCCCAGCCATGCATTAGCCAAATCCGCGCTGCTTTGCGGAGTATTATCGATAACGGTCGGCTGTTGTTGTTGTGGTTTGCCGTTTAATCTCCTGGGCGTGGTTTTTTCCGTCATCGCCCTGGCGCAGATTTCCGAAAATCCTCAAGTTTCCGGAGGTCGCGATCTCGCCATCCTCGGCCTGATCCTCTCGCTGCTGAGCTTGGTGATGCTGGCGGGTTTTTCCCTGTTACACTAACGGCTCGCATGAACCCTTCGGCCAGAACCTTACCGGCGGTACCGCCCAAGTTGCCGCGGCCCCGGCGGGTGGCTTCCGTATGGCTGGGCGGGCTGCTCCTGGGGGTGCTCGCGCTGGGGGGAGTGAGCCTGGTGTTTTTCTTTGATCCGGCGGTGACGCCGTTTTATCCGGTGTGCGCCTTCCATCGTCTCACCGGGCTTAATTGTCCTGGTTGCGGCGCCACCCGGGGTTTGTATGCCTTGTTGCATGGCCATTGGGGGCAAGCCTGGCGGGACAATGCGCTGTTTTTGGTCACGTTGGGCGCCGCGCTGCTCCGAGCGGGCTGGTTGGGCCTGGCCTGGGTGCGCGCGCGGCCGGTGGCGAGTTTGATCCCCACCTGGTCCCTGATAGTTTGGCTCGTGCTGGCATTGGTTTTCGGAGTGGTGCGCAATCTGCCGGTGGGCGCGTTTCTCTCGCCGTGACCGCAACAAAGTTTTGGCTTTAATGCGCCCGCAGTATTGTGTTAAATCTTCCCGCTATGAGTCTGACCCATCCACTGACAACGACGGCCTTTGAACTGCCGGGATTTCGCGTGGTCAAATCCTTTGGCGTCGTGCGCGGCATCATGGTGCGCTCGCGGTCGGTGATTGGCAATGTGGGGGCGAGCATTCAGGCGATTTTTGGCGGGAATATTTCCCTGTACACGGAATTGTGCGAACGCGCCCGGGAAGACACGTTCAACCTCATGCTCACGCATGCCGGCCAGCTCGGGGCCAACGCGGTGATCGGGGTGCGGTACGATGCCACGGAAATTGCGCCGGGCATCACGGAAGTCTTGTGCTACGGCACGGCGGTGTTTGTCGAGGCCTTGTGAAAGAACGGATATTTTGAAGCCAGCGGCTGGTAAATTAGCAACGGAGGGGCTGAGGGCATGAAGGCCCTGAGCGGGGACTCCCTGATGGCGCGGTTGCTGGGCAAACTGGCATCCACCGCCGTGCATCACGGCCGCTGGCTGGTGATCCCGCAAATCGTGCTGTTCATCGTGTGCGTCTGCTACGCGCTGCCCAAGCCGTACGGGTGGCTGGAGTTTGACACGAACCGCGATGACCTGGTGGGTTCCAATAAAAAATACCAGCACAACTTTCTGGAGTTCAAAAAGGAGTTCACCCAGTCGGATGACCTGGTGGTGGTGGTGCAGAGTGAAAACCCCGAGAAAAACCGGGAGTTTGTCGAGCGGCTGGGGGCGCGGCTGGAGGCGGAAACCAACCTTTTCACCGATGTCTTTTACAAGGGCGACCTGAAAATGATGGGCTCCAAGGCCCTGTTGTTCGTCCCGGATGAAACGCCGGATTTTACAAGCGGTGATTTCAAGAACCCCGCCGCGTTCGCGGCCAAATTGAATGGCAACGGGGATGCCGCCCGCCCGCTGCTGGCCGCCCCGACGGATGCCGTCACGCTGTTCGTGCGCGAACATCTCTCGCCCGCCACGCGGGCGGCCCTGGCCGCTTACCCGGCCACCCCGGGCGACGCGGCCCCCTTGCTCACGCGGTTGACGAACGATTTTAACCGGCTGGTGAACGGGCCGCTGATTTATGATGCCCAGCGCTTCCAAGGCGTGACCCTGCGGCCCAAGACGCAGAAGTTACTGGCGGCCGCGCCGGCGGCGGCTGACCAACTGGCGATGCTTAACCGGCTGCTGCTGGAGGATGCCTATCCGGAGGATCTCGCGCGCAGCGATCTGGAGGAGTTGCTCAGCACGCTCCGCGCCTTTCGCCCCTTCATCAAGCAGTTCACCCGCGCCACCAATCTGATCACCTTTTTTGACCAGGTGAATACCGCGTTCCGGACGGCGCCGCGTGAGGCCAGCGCGCAAACGGATTCCCTGATCGGGGCGCTGCCCGCACTGCAACGCATCATCAAGCAGGCGGATGATGGCCTCACCCAGCCCGGTCCGCCGCTCTCCCCGGGCGTGACCGTCTTGTTTGACAACAGCACCGAGGCGCAGAACGCGAGTTACATCAGCTTCGCCAAGGGCACCATCTTTCTCGTGACCGCGCATGCGCCGAACGATGACCTGAACGAGGATGCCGTCCGGCGTTTCCGCGAACTGGTGGCACAAACCCGCGTCGAGGTGCCCGGGCTGAACGTCGGACTCACGGGCGAGCCGGTGCTGGAGGAGGATGAAATGCTCCAGTCCCAAAAGGACACGACGGTGGCCAGCGTGGTGTCCCTAATCCTGTGCGCGCTCATTTTCATATACGGTTACAACGAAACTGGCCGGCCGGTGAAGGCGACCATCTGCCTGGTGGTGGGCCTGGCCTACACGCTGGCCTTTGCCACGCTGACCGTCGGGCACCTGAACATTTTGACGATCACGTTCGTGCCGATTTTGATCGGCCTGGCGATTGATTTTGGGGTCCATTTGGTGACCCGCTACGAGGAGGAATTGCGCCATGGCCGGAACGAGGAGGCAGCCCTCACCAAGGCGATGGTGTACACCGGGCAGGGCATTTTCACGGGGGCGCTGACCACCGCCGGGGCGTTCATCGCCATGTGGTTCACGGATTTCAAAGGCATCCAGGAAATGGGCATCATTTGCGGCGGCGGTTTGCTGGTTTGTTTCATTCCCATGATGACCCTGCTGCCCGTGATGCTGTTGCGGGGCCGGCAGAATGTGCTTGACCACCAGCCCTCGCCGGCGGCGGCGGCGCGGGCGCGGATTGAAAACATCTGGCTGCAACGGCCGGTGTGGGTGACCGTGTTCATGGTGATCACCTGCTCGCTGGCGGTCACCCAATTATCGAAGGTATACTTTGATTACAATTTGCTGAACATGCAAAGCGCGGGCCTGCCGGCGGTGGTGTTCGAGCAGAAGCTGATTGATTCCGCCGACAAATCGGTGCTCTTCGGCGCGTCGGTGGCGGACACCCTGCCCGAGGCCATCGCCCGGGAGAAGCAGTTCAAGGCGTTGACCAACACCGTCGCGGATGTCGAGTCCGTGGCGGCCTTCATGACGCCGGACCAGGGCGATAAACTCAAGCTCATCACCCAGATCAAGCAGGAGGTGGCCACCCTCCAGTTCGAGCTGCCGGACCAGCGGCCGGTGGATGTGAATTCCCTGAGCCGCACCCTCTACTCCCTTTACGGCTATCTGGGCGCGGCCCTGGCCGAGGTGGGCAAAAGCGATCCCGCGCTCACGAAGCAGCTCGAAGCCCTGCGCGATGTCATCCAGCACCTTCGCGCGGACATGCTCAGCGGGGACGAAACCGCGGTGGCGCTGCACGCGGAAAAACTGGCCCAATTTCAGCAGGCACTCTTCAATGACATCCGGGACACCTTCCAGACGCTGCAAAACCAGGATGACCGCTCCGCGCTGACCGTGCAGGACCTGCCCCCCGCGTTGCGCGACCGTTTCGTGGGGGTGACGGGCAAATATTTGCTGCAAATTTATCCCCGGGAGGATGTCTGGCAGCGCGACCATCAGGAAAAATTCATCCAGGAGTTGCGCCAGGTGGACCCGAACGTGACCGGCACCCCGGTGCAGCTATACGAATACACCTCCCTGCTCAAGCAGAGTTACGAGCGCGCGGCGATTTACTCGCTCATCGCCATTGCCATCCTGGTGCTGATTCACTTCCGCAGCTTGCTCGCAGTGGTGCTGTCCCTGATTCCGGTGGGCATCGGCACGCTCTGGCTGGCGGGATTGATGGGTTGGCTGGGGGTGCCGTTCAATCCGGCCAATATTATGACCCTGCCGCTGGTCATTGGCATCGGGGTGACCAACGGCATCCACATATTAAATCGATATGCGGAGGAGCGGACACCGGGGATATTATCCCGCAGCACGGGCAAGGCGGTCCTGGTTTCCGGGCTTACGGCCATCGCCGGTTTCGGCAGCTTGATTCTTGCGAAGCATCGTGGTATTCATAGTCTCGGTTTTGTGATGGCGAGTGGCATTGCCCTGTGCATGGTGGCAGGACTCACTTTTTTGCCGGCACTGCTGGCAATGTTGGGTGGCCGGGGGAATTTAATCAAAAAACCCGGCACCGGCTGGACAAAACCGGCACCGGGTTCTGGAGGAACCGAGGTGAAAAACCTCAATTAACTCCAGTGTAAAGAAAAATCAAAAAATGTCAAACGCTATGTTAACTTTGCCGGAACAAAGCGCTTTTGTCCAAGTCGGATAAGTAAATAACGTTAACGATTTAATCGAATCTTGAAGAGAAAATGGGGTCGCAAGGGGCCTTTCCACATATTGACCGTGTCTGGCTGGCTGGCACTGGCGGCGGATTTAATGGTTTTATCATCATTAAATCACGTTTGCGCGGACCCCAGCACTGGACCCAACGCTGGCCCCGCCATTCAAACCTTCAATCTTACCCTGGCTCCGGGGACGCGCACGGAAATTGCCGGTCCATTATATTACCGCCAGCAGCGTGGAACTGAACTCACCCGCGCCTGGCCGCCGTTTTATTCGTATTGTGAAGATCCGGTGCTGGGGTCACGGGAGGACAATTTTTTATATCCGCTCTTCAGTCGCATCCAATACGGGCAGGAGGTCAAATGGCAATTTGCCCAGATGCTCAACTCCGGGTCGGGAACGTATCCCGCGACGGGGGATGCGAAACGGTTTACCATCTATCCCATTTATTTCCAGCAGCGATCCACTAACGCCAGTCAAAACTATACAGCGGTGGTGCCATTTTATGGCCATATCCGTGACCGCCTCTTGCTGAAGGATGTGTATTTCATCATGTTTCCGTTGTATTCCCAAACGCGGAAAAACGGCTATGTCACTGACAACTACCTTTATCCCATTTTTTCCTACCGCAAGGGTGACCAGCTCGAAGGCTGGAAATTCTGGCCGCTGCTGGGTCATGAGCACAAGGAGATCACCAAAGCGACCAATGGCTTTGGCGACGTGTCCGTGGTGCCCGGGCACGACAAGAAATTTTACGTGTGGCCGTTTGGCTTCGACACCAAGACCGGCTTGGGAACCGAAAACCCGGAGCACTCCGCCGGGGCGATTCCTTTCTACACCCAGACCCGTTCGCCGAAGCGGGATGCCACCTCGGTGATCTGGCCATTATTTAGCTGGATTGATGACCGCCAGCGTGGTTATCACGAATGGCAGGGGCCGTGGCCGTTTGTCATTTTCACCCGGGGTCCGGGCAAGCACACCGATCGCGTGTGGCCCATTTTCAGCCAGTCGCGGGACGCCAAGCAGGACAGTGAATCCTACCTTTGGCCCCTCTACCAGTATCGCGGATTTCACGGCGACCTGGTGGAAACCAAGCGCAACAAGGTGCTGTTTTATGTTTACGAAAGCACCGTGGAGCACAACTTGAAAACCGGCACCTATAAAAAGCGGCTGGATATGTGGCCCTTTTTCGAGTGGCACAAGGATGTTTATGGGAGCACCCAGCTGCAGGTCTTTGCGCCGGTGGAGCCGGCGTTGAACGAGCAGCGGGGGATTGAGCGCAACTGGTCGCCCCTGTGGACGGTTTGGCGGGCCCAAAACAATGCCACCAACGGCTGCCAAAGCCGCTCTTTGCTCTGGAATCTTTACCGGAGCGACACCACGCCCACCACTAAAAAAAGCTCGCTCTTGTTCGGTCTTTTCCAGTATATGCATGACGGCGGCACGGATCGTTTGCGTTGTTTTTACGGCCTGGATTTTAATTTACACAAGCAGGTGAAACTATCCACCCGATGAAGGCCCGGTCCACCCCGTGATTATGTTTGATAATATTGGCCAAGTTGTCCTGCTCTTCTGGCGCACCCTCGCGTCCCTGCCGGTGGCGTGGCGCCAGCGCGAGAAGGTGTTCGAGCAATTTTTTGAAATTGGCAACGCCAGCCTGCTGATGGTCTGCGTGCTGGCTTTTTTCATTGGCGGTGTGCTGGCTCTGCAAACCGGCCCGGCGCTGGTGGCGCGCGGCTTGCCCAGCGCGGTGGGAGGGATTGTGGGCATTGCGGTGGCCAAGGAACTGGCACCCGTGATGATGGCCATTTTGATTGCCGGGCGGATTGGCTCGGCCATGGCGGCGGAAATTGGCTCCATGCGGGTGTACCAGGAAATTGACGCGCTCCGCACCATGAATATCAATCCCATTCATTATCTGGTGTTGCCGCGGGTGGTGGCCATGGCGGTGGCGCTGCCCATGCTGGTGGTTTTTGCCATTCTCATTGGCTGGTTTGGGGGGGCGACGGTGGCGGCCGTCAACCGGCATATGATGATTCCCTATGCCGCGTATTTTGGCGACTTGCGCAACATGGTGGAGCTCAAGGATGTGGCCAATGGCGTGTTCAAAAGTTTTTGTTTCGCCCTGATTATCGGCACGGTTTCCTGTCACCAGGGGCTGACCACCATGGACGGACCGCGCGGGATCGGGCGTTCGGTCACCAAGGCGGTGGTTAACTCGATCATTCTCATTGTGATGTTTGATTATATTCTCACCCGCATGCTGCTGCACTGATGAATCCCTCCCACCAACCAGCATACGGGGTCAGGCTCGAAGTACGAGGGCTGCACAAGAGTTTTGACGGCCAGGAAGTTTTGCGGGGCCTCGACTTCGTGGTTGAGCCCGGGGAGATCTTTGTGCTCATGGGCCCCAGCGGGAGTGGCAAAAGTGTGCTGCTCAAACATCTCATCGGCCTGGAGGCGCCGGATGCCGGGGAGATTCTCATCAACGGCGACTCGATCATGACTCCGGAAATCGCTGCGAAATACCGGATGGCCCTGGTGTTTCAATCCGGGGCGTTGCTGAATTCACTGACGGTGGGTGAAAACGTGGGCCTGTATTTGCGCGAACACCGGCTGAAAACGCCCGCGGAAATTGCCCGGATTGTCGCCGAAAAGCTCGCGGATGTGGGGCTTGCCGACGCGATCCAAAAAATGCCCGCCGAGTTGTCCGGGGGCATGAAAAAACGCGCGGCCATCGCGCGCGCCCTGGTTATCGAACCGCAGTTGATTCTTTATGATGAACCCACCAGCGAGCTGGATCCGCTTTCCTCGGTGGTGATGGGCCAGGAAATCTGGAAATTAAACCAGCGCACCGGGGTGACCTCGCTGGTGGTCACGCATGATCGCGACCTTGCCTTTGGGATCGCCGACCGGATCGCGGTAATTGACGAGGGCCGCATCCTGGCCATCGGCACCCCGGAGAGCATTAAACAATTCAAGGATCCGCTCGTCGAAAAATTCCTCAAGGCAGATTTTAAGCGCGAAACCCAAATTAAAAGTTTATGAAAAATTCACTCGAAACCAGACTCGGTTTGTTTGTGGCCGTGGCCATTCTGGCCGCTTGGGCGATTGTGGAAACCCTCGGCGGCGTGGACATGTTTCGGGGCGGATACCATGTGCTCGCCCAGTTTGACACCGCCCAGGATTTGAAAGTGGGCGACAGCGTCAAGATGGCCGGCGTGGAGATTGGCCGGGTGGAAAAAATCGGGCTGACCGATCAGAAGGTGCAAGTCACCATGAAGTTGCATGATGATGTGGTCGTGAAGACCGACAGCAAAGCGATTATCAAATTCACGGGGCTCATGGGCCAGAATTTCGTGGCCGTGGATTTCGGCTCCGTCACCGCCCCCAAAGCCGTGGATGGCACAGTGCTCGAGACCTACGAACAGCCGGATTTGAGCGCGATCATGGCCAAGCTCGATACCGCCGCCTCCGGCATCGCCCGGGTGGCCAGCAGTTTCTCCGGCGATAAAATTGACAACGTCCTCGGCCCGCTGACGGATTTCTTCAAGCAAAACAGTGGCGGCCTGACCGCCACCATTGCCAACATCAAGAACGTCTCCAGCCAGATTGCCGCCGGCCAGGGCACCGTGGGCAAGTTGATTTATGACCCCAGCCTGTATAATTCGGCCATGGACACCGTTTCCAATTTGCAGGGGACGGTGAGCGACGCCAAGGGCATGATGGCCAATGTGAGCGCCGGCCAGGGCACCATTGGGAAATTGCTTACGGATGAGACCCTGTACCGGTCAACCACCGCCACCATGACGAATCTGAACCAAATTATGTTCAAGATTAATCACGGGGATGGCAGCGTGGGCAAACTGGTTAATAACGACGACTTGATCGTCAACGCCAAGGTCTCCATGCAGAAACTGGACAAGGCGGCGGATGGTTTGGAAGACCAGGGCCCGTTGAGCATTCTGGGCATCATGGCCAACAACCTCTTCTGAGCCAAGGGCGATTGCCGGCTGGAGAGTTAGCGCACCTGGATTAAATCAGCTATTTCCAAGCCCTCGGGCAATTCGCCCCGGGACACATAATTGTAGCCCGCGCCAACCCCAAATCCGGGCATGCCAAGCGTCCGGACCAGCGCCTCGTGGCGCTCCGCTTCAAACGTATAGCCCTCATCATCCAGGCCTGACTTGCGAAGGATGGCGGCCACGTCTGCCACCCGTTCGGAACCAAACGCCGCGCACAGTTTCGCCGCGTCACCCCCGGCGGGGCCGGCGGGTTCGGCGTCCGGATCAAAGTAATTCGGGCAGGAATCATATTCATCCTCCAGTTCCCCGCTGAGGTACAACTGATACCAGAGAATGTCATCGTCATGATTGGTGACGGCCAGCACCGGACAACGAAACCGGCGGGAGAGACCGGCCGCCAGTTCCGCCATCAGCTCGGCATCCTGATCCTCGGACTCGGCGTCAAAAACCACGAGACGGCCCCCCACCACCGGTGTCACGAGTGCCCGGCGGCCGGTCAGCGCGGCAGCGACCGCCGCCTGGCTTGGACCGCGCAACGTGAGATTCGTATAGAAGTTCCCCATCGTGAGCCAGGCTAGGCCAGTTTCAGATTTTTCAAAACCTGCACCGTGGACCGGGCTTTGTTCAGGGTGTAAAAATGCAATCCGGGCACGCCCGCCCGCAGAAGTTCCTCGCATTGCCGGGTGGCATATTCAATCCCAAATTCCGCGGCCGCCTCATCATTATTCACCAGCTTGTCCAGCGATGTCTGCAGCGCGGCGGGGATTTTTGCCCCGGAAAGCTGGGTGAACTTGGTGATCTGACCCGCACTCAGGATGGGAATGATGCCCGGTATCAATGGCACTTGCACACCCAGTTTGCTGGTCAGGTAATCACGAAATTCAAAGTAATCCGCATTGTCAAAAAAGAGCTGGGTAAGCACAAAATCCGCGCCCGCATCCACCTTTTCCTTCAAGTGCTGCCAGTCCGCATGTTTGCCGGCCTGGCACGCCACATGTCCCTCGGGAAATCCCGCGGTGCCAATGGAAAAATCGCCGTGCTCCCGGATGAATTTCACCAGTTGGGCGGAGTATTCAAAGCCGTTGGGAGTGACCTGAAACGCCCCCCCGCCGGGCGGATCGCCGCGCAGGGCCAGAATATTCTGGCAGCCCAACGCGCGAAATTTATCCAGCAGCACTCGGATTTCGTCCCGGGTATGGTTGACGCAGGTGAGGTGCGCCAGGGCGGGCAGGCGGTGCTCGCGCTGCACCCGGTCAACGATCATAAGCGTCTTTTCGCGCGTGCTCCCGCCCGCGCCGTAGGTCACCGAGCAAAAGTCCGGCCGGGTGGCCAGCAGGGCGGGAATCTGTCGTTCCAGTAGATTTCGATCCCCCTCCTCGGTTTTGGGCGGGAAAAACTCAAAGGAAATGGCGGGCTGGCCGGCGGCCATTTTGGCATCCAAAATCTTTCGGATAAATTGCATTGCTGAAAATTATGAAGGGCACCGCAAATGATGCCAAGTTTTCTCTGGGCTGGACCGGAAAAATTAAAAGCCCCTTTCGGTTTGGCCGAAAGGGGCTGAGGATTCTAAATTAAATTAGAACTTGTAAACGATGTTGGCATACAGGCCAACGGAGTAGGACTGCGTGGTGCCCAAGGGCAGGTAGTAGTTGTACACGTCCACGCCGTCAATCGTGAGATTGCCGGAGCTCAGGTTCTTGTCATAGCGGACTTCCACCCGGCTGACGACGTTAGCCCAGAGGTCATATTCAATGGTGCCCGTGACGGAGGCCAGATTGCCGCTCGTCGCATAATCACCATGGTTGTAACCGTCGGCTTCCAAATATTCAACGCGACCGTTGAAACTCAGCTTGTCGGTGGCTTTGTAGGTGGTATAGGCACCCACGGTCCATTCGTCAACGCGCAGATCGGGGCTGAAGCCACCGACGTCGCCGGTGAAGCCGCCGCCGTAGTTTTGGGCATAATCAAACGCCAGACCACCCGTGACCTTGGTCCAAGGAGTGTTCAAGGTGAGGCCGGCATAGTAATTGATTTGATTGCCGCCCATCACGCCGGACTGGGCATTGGCACCAGCGGGGAACGGACCGAACGCGGGGTTGGTCACATAACCATACAGCACACCAGCGAACGCGGTGGAGCCAGCCGCCCAACCAAAGGAGGAGGGAGCGGTGTAGGTAACCGTGCCGAGGTAGCCCTTGTGCCAGGCGCTGCCGCCAGGATTGCCGGAGTTATCGTTGCGGGTGTTGATACCGGCCGCCGAGGTGTTGACCACGCCACCCTGGATGGACCAGGCATCGCTAATTTTGTAGGTCGCCAAAACGCCCGTCAGCTCGGTGGGTTCAATGGAATAACCCCAGGAGCGGGTATAGTTAGGGTTGCTCGCGGGATCGAACACTTCGTAGCCCAAGGGAGAATCAAACACGCCGACTTTCCAGTCGATGCCATTGCCCACCGGGGTGCGCAAGGTCACATAGGCTTGCTTGATGGCGTAGTCGCTGGTGCTATTGCCGTTGGCCGACGGATTATAGCCCACGGCATCGGGGCCGAAGAGCAGATCCACGTCATAGCCGGAGGCCCAGGGACCTTCGTCTTCAGGCTTGGAGATGGAGAGTTTCACCACGTCCAAGTTGAAACCATTTTGCTTGTTCAGGGGCTGGAAGGGGATGCCGGCCGCCGGAGACTGAGCATAGTTGTCCGTCAAAGCCACGTTGGCCGAGGCGCTGACGTAACCACTGATGGTGGTGTTCGAGAGCGCGGTTTGCACAGCGCTCGGTTTTTCGTCGGCACGGGCGACCGAGGTCAAACTGACCAGGCCAACCGCCGCCAAACCCAATGTCCATTTATTAAACTTCATCTTGTTCCTCCGATGTTGTTTGTTTTGTTTGTTTTCTTTGTTTTTTGCGCAATTGCGCCCTAAGCAAACCAATTTGCCTACGCACTGTTTAGTGCATTTGCCAATTACCTTATTATATTCACCCAATCGTGACAATACTTTTTTCATCAATTGGTGTTGGGGTTGGCCGACACTGATTTCCCGCTTCCCCGCCCATTCTTGGAACTCGTGCTTGGTCCGCCATAGCTATTGCCATCGGCTACCACCGGATTTGTTCCCCTCAGCTCGTTCGCTTGCTGGCTGCCGTTGCGATTAACGTTCCCCCCCCTGGGCGGGGGCCGGTTAGCCAAACCCTGCCGATCCCTTTCTCGGACGCGGCTTTCTAAAAACCTCCTTAACTGGGGGGAATCCGCTCCCAACCATCCTAATTTTACCATTTATCCCCGGTGCAAACCGTTCCCCAACCAAGTTGGGCCACCGAAGTAGCATAAAATCATTGAAAACAATGACAAAGTGGTTAATTTATCGGCGTCAGGCCGGAATTTTGGGACCCCGGTACCAGTTGGCCTCCTGTTTTGGCCTCTGCAGATGTCATTAAGCCTATGAAAACCTACATAACCATCCTGAGCGGCCTCCTGTTCGCGGTTTTAACCGGTTGTACCACGGTAAAATTGGCGGATGCCGATACGATACAAGGCACTTGGAAGGGACAGGAACTGCGTGATGGGCGGGTAACCTACAGTTGGCTTTCGATCGTGGGAAATGAGCTGGAGTTCCGGGCCGTCGACCGCAAGGAATGGTACAAGGCCACCTTTACCTTGCAGGAAAACACCGATCCGAAGCAGTTGACGGCCGTGATTACCCAATGTCCTGTGCCCCAGTACGTGGGCCTGACGGTGGCCGCGATTTACCAATTGGAAACCGATGCCCAGGGCCACGGACGGCTGGTCATCACCGGCAACGCCCCCGGCGATCCCCAGCGGCCTTCCGGTCGGGGCGACCCGCAGGCACGTCAGATTATTTTCCTCAAAGACTGAGCGGAGGTCCGTTTCAAGTAATTCGACCAGGGGCTGCCGTGGCCGCACCGATCGGGGTGGGGTCGGATGAACATCTTACTTGCAAGCTGGATTTTGTGCTTGAATGAAGCTGGTTCCGGGACTAAGGTCGACTCATTCCCAGAAGTTATGAGTATGAATGAATCTCCAGACCGGGCGTTGTCATCGCTTAAATCAAAGCCTGTTTTCAAGGCCTTCACCCTTATTGAGCTGCTGGTGGTGATCGCCATCATCGCCATTCTGGCGGCCATGCTGCTGCCAGCCCTGGCCAAGGCCAAGGCCAAGGCCCAACAAACCTTCTGCATCAACAACACCAAGCAACTCGGGCTGGCCATGGTGCTCTACGTGGGGGATAATAATGATGTTTACCCGGGCGCGGCCTCGGCCAACACCTACGGACCGCATTTGGAGGATTGGATTTACTGGCGGGCCGGGGCGAACATGCAAACGGTGAACAATGTGCTCATGACGCTGAACAAAAGCACACTCGTTACCCAGCTCGGCACGGGGGGCTCAACCAATATGTTTCGCTGCCCCATGGACCGGGATGATCAAGACCGGATTAACTATGCGCAGGCCGGCGACGGACCTTATTTATTTAGCTACGAAATGGTGAGTTTCAATGTCGACAATGGCGCGGGTTCCGGCTTGACCACCATTATTGATTTGAGCAACAACTCCTATCCTTTCCGGTCCACCGCCGTCCGCCGGCCATCCACCAAGTTAATGGTGGTGGAACCCGTGGCGCGGTTGGTTCCGGGTGACGAACCCGACATCGAGCGGGCCATGGGGTCAACGTGGGTGGTTCAGTGCGGGCGTTTTCAGCCGTTTAATACTGCCAAGACCGGCCTTAACAACTTCCTTACGGTGCGTCACGACAAGCGCAGCAACAGCACGTTTGCAGACGGCCATGCCGAGGCGGTTGGCCAGAATTACGCCACCAACATTGTCTATCTGGATCCGACTAATTAGTTCCGGAGTCAGCCGGGTACATTCCCGCGCTGGGGCTGGGGCGATTAAACCCCCACTACTTTTCCCGGCTGCGGCTGGACCACCTTGATCTTGGGGTGGCGGGCCCGAATCTGTTCTTCAAACCACATGCGGGCGTCTTCATCACCGTGGCCCAACAAGACCACCCGCGGGGATACCTGGCCGACAAAATCCAGCAGGTCCGTCCGGTTGGCGTGGGCCGTCAAATCAAAGTCCTCGACCTCGCAGCGGCGGGTCACCTGGCCGGCGCTGGGGCTGAACACGAACGTTTCCCCATGCTTGGAGGCCTTTAAGCGACCGCCTGGAGTTTCCGGATCCGCATAGCCCACAAAGAAAATGGCCTGCTTCTCATCGCCAATCATGCGCGCCGCCAAATTGTGCGCGGCGGTGTTTTCGCTCATCATGCCGGCGGTGATCACAAAAATCCGGCCGCCGGTGAGGCGCATGTTCTCGGACTGGCCCTGTTCGAGCACGATGAGGTTCAGCGCCTCGTGCAATTGCAAATTCGTGTGCTGCCGGTGCGTCCGGTGCGCTTCCAGATCATAAATCTCCGTGAAAACCCGGCCCAGGCCGCCGATGTAGATCGGCTGGTTTTTCAACTTGCCCGCCCGCATCAACTGGGCCAGCAAGGCCAGGATTTCCTGGGTGCGGCCGAGGGCGAAGGAGGGAATCAACACGGAACCCTTGCGCTTCAAGGCGTTTTGGATGGCCATGCTCAGCCGTTCAATTTCTTTTTCCCGGGTGAATTCCGGGGCCACCGCCCGGGCACCCCGGGTGGTTTCCATGATCAGGACATCGGCTTTCACACCTTCAAACCGCGCCGCCCGCAGAATGGTCTGGTCGTGAAAGCAGACATCCCCGGTGTAAAACATCGTGTCCTTCTTGCCGCGCACCATGATGCCGGCGGAGCCGAGGGTGTGGCCGGCGTCAAAAAATTCCAGCGTCGGCGAGGGCTTGCCCAGGCGTGATTTTTGAAAGCCCGCCCATTCAATCTCGCGGTTGTAACGAAATCCCTGGAAGCGTGAGGCGATGTCATCCACCTCGTCGTGCGAATACAGCGGGTAATCCCGGATGCCCAGTTCGTCCCGCTGACGGGTCATGACGTTGACGGAATTATGCAGCACTCGCTCGATGATGAAATAGCTCAGCTCGCTCATCAGCACATGGGCCTTGGGGAAATGCCGCAGGGCGACCGGCAGGGTGCCCACATGGTCGTGATGGCAATGGGAGATCGCGATGGCGTCCAAATCGTTTTGTCCAATGGATTTGTAAAGGGGCAGGCCCTCGAAGCCCTCGCGTTTGGGATGCATGCCGGCGTCCAGGAGCAGGCGGTGATCGTCCACCTCCACGAGCCAGGCGCTGGCGCCAATGGCCGTGTCGGGGTTAAGATTGGTAATATTCATGACCGGTATATAAAGAGCAATGATCGCGCCGCCCGCCCTATTTGGCCGCGGCGGCCTCGGCGACGGCGGCCCGGATGGTTTCCTTGAACTGGTCCACGCCGCCGTCAAACGCGGCGGAGATGGGCAGCACCGGGGTTTTGCGCACTTTCTTTTTGAAGAGCTTCAAGTTTTCCTCGGCCACGGCCTCGTCCATTTTGTTGGCGACCACGAGGCGGGGCTTGTCCAGCATCGATGGATCGTACAACTCCAGCTCCTTCAGCAGGCACTTGTAATCATCCCATGGGGCGCGGTTGTCCGTGCCCGCCATGTCCAGCAGCAGCACCAGCACCTGGCAGCGCTTGATGTGGCGCAAAAAGGCGTGGCCGAGCCCCACGTTCTGGTGCGCGCCCTCAATCAGGCCGGGCACATCGCAAACGGTGAGCCGGTGCCAGTCCGCATATTCCACAATCCCGATCTGGGGGTGAAGCGTGGTAAAGGGGTAGGGGGCCACCTTGGGCCGCGCATGGGAGATGGCCGTGAGCAGGGTGGATTTGCCGGCATTCGGGTAACCGACCAGGCCGACCTCGGCCAAAATGCGCAGCTCCAACAGAAAATTGCCCTCATCACCGGCTTCGCCGGGCTGCGCAAATCGCGGGGTCTGGCGCGCCGCGGTCGCAAAATTCCGGTTGCCCAGCCCGCCGCGACCGCCCTGGCACAGCACAAACTGTTCGCCGTGTTTCGTCAGATCCGCGACGATCTCGCCCTTGACGGAATCGGCCACGGCGGATTCGCTGCGCCCATCCATGTTTAAATCAATTTCCTGCGCGACTTCCCCGCTGGCGCTGCGGAGCATGGGACGTTTGCGACCGCTGATGTGCAGCATCGGCTTGGCCTCCTCTTCCTCATCGTCGTCCTCGTCGTCATCATGGTCTTTTTTAACGATGAGCGAGTCGGCGGGCACCGCCACGTCCGGCAGGCGCCATACCAGCGTGCCGCACGGCACTTTAACGATCAAATCCTTGCCCGCATGACCATCCATGCCCTTGCCCATGCCCGCCTCGCCATCCTGCGAAATGAGCCGGGGCACATAATATTGGCCGATCAGATTGTTGAGATCATGATCCGCCTGCAAAATCACACTGCCGCCGCGTCCGCCGTTGCCGCCACTGGGACCACCCTTGGTGATGTAGGCCTCGCGATGGAACGCCACACAGCCCTTGCCACCATGGCCGGCGCGCGCGTAAACTTTGATTTCGTCAATAAACATGAACTCTGGCTGGATTAGGTAATAGCTGGAAAATCCGGGCGCGAATAGCAAAATCATCGCTGCCGCCCGCCCGCCCCCGGCTTCCTCTGCCAATAAAAAAGGCGAGGCCGGTGACCTCGCCGTGGAAATGGATGGGTGCGAACGTCAGTTTTGAGCCACGGGTGCCGCGGGTGTCTCGGCCACGATGTTCACGCGGCGGCTTTCCTTGTCGAACATGACCTTGCCGGTCACGAGGGCAAACAGGGTCCAGTCCCGGCCGGTCCCCACGTTCTTGCCCGCCACAAACTTGCTGCCGCGCTGGCGAACAATGATGCTGCCAGCGCTGACGAGCGTGCCGCCAAATTCTTTGACGCCCAGGCGCTTGCTGACGCTGTCGCGCCCGTTCTTTACACTGCCTTGACCTTTTTTATGTGCCATAACGATCCTTAAGCGATAATTTCTTTGATTTTGACGATCGTCAATTCCTGACGATGGCCGATGGTTTTGTGGTAACCTTTGCGGCGTTTCATCTTGAACGTCAGCTTTTTCTCACCGCGAATGTGTTCCACCACATCCGCCACCACGGTGGCCCCGGTGACGACCGGCGTGCCCACGGCGACCGCGCCATCGCGGTTGACCAGCAGGACGCGATCAAAAGTGAACGGCTGCCCGGCTTCTACGGCCAGACGCTCGATTTCCAACGTGTCGCCCGCGGCGACCCGATACTGTTTGCTTCCGGTTTCTAAAACGGCGTACATAAATTTTCCCGCAATGGGTTGGTCACTATGCCGGATATTTCGGGATCTGTCAACGATTGATTTTAGGGAATTTAAAATATCGGCAAAATCGCGGCCAGCGAAGGTTCAATTGACAAAAATAAGAAAGTGTTTGAACAATTAGCCTCTTAATTTTTAAGCTCCTCTATAGGAAGGCTGAGGGAAATATATTTTTTAAGGATATTTAAAGTTTGCTGGTTCAAAGTGCGCCCGTCCACGTTGCCCCAATCATCAATTGCCTTTTTCGTGGCTGCAGAAGCTGTGATGTTTAAATTTTTCCTGAGTTCTTCCGAGCTGGAATTAACCGCCGGCTTAGTTTTGTCATACAAAGCTTTGTTTCGAAGGGCATGGGTTAAAATAATACCTGTAAATTTGGCAATGTTCATATCGTTCAGCTTGGCTTTGCTCTCAAGCTCATCAAACACCCATTTGGGCGGTCTAATTACACTGATATATGTTGATGGCATGGCTGAGAATTTTTAATGCTTATAATTTAGCTGGCGATTTATCTGCCGATTAATTATTTTAAAATAAATTTGTGTTACATTCGTGTCAATAATATTATTGAGGAATTTGTTGGAATATCGTGGAGGAATTCGGAATATTCCAGAAATGTGAGTTTTAAAAAACAAAAATCTTGAATATTGCGTGAAATGAACGAAAATGCCTTAACTTATGGAAAAAGGAATATAACATTTTTGACATTGATCGATCGGTTCTGAGAGTTAAACGTCTCTGAGGTTTCATTGTGTACGAGTGCTAAATCACCAATTTTAGTTAATTTTTGATGCTGTTTTAGATTTACAACTTTTTCAATGTTGTCTTATATGTTGGAGTTTTCTGGAAAATTCCAGTTTTTTCCAGAAACTAATATCAATGGGGAATAAATGCAATAAAGCATTGAGTTCACTGGAAAAAGCATGTAATTGTTACGATTATGAAAAATGAAAAAGGAATCTGAAATTAAGTCAAATTAAGAATTTTATTGTCCTGGAGCTTTGACTTTTAACGGCCACTTCCGCCCTTCCTCTGTGGCCAAACTTTTCAAATCATCGTCCTCCATTGCCTCTTCCAAATTGCTCTCGTCTAGCAAGATTGAACGCAAAATCAGATTCCAAGCCTCATTTCGCAAATCTTTGATTTTCTGAGGTGCTTCTTGGTTTTTTTCCGCCTCATTCGCCGCAACATTTAAATAGCATGCAAGATTATATTGCAAAGCAGCGTCACTCCAATCTTCAGGGAGATTCTCCCGCCTTCGATTTGACAAACCGGCCCGCAATTCGGCAATGCCATCATTAAGCCTTTTAAGCCTCCGGTAAATTCGTGCCAACAGAATTATGACCTCGCGTTTCGTCGCCGCGATTTTTTTAATCCTTATTAAATTTGTTTGAGCTTGCAATAATGAAGGCATGTAAGACTCGTCGTTTGGCGGTGTGTTTAAAGCGGCCAAGGCATTCCTTTCAACCCTTGCAATATCTTCCAATCGTTGTCTTTCCTCCTCGGTTTTTTTTGAATGTTCAATAGTTACATCCTCCGCAACTTTTTTGGTTTTGTCTTTGAATTTGTCTTCAAATGTTTTCTCGGCGAGGTTTTCCATGTATCCCGCCACCAATCGAACCATCTTGATGCCCAAAAAGCCCGAAGCTACTGAGG
The DNA here is from genome assembly GCA_903895255.1 of uncultured Verrucomicrobia subdivision 3 bacterium. GTDB lineage: Bacteria > Verrucomicrobiota > Verrucomicrobiia > Limisphaerales > UBA11358 > UBA11358. The sequence continues at coordinate 25,274 of CAITTG010000024.1, forward strand.
AAAAGGACATGAATAAGAGAGTGTGAACATTAAAAGGAACTAATTTGTCGAGAAGCGCGGCGGTGGTTGCAAAGGTCAAAGCACCGCCTGCACCCCAGGCAATTCCTTGAACCATGCAAGCCAAAACCAGCCAGAAAGACCCATAGCACTTGCCGTTGGTTGAGCGGATTTCCTTAAAGTGAAAGTCAAAACTGGCCAGGATGCCTCCAAATGCTCCAAAGCCACTTATTGTTGCAATTATCTGCCAAAATAATACAAAGTCGTCATGGCTCATCAAATTATTTTGACCGTAGTTGTTCGTCGGATTGGATATGTTTTGGGCTGTGCTCAGACTAACTTGCACGCTGAAGAAACCCATGAAAATCAACATTGCTTTCAGCATTGAAAGAGACGAGCCTAAAACGCCACACTCCAAAAAGTGCTTTTTTCGCAGCATAAAAATCAAAGTGATATTTCCTTCATTTATCGAACCACTGCAGCTTATTCGTTTTTAATATTTTTGCGATGAACAAGCAAATCAAATCTTGATCAAATTCCGCTTGCCATTCTCCCGGCCTATGCTATTTTCAAAATCCATTTTATGAAGACGGACATACATCCCAAATATGTGGACGCCGAAATCCGTTGCGCCTGCGGCAACGTGATCAAGACGCGCTCCACCAAGGCCACGGTCATCGTTGGTATTTGCAACGTCTGCCATCCTTTTTACACGGGCCAGCAGAAATTCGTGGACACCGCCGGTCGCGTGGATAAATTCCAGCAGCGCGCCGCCAAGACCCTCGCCGCCCAAGAGGCGTTTGCCGGCAAGAAGAAGAAAAAAGTTTAGTTCCGTCCTTTTCCACCGCCCGCCCGTGCCTTTTTGGCCCCGGCGGGCGGATTCTTTTTTACCGGGTCCCCCCTAAACCCGCCTGGCCTTATGGATTTGCGCCCGCACATCGAACGTTTCGCCCGCCGCCTCGCTGAAGTGGAATCAGCCCTGAGCGATCCGCATGCCTTTGACCACGCGCAACGCGCCCAGGAACTCTCCCGCGAATACGCCCGCCTCAAGGATCTGGTGGCCACCGGCACGGCCTACTTGCGGACGGTGAGTGAGTTGGCGGAAAACCGGGCCCTCTTAAAAACCGAGCTACCGGATTCCGAAATGGGCCAGATGGCCCGCGAAGAAGTGACGCGGCTGGAAGCCGAGGAAAAGCGCCTTACCCTGCTGGTCCAGCGCGGTTTGGTGCCGCCCGATCCGACCGATTCGCGCAATACCATCGTGGAAATTCGTGCCGGCGCCGGCGGTTCCGAGTCCGCCCTCTTCGCCGCCGATTTATACCGCATGTACTCGCGTTATTGCGAAACCCGCGGTTGGAAAATTGATCCCATGGACTCCAACCCCTCCGATCTCGGCGGGTTCAAGGAAGTCATTTTCGAAGTCACCGGCGAGGATGTGTTCAAGCGGCTCAAGTACGAGAGCGGGGTGCATCGCGTGCAACGCGTGCCCGCCACCGAGGCCCAGGGTCGCATCCACACCAGCACGGTGACCGTGGCCGTGCTGCCGGAGGCGCAGGAAGTCGACCTCCAAATCAATCCCGACGAAATCGAGATCAACGTCTGCCGCGCCTCCGGCAAGGGTGGCCAGGGGGTCAACACCACCGATTCCGCCGTCCAGATCATTCACAAGCCCACCGGCATGATTGTGCGCTGCGCCGACCAGCGTTCCCAGCAGAAGAACAAGGCCCAGGCGCTGACGGTCTTGCGTTCCCGGTTGTTGGAGCGTAAGATTGCCGAGGAGGATGCCAAGTACGCGGCGGCCCGCAAAGACCAGGTGGGCACCGGCGAACGCAGTGAAAAAATCCGCACGTACAACTTCCCCCAAAACCGTGTCACCGACCACCGCATCGAAGTCACGCTGTATAATCTGTCGAATTTCATCGAAGGCGAGCTGGACGCGCTGGTGGAACCGCTGATGAATCATGACATGGACACGAAGTTGGCGGCGTTGAAATTGTGAGGGGCGGGAGTCAGGAGTCGGAATTCAGGAGCCAGAATGGGGAACATGGCATGCGGATGCGCTCGGAGTGATCATGAATTTATTGGCGAATGGGAAGAGAGATATGAATGCGGGAGACTGGAGCCAGAATTCGGAAGCCGGAATGCGGACAATTCCCGCCGGACCGGCGAGGAGTTTTGAGGAGTTGATTGTCTGGCAGAAGTCGCATCAATTTGTTTTGGCGATTTATCGGACGACGGAAGGTTTTCCTAGGTAGGAAATTTATGGGCTGACATCGCAGCTTCGCCGGGCCGCGATTTCGATCCCAGCGAACATTGCGGAGGGTTTTAAGAAACGCGGGCGGCCGGACAAGGTCCGGTTTTTGAACATCGCGCAGGGTTCGCTCGAAGAATGTCGTTACTATTTAATTTTGGCGAAAGATTTGAATTACGCGGACACAAAATTATTACATGAACAACTGGTCGAGGTCAGTAAATTGCAGGAATCATACTCCGCAAAAATTCTGGCTTCGGGCTCCTGACTCCTGACTTCTCTCATAAAAATATGCAAATCAAAGGTCTCGTTTTCGATTGTGACGGCACGCTGGCGGACACCATGCCGCTGCACTGGCGCGCCTGGCAGCTCATCACCCAGCGGCATGACCTGCACTTTCCCATCGACCGCTTTTATTCCCTCGGCGGCGTGCCGTCGCGCGACATTTTGAAAATGCTGGCGCAGGAGCAGGGCCGGACCATTGACTACATTGCCGTGGCCCACGAAAAAGAGGAGGCTTACCTGCCCCTGATGGGCGAGGTGGAACCCATTCACGCCGTGGTGGCAATCGCCCGGGAGAATTACGGAAAAATTCCCATGGCCGTCGCCTCCGGTGGCACGCAGCCGATCATCATCGGCGTGCTGGAGCACCTGAAAATCCGGCACCTGTTCAACGCGGTCGTCACCAGTGAAATGGTGGTAAACCAAAAACCCGCGCCGGATATCTTCCTGGAGGCTGCCCGCCGCATCGGGGTGGACCCGAAATTCTGCCGCGGTTTTGAAGACACCGATTTGGGCATGCAAGCCATCCGGTCGGCCGGCATGGATGCGGTGGATGTGCGGACGTTGATTGCGAAAGCTTAGGCCCTGGGGGGCTCACCCTGTTCCTGCACTTTCCACACATAGCGGAACAAAATCACCCTGAGCGCCGCCGCCAGGGGAATGGCCAGAATCCCACCCAGGATGCCACCCAGCAGGGTGGTGCCCGTCATGACCGCGATGATGATCACCAAGGGATGCAGTCCCACGCGATCCCCAATGATCTTGGGCGAGATCACCAGGCTTTCCATCGTTTGCACGATGCCAAATACGCCGGTGATAATGAGCGGATGCAGCCAGTCACCAAATTGCACCAGCGCCAGTGTCATGGCCGCCACATACAGTACAATGGCCCCCAGAAAAGGAATCATGGAGAGCAGCACGGCGGCAAAACCCAACAGCATGGCATAATTGAGTCCGGCGCACACAAAGCCAATCGTATAGAGCACACTGTCGCACAGGGCCACCAGCACCTGGCCGCGAAAAAATGCCACCATATACTGGCTGATCGCATCGAGCACAAAGACCATCTCCTCCTTGAGTTCGGCGTTCCGCGCGGGCATGTAGTCCTTCCAATGGTCCTTGATTTTGCGCGTCTCCAGCAGGAAATAAAACGCGTACACGGGGATCAAGGCCAGGCCGGCGATGATGCCAAAACCCGAGCTGAGCTTGCCGGATTGTGAGAAGATCCAACTGCTCATGTCCGACGAATGCGCGCCCAGCATCCCCAGGGCGGATTTAAGCGCCTGCTCCTTGTCGTTCACCGTGGCGTCATCGGTTTTGCCCAGCATGGGCAGAAACTGGCGCACAATGGCCGGGGGTTGGGCCATGAGGGTGCTGACGCGCTCCTCCAGCCGGTTGGAATATTCTGGAATCTTCGAGATTAATTGTTCCGTTTCCACGACTACCTGCGGAATCAGGCTGGCGAGCACCCCGGCACCCAGGGCAAAAACCACCCCGAAAACCAGAATAATGGCCCGGAGGCGTGGCACGCCCCGCCCTTCCAGCCAGTCCACCAAGGGCGAAACCACGCAGGCGACCACGCCGGCCACCGCCAGCGGCCAGAGCACCGGGCCCAGCACGTCCAGCAGGCGGCTCATCCCCCAGAAGGCCGCGCCTACCAGTGCCAATATGGTGGCAGCGGCCAGGCCGGTCAAAGCCAGCCAAATAATATGCCTTTGGGCGGGTGAAGGAGGTTGGTCGCTCATGTTTGTCCCAGTTTTTTTGAACGTTCAGTGGCGGCCCGCACGGCGCTCATCACCGTGCCGCGCAGCCGGCCTTTTTCCAACTCGTGCAGGCCTTCAATGGTGGTGCCTCCCGGGCTGGTCACCTGGTCTTTCAGCACGCCGGGATGCAATCCCGTTTCCAGCACCATTTTGGCGGCGCCAAACACAGTTTGGGCGGCCAGGCGGGTGGCCACATCGCGGGGCAAACCCGCAGCCACGCCGCCGTCGCTTAAGGCCTCAATAAATTGATAGGCATAAGCTGGACCGCTCCCGCTCAAGCCAGTAACGGCATCCAGCAGGGCTTCTTTCACGGGCAGCGCGAGGCCCACGGCCGAGAGCAGGCGGCCCGCCAGTTCGGCATCCGCCGCGGTGGCATGCGTCCCGGCAGCATAAGCGGAGGCCCCGGCTCCGATCAGCGCCGGGGTGTTGGGCATCACGCGAATCACCCGTGCGCCGGCCGGCAGGGCGGCCTGTATTTTGGCCAGCGGCACGCCTGCGGCGATGGAAATCAGCAGGTGATGACTCGTAAAATGCGGGTTTATTTCCGCCAGCACTGCCGCCACTTGGTCCGGCTTGGTGGCCAGAATCAGGACCTTGGCGAAAGCCGCCACTTCCACATTGGCCGTGGTAACTCCCGCGCCCACTTCCGTCGCAAAATGCTCCCGGGCGGTGGCATATGGATCGCTGGCAATCATTTCCCGCGGAAAAGCCATTTCCGCGTTCACAAATCCCCGCGCCAGGGCGGTGGCCATTTTGCCCGCGCCCAGAAATCCAATCGTGAGTGTCACTGCCATGTGAAGTATTTAACAGGCCCAAGCCGGGGGCGAAAGCTGAATTCACGACTTGAATAAACCCCGTTTGCCCGTATTTTACCACCGGTGTGGTTTTTTCACGCCACTTTTAGAAAGACCAAAAATGTCAGGCCATCGTCGGACTTGGGATAATTTTGAGACTATGCGCGCCGCGGCGGAAGCCGGGGATGAGCAGGCGCAGTGCTATCTGGGGGTGTGTTTTCAAAACGGCCAGGGCGTCAAACAGGATTTTCACGAGGCCATCAAGTGGTTTCGCCGGTCGGCCGATCAGAACGATCCCGTGGCCCAGTGTTATCTGGGCGTCAGCTATATTACCGGGGCCGGCGTGCCTCAGGAATACACCGAGGCCGCCCGTTGGCTGCGTGAGGCGGCCGAGCAGGGTGACCCCGCCGCCCAGTTTAATTTGGGGATGCTGTATGAAACGGGCCAGGGCGTGCCCCAAAATTATCCCGAGGCCCTGAAATGGTACCGTGAAGCCGCCCAGCGGGGGTACCCCTCCGCCCAGTTCAACTTGGGAGTGTTTTACGAGTCCGGGCAGGTGGTGGAGCAGGATTTCACGGCTGCCGTGCAATGGTACCGCGCCGCCGCCGAGCAGGAATGCGCCCCGGCCCAGTGCAATCTCGGCCTGTGTTACCAGACCGGCCGCGGCGTGCCGCAAGACACTCAGCAAGCCGTCCAATGGTTCCTTCGCGCCGCCCGGCAGGGTGACAAAACCGCCCAGCACAATCTCGGGGTGCACTACGCCTCGCTGGAAGTTCCGGAAGAGGAAGTGTGACCGCTCGCCGGATCGATTGACAGGCGCCCGGGCGGCCCTGGCCGGGACTGGACACAAAAGCAACCATGCCATCCGCCGGGTTGAGAACCTTGCCGTCTTCGCATTTACAATTGCCAAATCTCTGGCGAAACCGTTTCATGACGCCTGTCACCATGCGCCGCTGGATCTTTTTAAGCTGTATTCACGTCCGTCCCCGGCTCTTCCTCCTCTGGGTTTGCGCCTGGCTGATGGGGACCTTTCTTGCGGGGCGGTCCTTCGCTGAGGCGGAAGCGCCCGGCAGGGGGGCTTACGCCACCGGCCAATACCGTAATTTGTTTGCGGAGGCCGGTCATGCCCAACCCGCCATCCAGGCCAAAATCGCCGGGGCCTTTCAGCAGTTGTTCCACGGGGACCCGGCCACTCAGGCGGTTTATTTTTCCGCCGGCACGAACGCGAACGGCCCGCTCGCTTACATCACCGATGTCAAACACAATGACGTCCGCACGGAAGGATTGTCCTACGGCATGATGATCGCCGTGCAAATGAACCGGCCGGCCGAGTTCAACGCCTTGTGGAACTGGTCGAAAACGTATCTTTACCACGACTCCCCCGCCCATCCCTCGTGCGGATTTTTTTCGTGGCAGGCCCGGACCAACGGGGCGGTCATGAGCGAGTTTGTCGCACCCGACGGCGAGTCCTACTATGTCATGGCGCTGTATTTCGCCGCAAACCGCTGGGGCGGCGGTAAGGGCATTTACAATTATGCGGAGCAGGCCGGGCAGTTGCTGCACAACCTCCGGCACCGGGCGGTCATTCGGGGGCCTATGACGATGCTCCGCCACGGGACCAATGCCACGTTTCAAGTCACCGCCGGGCCATTGTTTGACGAGGCGCACCGGATGGTTCTGTTCTCACCCAGCTCTGAACGCGCTGCTTTCACCGATCCATCATACCACCTGCCCGCATTTTACGAGTTGTGGGCGCGCTGGGGGCCGCCGGCCGACCGGGAATTCTGGTTGGAAGCCGCGGCGGCCAGCCGGGACTTTTTCCCCCGGGCAGCGAATCCGGTGACCGGGCTGGCCCCGGATTATGCCAGCTTCGAGGGCTTGCCGGTAACCAATGGCTGGAACCGGGGCGCCGGCAATTTTCGTTATGATGCCTTTCGCGTGGCCGCCAACTGGTCCGTGGACTGGGCCTGGTGGGGCAAGGCGGAGCGGGAACGGGAATTAAGCGACACCCTCCAGGCGTTTTTTGCCGCCCAAGGCATCGGTCGCTATGGCTGCCAGTTTACCCTGGACGGCCAAGCTTTGGAGAACCGGCATGCGCAGGGGTTGGTGGCGGAGAACGCGGTGGCCAGCCTGGCGGCCACCCAGCCACGCGCCCGGGATTTTGTGGAAGCCTTGTGGAACACGCCCACCCCCGATGGGTTGGAACGCTATTACGAAGGCCTGCTTTACCTGATGGCGCTGCTCCATTGCAGTGGCGAATTTCGCATCTGGATGCCCCAATGATTGCTAATGTGTTATGACCTTTCCCTTGCTGCCGTCACGGAGATTTTTAGCCGGTCTGCTGGCTGGCCTCTGGCTAATCCCCCGCCTGAGTTTCGCGCTGGGGCAGGAGCCATACATCGAAACCGCGGCCAGCGCGGGGTGCTTTCCTCTCGTGCAGAAAGGGCAGTCCGCCCGCCTCGTGGTGGCGACCAACGACCATCCCGGAGTCGTGCGCGCGGCGCACGATTTGCAGACGGATATCGCCCGGGTCACAGGGGTTTACCCGGCGTTCGTCAGCGGTGACCGTGCTTTGGGTAACCACGTTGTCATCATCGGCACCCTGGGGCGGAGCGCGCTGGTGGATCAGCTCGCACTGGAGCAGAAAATCGACGTCGCCGGCATTCGCGGCCAATGGGAATCGTTTGTCCTGCAAGTGGTGGCGAACCCCGTGCCCGGCGTCGATCAGGCGCTGGTGATTTGTGGGAGCGACCCGCGCGGAACCATTTTCGGCATTTACGATTTGTCGGAGGAGTTGGGTGTGTCGCCCTGGCATTTTTGGGCAGATGTCCCCGCGGCGCATCATGACGAGGTCTTTGTGAGGGCCGGCCGCTTTGCGCAGGGTCCGCCCGCAGTAAAATATCGCGGCATCTTTCTCAATGACGAGGCCCCCGACCTCACCGGTTGGGCGAATGCGACTTTCGGTGGCTACAACCACGCATTCTACACGAATGTTTTCGAGTTGTTGCTGCGCTTGAAGGCAAACTATCTCTGGCCCGCCATGTGGAACAACTGCTTCAACGTGGACGATCCGTTGAATTACCAACTGGCCAATGAGTACGGCATCGTCATGGGCACGTCGCACGTGGAACCAATGATGCGCGCGGACAAGGAATGGGGCCGCGCCGGTTTTCGCGCCAGCGAGTGGAATTTTGAAACGCATTCCAATGACCTGAAGACGTTCTGGCGGCAGGGCATCGAGCGGAACAAACACTGCGAGAACCTCATCACCATCGCCATGCGCGGCAAGATCGACACGCCCATGTCCGATACCGCCAACATCCACCTGCTCGAAAACATTGTCGCCAGCCAGCGGGAGCTCATCGCCGAGGTTTACCAGACCAACGCGGCGGCCGTGCCCCAGTTGTGGGCCCTGTACAAAGAGGTGCAACAATATTACGAGCTGGGCATGCGGGTGCCGGACGACGTGACGCTCCTCTGGTGCGATGACAACTGGGGCAATCTGCGCCGGCTCCCCTCACCGGCGGACCGCCAGCGCAGCGGCGGTTCCGGCATTTATTATCATTTCGACTACGTCGGCGGGCCCCGCAATTACAAATGGGTGGATTCCAGTCCCATTCCCAAAATCTGGGAGCAGATGAATCTCGCGTACCAATACGGCGCGGACCGGATCTGGATTGTAAATGTCGGGCATCTCCAGCACGTCGCCTTCCCCACGGAATTTTTCCTGAATCTCGCGTGGAATCCCAACCGGTGGCCCAAAGAGTCACTCCCTGAATATACGCGGCTCTGGGCGGAGCGGGAATTTGGCACCCAATTTGCCGCCCCCATCGCGGATATTTATGCTCAATACACGAAATACAATGGCCGGCGGAAACCTGAATTGCTCGGGCCGGACACCTATAGTCTGGTGAATTATTCGGAGGCGGATCGCGTGGTCGCCGACTGGCAGGCCCTCGCCGCCCAGGCGGACTCCGTTTACCAAAGCCTGCCCGCCGACCGGCGCGATGCGTTTTTTGAACTGGTCCTGTACCCGGTGAAAGCGTGTGCCAATCTAAACCAACTTTACGTCGACGCCGCAAAAAACCGTTTGTACGCGGCGCAGGGCCGCGCCAGCGCCAATGACCAGGCGGCGGCGGTGAAACAACTATTCCAAGCCGATGCCGCGCTCGCGGACCAGTACAATCACACGCTGGCCGGTGGCAAATGGAATCACATGATGGATCAAACGCACATTGGCTACACGGGCTGGCAGCAACCGTCGAAAAATGTGATGCCAAAAGTGATGGAAATTCCCGTGCTCACGAATGCCGCCATGGGGGTGGCCATCGAGGGCTCCACCGACGCCTGGCCCGGTGCGGCGGGCGAGGCGGTCTTGCCGTCCTTCGATAAATTCAACCAGCCCGTCCGCTATATTGACCTCTTCAACCGGGGGGCGGGATCGTTCCCCTTTTCTGCCCGGGCCAGCGCCTCCTGGATCATTCTGGACCACACGGAGGGAACCGTTACGCAAGACCAGCGACTCCTGGTGCGGGTGGATTGGCCCAACGCGCCGGCGGGTTTGACAAATGGGTTCGTAACTATATCCGATGACAGGACCAATTCCATAAACGTGCGGATTGACGTGGTCAATCCGCCGCAGACAGTGCAAGCCGGGCAGGGTTTTGTCGAGGCGGACGGGTATGTGTCCCTGGAGGCGGAACACTTTTCTGAGCAAACCGGGACGGGCCCCGCGCGCTGGGAAAAAATTGCGGGACTGGGCAACACGCTCTCCGGCATGACGATTTTTCCGGTGACTGCGGCCAGTGTCACGCCACCGGAACCGTCGCCCTGCCTGACTTACAAATTATCTCAGTTGCGCGCCGGCCCCGCCGCCGTGGAATTCATCCTGTCACCCACCTTAAACTTCGTGGCCGGCCGGGGCTTGCGCTTCGCTGCTTCGTTTGACGACGAACCGCCCCGCATCCTCACCGCCGTGCCCGCCAATTTTTCCGTGGGCGGCGGCGATGGCAACCGCGACTGGGAGGGGACCGTGAAGGACGGCGTCCGCAAAGTGCACACGGGCTTCACCCTGGCCAGCCCCGGCGAACACACCCTCAAGGTTTGGATGGTGGATCCCGGAGTGGTCCTCCAAAAAATCATCGTGGACCAGGGCGGGGTCAGGCCATCGTATCTGGGACCGCCGGAGAGTTTTCGGCAGTGAACCAAGGGCCGGTTTAAACTCGCTGCTGTGAAAGGTTCAGCCCTGGAATTTAAGCCAGGGCTTGTTCCAAAATCACCTCGGGATGTCGCGCCGCCACGCGCAACAGCACTCGTGCCGCGCCCGTCGGTTTGCGACGGCCCTGTTCCCAGTTGTGGAGAGTTTCAACACCCCTGCGTTCAAATCTTCCTGTTCATTTTTTGCATAAATATCCAGCAGTAATATCCGGTCACGTGCCACCACCCAGTAATAAATGACGCGCGCACCGCCGCGTTTCCCATGGCCTTTGGCCGCAACACGCAGTTTTCGCAATCCGCCGGATTTGGGAATGATCTTGCCCGCCTCGGGATTTACCAGCAGCAGAGTCTGAACTTGTGCCAGTTCGTCGTCTCCCAGCAACGCCCCCAGCCTCTTGGTGAAAGGGCTGAATCCCTCAAAAACCGTTGCTTCGAACCTACGCCAATGAAGTAGTACGTCAAGCGAAGTTTAATTTTGGCTCCAGTTTAACCCGGTCCGGTTTAGCTCCTTGCCAATTCCGCCAGTTTCGCCACCGCCTGACCACGGTCAATCGTCTCCCCCGCCAGCTCCCACCCCTCGGCCAGCGACTTGGTTTTGCCCGCCACAAACAGGGCCGCCGCCGCGTTGAGCAGCACGGCGTCGCGTTTCGGTCCCTGCTCCGCGCCGGATAAAATCCGCCGCACGATCTCCGCGTTGGCAAATTTGTCGCCCCCCACCAGATCGGCCAGCGCGGCCGGCTGCAGGGGAAATTGTTCGGGTTGCGTGGTGGACACGGTAAATCCCCGCTCCTGATAAAATTCCGCAATCGTGTTCGCCCCCAACGTGGATAGCTCATCCAAATGCCCCGCCTCACCCACCTGGCCGCACACCACCATCGCCCGGCGCACCCCGAGCGATTGCAGGACAATGGCCAGTGGCTCGCAGAATTCCGGGCGCGGCACCCCCATCAACATGGCCGAGGGACGCGCCGGGTTCAGCAACGGCCCCAGCAGGTTGAACACTGTGCGCTGCCCGCGCGCGGCGCACAGTTTCCGCGCCGGGCCGATATGTTGGAAAGCCGGGTGATAATTCGGCGCGAATAAAAAGGCAAAACCCCGCTCCCGCAGCATGGCCGCCGCCTCGGCCGGCGACAAATCAATCCGAATCCCCAGCGCCTCCAGC
>CAITTG010000025.1 GCA_903895255.1 uncultured Verrucomicrobia subdivision 3 bacterium
CGCCACCCATGCGTGGGAACTCGGCATGGAAGCGACCGCCGCGTTGCGGCGAATGCGCCGCCGAAAACGCATTATTGCCGCCTGCTACTCCCAAGCTGAATTGTGGCCTTAATGTCACCCTATTATGCGATTCTCAATAAGCAGTCTGATAAGTTGCGCCTTCATTATTGGGCCGGACCATCTTAAAGTATCACAGTCAGCTGGCGGCCGCCATCCTGTTTCACTTGGGATTGCCTTTGCATCCTGGATCTTGACGCGGCTTGGCAGTTTCGACGTGTTGCATCTTGCCGCTGGCCGGGGAAGTCTTATAATCCACGCGTGCTCGACATAAAATTAATTCGCGAGAAACCCGAATTTGTGCGGGGTCGTCTGGCTTTGCGCGGGGCAGGGGACGATAGCCACATTGACCCGATCCTGCACTTCGACGAATCCCGGCGGGCGGCTCTGGCCCAGGTAGAGAACCTAAAGGCCACGCGCAACCGGGTTTCCAAAGAAATCGGCGCCCTCATGGGCCAGAAAAAAACTGCCGAGGCGGAGGCCAAAAAGCAGGAAACCCGCGACTTGGGCGACAAGATTACCGAACTCGACAAAGTTGCCACCCAAGCTGAGGCTGACCGCCATCAATTGATGCTCCGGCTGCCAAATTTGCCCCATGAATCCGTGGTGCCGGGCAAGACCGCCGAGGACAACCCCGAGGTCCGGGTTTACGGTGCCAAACCCGAATTTGCCTTTAAACCCAAGGGCCATGTGGAGTTGTGCGAATCGCTCAAGCTCGTGGATTTTGCCCGGGCGACCAAGCTTTCCGGCAGCGGTTTCCTGCTCTACACCAACTGGGGTGCGCGCCTGGAACGGGCGCTGATCCAGTTTCTTCTGGATTTGCACATCACCGAGCATGGTTACACCGAGATCGCCCCCCCCTTGATGGTCGGTCCGCAATGCCTGGAGGGCGTTGGCCAGTTTCCCAAGTTCAAGGACCAGTATTACGGCGTGGCCGAGGGCGACGATGCCGAAAAACTGGGTAAATTGTACTTGATTCCCACGGCGGAAACCCCCGTGGCGAATATCCACCGCGAGGAACTCTTGAAAGAATCGGAACTGCCGATTCGCTACTGCGCCTACACTCCGTGTTTTCGCGGCGAGGCCGGCGCGGCTGGTGTGGGTACCCGCGGCATGATCCGTGTGCATCAGTTCGACAAGGTCGAGCTGATCAAGATCGTTCAGCCGGAGCAGGGGTACGATGAACTGGAAAAAATGGTGCAAAATGCCGAGCGCGTGCTGCAACTGCTGGGCCTCCATTACCGCGTGATCATGTTGTGCACCGGGGACATGGGCTTTGGCAGCGCCAAGACATATGACATTGAGGTCTGGGCGCCCGGGCAGGGGAGTTATCTTGAAGTTTCCAGTTGTTCCAACTGCGAGGATTTCCAAGCCCGCCGCATGAACCTGCGGTTTAAGAGCGCCGCGGGCGATAATAAGTTTCCGCACATCCTGAACGGCAGTGGCACGGCCCTGGCCCGGTTGTTTGTCGCGTTGCTGGAAACGCACCAACAAGCGGATGGCAGTGTGGTCATTCCCGCGCCGTTGCAACCGTATTTGAAAACGGACCGCATTGCGTTGCCGGCCTGATTTTCGGCTTAAACCTTAATGAAAATTCTGCTGGCCAGCAGCGAGGTCCATCCTTATTCAAAAACCGGCGGCCTGGCCGACATGGTCGGCGCGCTGGCAAAGGCACTGGCGCATGCCGGGCATGAGGCGGCGATTGTCACGCCGCTGTACCGGGGACTCCGGGAGAAATTCCCGGACATGCGGCATGTGGACTGGTACCTGAACCTGCCCATGGGGAGCCGCATGGTGGAGGCGCAGCTGTGGTCGCTGGAACCGCAGCCCGGATTGACGATTTATTTCGTGGATCAACCCGGTTATTTCGACCGTGCGGGCATTTATCACGAGGCTAACATCAGTTACTTGGACAACGCGGAGCGTTTCATTTTCTTTTCGAAATGTGTGGCGCATTTGGCACGTTATTTGCCGTGGCGGCCGGATTTGGTGCATGTGCATGACTGGCAGGTGGGGTTGGTCCCGGCGCTCATGGTGCAGCAGCATCGGGAGGGCTGGATCAAGCCGCCGCCCACCTGTCTGACAATTCACAATCTAGCGTATCAGGGGGTGTTCGCACCGGATACATTTAATCTGACGAACTTGCCGGAGGAATTTTTTGGCATCGAGGGCGCGGAATTTTACGGCCAACTCAACTGCCTCAAGGCGGGCATCGCTTTTGCCGATCGCATCACCACCGTCAGTCCGCGTTATGCGCGGGAAATCACCACTGAAGAATTTGGCTGTGGGTTGGACGGATTTTTGCGCAACCGGCAAGGCAAGCTGACCGGTATTCTGAACGGAGTGGATTATGGTGACTGGACGACCACTAAGAACCGGTTCCTGAAGGCTTCCTATTCCGCCGCCCGCATTCGGGGCAAGGAGCGCAACAAGCTGGTGCTGCAGCATGAGATGGGGCTGCCCATGTCGCCCAAAACGCCCTTGTTCGGCACGGTTTCAAGGCTGGCGGAACAAAAGGGCGTGGACATTCAACTGGGTGCCCTGGAGGAAATGCTGAGCACGGGATTGCAATTTGTGCTGCTCGGCAGCGGCTCGCCATTGTTTGAAAGGGCCTATCTGGACTTGGCCCGGAGGTATCCCACACAGGTGGCCGTGCGCATAGGATTTAATGAAGGACTATCTCACCGGATTGAAGCCGGGTGCGATTTTTACCTGATGCCGTCGCATTTTGAGCCCTGCGGATTGAATCAGATGTACAGTTTGCGGTATGGCACCATTCCGGTCGTCCGGGCCGTCGGCGGGCTGGATGACAGCGTGGTGGATTATACCGCCAGCGCGGAATTGGCGGACGGCATCAAATTCCGCGAATACACTGCCGTTGCCTTGGCGAAAGCCATTCGCAAAGCCCTGGCCTTGTATGAGAATCCCACCTTGTTCCGCCACTACCGCCGCAATGCGATGTCGGTGGATTTTTCCTGGGAACGTACGGTGGAAGATTATTTGCGGGTTTATCGGGGTGCAGTTGGGGCAGCATAAATTATTCCCAATATGTTTCTTATTATTAATTCGGCAGGAAATATCCAAGGCTTCTTTAAAGTATATATAACAAACATTGTGCATCTAATATAATTTCAAAGGGTCGAAGTGCGGTTTGGTAAATATTTTCTGATTTTTTTGAAAATAGACTGTGAACGCAGTGTCAAATTTTGGCGCAAGTAAAAAGGCACACAAGTCTAAAGATCGTGCGAATTTCTAAAGCCAGTCTCAATCCGCAGCCGAGTCGGATGCGCTTTTCTCTGCTGGTGCCCCAGTTAAGGAAATCCCGAAACCGCCAATGTGTAATCGTGAACCAAATCCCGGTTATCACTAGTAAATAGGCCCAGCCCTGAATCACAAGCACCAATGGATTTCGATTCAGATAAACTTCGGGCCGCATCGGCAAAGCCCTTGGGATTTTTCAACCCATAGATTTGCGGAAGACTAAAACCCACGCCCGTCAGAATGGATAACAAAGCCAGGTTCAAGTGCGCTGTGATAAAACCAAATACCAGCCAAACCGGTGACATCAACTGGTCGAAAACCAGGCTCAAAATAAAATTTACCGTGTCCATGCAAAGGCAAGGATGACAGTCATGCCGCTAATTAATACCTTACCCCTTCACAATCGTTCAATTAGATAAGTGAATCAATAAGGTGTGTTTGAGAAAAAGTCGACGGAGTCAGGTTGCGAGCTGTAACAATGGTCGGGGCGGAGAGATTTGAACTCTCGACCTCTTGCACCCCAAGCAAGCGCGCTAGCCAGGCTACGCTACGCCCCGAACCATTGGAGTGCGGATTGTAACGCATTCGTTTCCGAATTCAATCAAGAATAATGGATTTATTCGAGATCCCTGGTTTAGCCCCGATCACGGTCCACAATTTTCGAGCGGATGGGGGGAGGCAACGGCTTTTTATTGGGATTTTCCCCGGTCCGGGCGCTGCCAGGTTTTACCCATTCGGTGGGTGGTGGCGGACGTCGGGCGGAATTCTCCGCTCCTAGTTGCGGTTGGCCCGGCATGGGATCCAAGCGAGGGGCGGCGACGGTCCCCCCGGATACCATGGGCTTGATGTCACCCAAATCGCGCTGCCCGGCGGCGTCGCCGATGCGCTGGTTGGGAAATTTCATTTCTCCGAGGTCGAAAGCAGCCAGCGATCCCAGCGCGCCAATAGCAGGAGATGATGACTGAGCAAAGTCGATGGCTCCGGGTTTGGGCAGCGTTTGCCACGTTTCGTAACCATTGACGATCCAGTCCAGTTGGCCATTGGTAATATCGACCACCAGGCCGTGCACCGGGATTTTGGGGCCGATGAGCGGGCTTTGCCGGACGAAGCCACAAGCCTTGATCACATTCTGGCGTTCCGAGGCAAATGTGCCAAAAAACTCGCTGATATTTTCCGGCAACTGGCTGCGGTCCACGCCGAGCCTTTTAAGTTTGTCCAGCAACAACATCGTGGGCGTCTGGCTGACATGACAGTCGGTATGGCCGATGATGGCAATTTCCCTGCCCTCTTTCACCGCGCAGCCCAGTGCGAGCGAGCGCATGGTGCTGGTCATGGTGCCGGTGACAATGTTGCCAGCGTTGCGGAGCCAGATGAATTGATCGGCTGGTATGCCCAGCACATTCGGAAAAAAGGCGTTGAGCCGCGGATCAATGCAAGTCAGCGCAATGATGGGCAGGGCGTCAGCAAAATCGGCGGGGTGCAAGCCGGCACTGGCATCCCCGGCGACCGCCCGGTGATTGGCATCCACGATGGCCTCAAAGAGTCGCATAAATTAAAGGGCCAGTCCCCTGCCCTTGCGTCGGCTAACGTCCCGTGTCCCGGATTCGCTCCGGCCGGCGGACCAGGAAATAAATCAAAGCCCCGACCCAGTGAGTAAACAAAATCACCAGGATCCAAACCACTTTGTCATTCCCTTGGTCTGGCTCTTTGGTGGCGCAATCCACCAGCATCCAGACCCAGAAAACGGTGGCCAGCAGGAACAATGGCAAAACCACCGGGATGCAACAAAAGATCATGCCAGGGTTGGGTTAATTAAGCTTTCGGCTGGGACTCATCCGTTCCCATGGCTTTTTTCAGCGCCGGGACCTGTTCCATGAGTTTCTCAAACTTCACACCAGTCAAACTTTCGATGATTGGCGGCAACTGGCTGATGATGGTGGTCACATCGCTGGTGAGCTTGCTCGCCCCGCCGCCCGGACCATTGCCGGCATTGATAATGACCATCTTCTCGGTCTTGGCGAGCGGTTCGCTGATCTTGCCTGCCACTTCCGGCAGCACGCGCATGATCATTTCAATCACCGCCGCCTCGTTGTATTGCTTGAACGATTCCGCTTTCACCCGCATGGCCTCGGCGGTGGCTTTACCCTGCGCCTCGATCACGGAAGCCTCGGCCAGACCGCGCGCCTTGTTCGCATCAGCCTCGGCCAGACCAGTGGCTTTCACGACATCCGCGCCGGCAAAGCCCGTGGCCTTGGTGGCGGCCGCGGCACCGTTGGCCTCGGTTTCCAGTTGGAATTTGCGGGCGTTGGCCAGCGTTTCCACCCGGTAACGCTCGGCATCGGCCGGCTTTTGCACCGTGGCCTCGAGCTCGCGCTGGCGGCGGAGGATTTCCTGCTGTTGCAGTTCGATCTGTTTCTGTTTCTCCACGATGCTGACCTGCACCTCCTCGGCTTTGACGAGTTGGCCGGTTTTGTATTTTTGCAGGTCGTAGGCGAGGTCTGCCTGGGCCTTTTGCACGTTCACCGCGGCTTGGTACTGGGCGACGTTGGACTGGTAATCCCGCTGGGCCTCGGCAATTTTGGTATCGGCGGCAAATTGCGCCTCCTGGCCGGCCTGCTTGGCTTGCGCGGAGCGAATCTGCGAATCGCGGTCTGCCTCGGCCTGGGCGATCACCGCGTCCCGCTTGACCTGGGCGATTCGGGGTTTGCCGAGGGCATCCAAGTATCCCTGCGTATCGCGAATGTCGCGGATGGTAAAGCTGACAATGGTCAGGCCCATGTTGGCCATGTCGCCGGCGGCCACTTCCTGCACTTTGGAGGCAAAGGCGTCGCGGTTCTGATAAATTTCCTCAACCGTCATCGTGCCCAGAATTGCGCGCAGATGCCCCTCCAGGGTCTGCATGGCGATGTTCTTGATGTCGTCCACGCCCTTGCTCAGGAACTGTTCGGCGGCGGTGGCGATGGAAATGTCATCGCCCTTCACCTTAATCTGGGCCACGCCGTCCACCTTCACCGGCACGCCCTTGCTGGTGTAAACTTCGGGCGTCTGGACATCAATCGTCAGCAGTTCCAGGGAGAGGGTGTCGACTTTTTCAAAGATGGGCCACACGAAGCGGCCGCCGCCCTTGACGATGCGAAAACCCACCTCGCGGGTGGTGCCATCGGCCTCCAGCATGGTGCGCTTTTTACCGGAAATCACCAGCACCTGGTTGGGGCCGCTTTTCGTATAACGGCTGGCATAGATGACAACGAAGACGAAAAAGACGAAAAGAATGGCGGCGACGCCGAGCACAATCGTCGTCAGCAAGGGGATGTCCGCGAGCATGGGGGTGACAGTCATAAGTGGTTGCAGGGTTGGTTGGGCCAATAAATCAAGGTTCAGGCAACGGGTTCCACAAAGAACTGGCTGCCAACGATGCGGGTGATTTTCACGGTCTGGCCGTTGGTGAGGGCCCGGCCGTGCTCCTCCCGTGCCGGGGCCGAATAACGGGAGCCCGCCTGGGTGTAGGAAATTTCACCGACGCCATTCACCGGAATGGGCGAAACAATCGCCGCGCGCTGGCCGATGAGTTGCCCCACGCGGGATTCACTGGAACCCTCGGTGCGTTTGAACATGGCATTAAACAGCCACAACACCACCAAGGCCACGGCCAGCCCGCCGCCAAAGGCCAGGGGCGCGCTCAGCCAGGGCGTGCTGGTAGCCTTGATTTCACTCAGGATCAGGCCAAATGCTCCGAATGCCGTGACAAACGTGGCGAGCACGGTGGGGCTCAACAGGGACATTCCCGGGACGCCATCAGATCCAAATCCGCTGTCGGCCTGGCCGTCGGTGCCCACGGGGGCCTCGGCATGACCGCCAAATAAATGCCCGGCTACGGCACTGAACAGGGTGAAGATCAATCCCAACACCAGACAGATAATGTAGATGATCATATATACCTCAGTCGGTTGTTTCACTATTGAGCTAAGACCCAAGCCCGTCCAATAGCAAGCACAAAAAGCAAAGCTTATGCATTTGAACTTTGCCCGCCGCGAACTTATTAAACCAGTCCAGCCGGCGGCGGTCATTTATAATTCGCCAGCGGGTTTATAATCCGGCAGTCCGTTTGGTATGCGCTGCCGTGGGGCTCGGGGCGGACGGGCTATTAATTGCTTTGCCTTCAGCCTTTACAATTCCCCTGCTCTTCGGCCATGTTCCCGCCATGCAATCCTACGAGTTGCTGCGTGAAGTTTTCGACCGGACCCCGCCCAAACAGGTGGCCGCCGCCCTCGGCCTTTCGCCCTCAATGCTTTACAAATGGGCCGAACCACCCGACCACGCTGCTGGCAGTGGCACTGTCAACCCGCTGGACCGCATGGAGGCGCTAGTTAAAAGCACCGGTGACGAGCGGTTGGTGCAATGGATCTGCCAGCACGCCGGAGGCTTTTTCATTCGCAATCCGCGAAATACACCGCACCCGCACTTTCTCATGCCGGCCACCAATCAAATCGTTCAGGAATTCGCCGAATTGTTGCATGTCATTTCGGCGGCCACCGAGGACGAAAAGATCACGCCTGCGGAAGCTCGGGAGATCCGCGCCCGCTGGGAGGAACTCAAATCCGTGACTGAGGGCTTTGTGGCCGCCTGTGAGGAGGGGAATTTTGGGGCCATCCGTCAGGTCCATAAGAAAGCGCAAACCACTACCCCATAACTGTTAATCCGGAGTTTTGGGCTAAATAATTATTGCAATTGGACGGTTTGGGAGGATGATGGGCCATAGCCTATGAAACTTCTTCACGTGGTCTTGGGATCCTTGTTTGTGGGATCTTGCTTCACCGTCCATAGTCAGGTCTTCTCGCAAAATATTGTCGGCTATATCAACCTGGAGTTGTATGCCGGGAATAATTGGGTGGGTAACCCGCTGGCTTCGTCGGACGACACCCTAGCCACCATTTTCCAGGCTGGGGTCCCAGAAGGCACCAGCTTTACGGAGTGGAATCCAGCCACCCAACTATATTTGCCGTCCTCCGTGTACGACACCACCACTGGCTGGAGTATCAATTACTCGTGGGGCTACGGTCAGGGCGGTTTGGTGAATGCGCCAGTCAACTTCATCAATACTTTTGTCGGCACGGTCTGGCCTGGATTTGACCCCACGGCGGGATTCTTCGTACCGCCGCTCGTGATGGGCAGCGGTGCACAGTTGCTCACCTGTATGGTGCCAATTGAGGCCACTTTTTACGATGTGACGGGCCGCGATCCGCAAAATGGAGACTCGGTCACCACTCTGGATGGGCCCTCCCAAACCAGCACCACAACCGTTTTCGAAAATGGGCTCTGGAGCGATGGCACTCCGTTACTAACTGTCAGTCAGGCGGCCATTTTTAACACCGGCTATAATTTCGATTCAAATGCCATTCCCGCACCGGAACCAGCCGTGTTGGAACTCGCCGGGCTGGGACTACTCGCGTTGAGCATACGTCGGAAGTTTCGACCTGCGGCCTGACTGGCATTATCCTTTTCACCCACAACCCCCCTTTCAGAATAGCCAACTCATACCCACGTAACAGGCCGAGGTGTTCACTCCATTATTGGGACGTTCCAAACCCGCGCTGGAAATGTGCAGAAAGCGGTATTGGACCGTGATGGCCGTATTATTATCAATGAAAAAATGCAGCCCGGGACCCGTTTGTAAGTTGAATTGAAATGTGCCGCCCAAATCCGGATGGCCAATATCTGTGGCGGTGACCCCGGCCCCGGCATCAAAGAAGGGTATCCAACGGGTTCCAGTCTCAAAATTGTAGCGCAATCCCGGGGTCACCCCGAAGGCGTATGCGTCACCGGGTTCGAATTGCCCGCCGCCAAACACCTCGCCCAGCAACTCCCAATGACCCTGATACCAGTGGTCTTTGGCCATTTCATCACTAATGACCTGGCCATATAGCAGCTTCGCCAGTGCGAAATCATGCGTCTCCGCTCCGCCAAAGATATGGGAGCCCACACTGGCTCCCAATGAAAAGCCCACCTCCGTTGTTCCCTTGCCTAAACCGTCATCCATGTTTTCCAACCAGTCTGTGGCGATGGCCGGCTCGTTAGTATTGACGGGGCTGGAGGGGATTTCAGGCAGCGGAGCGTAAGCCGGAAACTGCATGTAGGAAATGCAGGATTCAGCCCCCGAAACGCTAATGACTGCCCCTTCAGTCAGGAGCGTAATTGCTGTGAGAAAATAGGATTTAATGTTTTTCATAATGCTAATCACGATTAGCAATGGCTGTTTGTTTGCCCAAAACCCGCCCCCCCTCTCACCGCCCACACCCGGCCAAATATAACCGTGCCGCCAAATGGCGGCAGGCGGAACTTCCGGCTCCCGTAGCGCTTTGTCAATTGCGAGTGCCAATTTCAACTTGAAAAATTCCGGAAATCCGCTACATAGTTAAGGCATGGAATCATCCAATCCACTATTACAACGCGACATTGATTTTTCGGCCACAGAAGCCACTGGCTCCATGACCTTGAACGGCACCGTGAACAAGGCGGGCATTCTCCTGCTATTGTGTGTCGGTTCGGGCTTTTTTTCCTGGATTCACCCGGAATTACAGGGTCCGCTTATGATTTTGGGCGTGCTCGGCGGCTTGGTAGCGTGTTTGGTTGGCACGTTTTTCCCCACCACCGCGCCTTTTGCCGCGCCGGCTTATGCCGTGTTGGAAGGCCTCGCCTTGGGGGCGCTATCCTCCATTTTTGAAGCCCGTTACCCGGGCATCGTGGCCAATGCAGTGTTACTAACCTTCAGCGTGCTGGGACTGATGTTATTTCTCTATGCCACCCGGATTATCCGGGTAACCGAGCGGATGATGATGGGCATCATGATCGCCACTGGCGCCGTCGGGGTGGTTTATCTGGTCGACATAGTTCTGAGTATGTTTGGTCACCCCATTGGCTTTATTCATGATTCCGGCCCGGTGGGTATTATTGTCAGTCTGGTCATCGTGGGGATTGCCGCCTTTAATCTTTTGATGGACTTCGCCATCATTGAAACCAACGTGCAGCAAGGCGCCCCCAAATACATGGAATGGTATTGCGGCATGGCCTTGCTCGTTACGCTGGTCTGGCTCTATCTGGAAATCCTCCGCCTGCTCTCCAAATTGCAGAAACGGTAATTGTAATCCGCAAATTTTCAGGCTGGCCGGCCATCGGGATGGTACGCCAGCCTTTTTCGTGCCAATTTTGCCATTTCGAGCTTGCCTTTTGGCACCCCTGACCAAAAGATAATTGGTTCATATATGCAATCACAAGACACCGAATCGTTGGTCTATTTTAAGCTCGTGCCCGCCATAGTGGCGAACAAAAACCGGATTATTGGCGGTCTGGTCGCCGTAATCGCCGTCATCCTGCTGGTTTTGTTTTTGTCCTGGCAGAAAAACCAAAAGGAAATCAATGCCGGCCAGGCTTATTCGCAATTGTGGGTTTCCGCGCAAACCGGTGTCGCTCCCGCCGATCTGGCCAGCCAGTATCTAAAAATCGCCGGCGATTATGCCAGCACCCAGACCGCGCAGCGCGCGCTGCTGCAGGGCGCGGCCATCCTTTTTTCAACCGGGAATTATGCCGATGCGCAAACGCAATTTCAAAAGTTTGCCGATACCTATCCGAACAGCCCCCTGCTCTCCACCGCCCAATTGGGCATCGCGGCTTCGTTCGAAGCTCTGGGCAAGGCGGATGCCGCGCAGGCAGCCTATCACAAGGTTTTGGACACTTACACCGATCCGGTTTCCCAGCTCTCCTCCAAATTTGCCATCGCGCGGATTGATGAACAACAGGGCAAACCTGCCGATGCCCTGCGGTATTATCAGGAAATTGCCCATGCCGCGCCAAGCTCCGCCCTTGGCCAGCAGGCCAACTTGAAAGCGGTAGAACTGGCTGCCCTGCTGCCCAAAGCCCCCATGGCCCCGGCTCCGGCCGCAAGTATGCCAATGGTCACCCCGGCCAAGTGATTTAGGACCGGATGCGCCGGCTGCGGAGCATACGGTCACTTTCCCCACGCATCCCAGTGAGCGCCTCCCCCGCACCCATTGAAGTGGCGGCGGCTTTGATTTTCCGTCACGGTCAGTTGCTCATTACCCAGCGCCATGCCAGGTCGCATCTGGGTGGTTTGTGGGAGTTTCCGGGCGGTAAACGGGAATCTGGCGAAACCTGGGAGGAGTGTGTCGTCCGCGAAATTCGCGAGGAATTGGGCGTGGAAATGGCGGTCGCGGGATTATTTGAATCCATCGTCCATGCTTATCCCGAAAAAACCGTTCATTTAAAATTCTTCCGCGGCTCTCTGCTGGCCGGTGAACCCCAGCCCTTGGGGTGCGCCGCCTGCCGCTGGATCACCCGTGCGGAATTGGATCAATTTGCCTTTCCGGCAGCGGATGCTCAGTTGCTGGCTAAATTAAAAAGCCCACACATTGTGTGGGCTTGATAGCGGACGGTCTGGTGGTGGCGGCGGTTTAGATCACGCCGTAAAATTCCTCGATAATCTCGCGGAAATTGTTGTCGCCCACTTTCACGATCCCCATCTCACGCACGGCATTTTCCAGGGAATCGCTCGCATGCGCGGCATTGACCATGATGGTGGAGCCGAATTCGCGGCGGATGGATCCGGGCGGCGCCTTGGAGGGATCGGTCGGCCCGAGGACGTCACGGATCTTATTCACAGCATTCACGCCCTCATAAACCAAGGCGATGCATTTTTCCGTGCCGGGTTCGTTGAATTCTTTCTCCGTCGGGCATTCGCCCGGGGAGCGGCCGGACATGAACCGCACGATGTTGTCGAATTGATTGTCGCCGAACAGCGGTCCGAGCACCTCACCCATGGCTTTTTGGTCGCCGGCCGGAATCTTGAAACCGAGTTCGCGCTCCAGAATGCCCGAGGCTTTGGCGGCGATGGCGTCCTTCAATTTCGCCCGCAATACTTCGCGGACGGGTCCGTAGAACTCGCTGGCCTGAGCGGTGCTCATGCGCAGAATCTTGATGCCCACAATGTACAGGCCGGTGCGGGAGAAGAAATCGATGACGTTGCCCGGGCGGCCGGTCGGAAAACGGAAGTTGTCCGGCTTGATCAACACAAGGGTGCGCTCACCCTTTTCACCGGCCTGGTAGTTAATCACGTTGTTCAGAATGCCGCCGTCGGCATCTGAAAACTTGGCCCACAATTTGAGCTTGGCGTCCGCTTCCTCGGTGCTGGGGGCGGCGAAGACGGCGGGCTCGAAATATTTGACCTGTCCTTTCTCATCCAGGATGAGGTCGCCGTAGGTGTCGCGGATGGATTCACCCACGCGGCGTTCGGGATTCAGGTTGCCGACGACGGAACGCACCTTGCGCACCGCCTCGTCGCCGCGGAAGAGCAGCATCATCACCCGTTTGCGAATGCCCGTGGTGGGATCGGGGGACAGGTTTTTGAGCACATAATCCCGGAGCATTTCCTGGATCTTGCGATCTTGGGTGTCATGCGCGGAAACGATGGTCGAGGCGTAATCGTTGACGAGTTCGGCGCTGGGCGCAAACATGCGCATGGCCACCAGTTCAAGTCCCGTCCGGGTGATCAAACGGCTAAGAATGCCGCCCGTGCGGGATTTGTGTAATGAGTAAGGGGTTAGGATGACGTAAGCGAGCTGCTGTGACATAAAATGGGGATTCAGACCGCGTCGGGCGGCGGAGTGGCGATCGGGGCCGGGGTGGTGGGCGCGGCGGGCGGGGTAACCGCAGCCTTGCCGCCGAGAATTTTAAACATGACGGTGCCGCAGGTGGGGCATTTGCCCTTGATGGCTTTGCGCCCATTTTTCATGGTCTCTTCCACGCCATTGGCGATTTCCTTTTTGGCTTTGCATTTGACGCAATATCCTTCAGGCATAAATAGTCTGACCGCTGGCTTCATGCTTCACAGTCAGGCGGACAGCCTAGCGGAGCCGGGGGAGAGGCGCAACTTCAAACGGCGGTGGAATGGGTTGCCGAGGCGGATGGGCGGGAAATTGAGGATTGGGCAGTTTTAAGGGGTTTTGGCAAAAAACCGGAAATTCCGGGTGGGGGGAGGGTTTTTCGTAATTTCATTAAAAATAGCCTAAATTCCATGAAAATGAGGCTTTTTTGGGGGCGGCGCGGGCGGGAACTACGCGAATCTTGAAGATTGTTGCGTTAGGTGGTTAAAGGGTTGGTTGGTTAATTTGTTAAATTGCTGCGGGCCAGTGTTTTGCACCACACCTGTCGCCAGTGGCCTTTTGCCAGGGGGCCGATGCCAAAGAACAGCCGCGCCCGGTTGCCAGTGCCAGCGGGGTTCGGACGGAAGCGGCCGAACTACTCGCTTATTGTAGCATCGCCTGATGAGTTGTCAAAGGGAAATTTTGAAAAAAGGGGGCAGGCGGAAACCCGGGGGGTTTAAGGAGGGAGGAACGGCCAGACCCCGAAGCGTGACGTTATCCGTCCAGCGGGGAATTGAGTGTCCCGCAGACCGGGACGCCCGGGGCCACGGCGGGCAGGATGCCCGCCGCCACAAATATTGCGCTTTGGTCGCGGGGGAAGCGGGGGTAAACTGGCGGGGTGAGTCACAAGAGCGCCCGCATTGCCGCCATGATCGAGTCCTTCCAGGGACGGGATTACGATGCCCATTACCTGGGGTTTTTTGACTGTTTTAACCGGCAGTTGTTTTATGAGGCCCACGATGTGCTGGAGGATTTATGGCTGGCGGACAAACAGGGGCCGAACGGGGATTTTTACAAGGGCTTGATTCAACTGGCGGGCGCCTTTGTGCATTTGCAAAAGAACCGGCTGCGTCCGGCCGCCGCGCTGTTCAAGCTGACCCGGGCCAATCTGGCCAAGTATCCGGCCCGGCATGAGGGGCTGGCCCTGCGGGAAATGGCGCAGGTCATCGAAACGTGGCTGGGGGCATTGGAAACCGGAGATTTTGCCATGAACCCACTGGCCACGACGGCCACCCCGCAATTGTGTCCGGAAAGTCCGGTCAAGTCCCCTGCACTTTAACGCTATCATGAGTCAAAAACGTGTCATTCTCGCCGGCGGTAGCGGCTTTATCGGCCAGTCCCTGGCCCGGACCTTGCAGCAGCAAGACTATGAGGTGGTGATTCTTACCCGAATGCCGCGGGAACGTCGGGACGGCATCCGCGAGCTGGCCTGGGACGGGGTCCATCCCGGGCCTTGGGTGGACACGCTGGAAGGCGCGGAGGCGGTGGTGAATCTGGCGGGCCAAAACATCAACTGTCCGCACACACCGGCGAACCTCCAAAAACTCACGGCCTCGCGGGTGAATTCGGTGCAAGCCATCGCGGCGGCCCTGCCCCGGCTGGCCCAACCGCCGCGGGTCTGGGTGCAAGCGAGTGCGGTGGGGTTTTACGGGGATGCGGGCGATCAACTCTGCACCGAAACCACCCCGGCCGGGACGGGACATCTGGCAGATATTTGCCGGGACTGGGAAGGGGCGCTGCACGCCGTCCCCCTGCCCCGCCCCCGGACCGTGCTGTTGCGCATTGGTTTTGTGCTGGGACGGGAGGGCGGCGCGCTGCCGGTGCTCAGCAAAATTACGAAACTCTTTCTCGGCGGGGCCGTGGGCAGCGGCCGGCAGTATATCAGTTGGATTCATATTACGGATGTGACCCGGATGTTTGTGGCGGCGATCGAGCAGGAATTGTCCGGCATTTACAACGCGGTGGGACCGGAGCCGGTGACCAACGCGGAATTCATGCGGCAACTGCGCCGGGTCTGGCACCGTCCGTGGAGCCCGCCCGCCCCAGCCTTCGCGGTGCGAATCGGCTCGCGGCTGATGAACAGCGAAGCCACGCTGGCGCTGATGAGTTGCCGCAGCCTGCCCCGGCGGCTGGAGGATGCGGGGTTTATTTTTAATTATCCCCGGCTGGAGGCGGCGTTGCGGGATCTGTGCCCTTAGCCGGAGCCATGCAATTGAAAAGGACTTTAACCGCAGATGAACGCAGATGAACGCAGATGAACGCAGATGGGGAAAGGCGGAAAACGAGAAAAAATGGCGCACCAAATGCTTTTCGATCCATCGCGGACCAAACCTTTGGGAACCTCATCGTTACAGACCCATAAAGGGTATGCGCGCTCGTCGCGCCTTGCCAGACCGGCCTTTCCGCGAAAACAGGACCCTTTTGAATTTTCAGACAGGCTCTTAACCGGAACAATTCAGTTGAAAAGGACTTTAACCGCAGATTCACGCAGATGGGGAAAGGCGGAAAACGAGAAAAAATGACGCACCAAATAGTTCTCGATCAATATCGGGTCAAACCCTTGCCTACCTCATGGTTTTATCTGCGTTCATCCACGTTCACCTGCGGTTGAAATGAA
>CAITTG010000026.1 GCA_903895255.1 uncultured Verrucomicrobia subdivision 3 bacterium
CCTCAAGGGCGTGAGCCTGACCATCAACCCGGGCGAAGTTCACGCCGTGATGGGACCGAACGGCAGCGGCAAGAGCACCCTGGCGGCCGTGCTCGCCGGGCGTGACGGCTACGAAGTATCCGGCGGCGAGGTCATTTACAAGGGCAAAGACCTCCTGGAGCTGGACCCCGAAGAACGCGCACGCGAAGGCGTGTTTCTGGCGTTCCAATATCCCGTGGAAATTCCCGGCGTGAACAGCACGTACTTCCTCAAGGCCGCCCTGAACGAAGTCCGCAAGCATCACGGCCTGCCCGAGCTGGACGCCATTGAATTCCTCACGCTCGTGAAGGAAAAGATGAAGCTGCTGGAGCTCAAGGATGATTTGCTCAAGCGCTCGGTGAACGAGGGCTTCTCCGGCGGCGAAAAGAAGCGCGCCGAGATTTTCCAAATGGCCATCCTGGAACCCACCCTCGCCATCCTTGACGAGACCGATTCCGGCCTGGACATTGACGCCTTGCGCATCGTCGCCGGTGGTGTTAATAAATTGAAACGTCCCGACACCGCGCAACTGGTGATCACCCATTATCAGCGCCTGTTGAATTTCATCGTGCCGGATTTCGTGCACGTGCTGGTGGACGGCCGGGTGGTAAAAACCGGGGACAAGAGTCTGGCCCTGGAACTCGAAGCCCGCGGTTACGACTGGATTACGAGCAGCCTATGAATTTGACCGATGCCCAGCGCGCGCGAGTGGCGGAGTGGATTAACGCCGGCGCGAAAATGTCTGAGATTCAAAACCGGCTCCTGAGTGAGCTGGGCTTGAAGCTCACCTACATGGAAGTCCGCTTCCTGGTGGACGACCTCAAACTCACCCCCAAGGATCCGGAACCGCCCAAGGTCGTGGCCCCGCCGCCGGAACCGCCCAAAAAAGCGGGCGCTCCCCTGTCCTCCGCCGATGAACCGCTCCCCGTCATGGGCAACGTGAGCGTCACCGTGGACCACATCGCCAAACCCGGCACCATCGTCAGCGGCAAAGTCACCTTTAGCGACGGCCAAACCGCCGACTGGTATCTCGACCAGACCGGCCGCCTGGGCGTGGCCCCGACGATTACCGGCTACAAGCCCAGCGCCGCCGACGTGAAAGATTTTCAGATGCTCCTGCAAAGTGAGCTGGCGAAGATGGGCTACTGAAATGCCCCGAAGCCCAGCGGGCTTGTGTCTTCCGCCAGAAAGCGCAGGTGGCACGTCAATGAGTCAGCCCGGAAGGTTGCCTGCAAGCAGCCGGGGTCGAGCGTACCGCACTCCCGCCTGAAGCCCAACGGGCCGCTATTCCTCAGCCCATTCCAACGGGCTGGGTGGACTTGCCCCCGGTCTTGCGGCCTACAGGGCCGCGATCCCATACCCTTGATCCAACACCCTCCGAAAAATTTGGCACCTTTCCGGCCTTGCCCCGCCAACCCGGAGGGTTGCCAGAAAGTAGCTAGGGTTCGAGCGCAGCGAACACCCCCCGGAAAACAACCAAAAAAGCTCCCGCACCCCGGCGGGGTGCCAGAACTCCTACCTACCTGCCTGCGGGACATCCTTATCCCTCTCCTAATTCATCCCACCACAACGTTGCGTCTTGCACCCTTACTCCGTATGCATACCGAGATACTGCCCCGCTGCCAAGGCGGGCGGAGCGCCGGCTTGCAGCCGGCTTTGGACGTGCGAACCGGCAAAACGCGCCAGAATACTGGACCATGCACCATGAAGGATAGGTTTAAGCCGGTCACCGACCCGCGCTCCGGCAGCGCCTGGTGGCGCTGGCGGCACAGCGCCCCGAGCTGCCCGAGAAGATCGGCAAGTACGTCATCATCAACGAGGTCGGCCGCGGCAGCACCGGCATCGTCTACCTGTCCCATGACCCGTACTACGGGCG
>CAITTG010000027.1 GCA_903895255.1 uncultured Verrucomicrobia subdivision 3 bacterium
GAGGGTTGGCAAGGTTTGGGCCGGCGTTTGATCGTGAACCAGTTGGTGCGCCATTTTTTTCAAGTTTTCACCCTTTCCAGATCTGCGTTCATCGGCGCTGATCTGAGGTTAAAGTCGTTTTTTAATTGCATCGTTCCGGCTTAGGCACACCCAATTGTGCGAATTTGCTAATGTATCACAACAAGTTGTATCCTTCACCCGCCGACTTGGTCTCCGTGCTTTTGTTTTGGGCACACCGCCCCGGGAGGCCCCTAACCCCTGTCCGTTTAGATTTTATTATCGACAAACCCGGAATTGAGGGGATGATTAATAGCAAACCGCCCATTCCCATGAACGAAGCAGTATCCGGAGCCGCGCCCATTGACGCAACACCCCCACCGGTGCCCTACAAGGATCGTTACGCCGGGCTGGTCATCTTTGGCATTTTGACCCTGCTGCTCGGCGGCCTGATCGGACTGATGATTCCCTTGATGGTGTTTGGACTGTCCGTCTCGGCCAAAACCACCGGCACGCCGGTAAATCTGGCCGCGTTGGCTCCGGCTATCTGCATCTATGGCGGCTTGTCCGTGGCCCTGGTGTGGCTCGGGATCGGCTCCATCATGGCGCGGCGCTGGGCCCGGGCGCTGCTGCTCATCTTTTCCTGGACCTGGCTGGTCTTTGGCGTGGGCATGACGGCGGTCCTGGCCTTCGTCCTGCCCATGATGTTCCAAAACCTTCCCACCAATGTGTCGAAAGGCCAGCCGCCCGTCCCGGTTGTCCCCATTATCATCGGAACCATGGTGATCTTCGGGGTGCTGTTTGTGCTGCTGCCCGCCGGCTGGACGCTGTTCTACCGCAGCCGGCATGTCAAAGCCACCTGTGAAGCGCGGGATCCGGTGGTTCGCTGGACGGATGCCTGCCCGCTGCCGGTGCTGGGCTTTTGCTTGTGGCAGGTGCTGGCCGTCGCAACGTTCGTCGTGATGCCGCTGGCGGCGCACGGGGTGATGCCCTTTTTTGGCATGTTTCTCACCGGCCTGCCCGGCACCCTCCTCTATTTCGCCCTCGCCGTGGTCGTGGGCCGGGCGACCTGGTCTTTGTATCACCTGGAACCGCGCGGCTGGTGGGTGATTTTGCTGACCCTGGCTTTGTTGGGATTGTCCTCCGTGCTGACCTATGCGTTTCATGACGTGACGGAAATGTACCGTCTGATGGGGTATCCCGAGGCCCAAGTGCAGCAAATACAAACCATGGGGATGTTCTCCGGGCACCGCATGACCTGGCTCACTGCGCTGTCCATGCTGCCCATCTTCCTGTACCTGGTCGGGATCAAACGGTATTTTACGCGGCCGGTTTGATCGCCCCCCCCAGCTAGCTGTCACTCTTATTTTGAATGGGTTTTGATTAGCTGGCACCAACCACCGCATAATAGAAATGCAAACCCCGGCGCGCACAACGCAATAAAAATCCAGCTGCCCGGAAAGCGTTGGGACAACCACCAATTAACTCCGTAAAAAGTCACCAGGCTGAATACCGCCAGGATGCCGCCCGAGAGCTCCCACCGCCAGGCCAGCGCCAGCCCCAGCATCACCCCCAGTGGGAAGCACATAAACAAAACCAGCTCGCCCGGAGTGAAGCGCGCCAAATTCAGGCCTTCGCCAAAGGCGAACAGCAGTACCACAGCCAGGGTGAGCAAACTCCCCAGGCGCGCGATCCACCGCAGAACGCACAAGCAGGCGGGCAACCGTCGGGGAGCGGCTGGCGGGGTGGCATTCACGAGGCCCAGTTTATCACTCGCTGGTCCGGAGGTGGTAATCAATAATTCCAGGCCTGATATTGATCCGTTCGATGCAGGGAATTTGAGGTTAAGATTGCCCAGGATAAAACATTGACATTAATCGGGGTTCAGGTAAAGTTAGCACCCTTTTACGCAAATTAATTATGCCGAATACGAAGTCAGCCGAACGCCGCATGCGGGGCAGTGCCCGCAAAGAACAGCACAACCGCAGCATCAAGTCCAACTTGCGCCGCGTCGAGAAGAATTTCCGGACCCTCGTGGCCGCGGGCAAGAAGGATGAAGCGGCCAAGTTGCTGCCGAGCGTCCATTCCACCCTCGATAAAGCCGTGAAATCCGGCGTGGTCGCGCGTCCGACCGTCAATCGCAAGAAGTCCCGGCTGGCTTCGGCTTTGAACTAAGCCGTCCCGCCGGTGCCAGCCCCCACTTCGCCAGGCGAAAGTGGGTGCCGACGAGCAGACAGCCGCAGCCGTACTGGACGCTGCGGCGAAAGTTGATGGAGGAGGCTTCCTTGAAGTATTTGGTGGGGCAACTCACCTCGGCAATCGTGAACCCGTGCCACAAAATCTGGGCGAGCATCTGATTGTCGAAGATAAAATCGTCTGAATTTCCCGATAAATCCAGTTGCTCCAGGATTTCCCGGGAAAACGCCCGGTAACCGGTGTGGTATTCTGAAAGTTTCGCACCCAGGAGCAGGTTTTCCGCAAAGGTTAGAAACCGGTTGGCCACGTATTTCCACAGTGGCATCCCCCCCTGCAAGGCGTATCCCCCCAGGATCCGGCTGGCCAGCACGCACGGATGCAGGCCATTGGCGATGATGGAGGCCATGGCCGGGATTAATTTCGGGGTGTACTGGTAATCCGGATGGACCATGATCACAATGTCCGCCCCGGCCGCCAGCGCCAGCCGGTAACAGGTCTTTTGATTGCCCCCATACCCCCGGTTCTTTTCATGGGCATGCACCACCAACCCGGGCAGGGATTGCGCAACGGCCACGGTATCATCCCGGCTGCGGTCATCCACGAGAATCACCTGGTCCACGATCCCCTGCTCCAGCACCTCCGCGTAGGTCTGGCGCACAGTCCGGGCGGCGTTATATGCCGGCATGACCACGACGATTTTTTTTCCGAGATACATTTTGACCGAATTATGTAATAATCGACGGCCCAATTCAAACAGTGGCGCTAAAAAATAATTTATACAAATCCACGGGCCATGGTGTCTATAAAGTGAAAACATGAAAGCCGAAGGGTCAGGTCATTGGTGCGAGGCGATTTACGACGCAAAAGCGGCGGAATTGCTGCTCTATGGCCGGGCGCTGGGGCTGAGTCACTGCGAGGCGGAGGATGTGCTGCAGGAAACATTTGTCACCCTGCTGGACCGGCCCCTGCCCCCGGCGCGGCCGGAGCATTATTGCGTGCGCAGTTTCCGCAACCAGGCGCTGAATTACCGCCGGAGCTTGTGGCGGCGGCTGACCCGGGAGTTGGAATCCCACCGGTGGTTTGAAAAATCACCCGGGGAAACCGCCGCCGAGCAGGACGCCATGCGGTGTCTGGCGGAACTGCCGATGGAACAGCGGGAAGTGATCGTGCTTAAATTCTGGCACCAGTACACCTTTGAGGAAATCGCCGAACTCCTCGACGCTTCGCCGCATACCGTGGCCGGTCGTTATCGTTACGGATTGCAAAAAATCAAAAACCGTCTGGAAGGAATTGTTTATGAGAAAGCCGAACCACTCCCCGAATGGCATGTCCCATTGGCAGCCGCGCCCGCCGGCGGCGCCGCTTAAGGCCCGGATTTTCCACCGCCCGGCGTCCGCTCCGGAAGACCGCTCCTTTTGGAATCTGCTGGTGCCCGCCATGGCCTGCCTGATGGTAACGCTGGGGGTCTTGAACTCCGGCAATGCCCTGAGTCCGGCCAGCCTGAAGCATCACCTGATGGGGGATCTGGTTTTGAGCAACTTAAGCTACTCGGCGTATGCCTCGGGGAGTGGTCAAACCCCGCAGAATCACGTGGATTCCCTTACTTTTGATTGGACAAACCGGAGCCTTTTGGCTTCTCCTATAGGTTTTACATCGTCGACCAATTAACAAAGCACATGGACAAACAGAAACCAAATAACGCCAAGCCCACGCCGGCGAAACCCGCGGCTGCGCCCGTGGCCACCGCCAAGACTCCGGCAGGCAAGGCGCCCGTCGTCAAGACCCCTCCCGTAAAGGTTCCGCCCTTGTTCCGGTCCTTTGACTGGCTGGCCCTGGTCATCACGTTCCTCACGCTTTGGGGCATTTATTTGTACACGCTGGCCCCGGAACTGACCTTGGAGGATTCCGGCGAGCTCTGCACAGGTTCATTCTACGCGGGCATTCCGCATCCGCCGGGCTACCCCTTTTGGGCCATTTATAGCTGGTTATGGACCAATCTGCCCTTCGGCAACGTGGCGTGGCGGGTGGAAGTGGGCGAATCCTTCGCGGCCGCCATGGGTTGCGGCCTCGTCGCCCTGATGGTGTCGCGCGGCAGTAGTTTGTTGATCGAGGGGATTGAGGAACTCAAAAGCGTGGCCAATCGTTGGGAAAAGGCCATTTGCTTGATTTCCGGCTGCGTCACCGGCCTCCTGGTAGGGTTGGATGCCTACATGTGGAGCGAATCGGTGGTGATCAACCGCATTTCCCTTTTCGGGGTGCCGTGGCTGACGGTCGTGCTGCTCCTCTTGATGCGCTGGATTTATGCGCCACAGCAAAAAGCTTATCTGTACTGGGCCATGTTCGTGTATGGCGTCTGCGCCACCATTCATCAATCGTTGTTGATGAGCGCCATGGGGGTGGAGGTGGCCATCATCGCGGCAAATGCCAAACTGGGACGCGACTTATTGCTGGGCAACAGCATTCTGTATCTAATCGGCCTGGTGGCCCTGGCTTCCGGGTCCGTCCCGGCCATGACGAACATGAGCTCAATTGAGCTGATGCTGTTCCATATCGTGGGCGTTTCCTCGATTCTGGCGGGCATTTATTATTGCGTCAAAACCGAGGGCATCGGCTCAGAATGGCTCACGGTGGTCATCATGGGTGTGGTTTGGGTGCTGGGGGTGATGTTTTACTTTTACGAGCCCATTTCCGGCATGACCAATCCGCCGATGGAATGGGGTTATCCCCGCACGGTGGAGGGCTTCTTCCACGCGCTGAGCCGCGGTCAGTATGAGAGCGTGCACGGCTCGGATCTGTTTCATAACCCCATGCGGTTCGTCGGCCAGTTGGAGTACATTGTCAACGGGCTGGCGGAGTCCTTTAGCTGGGTTTACATCTTCATCGGCTTGATGCCGTTTTTGTTCCTGTTCAAAATGCAAAAGCGGGAGCGCGCGTGGATAGTAGGATTGTCCTCCATCTACTTTTGTCTGGCGGTGTTGATGGTAATCATGCTGGATGTGACGCCGGACCGCTCCGCCTCGGAATTGAACAAGGTGTTTTTCACGGCCTCGCACACGCTGTTTGCCATCATGATTGGTTATGGTCTGACTTTGATGGCCGCTTATGTGGCCACGCATTACCAACGGTTCCGTTTTGGCGGCTTGGTGGGCGGTTGTATTGCGGTCATCCTGGCGTTGTACTGCCTCAAAGACGCCGCCGGCAAACTGTACCATGGCCTGGACGGCAGCGTGAGCCTGACGGAACTGCCGGGGGCGGTGGTTGAGGCCTTTGGCAAGAACCAGTATGGCTCACCGATCTATGCGAATCTGATTCTGCTGGCCATGGCCCTGATTTTTGTCCTGTCCCTGGTGGTTTACCGCCAGCGCGGGCCGGTGTTGATTCTGCTGGGCCTGTTTCTGTGCATGCCCGTCTATTCCGGACTGGCGCATTGGTACAAGAGCGAGCAGCGGGACCACTGGTTCGGCTACTGGTTTGGCCATGACATGTTCACCCCGCCCTTCGGCATCTATCCCGAAATGACCCGCGACGCCATTCTCTTTGGCGGCACGGACCCGGGCCGGTTTTGTCCCACGTACATGATTTTCTGCGAGAGCTTCATCCCGCATAACTGCCAGCCATTGGAGGACCAGAAATTCGACCGCCGCGATGTGTACATCATCACGCAAAATGCGCTGGCGGACGGCACGTACCTGTCCTACATTCGCGCACAATATTTTCGCAGCGCCCAGATCGACCCGCCGTTCTTCAGCGAATTTTTAAAGTACGTTCTGGGCATTCCGCTGGGCCCCAACAGCGCCATCGTCAGTGGCATCTCCAGTGCCGCCTACAGCTTGCTGGACGTGCCCTTTACCAAGTTCGGCGCCAGTGTGGAAAAACGCCGCCGCGCCGAAGGGGTTTATCCGCCCAAGGAAATCTACACTCCGTCCCCGGAGGATTCGCAGCAATGCTTTGAGGACTACACCTCGGACGTCGCCCGGCGCCAGGCGCTCAACCAGTTAAAACCCGGCGAGGACGTGCAGGTCAACAACGGCCGCGTGCAGGTTTCCGGCCAGGTGGCGGTGATGATGATCAACGGCCTCCTTTGCCGGGTGATTTTTGATCACAACCCCACGAACGAATTCTTCGTGGAGGAAAGCTTCCCGCTCGACTGGATGTACCCCTACGAAACCCCGTTCGGCATCATCATGAAGATCAATCGCAATCCCCTGCCCGAGCTCACACCGGATGTTTTCGAAAAGGACCATGCGTTCTGGTCGAAATACTCCGAGCGCCTGATTGGCAACTGGATCACCTATGACACCAGCGTGCAGCAGATTGCTGACTTTGCCGAGAAGCTCTATCTGCACAACAATTACGAGGGCTTCAAGGGCGACCGCCGGTTCATCCGCGATGATGACGGCCAGAAGGCCTTCTCCAAGCTGCGCAGCTCGATCGCCGGCATCTACGCCTGGCGCTGTTTCCCGAACACCTGCCCGGCCGAATACCGCCAGAAAACGCCGGCCAGCCAGGAGGCCTTGATTCGTGAAACCGATTTCGCCTTCAAACAATCCTTCGCCTTCTGTCCCTACAGCCCGGAAGCCGTTTACCGCTACGTGAACTTCCTGCTGCAATTGAACCGGCTGGATGACGCCGCCATCGTGGCAAAAACCTGTCAAAAACTTGATCCTTTTAATGACCAAATCGTGGGCTTGGTGGACCAATTGAACAAGTTCAAGCAGGACGCCGGCGCGCGCAGCCAGGGCATGACCCAATTGCAACAAATGGAAAGCATGGCCCAGACCAATCCCGGCAACCTGCCGAACTTGCTCACTCTGGCCGCGAATTATGTGCAATTGCAAAACACCGGCCGGGCCTTTGAACTCTTTAACCAGGCCCTGGGCAACCCCACCATCACTGTTCAAGATGTCGGGCAAATCATGCAAATCGTCGCTCCCGTGGGCGGCCAGACCAAACTGGACATGACCTCGATTGTCCGCATCTGTGACGCCACCTTGAACAGCCCGAACGTGAGTGCAACCGAGGCTGCGGAAGTGGCCCAGATCTATTCCCAGGTGGCTAACATGGCCAAGTTGGAAACGGCCCTGCAAAAACTGGTCGCACTCCAACCCGCGGTCCCAGAACCCCGCTTTGACCTGGCTCGTCTGGAAGCCACGCTGGGCCAGACTGGTCCGGCCTTGGACGACCTGAAAGTGTCGCTCCAACTCAACGCCGCCCGCCTCAAAGCGGACCCCAAGGCCCGCGATTTGAAAGTGGAGGCCCTCAAGGATCCCTCCTTCAATTCCCTGCGGAACAACCCATCGTTCAAGATGCTGGTGCCGGCGAATTAATGGCTCACCGCCATATTCGAAAAAACGATCCCGTCCTGCGGGATCGTTTTTTTATGCCCGGCATTAAAGTGCCCATCATAATGAAGCCTTGCCCGACCTATTTGAGCGGTGAACCAATACGCAAAGGCGACTTGATCCGCATCGGCGAATGGGAAGGAATGGTTGAGTCAGTAATTACCTCCGCAAGTGCGGGCTGGGCAGACTACTGGCATTACCTGGGCGAAGGGGTAATGCTTGCCGGACCAGCTTTTGGCAGACTCTACACGAAATCCAATGACGAAGACTTGGTGCTGGTCGGAAGGTCAAAGCATCCCTAACAACAAAAAAGCCCGTTCTTGCGAACGGGCTTGGAGATTATGAGAGGGGAAACTTAAGCTTTGGCCGCACCGGCTTCGGCCGTTTTGGTTTCCGGCTCCTTGGTCACCGTGGCGGCGACGTCGGTCACGCCAGGAGTGGTGGCTTCGGGAGCGGCTTCGACCGCAATGTCCACCCATTCCAGAATCGCGCGCTGGGCGGCATCGCCGTTGCGTTGATTCAGGCGGAGGATGCGGGTGTAACCGCCGTTGCGCGTTTTAAACGCCGGGGCGATTTCCGTGAACAGGATCTTGGCGGCATCTTCCTGGTGCAAACGGGCCACCGCGAGGCGGCGGTCATGCACGGTGCCGCTCTTGCCGAGGGTCACCATTTTTTCGGCCACCGAGCGCGCCGCCTTGGCCTTGGCCAAAGTGGTCGTCACCCGACGGTGAATGATCAGGCTGCAAACCATGTTGGCCAGCATCGCATTGCGATGTTCCGATGTGCGGCCGAGTTTGGCCGTTCGCTTCAAATGTCGCATAACAAATTACTCCGCTTTGGGTTCTTCCTTGGGCGCCTCGAGGAGCCCCGGTTCAAAATTCATGCCAAGCGCCAGGCCAAGGGCCGTGAGCTTGTCCTTGATTTCATTCAGTGATTTCTTGCCGAAGTTACGGTACTTCAGCATTTCCTGCTCGCTCTTCATGGCGAGCTGGCCAACGGTGGTGATGTTGGCGTTGTTCAAGCAATTGGCGGCGCGCACACTGAGCTCAATTTCATTGACGCTCATGTTCAGCAGCTTCTTCATCTTGGACTTTTCCTCGTCCTGCTTGTCCGCTGCTTCTTCAAATTCAATGGCGTTCTTGTCGTAACCGACAAACACATCGAGGTGATGCGCCAGGATTGCCGAAGACTGCGTGAGCGCGTCATCGGGGGAAATACGGCCGTCGGTCCAGACTTCCAGGATCAAACGGTCATAATCAGTCCGGTTGCCCACGCGGGCGGCTTCCACGGCGTAACGCACGCGGGTGACGGGGGAGAAGAGGGAGTCAATGGCGACCACGCCAATGGCCTGGCCGGGCTTTTTGTTCTCGTCGTTCTGGCAGTAGCCACGACCGACGCGGACGGTCAGTTCCATCTCAAATTTCTTCTTCTTGTCAATCGTGCAGATGTGCTGGTCGGGATTGACGAGCTCCACGTTCTGGTTGAGCTGGATGTCACCGGCGGTGACGGCGCCCTCTTTGTTCACGGAGAGCAGCAACGTTTGTTCGTCGCGGGTGTGGGCTTTGAACTTGACCTTCTTCAGGTTCAAAACGATGTCGGTCATGTCTTCGACCACGCCTTCGATGGTCGCAAATTCATGCATGGCACCGTCCACCTTCAAAGAGGTGATGGCCGCGCCCTCGAGGGAGGACAGCAACACACGGCGGAGGGAGTTGCCAACGGTATGGCCGTAACCCGTTTCAAACGGATCGGCAATAAATTTGGCATAAGTAGGCGTGGCAGTTGCTTCTTCTTTCTGCAACCGCTTCGGCATTTCAAAACGTCCGAGTTTAACTGACATGGTATCCTTTCAACAATTGTTAACTGACGCCCGCCGCCCTATTCCCCGGACGGGCAGACGCCCATATAATTGTTTGTCCCGCCGGAGCGGAACGGGTTATGGTTTAACGGGAATAAAATTCGACGACGGCCTGTTCGTTGGCAATGGGCTGGATCTCATCCCGGGTGGGAATGCGCATCACGACGCCCTTGAATTCGTCTTTGCCGAGTGACAACCAGTCCGGCACGGCGCGGCTGGTGGAGATTTCCAAATTCTTGGTGGCGAGCTGGCGGGAAACATTGTTGTTTTTCACCTGCACCACGTCGTTGACCTTCAGAGCGAAGGAAGGAATGCCGACCTTGCGGCCGTTCACGGTGATGTGCCCGTGGCAGACGAACTGCCGGGCGGCGGCACGGGTGGTGCCGAAACCGAGGTGGAACACCACGTTGTCCAGGCGGGTCTCCAGAATCTGGAGCATCTGTTCGCCGGTGACACCGCGGCGGCGGAGGGCCTTTTCATAGACGCCGCGGAATTGCTTCTCCATCAGGCCATAGTAATAGCGCAGCTTCTGCTTTTCGATCAGGCCGAGACCGTAATCGGTGTGCTTGCGGCGGGACTTGGGGCCATGCACGCCGGGACCGTAGTTGCGGCGTTCCAAATACTTGGAGGGGCCGAAAATGGGCAGCCCAAAACGGCGGCTGATACGAACACGAGGACCGGTATAACGAGCCATAAATTAAGAGGAAAAATGCAGAATAATGCTTAAAATGTGTTAAACAAGGCGGATTATACGCGGCGTTTTTTGCGCGGGCGGCAGCCGTTGTGCGGGACGGGGGTGACGTCCTTGATGGCGCTGATTTCCAGGCCGATGGCCTGGAGGGCGCGGATGGCGGATTCGCGGCCTGAACCGGGACCCTTGACGCGGATTTCGACTTCCTTCATGCCGTGGGCCATGGCCTGGCGGGCGGCGTCCTGGGCGACTTGTTGCGCGGCGTACGCGGTGCTCTTGCGGGAGCCCTTGAAGCCAACGCGGCCGGCGCTGGACCAGCCGATGAGATTGCCCTGGTTGTCGGTGATGGTCACCTGGGTATTGTTGAACGTGGCCAGAATGTTCGCGACGCCGGCGACGACGTTTTTCGCGTGCTTGGCCTTGACGATCTTTTTGGCATTGGGATCCTCGCCCAACAGCTCGGCGGCGGTTGGCGCGGAAACCACCGGGGCTTCCGGGGCTTTGTTCGGATCAATGACGGCGGCGGGAGCGCCCGGGGCCGGGACGGCGACCGGGGCGGCCGCCTTGGCGGCGGCATCGGCCGCCGGTTTGGCTTCCTTCTTGGGAGCCGCTTTTTTCTTTATTTCTTCAGACATATGACAAATTCAGAGATTGGTGGACACCCGACTATTTCGCCGCGGCGCGCTGCACACCGACCGTGCGGCGCGGGCCTTTGCGCGTACGGGCGTTGGTTTGGGTGCGCTGGCCGCGCACGGGGAGGCCGCGCATATGGCGGATGCCCCGATAGCATTTGATACCTTGCAAACGCTTGAGATTCATGCCGATTTCGCGGCGCAGATCCCCTTCGATCACATACTTGCCCTCTTGAATGGCGTGCACGATCTGGGAGAGCTGTTGCTCGGTCAAATCCTTGGCACGAACCGTGGGGGCGATGTTGGCGCGCTCGAGAATCTCAATTGCGTTGGTTGGCCCGATGCCGTAAATGTAGCGAAGCGCGATATCAATGCGCTTGTTGGGCGGAACTTCCACACCTATGATGCGTGCCATATATTAGCCTTGCCGTTGTTTGTGACGTTTGTTGGTGCAAATCACGCGAATGACGCCACGACGGCGTACCACTTTGCAGTGCTCACACATTTTTTTGACTGACGCGCGAACTTTCATTTTCTAAATCGTTTGTGTTTCAAGCAATATCCGCCCCATCGACAGGTCATAGGGCGTTAATTGCAATTTTACCGTATCCCCCGGGCTGATCCCGGTTTTGCTTTTACGGGCCCGGCCCGTAACGAACGCCGTCAAACGGTGTCCGTTTTTCAACTCGGCGAGGTAGGTCCCGTTCGGCATAGCCGCCACCACCACCGCCGCCACTCGGAAGACTACTTCTCCGGGCATGTTAAAATCTCCGGCTGGCCATCGGTAATTAATACCGTATGTTCAAAATGGGCAGATAGTGAACCATCTTGCGTCACCACTGTCCAGCCGTCTTTTAATATTTTTACGTTGGCCGAACCCACATTCACCATCGGTTCAATCGCCAAAGTCATCCCCGGCCGCAGCTTCTGGCTGCTGTTCCGGTCGACAAAATTTGGAATCTGCGGTTCCTCATGCATCGTCCGCCCGACGCCATGACCCACAAATTCCCGCACCACACTAAAATTATTGTTCTCGACGTACTGCTGCACCGCCCGCGAGATGTCCGTCACCCGGTTGCCCGGAAACGCCGCCGCAATCCCCTCATAGAGGGCCCGTTCCGTGACATCCATCAACCGCTGGGCCGCCACACTGCAACCGCCCACCGCGACGGTCTTGGCCGTGTCGCCAATAAAGCCGCGATAAAACACACCGACGTCCAGGCTGACAATATCGCCAAATTTAACCAGCCGCTCACCGGCCAGACCGTGAACCACTTCGTCATTGACCGAAATGCACGTGTGGCACGGATACTTCCGATAGCCTAAAAACGCGCTTTTCGCACCGTGGGCCCGGATAATCTCCGCAGCCAAATTATCAATCTGCCGGGTACTGACCCCGGGTTTGATGAAGGCGGCCACTTCATTCAGCACTTTGGCGGCTAAGGCGCACGCCGGCCGCATGGATTCCAAATCGATCGGCGTTTTAAGGACTATCTTACCCACAACCGTGGTTAGAAGCGTCCCCGGACGCGACCCTTCTTCAGAAAGCCGTCATAATGGCGCATCATCAAGTGCGATTCCATCTGGCGCATGGTATCCAGCAGGACACCAACCGAAATCAAGATACTGGTACCGCCGAAAAAGGTTGCCACGTCGTACGGAACCCCGAGTTCCTTGAACAAGATGATTGGAATCGTGGCAATGACGGTCAGGAACAACGCCCCGGCAAAGGTAATCCGGGTCATGGCCTTGTGCAGGTAATCACTGGTCCCCTGCCCCGGCCGGACGCCAGGAATGTAACCGCCATTCTTCTTCAAATCATCGGCAATCTGCAACTCGTTAAACTGGGTGGCGACCCAGAAGTAAGAGAAGAACAGAATCATCAAGGCATACAGCGACAGGTACAGGAAGGCCCCTTCGTTCAAGGCCCGGGCAATATCCCCGAAAAAGGCGATATTAAAACGCTGGTCCAGAATCAAAAAGATCTTCTGGGGAAACATCAGGATCGACTGGGCAAAGATGATTGGCATCACCCCGGCGTAATTGACCTTGAGGGGCATGAACGAGGTGCCGCCAGCGTACATTTTGCGACCCACGGCGCGCTGGGCGTACTGGACCGGAATCTTGCGCTGCGCCTGGGTGATCGCGATCACCCCGGCAATCACCGTGGCCAGCAAAATCAACAGTAACAGACCGGTGCCGGGAATATGATAGCTGGCTTCAATGCCGCCGGCCGGAAAGAACATGTCATGCAGACCGGTAAACATCTTCGGCAAACGGGCCACGATGCCGACGGTGATAATCAGGGAAACCCCGTTACCAATGCCGCGTTCCGTGATCTGCTCACCCAGCCACATGAGCAGCATGGACGCGGTGGTCATCAACAAGACGGTTTGAATGCGGAACCACCAGATATGGTCATCACTGAACAACACCAGGCGGCCAATTCCCTGACCGAAAATCTTGTCGGGGCTTTCAAAGCCAATGGCGAACACGAAACCCTGAATCAAGCAGAGAATCACCGTCAAATAACGGCTGTACTGGATGATTTTGGTCCGGCCGCCTTCTTCGCGGGCCAGCTTGCTCAGCTTGGGCCACACGGCGGTCAACAACTGGATGATAATCGTGGCGCTGATATAGGGCATGATGCCCAAGGTGCCGATGGCCCCGTGTTCGAGGGCGCCGCCCGCAAACAGGTTGTACATGCCCAACAGCCCGCCCCCGGTGTGGGACTGGCTGTTGTAGTAATTGGACAACGCCTCGCCGGACAGACCGGGAATGCGAATGAACGAAATCAACCGGCAGACCGCCAGGACGCCAAAGGTGAACAAAATCCGGGATTTAAGCTCCGGGATCTTGAAGCAATTGACGAAAGTGTTGACGATGGAGCGAAACATGAATCAATCCACTTCAGGGCTTGACTGCTTCGACCGGCTTGGCCGCCACGATTTCGCAGGTACCGCCCAAGGCCTCAATTTTGGTCCGGGCGGAAGCGCTGAAAGAATTGGCCACCACGGTCAGCTTTTTGGTGAGCGTGCCCGTGCCCAGAATTTTGAGACCGGCGGATTTGCCATTGGCCAGACCCACCGCGCGCAGCGCCGCCTCGTCCACCCGGGCGCCGTTGTCAAACACTTCCAAGCCACCGACATTCACCGGGCTGTAGCGGATGGTGAAGCGGGCATTGTTGAAACCGCGCTTGGGGATGCGGCGAATGAGGGGCATCTGACCGCCTTCGAAACCGATGCGGATCGAGCTGCCGGAACGGGCCGTCTGGCCCTTGCCACCACGACCGCTGGTTTTGCCATGGCCGCTGGATTCGCCCTGGCCAAGCCGTTTGGTACGGTGCTTGGCACCCGGACGGGGTTGTAAATTGTGCAGTCGCATAAAAATCAGGCAGTGGCCGGAGCGGCAACAACCGCCTCGGTGACCACGGGAACTTCAGGGGGTTTAACTTTGTGGATCTTCAAGCCGCGGCCCTGGTAAATTTCTTCACGCAGGCGGAGGCTCAACAGGGCGTTCAAGGTCGCTTTCACGACGTTGGCGGCGTTGCTGGAACCAAGGGACTTGGTCAGCACATCTTTAATGCCGGCGGATTCCAAAACGGCGCGAACCGTCTTGCCGGCGATGATGCCGGTACCGGGGGAGGCGGGGCGCAGGAGGATCTTGGCACCACCGTAAGTCGAATAAACTTCGTGCGGAATCGTGACGTCCTTGAGGGAAACGGGGACCATCTGATTGCGCGCCAGTTCGCCACCCCGGCGAATGGCATCCGCCACTTCGCTGGCTTTGCCGAGGGCATAGCCCACGCGGCCACGCTTGTCGCCGATGACCACCAAGGCGCTGAAATTAAACCGGCGGCCACCTTTGACCACCTTGGAGGAGCGGTTGATGAAAACCACCTTCTCCATTAATTCTTCGCCGCCGCCGCCAAACCCGCCTTCGGATTCGCCGGGTTTACCGCGACGGGGACCGCGTCCGCGAGGACCGCGCTGGTCATCGCCACCAGGTTTTTTTACAATATCAGCCACAGTATTCTTCTTGGTTCAGGTTAAAATTGCAATCCCGCTTCGCGGGCCGCCTCGGCCAGAGCTTTGATTTTGCCATGATAGCGGGTGCCACCACGGTCAAACACAACTTGCTTGATGCCTTTTTCAATGGCGGTTTTGGCCGCCAGGGCGCCAATGACCTTGGCGCTGGTCACGTTGGCCGCGAGGGAGTCGCGATCCGGCGTGTTTTTGCCCAGGGTCGAGGCCGAGGCCAGCGTCACGCCGGCGTCGTCATCAATAAACTGGACGTGGATGTTTTTGTTGGCAAAGCACACGGCCATGCGCGGACGCACGATGGAGCCACGGACTTTTTTACGGATGCGCCAGCGGCGCAATTGGGCCAGACGTTCTTTTTTATCAGTTCTCATTGGTTTGGGCCACGGATTTTGCCGGGGCTTAAAAATTATTATTGGACCGTCTTGCCTTCCTTGCGAACCACATGCTCGCCGGCATAGCGAACACCTTTGCCCTTGTAGGGTTCCGGGGGATAATAAGCACGGATTTCGGAGGCCACCTGGCCGACCACGCGCTTGTCCGGTCCTTCAATCGTCAACTTGGTATTTTCTTCCACGGTGACCTTGATCTGGTCCGGGATGGGATAGTTCAAGGGGTGGGAATATCCCAGGGACAGGTTGACCACCTTGCCCACGACCGCGGCCTTGAAGCCGACGCCTTGAATTTCCAGCTTTTTGACAAAGCCTTCGGTAACACCCTTGACCATGTTATTGACCAGAGCGCGGCTCAGACCGTGCAAGGCCCGGGCCTGCGCGTCCTCACCATCACGACTCACCAAAATTTTGCCGTCCTGAACTTTCAGGCTCGTGCGTTTCGGCAGTTCCCAGTCGAGCTTGCCCTTGGGGCCTTCGACGAGAACTTTCTGCCCCTTCACCTCGACTTTGACCTTCGGGGGAACGGCAATCGGTTGTTTTCCAATACGCGACATAAAATAATTACCAGATGTAGCAGAGGAGTTCTCCGCCCAGGTTTTTCTTCTTGGCTTGCGTCCCCGTCATGACGCCTTCGGACGTGGAGAGAATGGAGACACCCATTCCGCCCAGCACCCGGGGGATTTCCGTGGAACCCACGTACTTGCGCAAACCGGGC
This sequence comes from uncultured Verrucomicrobia subdivision 3 bacterium, assembly GCA_903895255.1. Taxonomy (GTDB): domain Bacteria; phylum Verrucomicrobiota; class Verrucomicrobiia; order Limisphaerales; family UBA11358; genus UBA11358. The sequence goes on from CAITTG010000027.1 coordinate 15,867, forward strand.
TTGCTGACGCGCTTCAAGCCCTCGATCACAGCCTTGCGGCCCTGGTACTTGAGCTGAATCTTCAGCTTTTTGACGGTTTTGCCTTCGACAGACACTTCCGTGACATAGCCTTCGCTCTTCAAGATATGGGCCACGCCCTCCTTGATCCGCGAATGCGGCATTTCCACCGCCGGCAGCAGCGCACGGCTGGCATTGCGAATGCGGGTCAACAAATCAGAAATCGGATCGCTCATAAAAATTACCAGCTGGCTTTCGTTACTCCGGGAATCAAACCATTGAGGGCGCCTTCACGGAAGGTCATCCGCGAGCAGCCAAACTTGCGGAGATAACCACGACGGCGGCCGCTGAACGAGCAGCGGTTCACCACGCGGGTGGGGCTGGCGTTGCGCGGGAGCTTGGCCAGGCCGGCGTAGTCCCGTTTTGCCTTCAGTTCGGCGCGGAGGGCGGCGTACTTCTTGACCGTCTCCTGCTTGCGCTTGTTGCGCTCCAACCATGATTTCTTGGCCATAAAAATTTATTTTTCAGCAAACGGAAAACCCATCATTTTCAACAGATCCAGCGCCAGGGCGTCTTTGCCCGCGGTGGTCACGACGGTGATGTCCATGCCCTGCTGGCGTTTGATCTTTTCCAGTTCGATTTCGGGGAAAATGGTCTGGTCGGCGACGCCGAAGGTATAGTTGCCCCGGCCGTCAAATTTGCGGGGGGACAAGCCGCGGAAGTCGCGAATCCGGGGGAGCGCGGCGGCCACGAGGCGGTCAAAAAATTCATACATCTCGTCACGGCGGAGGGTGACGCGGCAGCCGATGACCTGGCCTTCGCGCAACTTGAAGTTGGCGATGCTGTGGCGGGACTTGCTGGTGGCCGGCTTGCGGCCGGTGATCAGGGTCAAATCCTTGGCGGCGTCCTCAATGGCGCCCTTTTCGAGGGAGGCACTGACACCCATGTTCACCACGATCTTCACGAACTTCGGGATCTGGTGGACATTCTGGAAGTTGTGCTTGGCCTGGAGGGCGGGCACCACTTCGTTTTTATATTTTTCGAACAGTCGGGCTTTCATTTTTTGGCATCACGGATTTGGCCGTGAATAATCTTATAATATCAGGTTGTGGCCGGGGCGGTGGCGGGCGCGCGTTTCGCGGCGCGGGCGTCAAAACTGGCCGCCGCCATGACGTTGGACAGGTGGATGGAGCCTTCGCGCTCAACGATCGCGCCCTGCGGGTTCTGCTGGTTTTTCTTGGTGTGGCGCTTGATCATCTGCACGCCCTCGACGAGCACGCGTTCCTGACGGGACAGGATGGTGATGATCTTGCCGCGCTTGCCTTTTTCCTTGCCGGCCAGCACCACGACTTCGTCACCTTTTTTTACATGAAACTTTGACATAACTTCAAATCACTTCCGGAGCCAGGGAGATAATCTTCATGAACTTCTTGTCGCGCAACTCGCGCGCCACGGGGCCGAAAATACGGGTGCCCTTGGGGTTCAATTCCTTGTCAATGATGACACAGGCATTGCGATCAAAGCGCAGATAGCTGCCATCGCTGCGCGGAATGATGTGGCGGGTGCGCACGACAACGGCGTCATGAACCTCGCCCTTTTTGACGGAACCGTCCGGCGCGGCGTCCTTGATGTGAACTTTGATCACATCGCCGATGCCGGCGTACGTTTGATTGCGGCCCAACACGCCGATCGCCCACGCGATTTTGGCACCGGTGTTATCCGCGACATCCAGACTGGAACGAATCTGCAACATAAAAAATTAATTAGGCGGCGGCCGAGGTTTCCTGAACGGCGCGCTCAACGACTTCCACCAGGCGCCAGCATTTCAACTTGGACAGCGGGCGGGTTTCTTCAATCCGCACGGTGTCGCCGACTTTGGCGTCATTCTTTTCGTCATGCGCGTAGAATTTCTTGTACGAGGTGACGATTTTCTTAAATTGGGGATGGGGGAAGCGGCGTTCCACGCGCACCACGATGGTCTTGGCCATCTTGTTGCTGACGACTTCGCCCACGCGTTCCTTGCGGTTGCCGCGGGCGGCAACGGTCGGGGTGACCACCGGTTGTGTGACAGTTTCAGACATACAAAAAATTAAGCGGCTTTGACTTGGTTGCGCAGTTGGGAAATGCGCGTTTCCAAACGCGCGATGTCTTTGCGCAGGGTCCGCAGACGGGCGGGCTTTTCCAGTTGCGCACTGGCCTGCTGCAAACGCAGGTTGAACATTTCATGGCGCAGGTCGCGACTCTTGGCCGCGAGCTCCACCGCCGTCATATCTTTGGATTCAGCAAATTTCATAAACAAAGGGGTTAGCTGACGTGTTGGTGCCGCGCGATGAACTTCGTGCGAATCGGCAGCTTGGTCGCGGCCAGGCGCATGGATTCCCGGGCCACGGCCTCGGTCACGCCATCCACTTCAAACAGAACATTCGCGGGGCGGATGACCGCCACCCAGGATTCCAAGGGGCCTTTGCCCTTGCCCATTCGAGTTTCCAACGGCTTCTTGGTGAAGGACTTCTGCGGGAAAATGCGGATCCACATCTTGCCGTGGCGCTTCATGTTACGGGCGATCGCCACGCGGGCGGCCTCGATTTGCTTGGTGTCCAGCCAGCAACGCTCCATGGACATCAAACCATATTCACCGAACGCCACCGTGCTGCCCCGGTAGGCGAGACCTGTGCGGCTGCCCCGGTGCATTTTGCGAAACTTTACTCTGGCTGGTTGCATTGACATAACAAAAATCTCCGCGCTAACAAATTATCCAATGGTCACTTCGGCGGCCGGAGCGGGGGCGACCGCTTTTTGCGGCTTGTTGTCACCCTTACAGATCCAGACCTTGATCCCGAGCTTGCCGTAAACGGTCAAGGCTTCGGCAAATCCATAATCAATGTTCGCCCGGAGCGTGTGCAACGGCACCCGGCCCCAGTGATACATTTCCACGCGGGCCAGTTCGGCCCCGCCCAAACGGCCGGCGCAGCGAATCTTAATGCCCTCGGCACCAAAATCCTTGGCGGTTTGCAATGATTTCTTCATCGCGCGGCGGAAGGAAACCCGGCGCTCGAGTTGCAAAGCGATGTTTTCGGCCACGAGTTGGGCGTCCAGTTCGGGAGTCTTGATCTCGACGATGTCGACATAGACTTCCTTGCCGGTCATCTTGCTGATTTCTTCCTTCAGCTTGTCGATTTCGGAGCCTTTGCGGCCAATGACGACACCCGGACGGGCGGTCAGAATGGTCACGCGGCAGCGGCTGGCGGCGCGCTCGATCAAAATGCGCGGCACGGAGGCGGATTCGAGCTTCTTCTTGAGGAGCTCGCGAATCTTGCGGTCCTCGGTGAGGAGGGAGCCAAATTCTTTTTTGCCGGCGTACCATTTGGAACGCCAGTCTTTATTGACGGCTACCCGCAGCCCGATTGGATTAGTTTTTTGTCCCATACCAATTATTCGTCCGACAAAGTGATTTTGATGTGGCAGCGGCGCTTGAGGATCGGTCCGGCCGAGCCGCGCGCCTTGGGGGTGAACCGCTTGATGGTGGTGGCCGTGCCGGCAACCGCCTCCTTGACCCGCAAGGTTTCCGCTTTGAGCTTGTTGTTGTTTTCCGCGTTGGCAATGGCGGAATCCAGGGTTTTGGCGACGAGGCGCGCACCTTTGCGCGGCACAAACTTCAGCACGGCCTGCGCTTCGAGCGCGGGCAACCCCTGAATCTGACGGACGACTTCCCGCATCTTCTGCGCGGACATCGGCACGTTTTTCAAAATGGCAAATACTTGCATAAGACTATTTCGCTTCCGCCTTCGCCGTGTGGGCGCCGTGTTTCTTGAAGGTGCGCGTCGGGGAGAACTCGCCCAGACGGTGACCCACCATGTTTTCGGTGACGAACACCGGATTGAAAACCTTGCCATTATGCACGGTGAACGTCAGGCCGACGAACTCCGGCGTGATCATGGACCGGCGGGACCAAGTCTTGATTGGCGTCTTCTGCTTGGTGTCCTTGGCCTTCTGGATCTTTTCCAGCAGGTGGCCCTCAACAAACGGTCCTTTTTTTATCGAACGTCCCATAATAAATTATTTGTTCTTCATCGGCAAACCGTTGCGCTGCACAACGATGAAACGGTTTGAATATTTATACTTGGCGCGGGTCTTGCCACCCTTGGCCACAAAGCCCCACGGCGACATCAATTGCTGCCAGCCACCACCGCCCTTGGATTTGCCCTGGCCACCGCCGTTGGGGTGATCCACCGGGTTCCGCGCCATACCGCGGGTGATGCCACGATGACCGCGATGGCGGGTACGACCAGCCTTGCCCAAAATAACATTTTCATGCTCCGTATTGCCGACCTGGCCAATCGTGGCATAGCATTCCTCGCTCACGCGGCGGATTTCGCCGGAGGGCAGGCGGATTTGGGCGTAGCCCTCGTCGCGGGACATCAGGGTCGCCGCGCCGCCGGCGGAACGAACGATCTGACCGCCACGACCGGGGGTGAGTTCCAAATTATGAATATGAATGCCGACGGGGATCGCCTTCAAAGGAAGGGCGTTGCCGACTTCAGGAGGAGCGGTCGGGCCGCTGGAAATCTTGGTGCCCACCGCCACGCCAACCGGCGCGATGATGTAGGCCTTCTCGCCGTCCTTGTATTCCAGGAGGGCCAGGCGGGCGGAGCGCATCGGATCATATTCAATCGCAATGACCGAGGCTTCGACGCCCCGCTTGTTGCGCTTGAAGTCAACGATGCGGACCTTTTGCTTGTGACCGCCGCCAATGCCCCGGGCAGTGACGCGACCATAAGCATTACGGCCACCCGATTTTTTACGCGTATACACCAGGGCCTTTTCAGGCTTGGTCTTCGTAATATCGCTGAAATCAGCGATAGTAATGTAGCGCGTAGACGGCGTTAGCGGTCTAAAAGATTTAACTGGCATAAAATCAATAAATCCAAGTCAGCAACGCTTGGTAGTTGTCCGAGCCATCATTCCTGTCTCGGTGATGAGAACAGTTATCGGCTCGCAATCAAAGCTGTCCTGTCGGCTTTATGGGCTCAACGGGACAAGAAATTTATCAAATACGGGAACGAATGCAATAGTTTTTTTAATTTTTTTTGGTTGTGGTGGGTGGCAGGTTAAATGCAGATCGGTTTTCACCCCGGATAAACTGCGCACCGATACCGGTATCACCGGCCAAAAAATGGCAAAAACCCACCCGGCCAATACCCTGAATTGACCAACCCCGTTTTTTTTTGCACTATCGGCTCATGGCGAACACTTTCGGGCACCTTTTCCGCATTACCACCTGGGGAGAGTCTCATGGCGGTGGCGTGGGGGTGATTGTGGATGGCTGCCCGCCGCGCGTGAAACTCAGCGAGGCGGACATCCAGCCGGACCTCGACCGCCGGCGCCCGGGCCAGTCCAAAATCGTCACCCCCCGCAAGGAATCGGACACGATCCAGATCCTTTCCGGCCTGGGCGACGGCCAAACGCTGGGGACGCCCATATGCCTGTGGGTGAAAAATGAGGATCACCGTTCCGAGGCGTACTCGGAAATGAAAGACAAGTTTCGTCCCTCGCACGCGGATTATACTTATTTCGCGAAATACGGCATTCGCGCCTGGCAGGGCGGCGGCCGGTCCAGTGCGCGCGAGACCATCGGCCGGGTGGCCGCCGGGGCGATTGCGAAGAAGATTTTGCGCGAGCAGTTTGGCGTGGAGGTATTATCGTATGTCAAACAAGTCCAGCGCGTCACCAGCACGGTGGACCCCGAAACGGTGAAGCTGGCGGACGTCGAGGCGAACATCGTCCGCTGCCCCGATCCGGTGGCCGCGCCGAAAATGATCCGGCTGATCGAAAAAATCCGGCGCGCGGGCAACACCGTGGGCGGGATTGTCGAGGGCGTGGCGCGCGGCGTGCCGGCCGGCTGGGGCGAACCGGTGTTTGACAAACTGGAGGCGGACCTGGCCAAGGCCATGCTGAGCCTGCCGGCCTGCAAGGCCTTCGAAGTGGGTTCCGGCTTTGGCGGCACCTTGCTGACGGGCCTGGAGCACAACGATCCCATCCGCGCCCGCGCGGGCAAGGTATTCACCACCAGCAACCGGTCCGGCGGCATCCAGGGCGGCATTTCCAACGGCGAAACGATCTTTTTCCGCCTGGCCTTCAAGCCGGTGGCCACCGTGATGCACGAGCAGGACACCGTGGACGTGAAGCTGCACAACACCACCTTGAAGGGCCGGGGCCGGCACGATCCCTGCGTGCTGCCGCGCGCCGTGCCGATGGTGGAGGCGATGACCGCGCTGGTGCTGGTAGACCATGCCCTCCGCCAACGCGCGCAATGCGGTTGACAATTGGCGTGCCGGGACGATTTTAGTATTATCAAAGTATATGTCCGAAAAAACTGTCAATGAGGTTTCCCGCGATTCCCGGGTGCTCTTTCAGCGCGCCAGTGAGGCGGCCCAGCGGGATAATTTGGATTACGCCATCACCCTGTTCTGCCAGTTGCTGGAAAAAGAACCTGAGTTTTACGACTGCCGCAAGGCATTGCGGCAGGCCCAGGTAAAAAAAGCGGGCACCGCCAGCACGGGATTTTTCAAGAAAATGCTGAGCGGCGCGGGTTCCTCGCCGCTGGTAGCCAAGGCCCAGCTCGCCCTGCGCAGCAACCCCGCCAGCGCCATGGCCACGGCCGAACAAATTCTCAACAGCGACCCCAACAGTGGCCCGGCGCACCGAATTATTGTTGAAGGCGCCAATGCCTTGGAACTGCCCCGCACCGCTGTGCTCTCCTACGAGGTGCTGGCCAAACATTCACCCAAGGACAAGAATCTCATCATCGAATACGCCCAGGCAGTTTCGGCCATTGGCGAGGGCACCCGCGCCGAAAACCTGCTCATGGCCCTCATGCGCGAAATGCCCGGCGACAACGATCTAAATCAGGCCCTGAAAAACTTGTCCGCCCGCAAGACCCTCGACGAGGGCGGTTATGGCGCGCTGGAGAGCGGCGAGGGCTCCTACCGGGACATCCTCAAAGACAAGAAGGAGGCGGTGGCGCTCGAACAGGAAAACCGGGTGCAAAAATCCGAGGATGTCGCGGCCAATTTAATCGCGGAATACGAGGGCCGCCTGCGCCATGAGCCGGCCAATTTGAAGCTCGTGCGTTCCCTGGCCGAATTGCACACGCAGAAAAACCAGTTTGACCAGGCACTCGCCTATTACGACCAGATCAAACGCTCGGACATGGGCAATGATTCCTCGCTGGACGAGGCCATCACCAAAACCAAACTGCGGCAGTTTGACCATCGGATCAGCGAAATCAATCCCTTCGCGGCGGACCACGCCGAGCAAGTGGCCGCGCTGAAAGAGGAGAAAGCGGCTTTTCAAATCAGCGAATGCCAGAAACGCGTGGAACGCTTCCCCACCGACATGGGCATCCGGTTTGACATGGGCGTGCTGTATTTTCAGGCGGGCAAAATCAACGAGGCCGCCGCCGAGTTCCAAAAGGCGCAGAACAACCCGCACAAGCGGCTGCCGGCGATGAATTACCTTGGCCAGTGCCTCGCCAAAAAGCGGATGTTTGACATGGCCGCCCGCACCTTTGCGCGCGCGATTGAGGAAAAGCAGGTGTTCGACGACGAAAAGAAGGACCTCATCTACCAGCTCGGCACCGTGCTGGAAAGCATGGGCAAAAAGACCGAGGCCATCGACCAGTTTAAAATCCTCTACGAATCCGACATGGGCTACCGCGACGTGGGCAAGAAAGTGGATGATTTTTACGCGGCGCAGTGAGCGCGGCAAAACCATGGCCGACTTAAAATGCCGCATGGTTCAAGCCGCAGTAATGCGCAGGGTTAGAGAATTACGCTTTCAGCGCGGGCGGGGACTTGGCAAGCTGGCGTTGTGTCAAATTCTAACGCAACAATTCGGGTCGCCGTGCTGGGGGTCGGGTCACTGGGCAAGGAGCACGCGCGCCTGTACGCCGAACTTGCCGCCGCCGGCCTCGTGGAATTCGCGGGACTCTATGACGCGAACCCGGATACCGCCCGCAGAATCGCGGAGAAACACCACGCGCGACTCTTCACCTCCGTGGCGGAAGCCGCCGCCCATGCGGATGCACTGAATATCGTCACGCCCACCACGCTGCATTTCGACCTGGCCAAACAATTGCTGGCGCAGGGCAAGCATGTGCTGGTGGAAAAGCCGATGACGGAGACCACGGAGCAGGCGGCCGAGTTGGTGAAGCTCGCCCAGCAGCACCAGTGCGTGCTGCAAGTGGGCCACGTGGAACGCTTCAATCCGGTCTTTAAATACCTGGAAACAGTCGCCACCGAGCCCCGCTTCATCGAGACCCACCGGCTCTCCCCCTACCCCGCCCGTTCCACCGACATCGGCGTGGTGCTGGACCTGATGATTCATGACCTGGACGTGGTGCTGGCGTTTGTGAAATCGCCGGTGATCTCCGTGGATGCCGTGGGCATTCCGGTGCTGAGCAAGTCGGAGGACATTGCCAACGCGCGGCTGCGGTTTGCCAATGGCTGCGTGGCCAATCTCACCGTCAGCCGCGTGAGCCCGGAACGCATGCGCAAAATTCGCGTGTTCAGCGGCGGCCTGGTGCCGAGCTACATCTCGCTGGATTACCGCGCGCAGGAGGGATTTATTTATCGCATCGCCCGCGATGGCGAGGAGGAAAGTTCCATTCTCAAAAAACTGCTGGCCGCGAAACTGGGCGTGGGCAAGGATTCGACGATTGTCAGTGAGTTCGCGGGCAAACGCATCGTGCGCGAGCCGGTGCCGATTGCCAAGGAGGAGCCGCTCAAGCTGGAACTGCAACACTTCGTGAGCTGTGTCCGGGAGAAGCTCACCCCGCTGGTGAGCGGGGAATCGGCCAAACGGGCGCTGGACCTGGCGTTTGAGATTACGCGGCAGGTGCAGGAGAGCAAATAATGTCCAAAACCTTCATGCTGATCGCCGGGGAGGCCAGCGGCGATTTGCTGGCGGCCGAGCTGGTGGCGGCGTTGCGGGGGCAGCAGCCGGCGGCAAAATTCTTTGGCGCGGGCGGTCCGCGCATGGCGGCGGCGGGGGTGGAGCTGGCACTGGACATGACGCAGCACGCGGTGATCGGCCTCACGGACGTGCTGAAGAATTACTTCAAGTTCAAGCGGTTATTCGAACAATTGCTGGCGCTGGCCATTGAACGCCAGCCGGATGCGGTCATTGGCGTGGATTTCGGCGGTTTTAATCTGCGCTTCGGCCAGGCGGTGAAGGCCTGGGTGCGGGAGCATCCGGAGGCCGGGTGGAATCCCAAAATCATCCAGTACATTTCGCCGCAGGTCTGGGCTTCGCGTCCGGGCCGGGCCCGGAAGCTGGAGGCGGATTACGATCTGTTGCTGAGCATTTTTCCGTTCGAAAAGGTGTGGTATTCGCAGCGCGCGCCGAAATTGCGCGTGGTGTTTGTGGGGCATCCAATGCTGGATCGCGCCGCCCCGCCCGCCGTGACCGGGCCGGCGGCAACAGGACCTTTGGTGCTGCTGCTCCCGGGGAGTCGCAAGAGCGAGCTGCAACGTCACCTGCCGGTGATGTTCGCGGCGTGGCCCCGGATTCAGTCCGCCCTCCCGGAGAGCCGGGCCCTCATGGTGCTGCCCAATGAAGGACTCGTGAACCTGGCGCGCACGCTCGCCACGCCCGCCACGGTGAACATCCAAACGGGCAATCTGCCGGCCGCCCTCACGGAGGCGACGGTGGCCATCGCGTCCACGGGTACGGTGACGATGGAATGCGCTTTTTACGGCGTGCCCACCGTGACCTTGTACAAAACGTCGTGGCTCACCTACGAAATTGCGCGGCGCATTGTCACGGTGAAATCGCTGACGATGCCCAACCTGCTGGCGGGTGAGGAAGTCATGCCGGAATTCATCCAGCACGATGCCATTGGGTATAACATCGCGCAGGCGGCCGTGAAACTTTTGCAGAGCGAACCGCGCCGCGCGAAGATCAAAAAGCGCCTGACCCAAATCGTTTCCACCCTGGGCAAACCCGGGGCCAGCCAGCGGGCGGCGGCGGAGATATTGGAATTATTCCCATGAAGGACCTCACCAGTACCTTTTGGATCAAGCTCAAGGGCGGACTGTTCCTGTTCCTCGGCCTGCTGGCGGGGGCGTTGCTGCTGGTGGATGCGCCCACGCTGAAGGATGCCGGGCTGCTGGTGCTGGCCATCTGGTGTTTTTGCCGGGCCTATTATTTTGCCTTTTACGTGATCGAGCATTATGTGGATCCGGGCTACAAATTTTCCGGGCTGGGGTCGTTTGTTAAATATATCCTCCAGAGAAAGCGGTGATTTTGACTTTCCGGCCGTTCCCGGGTACGCTCCCCCCATGGAATCATTGCACGCGCCCTGGCGCATTGAATACATCCTCTCGCCCAAACCCCAACTGGAGGAAAGCGTTTTCACGCGCATTGCCCAGTCGCTGGAGGATGTGGACAATTATGTGATCGCCCGGGACCGCAGTTGCTTTGCCGTGCTGAATCGTTATCCCTACAACGGCGGTCACTTGATGGCGGTGCCGTACAAACAGGTGTCCGACCTCAACGGTCTCACGGAGGAGGAACTGGCGGATCTTTGGAAGCTGACCCGGCGGTGCATCAATGCGCTGACGGCGGTGATGAAGCCGGACGGCTTCAACGTGGGGATTAACCTGGGCAAAGTCGCGGGCGCGGGCATTGTGGAGCATCTGCACATCCATGTGGTGCCACGCTGGGGCGGGGACACGAATTTCATGCCGGTGATTGCCAACACCGGAGTGGTGCCGGAGGCGTTAAAAGACGTGGCGGCAAAATTGCGGGCGGAACTTTCCAAGTAGGCACGGGCCAAAGGTCCGGGGCAAATTTCTCGGATCTCGCAGCCAACTCTCCGGCGGAAACCAGGGCCGGCGCATTCCATCCCGGCGAGGCGGGATTTGACGCGGATTGACCTCATTCAGCCAAAGCAGGTTTTTTCTTTTTTCGGGTGATGCATCCAAAGGCGGTCTTCGTTTCGTAGTAATGCCGTAAGTTCAAAAAACAACGAAACCAAAACTCATCGCACACCATGAAACTATTCCAATCTGCGTTCGTATTCGGCGCCAGCCTGCTGGCCGCCGGGACCGTGCTGGCGTCCAGCCACCGGGAAGCCCCGCTCATCACCGGCACGCCCAAGCTGGACGGGGCGGACTTTTATATGTTCAACAGTTACGAAGCCGGGCGCTCGAACTTCGTGACGTTCGTGGCGGATTATCTGCCCCTCCAGGATCCCTACGGCGGTCCCAACTATTTCATGCTCGAAACCAACGGGGTTTATGAAATTTCGATTGATAATGTCGGGGATGGCCAGGACCACCTTACGTTTCAGTTTCAATTTTGGAACACGTACCAGAACATCGCCCTGCCCATCGGGCCGGCGGGCAGCCAGGTGACCAACGGGATTCCGCTGGTTATTGCCGGGCAGATATTTCCCGGCAACAACTCGGCGCTGAATGTCATCGAACATTACTCGGTGAAAATGATCACCGGGCCGCGGCGCACGGGCAACGCGCAATACCTGACCAACGCGGCGGATGGCACGACGGTGTTTACCAAGCCGGTGGATGACATCGGCACCAAGACCATTCCGGACTATGTGGATTACGCGAACCAGTATATTTACACGGTGAACATCCCCGGCTGCGCCACGCCCGGCCGACTGTTCGTGGGGCAGCGCAAGGATCCTTTCGTGGTGAATCTGGGCGAAACCTTCGACCTGATTAATTATAACAACGTGCTCGGACCGGTGAACGGGGAAAAGGACAGCCTGGCGTATAAGAACGTGACCTCCCTGATTCTGGAACTGCCAAAAGCCTGCCTGACCAACGGGGTCAGCCCGGTGATTGGGGCATGGACGACCGCCAGCCAGGGGCCGCTCACCAATCTCGTGCAGGTCTCCCGGCTGGGCCAGCCGCTCGTGAACGAGGTGGTCATTGGCTTGAAGGACAAGGACACGTTTAATGCCAGCCAGCCTGCGAATGACGCGCAATTTGCCAATTATGTGGAATATCCCACGCTGCCGGCCCTCATTCAAATTCTCTACGGCAGCGCGGGCGTGGTGGCGCCCACCAACTTCCCGCGCCTGGACCTGGTGGAAGTTTTCCTGACCGGCATTCCCGGTTTGAACTACACGCCGACGGCGGCGGAATATCTGCGCCTGAACACGAGCACGCCCGCCGTGCCCGCCGGCTCCCAGAACAACCTCGGGGTGATTGGCGGTGACGTGGCCGGTTTCCCGAACGGCCGCCGGCCCGGGGACGACGTGGTGGACATTGCCTTGCGGGTCATGATGGGCAAGTTACTCTCGACCAATGTGGCTCCCTCGGGCCAGTTGCCTTACACCGATGGCGCGTATGTGGATGCGACGCATTTCGCCTCCGCGTTCCCCTACATCCAGCCGCCGGTGCCGGGCTCGCCGAATGATCCGTCCGTCACCATCACCATGCTCAAAAGCAGCTCGGTGAAAGGCCCGTACACGGCGACGCCGTCAACGTATAACAGCAGCAATGGCACGCTGACCACGAGCACCACCGGCGGACCCACCGGGTTCTACCAGCTCAAATCCGACACTGCCGGCGTGGTGCTGGGCAGTCCCTCGGTGAGCGGCACAAATGTGAGCATGACCGTTCAATCCCAATAGGCAGGCGCCAGGGGCCGCCAGAGCGCACCGGCTCCGCGCGGCCGCTTAAAACCCGCGGGAGCGCAAACTTACCGAAAAAACCGGACGACGCCAGGGCTTCCCCCCGCTCCGCCAGGCAACTGGAGGAGCGGGACGGGAGGCCGGGCGGCAGACCAGCGACCCACAGTGCGAACAAAAAAACCTTTGAATTTCCATGCTGTTTATGAACCTGCCCCCCCGATTTCGCAACCCTTGGCCAAATAAAATCAGCCGGTTCCTCATCGCACTGGGTCTGGGCATGGGCCTGCTGACGGCTCCGGCCGAGCCCTTTTTACCGACGGACGGCAGCCAGGTGCTGGAGCGATTGCGCGCGAAGCCCTTCGATCCGGCCACGCAGCATTTGCATGAATTGCGCGCCCGGCTCGCTGCGGACCCGACCAATCCCGCGGTGGCCTGGGAGTTTGCCCGGCAGTGCATTGAGCTGAGCCGGAGCGAGGCGAACCCGCGTTACCTGGGGCGGGCGCAGGGGGCGCTGGCGCGATGGTGGGAAGCGGCGACTCCGCCGGTGAATGTGCTGGTGTTGCGAGCCACCATCAAACAAAGCCAGCATGATTTTACCAATGCGCTGGCCGATCTAAATCTGGCTTTGCAACGGGATCACGCCAACGCGCAGGCCTGGCTGACGAAGGCGACCGTGTTGACGGTGCTGGGTGATTATGACGGCGCACGCCGCGCCTGCGTCCCTTTGATACAGCTTGCACCGGGACTGATCGGCCTGACGGCAGCGGTGAGCGTGAGCAGTTTGAACGGGGAGGCGGCCAGCAGTTGCCGGCTATTGAGCCAGGCGCTCGCGGGCCAGCCGAATGCCAGCACGGGTGATAAATTATGGGCGCTCACCGTGCTGGCGGAAGCCTCCGCCCGGCTGGGCAGGCTGGCAGAGGCCGAGGGCTACTATAAAAGTGCCCTAGCGCTCGGGGAACACGATCCCTATCTCCTGGGGGCATACGCGGATTTGCTGCTGGATGAGGACCGCGACCGCGAGGCAGCCACGCTGCTGGCGGGCGAAGTGAATGCGGACGCGTTGTTGTTGCGCCTGACACTGGCGGAAGCCCGGCTGGAGCCGCGGCCGGCAAGCTACGCGGCACATCTGGCCTTGTTGCAGGCGCGGTTTGAGGCCGGGCATTGGCGCGGGGATTTTGTCCACCAACGCGAGGAGGCGCGCTACACTTTGGAACTGCGGCACGAGCCGGCGGCGGCCTTGCGCCTGGCCCAGGCAAACTGGCGGGTGCAACGCGAGCCGGCGGATGTCCGGATTCTACTGGAGACCGCCGGGGCGGCGGGGGATGCCGCCGCCGCGCAGCCCGCCCTGGATTTTATCAGGGAGAAAAAACTGGAGGACGTCCAACTGGTCAAAATTGCCCGGCAATTCACCCTGGCCAGCGCCCAATAGCCAACCCTATGAAACCACTGCAATCAAACCCATGCACATTCCCCTTGAATATCACCAGCCGATTGGCTGGTCCGTTCCGATACGGCTGCTGGCTCGCCCTCTTTATCTGCCTGGCGGTCGGGACAGCCAGCGCCCACACCCAAAGCAGTGCCTACCTCATGATTCAGGCCAGTCCAACGGGCGTATCGGGCCAGTGGGATCTGGCGTTGCGGGATCTGGAGGATGCGGTCGGACTGGATGCCAATGACGACGGGGTCATTACATGGTCGGAACTGAGGGACCGGAAAGCGGCGGTCTGCGCCTACGCCCTTTCCCGCCTGCACATTGAGGGGGATGGCAAACCGGGGACGCTGGTGGTGCGCGAACTGCTGGTTGACAACCATTCGGATGGCGCGTACGCAGTACTGCGGTTTGACGTGGAAGGACTGGGACGCCCTACCGGGCTGGGCATCAACTACCAGGCATTATTCGACATTGACCCTAAACACCGCGGCCTGCTGCGGCTGGAAAATGGGGGACAGACCACCGTGGGCGTGTTCAGTCCGGAAACGCCGGATCAACAGTTTGACTTGGGCGCGCCCTCGCACACGCCGTTTTTCACCTTCGTGGAACAGGGCATCTGGCACATCTGGTCCGGCTACGACCACATCCTATTTCTGCTGTCGCTGCTCTTACCGGGCGTGTTACGCCGAAAGGATGGTCACTGGGAACCGGTCCCGGCGGCGCGGCCAGCCTTCATGAATATTTTAAAAATTGTCACGGCCTTCACCCTGGCCCATTCCATCACCCTGAGCCTGGCCACGCTGGGAGTGGTGCACCTGCCGGTGCGGTTGGTGGAATCATCGATTGCCGCCACGGTGGTGATTGCGGCGCTCAACAATGTGTATCCGTTCTTTGCGGAACGCGGCTGGATGGTGGCCTTTGGTTTTGGATTGCTGCACGGCTTCGGGTTTGCCAATGCGCTGGCGGACCTGGGCCTGCACACAGGGCAGATGGCCGCGACCCTGTTTGGCTTCAACCTCGGGGTGGAAATCGGCCAGTTAACGATTGTGGCGGTGTTCATGCCGCTGGCTTTGAGTGTGCGGCATTTGATGTTTTACCAACGGTTCGTCCTCCGGGCGGGATCCGTGGCGATCATGGTCATCGCCTCCACCTGGCTGGCGGAGCGGGTGCTGGATGTCAAATGGCTGCCGTTTTAAAAACAGGAATTAAACCACGGATGGGAAGAGGCTTTAACGCAAAGACGCAAAGGCGCGGAGAAAAAGCCAGGGGGTTTAAAACGCGCAACACACGAAATACGCAAAAGCGAATCAATCAACCACGGATGGGCACGGATAAACACGAATGGGAAAACGGTTCAAGGCAGGAGAAATCATTTTAATGCGAGCGAAAAATAATTGCATCCGTTCCGCTTTGGGGCGCGTTAGATAATTAGACACGAGGTAATTGGGGCGTTTTTATGCATAAACATCTTCGTTGGTCAGCAGCCGGGGCTTCCTCCGACCCAGGGGTCGGGGGAGGCTGCCGGTGAAAGGGAGATAATGGGCGCGCAAGAAATTCAACCAGAGCCGAACCAAGACATTGAGTTGATGCGCGGCATCAGCCAGGGGGACCGGTGGGCCTTCGCCTGTTTTTATGACCAATATTGCAAACTGCTGTTTGCCGTGGCCTTCCGCATTTTGAATGACCAGAAAGAAGCGGAGGATGTGCTGCAGGAAGTATTTCTGCAAATTTGGGACAAGGCCGGAACGTATAACCCAACCCTGGGGAAACCGATTAGCTGGGCGGTGACCCTCACGCGGAACAAAGCGATTGATTACATTCGCGCGCAGCAACGGCGGACCAAATTGCTGGAGCATGCCGCCACCGAGATGCTGGCGAACGCGCCCGGGGGGACGGCCAATGGGACGGTGCACGGAACGCAAAACGAGGAATTGATCAGCTCCGCCGTGGCGGAACTGCCGGCGGAGCAGCGGAAGGCGATTGAAATGGCCTTTTTTGGCGGGTTTACGCAGAATGAAATTTCAGAAACTTTGAAAGAACCACTCGGCACCATCAAAGCACGCATCCGGCGCGGCATGTTACGATTGCGCGAACGACTGGAGGGGGTGGTATGATTGACGAGCACATGGAAGAACTGGCCAGCCTGCACGTGCTGGGCCTGCTGACGCCGCCGGAGGAAAAGGCATTCGCCGCCGCCCTGGCGCGCGACCCGGAATTACAGGCCTTGGTGACGAGCCTGCTGACCGCGCGCGATGCCCTGGCGGGGACGGTTCCCGCCGCCGCCCCCTCGCCGCAGGTCAAAGACCGGATCCTGGCGGAACTGGATGCCCGGACGAAACCATCCGCACCCCGGCGCGAACGACCAACCGCCCCCAATTTCCTTAATTTTTGGCTACCGTGGGCGATCGCCACGGCAGCGGTGCTGCTTTGTGTTCACCAAACCGTGGAAAAACAGACCCTTGAGGCAACGGTGGCCAAGCAGAATGCCCGCATTGCCGAACTGGACCAACTGGCGGATGAACTGCGGGGTGCCACCAATCAAATGGCCCAAACCGTGGCCAGCTTGCAAGCGGAGACCAAACTCGCGGATGTGCGCATCGCCCTGATGAATTCATTGCTCAGCGACGCGCCCAAAGCCGTGGCGGTGAGTCTCTGGGACAACCAGAAGCAGTCCGGGGTCTTTGTGGTGCAAAACCTCAAGCCGCTGCCGGCGGATCGCGATTACCAACTGTGGGTGATTGATCCCAAGTACAAGGTGCCGGTCAGCGCCGGGGTATTCCAAGTGGACGAGTCGGGCAACGTGCGCCTGCATTTCAAGGCGGACAAGGCAATCGTTACGGCCGACAAATTTGCGGTCACGTTGGAACCGAAGGGCGGGCTCCCCACGCCCACACTTAAGAACCTGGTGCTGCTGGGCGGTTAAGCGCGGCGGTCACGGCGGGAGCCTGGTATCTGGCCAGAAAATATAAGAGCACCACCCCGACGGTGGCGGCCAGACCGCCCCAGAAGAGCGGCCAGTTGGTGGCCAGGCGCGGGGTGCAGACGTGGAACCACCAACCGGAGCCGAGGTAGCCCAGCAGGTTGCCCACCCCGCTGGTCATCAGCGAAAACAGCGCCTGGGCCCGCGCGCGCCAGGCGATTTCCACATTTTTCTCCAGGTAAATTTGCGCGACGATCAGCACCAGCACAAACGACGCGCCATGCAGCGTCACCCCCAGCAGCAGCCAGCCCCGGGTGTTGCAGGCGCTGAAGACAAAGCGCAGCACCCCGAACCCCAGACCGGCCGCTACAATCCATTTCAGAGGCCAGCGCAACAGCAGCCAGCCCAAAGTGAACATGGCCACCACTTCGGTGACCTGGCCCAGGGAGGTCCAGGCGGTGGTGTGTTGAAAGCCCAGTTCGCGCAGATGGGCGGGGGCATAGGGATAAAAGGCGGCAATCGCCAGGTTCATCAGCGCGGCGGTGGTAAACATGACGCGATGCTGCCGGTTTTTTAACAACTGCAAGGCGTCCAGCCCCAGCCGTTCATGCCAGGACACATGGGCGGCGGGGGGCGGTTCCATCGCGGGCAAAAAAAACGTGAAGACCGCCACCACCAGCCAGATCACCGATCCGCTATAACCCGCCAGCGTGGAGGTGTCGGCATTCAGGGCACTGATCAACAGGCAGCCAGCCATCCAGCCCAGCGTGCCCATGGCGCGGATGGGGCCAAATTCCTGGCGGGCATCCTGCAACCGGGCAAACACAATCGTGGACGCAATGCCCCAGGTGGGGGCGGTGCAAAGCGCGTACACCTGGATCAACGCGAGGATGAGCCCAACCCGACACTGCCCTTGAATGGCCGTGGTAGCCAGCGCCATGGCCACGGCGGTGGCGAGCGAGAGGCCGCGCAGGACTTTGACCGGTGAGGCATGCCGGTCCGCCATGGCTCCAAAAAAGAGGGGGGAGACAAAACAGGCCAGAGCGGAGGTCGCGAAAGCAAAGGGTTTGATCGAAGCCAGGCCATGGGCATCCAGCACGGGCCCCAGTGGGACCAGCCAGGCAGACATGCCCGCCGCCTGGATAAACATCAGGGCGCCGTACTCGGCGTAGAGGCCCAGGCGCGCCTGGCTCATCCGTAAAACTCCTTCGCAAGCAACTGGTTCAGTTGGTGCATCGCGAGTTGCAAGCCGGCCAGGCGGGCATGCTGGGACGCGTCCAAAAGGCCGGCCTCGGCGGCCCGCTGGCATTTTTCAAAACGCCGTTTCAGGGGCTGTTTAAGATTATTAAAGCCCAGGGCCGTGAGGGATTTTTCAATTTTAGCGGCGAATCGGCGGGCCCTGGCGATGCGCCGCAAGGCGGCGGCCACCGTGATTTCGCCGGTGCCGGTGCCCTGCAACTGGCGGCACTCAAACTGGCGGCAGCGCCGGGGACGCTCACGGTAAATGGCACAGGTGCAATCGCCCGCCGAGAATGCGGGGCAGGGCTGCGTCACACGCGGGCGGTCGGCGAAGAGGGGCGAGCGGTCGCCCGCCTCGGCACGCACATCGGCAAAAAGCACACCATTGCAGCAGAGGCCGCAGTGGAGACACAGGGTGTCAGTGAGGGGGGGCATGGCCGGACCTTTAATCCAGCAGGGGCTCGGCGATCCGCTGGATTTTCAGCGCCTTGCCGGTGGTGTCGTCAATCTGAATGACCGCCCCGTGGAGCACGATGCGTTTTTTGGCGACCTCAAAGCGCTGGGGCGTGTTCCACAGGAAGCGTTTGATGATTGGCTCAATTTCCCGGCCCAGGATGCTCTCTTGGGGACCGGTAAAACCGGCGTCACTGAGAAAGGCGGTGCCACCGGGAAAGATTTGCTCGTCGGCGGTCTGCACATGCGTGTGGGTGCCGACGACGGCGCTGACCTGGCCATCAAGCATGCGGGCGAAGGCAATTTTTTCCGAGGTGGCCTCGGCGTGAAAATCCACGAAGATGATGCTGGTGAGCTTGCGCAAGCGTTCGACGTCCTCGCGGGCGAGCAGGAAGGGATTTTCCAGCACGGGCATGAAGGTGCGGCCCTGGGCATTGAGCACGGCGACGGGGGGGAGATTCGGCAATTGGTAGAGTGCCGCCCCCTGCCCTGGTGTGCCCGCCGGGTAGTTGAGCGGGCGTAAAAACCGGGTTTCATTCGCCAGGAGTTCACCCACCTCTTTTTGATCCCACAAATGGTCGCCGCTGGTGATGACATTCACACCGGCGTCAAAAATCTCACCCGCCGTGCGCGGGGTGATGCCCGAGCCGCCGGCGGAGTTTTCCCCGTTGGCCACGACGAAATCGAGTTGATATTTTTCCCGCAAGGCCGGCAGCAGCATGCGGACCGCGCGGCGGCCGGGTTCGCCGACAATGTCGCCAATAAACAACAAATTCACGGGATAAAGGCTACCGTGATGGACCCGCAGGGCAAGATTTTTAGGAGGGCCGGACCGGGGCGGCTAACTTTGAAAGTTTCATTAAAGTGCGAAGGCCAGGGCGCCAATGACCGCCGCCAGCAGCCAGATGGCCAGGACAGCTTGCGCGCGGGTGAGGCCGGAGCGCACCAACCGGTGCGAGAGGTGGTTGGTGTCGCCAATCCAAAACGGCCGGCCGGCCCGGGTGCGAATGACGACCATGCAGGCGAGGTCCATCAAGGGCACGGCCAGTACCAGCAGCGGGGAAAGCACGGCCAGCGGATGCGGGTTGGTTTTTGTATAAAAATGCGGCAGCATGGCCAGCACCGCCAGCAGGTAACCGACCAGGTGGCTGCCGGCATCCCCGAGAAAGGCGGTGGCTTTCGGGAAATTGCAGGGCAAAAATCCCAGCAGCGCGCCGGCGGTCAGGAACGCGATCAAGGCCACCAGATACTCGCCGTCCCGCGCGGCAATCAAACCAAATAGCAGCGCCCCAATCACGCCCAGGCCGGTGCAGAGACCGTTCATGTTGTCCATGAAATTGAAGGCATTGATGACGGTCACGATCCAGAGCACGGTGATGGCGTAGCTGAAGAATTCACTGGGCACAAAGAGGGTGATGCGCTTGGCCACCAGCGCCACGGCAAGGGCGACCAGAAACTGGCCGGTAAATTTAACTGGTGGACTTAACTCGACTCGGTCATCCAGCCAGCCGAGCACGGTGATGGCGACCGCGCCCAGCGCGATCACCCCGAGTTCCAGGGCGCGCCGGTCCACGCCATGCACAATCAAGGCGGTGGAGGCGATGGACACAATGCCCAATTTTAATAATAAGGCCCCCACCAACAGGGGTGCCAGCACGCCTGTCAGGACCGCCAGTCCCCCGGCGAGAGCGATGGGAGCATCGTGAATTTTTCGGTGGCCCGGGTCATCCACATGCCCGGTGCGCCGGCACCAAGCGCGCCAGAGGGGCAGGGCCAGCAGCACGGTCGCCAAGGACCCGGCAAAGGCGGCCAGATAAAAATTCAGGGGAAAGCTCACACGCGCAGGCCGCGTTCGGCGGCCAGTCTCAGGTACAAAGCATGCGTGTCAGCCACCATTTTTTCCACCGCAAAATTCTCCCGCACGTACGCCTGGCCCGCCGCCCCCAATTGCGCGCGCAAGACCGAATCGCCGGCGAGGCGGCACAAGCGGTCGGTGAGGCCGGCCAGATCACCCGGCGGCAGCAGGAAGCCGGTGCGGCCGTCCAGACAGACTTCGCGCGCGCCATCACAATCATAGGCGACCACCGGCCGGGCGGCGGCGAGCGCCTGCGGCAGGGCGCGCGGCAGGCCCTCGCGCAGGGACAGATGCACCAGCGCATCCATGATGCCCACCAGGGACGGCACCTCGGCCGGGGGCACCAGGCCAGTGAAGACGAAATGCTTCGCCAGCCCCGCCGCCCGAGCCATGGTCGCAAACCGTTCGCGCCAAGGGCCGTCGCCCACCAAAAGAAATTTAATCCGGGGGCAGCGGCGCACCAAGTCCGGGGCGGCGGCGAACAGGTCGTCATGGCCCTTCAATTCGAACAGGCGGGCGATTTTGCCGACGACAAAATCCCCCGGTTGCAAACCGTACCGGGCCCGCAGAGCCGGATCATTCACGGCGGCGAGGTAGGGTTCAAGGGGGAAACCGCTGAAGATTTTCGTGTATTGGTCCGGCCGGCCAATGCCCGCGGCGAGGTATTGGTCCCGCATCGCATCGGCCACCACGGTGAAATGATCCGTGGCGCGGGCGGCGTATTTTTCGGCATTACGAAAGACGAAATTGGCGCGGGCGCTTTGGAACTTCCCAAAAGACGGACCGTGAATGGCGTGAAGGATCAGCGGCACCCCGGCACTCCGGGCCGCGAGCCGGCCGATGATACCCGCCTTGCCGCTGTGGGTGTGGACGATGTCCGGACTGGTCTGCTGGAAACGCCGGGTGAGATGCCGCCAGGCCAGCCAGTCCTGGAGGGGATGCACCGGCCGGACGAGTTCGGGTACGATGGACAGCAAAGCGGGGTCCAAGGCCAGCGCCTTGGCCAACGAGCCTTCCGGTCCGTGGGTGGGACCGGATATCAAATCGACGGTCACACCGGGTTTTTCCCGGAGGCCCAGCACGGTGGACACCGTGTTTTCCTGAGCGCCGCCGACAATCAGCCGGGTAATGACATGGGTCACCCGCATAGGCGCGGTCAGGGGGCTTTGCCCGTGAGGGTGGCGAGGCGGCTGCGGATCATTTTAAATTCCGCCGAGTTGGTCGGGGCGTTTTCCAGATAAACGCCATAATGCTGCACGGCGGCATTGGTATCCCGCTGCTGCCAGGCAATTTCGCCCAGGCCGTAGGCGACCTGGAATGATTTGGGGTAGGCCGCGGCCAGCTGCTCGTAGTCACTGCGGGCGGATTTGAAGTCACCGATGTTGAGATAAGCCACGGCGCGATTGAACAAGGCATCGTAGCTATTGGTTTGCAAAGCAATCACCCGGCTAAGGCTGGCGATGGCCTGCGGGTATTGCTTGAGCCGCATATGCACATAGCCCTGGCCGAAGAGCCAGGCGGGATCATCCGGGGTGCGGGCGAGTTGCAAATTGATGACGTGAAGGGCATTGGTGAGGAGGCCCTGGCCCAGGAACACCTGGGTGGCGACCGTGAGCAGATTGACATCGTCCGGGTGCTGGTTCACCTCGCCCTCCAGCAGGGGGATGCCGAGCGCCAGATTCGTTAGCTGGAGGTAAGCAGCGGAAGCCACCAGGTTGACCTCGGTCGAATTGGTTTCGTTGAGGCCAAAGCGTTCGGGATGCAGCCGGGGTTCCCGCAGGGCAGCCAGAGCCAGCTCAGGACGATGGGAAAACACATACAGTTGCCCGAGAGAAGAGAGGGTGGGCAAATTATCCGGGAGAAATTCCCGCACCCGGGTGAACGCGGCGATGGCCTGGCACCACAAACTGCCCTGCATATAGATGCCACCGGCCGCGAAACAGAAGCTGGGTTCATCAAACGGACCGCAGGCGGTCTGGATTTCTTCCCAAGCATGGTATCGGCCCCATTGGTCGGGGCCGGTTTTATTCAGGTCAAGCTCAACGGAACGGCCGGCCTGGAGGTCGCGGTTGAAGGCCAGGTTGACGCTGGCGGCCAGATTATCGGGATTCAGTTTCAGGGCGGTGTCAAAGTGGGCCGCCGCCGGAACCAGCGCGCGGGCCTGCTGCAGTTGCACGCCCCAAAAATTCAAGCTGCGCGAATAATACTGGCCGGCGAGAAGGTCATTGTAATTCGCCTCGGGCTGGATATGCAGGCGGGCCTTGAGCCGCTGACCGAATTCGTGGCGGGTGGCAAAGGGGTCGGGCGGTACGGTCGCCTTGAGAATCGGGGGCAGCGTCTCCTGCTCCGCCCTGGCCCAGAAAGCCTCATTTTCGGCCTGGAGACGGGCATCTGGCAAACGAGGCAGCAGGGTGTCCGCGGGGAGGTTCTTCATTTGGTAGACCAAACCATGCGGCTCCAGATAAAACACCTCAAAATAATAGCCAAAGCTGGGATGCAGGTAATATATGGCATTGGTTTTGGCGAGTAATTCCACCACACCAAGCAGGCCATGCGGATCCAGCAAGTTATTATTTTTAGCATCCACCAGCAAGGGCCACTGCCGGGGATATTTTTGGTGGAGATACCGGTGATAAGCAGGGGAGGAAAGGGCCATGGTATCCACGGGCACGTACTCACCGCTCCGCCCCGCCTGAGCCAGAGCCTCCTGCACCAAATACAGACGGCGGGGGATGTCCGCGGAGCCCACCTCATTGTCCGCCAGCAAAATCCCGCCCGTGCGCGGCAGGCTGGCCAGGACCAAACTGGCGTAGGCTTTGAGGCCGTTATTATTGACGGCCAATAAGACCACCCGGTTTTTCCAGATCAATCCCGAGGTCACCAGCAGGGCCAGGACCACGAGGACCGTGAACGTCGCAGGCTGCAAGACCCCAAAAATATCCGGCCCGCGAGAGCGCGAATTACGAGCCACCAACCGGCGGGAGACCAGGAGGAAGTAGCCGCTATAATAACCCACACTCAGCGCCGCGAGATAGTAAAAATTCAAACAGGGGAGGCCAGACCCGAGGTGACGCGGACTGAAGGGCGGATCAAAAGCACCCCATAAACAAATCCCCATTAAGACCGCAAAAACCAGATGAATCATGATGCCGGTGATTTCCGTGCCCATGCGGCTGCGATCCCCAAAAGCGGCTTTCCAGCGGACCGACATCATCACGACCGGCATCAGGGAAATCAACCCCATCAAGGCCAGGGCATGACGAAATTTTTCGTTGGCAAAAAAGTACTGGCACATGCCCCATTGGGGGGACAGGTTGAGCTTGAAAGCCTGCCACCAAAGGTTTGGCGGGATTTTCCCGGAAAGGACGCCCAGGCTGGGCAGGAGGCAGCACAAGGAAAGGCCCGCAAGGGCGCAGCCCAGCAGGCGCAAGAGGAAACCCGCATTAAAAAACGCCAGGCCACGAATCCAAATTAGCGCGGCCAGAATCAGGGGCAGAAATCCGGTCAAGCCATAATCCTGGGTCATCCCGGCTCCATAAAGGCCCGCCGCCAGCAGCAAGCGGCCCTCACGTTCATCCAGGCGATACTCCAGCAAACTCCAGATCACCACGGCGAAAATCAAAAGATTAATCAAATCGCCGGTGAAGTTGGTGGCAAATTCCCAAAAAGTGAACTGCAACCCGCAGACCAGCACCGCCAGCACCGGGGGGAGCCATGCGCTGCGAATGGTAAGAAAAGAGAAATCGCTGGTCTCCCGCAAGCGTTGCGCCTCGGTGCGATCCTGGGGTAGCAACGCCACCGAACGCGCCAGCAAACCCAGCACCCCCGCCGCCAGCACGGCCGAAAACAGATTCAACGCCAGGGGAATCAAGGGGGTGGGCAGCCAGTGAAATGGCCAAGTCACCAAATAGGTGACCGGATTAAGCAAGGCGGGCTGCCAGGTCCATCCCGAAATCCGGGCCACCTGGTCCAAATTGAACAGGGAAACCCAGTGATCCAGGGTGACCACATAAACGACCAGCATCAGACCGGCCAGCAGCCAGGGTAAAAAGCGCGGAACAAAGGTTTGGCGCGGGTCTTTTCGGGTTGCTTTGGTCATTCGGTGGGATTAGTTGAAACTATGAGGCCGCGCTTGGCAAGCCTTGTCCGCAGCGCAAATCGGCCACACATTCCACGTGTTGGGTTTGGGGGAACATATCCAGCGGGGTCACCCCCGCCAGTTCAAAGACACCCGCCTCGCACAGGATGTTCAAATCCCGGGCCATGGTGGCCGGGTGGCAGGACACATAGATGATCTGCGCCGGCCGGGTTTGCCGCAGCAATTCCAAGGTCGCCGGCCAGCAGCCTTTGCGGGGCGGATCCAGCAATACTGTGGTCTGTCCCGGGGTTAATTGGCGCACCAACTCCGGCAAGATCTCCTCCACCGCCGCCGCGATGAACCGCCCGTTTGTGATCTGCCGCCGCTCCGCGTTTTTACGGGCCGACTGGATGGCCAGCTTGTCCAGTTCCACCCCCGTGAAGGAGGCCACACTGCCGGCGAGTTCAATGCCGAAGAAGCCCACGCCGCAATACAAGTCCACCAGATGCCCCGTGCCGGCGCTTTGCAAATACCCGCGCACGGTCTCAATCAACCGGGGCAGCAGGAAAAAATTATTCTGAAAAAAGGAGCTGGCCGGCACCTCCCAATTTTCCGGCGGCACCCGCAGCACCACTTTGATGCCGCCCTTGGGCGGCGGATTCGCCCGGACGCGCAGGATCTCGGCGTTTAGCGCCGGCTCCGCGATTTTACATTCGGTGATGTCCTCCACCAAACCGCCATCCGCGCGCACGAAACCGATGTTCAACTTCTGCTCCGGCTTGTTCCACTGGCTGCGGATCATGATCCGGTTGCGGTAGCCATACGGCACCGGGCAGGGAATCACCGGCGCAATCACGGCGCGGGGAATTTTTCCGATGCGCTCGAACAAATCGGCAATCTGCTTGTGCTTCAAGGCGAGCTGGGTGGGATAGGCAATGTGCTGGTACTGGCAGCCGCCGCACGCGGTAAAATAGGCGCAGGCGGGGTCCACCCGCTCCGGGGACGATTGCAGCACGCGCCGGAGCTTGCCCCGCGCGAAATTCTTCTTCACCTCCGTCACCTCCACCTCCACGCGCTCCCCCGTCAGCACATAAGGGACAAACACGACAAATTCATCCACACGGCCCACGCCCTCGCCGCCAAAGGCGATGTCGTGCACATCCAAGGTGAGAAGATCCCCAATGGTTACAGCCACGTCGTTAATTCCTGGGTGGACCGCTCCGGGGGGGCGAGCGGCGCAACCCGTTTTGCAACCAGAGGCGCCACACCAGCCAGATGGCCTCGTTGACGATCCCCTTGGAGATTTTAGATTCGCCCTCCGTGCGGTCCGTGAAAATAATGGGAATCTCCACGATTTTAAAACCCTGGCGCCACAGCCGGTGGGTCATTTCGATCTGAAAGCTGTACCCGTTCGAGCGCACGTCCTCCAATTGAATGGCCTCCAGGGCGCGCCGCCGAAAACATTTGTAGCCGCCCGTCGGATCCATGAAGGGCATGCCGGTAACCCATTCCACGTACTTGCCCGCCGACCGGCTCAGCATCAAGCGGCTCAACGGCCAGTTAATCACGCGGACGCCGCCAATGTAGCGGGAGCCCAGCACGAGGTCCGCCTGCTCGGCCGCCTTTAAAAACTGCGGGATGTCGTCGGGATTGTGCGAGAAATCGCAGTCCATCTCGAAGATAAATTCATAATGCCGCGCCAGCGCCCATTGAAATCCGGCGATGTAGGCGCGGCCCAGGCCGTTCTTGCCCGGCCGGTGCAAGACGTGGATTTGAGCGTGTTTGGCGGCCAGTTCATCCGCGATTTTACCGGTGCCATCCGGGGAATTGTCATCCACCACCAGCAGGTCCACGGGCACCGGCAATGACAACAGTTTTTGCGCGATGCGCGGAAGGTTTTCCCGCTCATTGTAGGTTGGCACAATGATGAGACTGGAATTCATCGGAACGTTGAACCGGATAATTATACAACTACAGACCCAAAAACAAGCCGGCAGTTCAATGCGCCGGTGGAAACCATCCCGGCGCGAACTCGGTCAGCCACGGTTTTAGGAAAATTGTCCCGGGGTGGTTTCCCGGCCAAAGCCAGGCTTGCGACACTGCCAGCAGGGGACGCGGACCGGCAGCGGTTGGACTTAACGGTTGGGCTGCGGGGTGTAACGGAGGTACGGCTTGATTTTCCGCACCCCTTTCGGAAACAACTGGGCGGCATCCGCATCGGACACAGCGGGCACCACGATGCAATCCTGGCCATCCTTCCAGTTGGCGGGGGTCGCCACTTTGAATTTGGCGGTGAGTTGCAGCGAGTCAATGACCCGCAGGATCTCCAGAAAATTCCGGCCCGTGCTGGCGGGATAGGTGAGCGTGAGCTTGATCTTCTTGTCCGGTCCGATGATGAAGACCGAGCGCACGGTGGCCTTGTCATCCGCGTTGGGATGAATCATGTCGTAGGCCGTGGCGATTTTCCGGTCCGGGTCGGCGATGACCGGAAAATTCATGCTGCAGGACTGGGTTTCGTTGATGTCCAGCAGCCAGCGGTGATGCGATTCCAGCGGGTCCACGCTGACCGCCAGCACTTTGACGTTGCGCTTGGCGAATTCCTCCTTGATCACGGCCACGGCTCCGAGCTCGGTGGTGCAGACCGGGGTGAAATCGGCGGGGTGGGAGAAGAGGACGCCCCAGCCGGTGCCCAGCCACTGGTGGAAATCCAATTCGCCCTCGGTGGTTTGGGCGGTAAAGTTGGGGGCTAGGTCACCAAGTCGTAAGCTCATAAGTTAAATATTTCGGAAAATATCCATAAAGTCCCGGGCGGGCGCAACCAAATTCCGGCCCCCGCCCCGCGCATTTCCTCCTTCCTGCCGGCCGGTAAAACCGGCATATTAACGGGGTGTCAAATCTGATCGCCATCGTCGGACGCCCCAATGTCGGCAAGTCCGCCCTCTTTAACCGCATCATCGGGAAGCGGATTGCCATCGTTCACGACCAGCCCGGCGTCACCCGCGACCGCGTGAGCGTCGAGGCCGAATGGCATGGCCGGCCCTACACGCTCGTGGATACCGGCGGCATCGGGCTGCTGCGCGGCGAAAAGGCCAATGACATCATCACGCAAGCGGCGTTTGAACAGGTGGAAATTGCCATCGAGGCCGCCCATGCCATCATTCTCGTGGTCAACGTCCAGGAGGGCATCGTCCCGCTGGACCGCGAGGTCGCCGCGCGGCTGCGTAAAAGCGGCAAGCCCGTGATTGTGGCGGTCAACAAGGTGGACGCCTCCCACAAGGAAAAGGACGCGGACGAATTCGCCGCCCTGGGCTTTGACACCTTCCTGCCCGTCAGCGCAATTCACGGCGAGGGCATTCAAAACCTGATGGATGCCGCTTTCGCCCTGCTGCCCCCGGCCCCGGCCGTGACGCCGACCGCCACGGAGGTTGAGCCCGCCGCGCCGGAAACGGAAAGTGATCCCGCCGCCACGCCCAAATTCCTGCCCCGGCCGGCCGGTCCGCTCAAAATCGCCATCGTTGGCCGGCCCAACGTCGGCAAATCCTCCATCATCAACGCCCTGACCAATTCCTCCCGCGTCATCGTCTCGCCCATTCCCGGCACCACCCGCGATTCGGTGGATGTGCCCTTCGAAGTTGAAACCGATGGGGTGCGGTCCAAATACGTGCTCATTGACACCGCCGGCCTGCGCAAAGCCCGCAAGGTGGATGATTCCATCGAGTTTTACAGCGCCCAGCGCACGGTGGACAGCATTGCCCGCTGCGACATCGCCGTGCTGGTGATCGACGCTGAGTCCGGCATCCTGGAGCAGGATAAGAAGATTGCCGATAAAATTGTCGAGGAACACCGCGCCTGCATTGTGGTGGTGAACAAATGGGATTTGTTCGATGAAGACGTGCGGGCCTCGCGCAAGAAAGAGATCGCCCGGCGCGATGACAAGAACAAGGTGCGGTTCGAGGGCCAGCCCCGCATTCTAACCACCCTCATGGAATTCGGGGCCTGGGTGCAGGAGAAATTGTTTTTTCTGGATTACGCCCCGGTCATTTTCACCTCCGCCAAGTCGGGTTTTCACCTGGACCGCCTGCTCGAAGCCATCCGCTACGTCGCGGCGCAATTGCAGCAGAAAGTCCCCACCGCCATCCTCAACCGCACCCTGCGGGATGCGGTGGAGCGCCGCCAGCCCGTCAGCGCCAGCGGACACCGGCTCAAATTTTTCTACGCCACCCAGGTCCGGCAATCGCCGCCGACCTTCCTGCTGTTTGTAAACCGGGACGAGTTGTTCTCCGACTCCTACAAGAAGAACCTGGCGGGGGAAATGCGCAAGGCCTTCGGTTACGAGGGCTGCCCCCTCCTGCTCGTGCCCAAGGCCCGGCCGAAAACCGTGGCCCCCATCCGCAAATTCAAGGATTCCCCCGGGCAGTCCGCGTCCCGCTCGCCGCAACGCCGGGTGAACGCCGACCATAAGCACTCCTCGCCGCGCGGCAAACGCTCCCGGCAGTCGTAAGCAGCAAAGTGGTTGGCTGGTGGCGGGCAAGGTTTGCAGCGGCCGCCCCTGCCCTGCCACCGCCCCCCGGCCGCCCGCCCGTTGCCGGGGCAATTAGGCACCGGCATCCTGGCGGGAAAACGGGCAAATTGAATAAGCCCTGCTTAATTTTAGAATTATTTTTTCCAGCAATTTGACAAATTCAGACACCTGGACGATATTGCCCTGTAGTCAACCAGGAAACACCAGCAACCAATCAACCAACAGGAAGTCTATGCCTGCATCCCGAAAAAAACACCTTGTGACCCTGCCACTCCTCACCGGTTTGCTCAGTTACTCCGCATACTCGGTATGCGCCCAAAGCGCCTCGGAAAATTATAACATGATCACCGGCTACGGCGGCCAGCTCCTCGCCCAGGGCAATGCCGGGGTCAACGGCAGCCAGGCGCTGATGAACAACTCCTGCGCGCCCACGGCCGTGGCCAACGGGCTGTCCTACTTGCAGGCCTACGGTTACAGCACGGACAACAATCCGTTCAGCACCAACCCCAACAGCTACGCCACCGTGAACGCGCTCCAGACCGCCATGGGGACGGACCCGGTGTACGCCACCAGCGGGGCCGGCGCCCTCAGCGGCACCCAGACCTGGCTGGCCGACCATCCGACCACCCCGACGGTGTATGCCTCCCAAAACGCCGCCCCCTCGCTGTCCGTCCTGGCGAACTTTCTGAACCGGAACGACGGTGTACAATTGGGTATATTGTGGAGCACGGTGGCGAACCCCATCGTCAACAACGGGTCCTTCACCCCGATGAACGGGGGGCACTTTGTTTCCCTCGATTCCGTGGATGGCACCGACGGGACCATCGGGATTCTGGATCCCTGGGGAACCGGGACCTCGAATGGCGCCGGCGGGTACAACGCCGCGACCACCCCCACGCAGGACACCCTCGACTTCTCCGTCGTGAATATTGCGGCCGGTGGGGTGAACTCCCTGGCGGCCGGCACTTATCTGAAGGTGACCTATGCCACCCCCATCCCCCCTTACGGTGATTTCCCGTCGCTCCCGTCGGGCACCGCTTATGCGGGCGCGGGCGGCACCGGTCTGATTGTGCTGGACCAGGTGGAGAGCTTGGTGCCCACGCCGGAACCCTCCTCGCTAATCATGTCCGCGCTCGCCACGGCGGGCATTGGCGGCTTCGCCTTTTTGCGCCGCCGCAAGGCCTGATACCCCTGTTCCCTCCGCGCCGCCCCGGGCCACCGGGGCGGTTTTTTTATGTTCACCACCGGTGGCAGTCTGCGGGGCGGCATGGCCAGGCCCACTGCCCGAGTGCGGGGGCGGCTCCCTGCGGAACCCGGCCAGGCGGGCAGCCGAATTACGAACCAACCCAAGGGATATGTCAGTTCAAGGCTTGCCGACACCCGGCTTGGCCAGCACGCGTTGCAGGGCCCGCGCGAGCGCGGCGAGGGACAGGGGTTTTTCCAGCAATTCCGCGATGCGGGTCTCCTGGAGAGTGTCGGCATTCACGGCATAGGCATGACCCGTGGCCAGGATGACGGGCAGGTCGCCCCGCAGGGCGTGCAATTCGCGGGCCAGCTCCAGGCCACTGAGTTCGGGCATGGTCAGGTCGCTGATGACGACGTCAAATTGATGGGGATTTTCGCGGCACAGCCGGAGGGCTTCACGCGCAACATTGCAGGTGGTGACTTGATAATTCAGACGCTCCAGCAGCGTCTGGAAAGGTCCGGTGAGGTCGGGCTCATCGTCAATGAATAATATCCGCTGCTTCTGGCCTTGGGGAATGCTGCCCGCCGGGCTTGCCGGAACGATAATAGCTTCGGTTTGCGCGGGAAAGAACAGGTCAAACGTGGCTCCCTGGCCCGGCTGGCTGGCCACGGTAATAAACCCCTGATGCGCCTGCACAATGCCATGGACCACCGCCAGCCCCAGACCGGTGCCCTTGCCCACCGCCTTGGTGGTGAAAAAGGGCTCAAAGATGTGTTCGCGGGTCCGGGCATCCATGCCCTGGCCATTATCAATGACGGTCAAACGCGCATAGCCGCCGGGCGGTATCTCCGGGTGGGTTTGATGAAAGTCCGCGCCCACCTCAAAAGCGGCGAGGGACACCACGAGCCGGCCGGGGCCGCCTTCCATGGCATGCAGGGCATTGGTGCCCAGATTCATAACCACCTGGTAGATTTGGGTGGGATCCGCGAGCACCGCCGGGGCGGCTTCCTCCAGGTTGACCTCAATGGTGAGATTGGCCGGCAGGGAAGCGCGCAACAATTTAACGGCCTCCTTGACCACGGTGGCCAGCCGGATCACCTCGCGTTTTTGCTCGCGCTGACGGCTGAACGTGAGGATTTGCTGGACGAGATCCTGGGCGCGGTTGGCCGCCTTGAAGATTTCCGCCAGGTGCTCTTGCGCCCGGGGGTGGCCGGCCATTTCCTGCTGGGCGAGATAGCCGTAGCCGTACATGGCACAGAGGATGTTGTTGAAATCATGCGCAATGCCGCCGGCGAGGGTGCCAATGGCCTCCATTTTTTGCGCCTGCCGGTATTGGGCCTCCAGTTGCCGAGCCTGGGTGATGTCGCGGATGGTCCACAAGCGGCCATAGAAGCGCCCGTCCTGACCGCGCACCGGAGCGGATTGCCGGCTGAGCAGCGTGCCACTTTTGAGCTCAAGCTCGTCCTGCAGGACCTCCTCGGGATGCGCCTGAATATGCGCGAACTTGGCCTCAAACAGGACGGGATCACAAACCTGCCCCTTCACAAATTCAAACTGCTGCCGGTCGTCCGGGTTGGCGGCAACCGCGGGAGGCAGGGCCCAGAGTTCCACCACCTTCTGGTTCTGCAAAATTTTGCGGAGTTGATTGTCCACCACCAGAATGCCGTCGGCGGAGGAATGCACGAGCGCCTCCAAAAAGGCGGTTTTCCAGAGCAATTCCTCGGTGCGGGCCTTGCGCTCGGTGATGTCGTGCACAAAGGCACAGTTGAACTCCTGGCCCTCAAATTCGAGGTAATTGGCCGTGACTTCCACGGTGAGCAACCGGCCATCCTTGGTGCGCGCGGGCGCCTCGAACTTGAGGGTCTTTTTCTCGCGGAGTTCCGCCCAGTGCCGTGCCCAAACGGCCGGGGGATGGGCGGGATTGAGGTCATGGGCGGAAAGGGTTTGAATCTCCCCGATGCTATAGCCAATCAGGCGGCTGGCGGCCGGATTGGCACGAAGGAACCGGCCATCCGGGCCCAGCCACCAAATGGCGTCGCCGGAATGTTCCAGGGCGAACTGGGTCAGGCGCTGGGTTTGTTCCTCCTGTTTGCGGGCGGTGATGTCGCGGCCCACCACCACCGCGCCCACGATGCCGCCGGCCGCGTCGCGAATGGGGCTGAAACTGCAACTGCCAACCCAGGTTTCCCCGGTGTCCTGGCGGCGGAAATGGTACTCGATGTTGGCGACCGTCTCCCCCCGGAGGGCGCGCGGGACCGCCCACCGTTCCAGTGGGACCAGCTCACCGTTGGGCAAACAAACCTCAATCAAGGCGGGATAGTCGGCCAGCCGCCGGGAGCACGCGGATTTGCTGGGGAATTTGTGGAAGGTGGCGAACGCTTCATTAATTTCCAGAACCTCCCCCGTGGCATCCGAAATGAAAACCGCATCCGTCATGCTGGCGAGCGCGGCATCCAGCTTGGACCGGCTGGTGCGCAACTCGACATCCGCCAGCTTGCGCTCGGTGATGTCCACCACCGTGGTCAAATCCTCAAAGCCGCCGTCCGGACGCCGCTGGCGTTTATACGAAAAAACCACCCACACGCAGCGGCCATCCAGGCGCTGGTAACGCTTTTCCATGTTAAAACTCCCCACCCGGTCCGGGCCCAGTTGGTCGGCCAGGGCCTGCTGGCGCACATAGTCCTCCGGATGCGTCAGTTGCCGGTAAATCCCCGTTTGTTGATCTTGCTCCGCAGTCAGCCCGCAAATCTGGAGATGCGCCAGGTTCGTGATGCGCTGCAACCCGCCATCGGGTTGCACCACGGCATAGGCGATCCCGATGGGCACCGAATCAAAGATCAATTTAAAGCGCGCCTGCTCCTGCGCGATTTTCTCCTCCGTGAGCCGGCGGTCGGCAATGTCCTCCACCACCGCCATGGTGCGCAGGGGCTGCCCGGCGGCATCCCGGATGACGGTCATGTTGATGCTGACCCAGGTAATCGATCCGTCCTTGCGGAGATACCGTTTCTCCACCCGGTAGTCCGGGGCGTCCCCGCGAACGACCGATTGATAGAGCTGCCAGTCGTGCTCACGATCCTCCGGGTGGGTGATGTCCGGCACGCGCAACCGTAGCAACTCCGCCTCCGGGTAGCCGGTGATGGCGCACATTTTGCGGTTCACCTGGAGGAATTGCCCCGTGCGCGGATCGGTCTGGGACATCCCCACCGCGACGGTTTCAAACATGGCGCGAAATTGCAACTCGCTCTTGCGCAACGCTTCCTCCGCCAGCTTGCGCTCGGTGATGTTGGCGTGGGCCACCACCACCTCCGGGCCGGCCCCCAACCGCGTCACATCCATGACAAACCACCGGTTTTCCGCGGGGGAATGGCAGGGGTACTCCAGCGAGTAACGCTCCTGCCGGCCGGTTATGACGGCCGTGATGCCCGCCTCGGCCGCGAGGGAGTCCGGCGTGGCGCTCGCGCGGCAAATCTCCAGATAGTTGGTCCCGGGCCCGGTCCGCGGCGAGAGGTGGTTCGCCTCCCGCGCATTGACCCGGGCAAATTCCTGCCAGCGCGCATTCACCGCGATAATCTTGCCCGAACCGTCCAGCACCGCGATATGCGCGTTCACGGAATCAAGAATGGCCTGGTTAAAAACCTCGCTCTGCCGCAAAGCCGCCTCGGCCTGCTTCCGCGCGGTGATGACGTCGAACACGGCCACGAAATGGTCTGGCGCCGGACAGTACAGCGCGATGGCGAACCATTGCTGTAACGAGGCGACATAGGACTCGAGCTTTTCGGGAATGCCGCTGCGCGCCACCCGTCCGTAAGCCGCCAAAAGTTCCGCATCGGTGGCTTGAAACCCCGGAATCACCTCGCTAACCCACCGCCCGACCACGTTTTTCAAGCCGGTCAGGCTCGCAAAGGCCTGATTCACCGCGAGGTAGCGGAAATCCCGGGGTTCGTCGTTTTCAAACCGCATGCGACAGTAGGCGAAACCGTTGAGCATGTGGTCGAACAGGGAGCGGTAACGCTCCTCGGCTACCACGCGCTCCCGCCGGGTGGCGGCATCGCGCTGGCAGCGCTCAATCGCCGGGAGCAGCCGTTTGAGATTGCCCTTCAGCACATAATCCGCGACCCCCAGTTGGAGTAGTTCCACCGTGCGTTCCTCGCCCAGGGTGCCGGAAACCAGGATCAACGGCACTTCCGGATGGTGGGACTGCAAACAGGCGATCGTGTCGGCAAACTCCAGGCCGGGCACGATATAATCGGATATGACCACATCCCAGCCACCCGCCGCGAGAGCGGCCTTTAAATCGGGCAGGGTCGCCACGCATCGGCAGCGGGCACCGGGGGCAGGCTGCCGCAGGTGATGCTCCAGGAGTTCGTAGTCGGCGGGGTCATCTTCGATGACCAGGCAGTTGAGTTGAGTGTTCATACGCAGGCAATCCACTCGGTGTGTCAGGCTGCCCTGACTGTGGGGGGGGCGGCCGGAAAAACACAATCTATTTCGCCAAAAGTGTGATTTTTTTTGGCGGGTGGGGGCCCGGCCACAAGGCGGGGTTTTACCCAGTAATGGGTAATTGTCATCATTGTTCTAATTATATACCGCCAAAAGCCGGATAATTCTTGGTATTTTTCGAGCGGCAACCAAAAGGGATTTAACGCTTTCCTGCATTCCGCGTTGCTCATTCGCTCCCCGCGCCACCACCGCCCGGGAGGACGGCAGAAAATAGCCCAACGATTCATCAAGAGGGTTTTCCTTGAGCCCAGAACAAGTCCCGCAGGGACGGAAGATAATCACCGGCTGAGTCCGAGTTTACTCAATTTGCTTTTTAAGAATATCCAACTCCTGGACCTCCAAGGGTCGTTGCCACTTTGAAGATTTTAGAAGTGTTTGCAACGCTGCCGCCAACTCCGCATGACTTTTCTCTTTATATTGAAACCTGTTCCAATCGCAATGTTCATGACAATAATAAAGATATTCTGCAGGCAGTTGAGGTGAACCAAAACATGTATAACCCCAAACAATAATAAAAGGCACCCCATCAACCAGGCAAATCGGCTCCAATGGCCAGGCTGAATAAGGTGTTCCCCCGAGAAAAACCGCCCCGCCAAGTTCGGGACGCTGGAATTCCGAATCCTTTCGCTCGGTGTATAACATGCGACACAATACGAAAATTTGATCGGCATGATCATCGAGTATGGCCACCGCCAGCATGTGCCGGTAGGCTTGGTCGGCCCCCATGGCTTGCAACTCAATCGCTTCACGAATATAGCGTGCCGGTTTGTATTCGTGCTTGTATGAAATATCCTGAAAAGTCGGCAACTGTTTCAAACGGCTGTCAGGGCAAGTGCAACACCCGTCCACCAAAAAGGTCAATAAAACGACCCAAAAAATGTTGGCAAAATCCAATCGGCTATGCAGCGGCGGATTCTTCATTCTTCATTCTGCCTGCTTCATTCCCCCTCAGTCCTCCGCCTTCGAACTCCGCGCGATCAAATCCCTTAACGCCAGCGCCGGGGCTTTGCCCTCATACAGCGCGGCGTGGACCTCGTCCACAATCGGCGTTTCCACGCCCAATTTCCGCGCCAGTTCGGCGGCGGACCGGGCCGTGGGATAACCCTCGGCCACTGCCGTCAGGCCGGCGGTAATCGCGGCCAGGGACTCACCCCGGCCCACGCGCTCGCCAAAGCCCCGGTTGCGGCTGAGCTTTGAAAAACAGGTGACCATCAGGTCGCCCAAGCCGCTCAGGCCGGAGAACGTCTCCGGCTGCGCGCCCGCCGCCACGCCGAGCCGGCGCATTTCCACCAGCGCCCGCGTGACGAGCGCGGCCTTGGAATTGTCGCCAAAGCCCAGCCCATCGCAAATCCCGGCGGCAATGGCGATGACATTCTTCAACGCGCCGCCCAGTTCCACCCCCGCCAAATCCTGGCTGGTGTACACCCGGAACGCCGGCCGGTGAAAGAGCGCCTGCACTTCCCGGGCGGTGGCTGCATCCCCCCCCGCCGCGACGATGGCCGTGGGGATGCCCCGCGCCACTTCCAGCGCAAAGGAGGGACCCGACAGCGCCGCCCGCCGCGCGCGCGGCGCCGTTTCGGCCAGAATCCCACACATGGTCAGCCCACTGTGATGTTCGATGCCCTTGGTGACACTCACCAAACCGCCGGAAAAATCCGCCAGCGCGCCGGTCACGCCCCGCAAGGCCTTGGACGGCACGGCGACCACCACCCAGTCCGCCCCGTCCAGCGCAGCGGCGAGGTCGGTGGCGTAGCGCAAATTCACGGGCAGTTCAATACCCGGCAGGTAACGCTCATTGCGCTGCGTGCGGCGCAAGTCCGCCAGGT
This sequence comes from uncultured Verrucomicrobia subdivision 3 bacterium, assembly GCA_903895255.1. Classification (GTDB taxonomy): domain Bacteria; phylum Verrucomicrobiota; class Verrucomicrobiia; order Limisphaerales; family UBA11358; genus UBA11358. The sequence goes on from CAITTG010000027.1 coordinate 52,539, forward strand.
GCGCCGGATCGTGGCCCCATAGCGTGACGGTTTGCCCGCCGGTTTGGAGCAACCGCGCCAGCGCCGTGCCCCACGCGCCCGCGCCCAGGACGGTGATTTTCATGGGGTCACCCCCTTCTCCCCCGCCTTCTTTTTGCCGAAATCAATCCGGTTTTCCGTGCCGGCCAGCAGACGCTCAATATTCTTTTTATGTTTGTAAATCGCCATCGCCGCCAGCACCCCGGCCACGGCGGTGAGACCCGGCTCATGCGTGCTGAACCACGTCGCCACCGGCAGCACCGCCGCCGCCGCGATGGAGGCCACGGAGACATAACGCGTCGCCGCAAATAAAACGATCCACACCGCCAGCGCCACCAGCAACGCCCACGGCACCAGCGCGATAAACACCCCCGCGGAAGTGGCAATCCCCTTCCCTCCCTTGAATTGCAGCCAGCAAGTGTAGTTATGACCAAGGATGGCCCCGACGCCCGCCACCACCGGGAGCCAGCCCAAGGCCCCGCCGATGACCACCGTATGCGCCACCCACGGGGCCAGGAGGGCGACCGCCGCCCAGCCTTTGGCGGCATCCACGAGCAGGACAAAAATACCCAGCGCCTTGCCCACGGTGCGGAAGACATTGGTGGCGCCCATGTTTTTGCTGCCGACGGTGCGAATATCCACACCCTTCGCCCGCCCGACAAGATAGCCCGTGGGCAGGGAGCCGAGCAAATACGCGGCCAGCAAGGTAAGCACGTAACTCAAGATAGACACCCCGCGAGGATAGGCCGGGCGGACGGAAAGTTCAAAATTTTAATCTGAGTTGGCCAGCTGAATTATGCGGAGGCGCGAAGAACGCCGGGCAGAGCAGTTATTTCAGCAAGGCGGTAAATCCGGCCTGCTCAAAATGCTTGTCACCGGTAAGCGCATCATTGACATTCCGCTCACGCATCACCACAAACGAAACGCAATCAGTTAACGTCCACCCCTTGTCGGAGTGCTGGTGATAAAGGACCAACGCTCGGTCGAGGCTTTCCCGGGTCGCGGGAACAACTTCACAAGCCGCGGAACCCCGTAATAAAAGGATAAAGTCCCGAATTCTTACGCGGCATTCGGATTGGGCCAATGCATCAGCCACTTCCATGAGCACCCAGTCAGTCGTGAGCAAACGCGCCCGGGATTCACGAGAATATTTCAGCACCCGATCGTGGTGCTGGTCACGACGGTTCAACCGCGCCACAAAGTAAAAGGCATCAGCAAAGACCAGGCTCATGGCCGCTCATGCCCATGAACGTAATGGTCGAGATTGGCAGCCAGGTCGGAGGGTAAATCCCCCGCCATGCCATCAAAATCCCTGAGGGTCTCCAACAAGGTGGGGGGTTGTTCGGTCACGGGCTCAATCCGAACGATGGTTCCTGATGCCCACGGCACATCGCTGGGCAATTTGATCATTCCCTGTTCAATAACGGCGGTAATGCTCATCTTTAGGAAGATACCAGACCAAACCGGTCTCGTCGAGAGGGCAAATCTCGGATTCCAGGGTTGGCCCTGCCGTCTTTTGGTCGCCATTCGCGCTTAAATTTTGGCAGCCTCACTCTGGTGTTTGAAAATTGAAGTTTCCTCAACCTCGTTCCCACCGCAACCCCATCACCAACACCCCGTCCGCCCCCAACCGCGCCGTCAAACTCGCCCCCAACGCCTGGGCCAGCGCCCGGCTCAGCGGCAGGCCCAAACCCGCATGCTCGCCGCCGCTGCGCGCCGGGTCTTTGCGCCACAGGCGTTCGAACAGATGCGGTAGATCTTCGGCAGTCACATCCCCCGCCGGATTGCAAAAACTTAACTCCGCCGCGGCCGCGTCCCAGCGGACCCTCCCCTGCCCGCCCGCCGGTGTGTACTCCACCAGATTCGCCAGCAGATTGACGACGATGGACCGCAGTATGGCCCGGTCGGTGGAGCAGACCGCATCCACTGGAATCTCAAAAACGACCGTGAGTTCCCGTTCCGTGGCCCGCCCGACCAGGGCTGGCCAGACTTCCGCCACGAGCGCCGCCAGCGGCACGGGTTCCAGTTGCAGTCGCACCCGGCCACTCTCGCAGCGGGCCAGTTCCAGCAGGCGCGTGACCATCGTCTCCATTTGCAGCGCAATGGCGAGCGTATCCGTGGCGCGGGCGGGCCCGCCGCCCGCCGGCCAGGCGAGTTCCACCTCGGCCAGCGTGCGGAGTTCAGCCAGAGGGGTGCGCAGTTCATGGGCGAGGTCGGCGCTGAACCGGCGTTCGCGCTCAAAAGAGTCCGCCAGCCGCGCCAGCAAATCATTGAGCCGGCTGGCGATCGGCTGCAATTCCGCCGGCAGGCTTGCCACGGGAAAGCGCGTTTGCAAGGAGTCGGCGGTGATCGCGGCGGTCTGCCGGGCCAGCTCGCCCAGGGGCGCATGCCCGCGCCGCACGGCGTGCCGCACCAGCGGCACGGTCATCAGGCCGGTGAGCAGTCCGGTAATCCCCAGCACCGTGGCCAGCGTGGCCAGCGTGGTGTCCAGGTCATGCCGGTCGGCCGCCACCACGAGCAGCAAGGGCGTGGGCACCTTGGGCGCGGGTTCGCCGTCCTCGGTCTTCAAATTAAATTGCACACCGATGGCCCGCCCGTCGCGGTCGCCGGGCAAATCCAGATCCCAATAAACCGGCTGCGTCAGCGGGCCCGTGCGGCAGGGCAGATCCGTCTCCGCGAGGCGCTCCGACCGCGCGCAGCGCACCCCATTAGTTTGCCACAGCTCGTAGTACTGCGGGAAGACCTGGTCCGCGCCGGAGGAAAACGCGGCATCCGGCAATTCCACCTGGATGCCGCCGTCCTCCCCCCGCTCGGTCTGGTTCATGAGGGTGAGCGCCTTGGCCCGCAGGCTGGCGTCAAATTCATTCAGCAGCGCCAGCCGCGTGAAAAAATAAATCGCGCCGCCGCTCGCGAGCAGCAACAGGCCGAAGCCCGCCAGGATCGTCAGCGTCAGGTGCCGGCGGATGGACGTCACACGGGCTCCTTTAATGTATAACCCAGGCCGCGCTTGGTGTGAATGAGGGGCGGGCACCCGGGGGCCTCGAGTTTTTTGCGCAGGGTACAGATGGCGGAGTCCACGACGTTGCTCATGAGATCCACGGCATCGTCGTAAATGTGGGTTTCAATCTCGCCGCGCGTCACGATCTGGCCGCGCCGCCGGACGAGATATTCGAGGAGCCGCAATTCGCGGGCGGTTAAATCCAGCGGCTGGCCGCCCCGCGTGACCGTGCGGGCGGTCAGGTCCAGCTCCAGGTCGCCCAGCGCAAGGCGGTTGCTCCGGGTGGCGTAGTGGCGGCGGCACAAGACTTGCACCCGCGCCAGCAGTTCCTGCAAGGCAAACGGCTTGACCAGGTAATCATCCGCGCCCGTTTGCAAACCATCGACCCGGTCCGCCACGGTGTCGCGCGCCGTGAGCAGCAGGATGGGGGTTTGCGCCCCCCCCGCCCGAAGACGGCGCAGCACTGTGAGCCCATCCAGCTTGGGCAGCATGACGTCCAGGATGAGCGCGTCGTAATCGTTGGCCTCCGCCAGCCAGAGGCCGTGCTCGCCGTCGCCGCTCAGGTCCACCTTGTAGCCGGACTGGCTGAGCGCCTTGCCCAGCGACTGTTGCAACCGCACGGAATCTTCCACCAAAAGGACGCGCATGACGGCAGGTTAGGGAATATTCCCGGGCGGGTGAACTGGAATCGTCACTTCACGGGCACCCCGTTGAGCAGGTTCACCAGGTCTTTGTGCGCCTCCTGAAAAGCATCCGCATTGACCTGGTCCATGGCGTACGGGGCCATTTCCTCAAGGAGCTGGATGCGATTGGCGATCAAGGGCATGTCCTCGGGCGCGGGATGCTTGGGGTCGGAGAGTCCGTCTTCGTTCAGGTCCTCAATCAAATCCTGGCGTTCCTCGGCGGGGAGGGTGGGATCATTGATAGCGCCCCACCAGTAAGCCTCGGCATCCGGGTCCGCGCCGACGAGACTGAGCGCCTCCCGGGCTTCGGGATCCTGAATGGGAGCCTTGGCGGTTTTCACCTTGGCGGACTTGGGCTTTCTCACCGCGACCGTTGGGACAGTGGCATTAGTCACCGCCGGCGCGGGTGCGGGCGCCGTGTCCTCCGCCACCATCGGCGGCGGCAGCGCTGGAGTGACCAGCGCAGGTGCCGACACCGGGGCCGGGGCGGCCAGGGCGTGCAGGCTTTCGGGGGCCTGAGCATGGTGGGTGACCAGCACCCAGGCACTCACCGCCGCCGCGACCGCGAAAGCGCCAATAAATATCAGAGGTCGGTTCATAACCGTTAAAAATTGAACAAATAATATATGATGTATACTTGAACTGGGCGCATTGACTCATTGGCCACGGATGGACACCGATAAACACGCGCCTACCGGTGTCCATTCGTGGTGGAATTATTTTACAAGTTCAGTCTTTTTCCTCACCCGCGTCCTCGGTGCTAATGACTTTGCCATCCGCATCCACTGCCACTTCCAATTGCTTCCCGCCTTTTTCAAACGTGGCCTCATAAGTCACCTGATTGTCCTTGTCCGTGGCCTTTTCAAACCCGGACAACTTGGCCCCGGCGGCTTGCGCGGTCAGGGATTTCTGCGCGGCCGCGGGGAAGTCCGCAAACTCCACATCCTCCTCCTGGCCCATGTACTTGCCCTTTTTGGAGATCGCCAGTTCAAACTTGTGGGTGCCCTGTTCGATATCGAATTCAAAGAACTTCGTGCCATCCTGGTCACCCTTTTCGATTTTTTTGACCTCGGCCTCCGTGGCGTATGTGGCCAGCGTGGCTTTGACCTTCGCCGGCACTTTATCAAAAGCGATGGCATCTTCTTTTTCGTCACCCGCAAAGGCGCAAGCGGCGACAGCGGCAATGAGGGACAAGGTGGCGGCACCGGTAATGATCTGTTTCGTGTTCATAATTGGATTGATTTGGTTTTACTGGCCAGGCCAGTGTTTAAAGTACGAGGCTCATTCAACCACACCTCCATTATGCCAGGATTATGCCCGAAAAAATATTTGCAAAAAAGTACCTGGACAGCGGATGTCCAGGGTTCCCCGCTAAACTCGTGCATGATGAATGTCCTCGCGACCATCAAGAACGGCCGCCTCGGGAAAATCGGGTCACTGCCCGGGTGCGCCCGCGTCCGCCGTGCCCCCGGAATGGCCCCGGGAAAAATCTTCAAGATTCGCGAACTTTTTCCCGCAGCCTCACAACCGCACCGGAATATTTTTCCCCGCCAAAAATTGTTTCACATCACCAACGGTATAGGTCCCGTAATGAAAAATGCTGGCCGCCAGCACCGCATCCGCCCGGCCGGCGAGCAACACTTCCGCCATGTGCTCCAGGGTGCCGGCCCCGCCGCTGGCCACCACGGGCACACCGACGGATTCGCTGATGCGCCGGGTGATCACCAAGTCAAAACCCGCCTTCGTGCCATCGGCATCAATACTGTTCAGCACGATTTCGCCCGCACCCAGGGCCACGGCCCGCTGCGCCCATTCGACCGCATCCAGGCCAGTGTCCTTGCGGCCGCCATGGGAAAAGACGCCCCACTTGTCCGGGGCGATCTTTTTGGCGTCGATGGAAACCACGATGCACTGGCTGCCAAATTTTTCCGCCCCCTGGCGGATCAGGTCGGGGTTGTTAATGGCGGAGGAGTTGATGCTGATTTTATCCGCACCGGCCCGGAGCATGGCGAACATGTCCTCCACGGACTTGATGCCGCCGCCGACGGTGAGCGGCATGAAACACTGGTCGGCGGCCCGCTCAATCACCGACACCATGGTGGCGCGGCCATGCGCGGTGGCGGTGATGTCGAAAAACACCATTTCATCGGCGCCCTGGTCGTTGTAGCGGAGCGCGAGTTCGACAGGATCGCCGACGTTGCGGAGTTCGCCCGCCTCGGCTTTGCCGAATTGCACGCCGCGCGTGACGTTGCCGTCATGCACATCCAGACACGGAATGACTCGTTTGGCCATCATGATGAGAACATTGAAATCGGGATGGCCCGCCAAGGCAACTCATTCCTTGGCGGGAAGCAATTACGGTTGCGGGCCGTTGCCGATATAAATGCGATAGTCCTTGATCCGGCCGGCGACGGTGTCGGGGCCCTGGCGCGGGGTGTAGCGGAAGCCGGCGATGGTCACGGGGTGGCCGAGGTCGAGGGTGAGGTGGTGGGGCTGGCCGGGCTTGGCAGCGCTCCATTCGGTGTGCCAGAAGTTGGCGGTCTGTCCGTCGATGGCGTTTTCGGCGGTGCCGTCCTCGCCCACGCGTTCTTCGCTATCCACATCGGCGATGGTCCAGCTTTCTTCGCTCAACGGTTTGCCGTTCGCATCGAGCAGGCTGAGTTCGGCGATGGCGGTGAAGGGGCCGCCGTCGAAAGCGTCGAGGGATTCAATGGCGAAGTACCGGCCGGTGGCGGGGCGCACGAGTTTGACATCCTGCACCGCGCTGCCAGGGGCAAAGGCGCCGCTCTGGACGACGGGCAACTGGTCGAGTTTGACTTTGGGGGCGTGGCGCTGGAGGTGGGTGAAGTCGAGTTGCGGGCGGAGTTCGTTCAGCACCGGATGGTCGAGCGCGGCGACGATCGGCTGGTCCGCACCGCCGAGCATGTCGAGGATGACGATTTCATTGTCGCCAGCCTTCAACCAGGGGCCGGGGACATACATGGTCTGTTGCGGACCAATGTTCCAGTAGCGGCCGAGGTTGTGGCCGTTGACCCAGGCGAAGCCTTTGCCCCACGGATGCATATCCAGGAAGCAATCACCGGGCGCGGCCACATTGACCGTGGCACGGTAAAAGGCCGGCCCAACGCGGGCGGCGGGGTTGACCGGGGCATATTTCAAACCGGCGAGCATGGGATTATCCAACGGCAGGTTGAAGATTTGCCAGCCGGTGAGCGGCTGGCCGCCGAGGGTCACGGGTCCGTGGATGCCTTTGTGGTCGTGGACCTCGGGACCGAAGTTCACGCGGCCCATGGCTTCCACGAAAATATCCAGCGTGGCCTCGGCGGCGCGCGCGGGGAGCCGGACTTTGAAATTACGGGAGCGGCGGTCGGTGAAGCCGATGCGCTGGCCATCCACATACACCTGCCCGATGTCGTTGATAGCCCGGGCCTCGACAAAGGCCGCCGGACCGGCGGGAATGCGGGTGCGGTAATCAATACAGCCGTAGGCTTGGTCGTAGTCCTCAAAGGTGCGCGGATGTTCATCCGCGATGGGGGCGGGGAGGTTGGCGAAGATCGGAGCGCTCTCGGTGACTGTCACGGGGGCGATGGTGATGACGGGGTTCTTCGCGGGCGGTTCGGGAATGGTTTCGCCGGGGAGCAGGTATTTGGCGAAGAGGTCGCGGGTTTGATAAAACTTGTCGGTCGGCCAGCCGGCTTCGCTGATGGGGGCGTCGTAATCATAGCTGGAGGTGTCGGGCTTGAAGGGGCGGTCGGCGCCGGTGCCAAAGCCGAAGGTGGTGCCGCCGTGCGCCATATAAATGCTGAAGGAGCCGCCGGCCTTGAGCATGTATTCGAGATCGCTCAGGTAGCTGTCGGTCTTGCCCAGGTGATGGGGAGCGCCCCAGGTATCGAACCAGCCGGGGTAGAACTCGCCGCACATAAGCGGTCCGCGCGGGAGAATTTCCCGCAAGGCGGCGAAGGAACCGGCGGGGTCGGAGCCGAAGTTGACGACGGGGAACAGGTCCGCGCGCCAGCCGTCCTTGAGGTGGCCGGTGGGGTTGCAATCAAAGAGGGGCACGTCAAAACCGGAGTCGATCAGTACTTGCCGGAGTTCGCCCATGTACTCGGTGTCCTTGCCGAAAAAGCCGTATTCATTTTCCACCTGCACCATGAGGATGGGGCCGCCCCGGGTGATCTGCAAGGGTCCGAGCACGTGGCCAACTTCGCGGAGATAGGTTTTCACCGGGTCGAGGAAAAGCGGGTCGCGGGTGCGCAGCTTAATGGCGTCATTTTTCAAGAGCCAGGAGGGGAAGCCCCCCATTTCCCATTCGGCGCAGGCGTAAGGTCCGGGGCGCAGGATGACCCACAAGCCTTCCTCCTGCGCGATTCGGCAAAATTGGGCAATGTCGGCACTGCCAGCCCAGTTGAATTCACCGGGGCGCGGCTCCTGGACGTTCCAGAAGAGGTAGGCGCAGACCGTGTTCAGGCCCATGGCCTTGGCCATTTGCAGGCGGTGCCGCCAGTATTCCGGCGGCACGCGCGGGGCGTGGATTTCGCCGCAGCGGATTTGGAAAACTTTGCCATCCAGCAGAAAGTCGTTGGTACCAATCGCGAAGGTGTGTTGGGGAGTGGTCTGGGCGGGGGCAAGGCCGGCCGGAGCGAGCAGGAAAGCGACCAGAAGCAGGCAAAAGGCGACGAAGGATTTCATGGTAAATTTTTTGGTGACGGAAGCATACGGGAAGCCCGGCGGAGATGCCAGCACAGGAATGGGGGATACATTGAGGGGGGAAGTTCGCGCGCCCGAGACGGGCGCACTCCGGGCAAAGAAAAGGGCGGGTGGATTTGTTGGACAAAACCACCCGCCCATGCGGACTACGTTTTAAAAACCACGGTCTGCCGCGGGTATTATTAATTACTTCAGGGCTTTGACCTGTTTTACGATGCCAGCGGCGTCGATGCCGTAGAAGGCAAGCAATTCAGCGGCCTTGCCCGAACGGGGCAGGCTGGTGACGGCCAGCTTGTGGACTTTCACACCTTCGGCGCTGAGTTCACCGGCCACGGCATCGCCCAAACCGCCCTCGGCGTAGTGGTCTTCCACGGTGATGACGGTGTGCCCGGTCTTTTTGGCGGCGGCCAGGATGACGTCCTTGGCGAGCGGCTTGATGCTGTAGGCATCGATGACGGTGATGGTGATGCCCTCGGCCTTGAGGAGGTCAGCGGCTTTCAGGGCTTCGAACAGGGTGACGCCGGCGGCGACTACCGTGACTTTGTCACCAGCGGCCTGGCGCAGGACTTTGGCCCCGCCGATGGGGAAGGCTTCGTCGTTGCCGTAGATGACGGGGGTCTTGGGGCGCGAGGTGCGGAGGAACTGGAGGCCGCGGTGGGTGGCCATTTGTTCCAGCAATTTTTCGGCGCTGACGGCGTCGCTGGGATAGAGCACGACGCTGCCGGCCACGGCACGCATCATGGCGATATCTTCCAAGGCCATCTGGGAGGGACCGTCCTCCCCGATGCTGACGCCGACATGGGAGCCGACGAGCTTGAGGTTGGCTTGGGAGATGCCGGCGACGCGAATCTGGTCGTAGGCGCGGGTAAAGAAGGTGGCAAAGGTGGAGGCAAACGGGGACTTGCCGCGCGTGCCAAAACCGACGGCCACCGCGACGAGGTTTTGCTCGGCAATATAGCACTCGGTGGAACGCTCGGGGAAGGCCTTGATGAACCCTTCAGCGAAGGTGGAGTTCTTGGTGTCGCCATCGAGGGCGACGATGCGCAAATCGGCGGTGCCCAGACGGAGGAGCGCGGTGCCGTAAGCCTCCCGGGTGGCAATCTTGTCGCCGAGCGTGTAATTGATGGGCGGGTAGCTGGCCGGAGCGGCATTCGCGGGCTGCGGCAGGGAACTGGGCGCGGGAATGGGGGTGCCAATGCCGGAGCGGGCGGAAGGTTGCAGTTCGTTGATGGCGCGCTCGGCTTCGACCGCGTTCAGGGGCTTGCCGTGCCAGTTTTCCTGGTCTTGCAAAAAGCTGACACCCGCGCCTTTGAAAGTTTTGGCGATAATGACCAGGGGTTGGTCACCGAGCCCCACGCCGCCGAGAACTTCGGCGATTTCCTCGATGTCATGACCATCAATGACTTCCGTGCGCCAGCCAAAAGCTTCAAAGCGTTTGGCATACACGGCGACATCATGGCCGAACGCAGTGGCTTCGCTCTGGCCGAGACGGTTGGCGTCCACGATGGCGACGAGGTTGTTCAGCTTGTAAATGCCGGCGAGAGAGGCGGCTTCCCAAACGGCGCCCTCGGCGATTTCGCCGTCGCCCATGAGGACGTAGGTATTATAATCCAGCTTGTCGAGGCGGGCGGCCAGCGCCACGCCGACACCGACGCCCAAACCCTGACCGAGCGAGCCGGTGGCAATATCGGCAAACGCGAGGCGGGGGGTGGGGTGGCCTTCCAAATCGCTGGTAAACTGGCGCAAGGTGGCCAGGTGGCTCACGGGAATAAAACCATTCTCCGCCCAGGCGGCATAGAGCAAGGGAGCGGCATGGCCCTTGGAAAGAATGAAGCGGTCGTTGTTAAAATAGTGCGGGTTGGTGGCGTCGTACCGCATATGGCCGAAGAAGAGGGTGGCCACAAGATCCGCCGCGGACAAGCAGGAGGTCGGATGTCCACTGCCGGCCGCTGTGGTGGCCGTAATGGAGTGGATGCGAAGCTGGTTCGCAATACCCTTCAATAGTTCGATGTCTGTTTCAATCATGATTTTATCAGTTTAAAGGGGCCACTGGGAAAGCCAAGGATGAAATGGGGAAATGCCCCCCGTTTGGGTGACAAAATTGGTTAAACAAGCGGGGAAGGAGCGGGAAAGCGGGTTCGGCAGAAAGGCTTTAAGGCATCACGTGGCCGGGAACGGAACAAATGGGCGGCTGGTCCATGGAACCGATGAGGTAGGTGCCGCCGGCAGGACAAACGGGCATGACATTGCCTTTGAGGTAAGGGAGCAGCTCCTGGGCGGTGGGGGTGTCTTTGGCATCTTTGTTGTACTCCAAGGCCCATAATTGTTTGGCCGCATCCAAGGCGCGCAGATTTTGCAGGCACAAATTGCGCGCGTCCTCGGCGGCGAGTTCGGGGGCGGCCGGAGCGGCGGCGGCCTGAACCTGCTGGTTTTCGGCAGTGAGCTGCTGGAGATGGTTTTGCTGGAGTTGCAAGGCCTGCCGGGCGGTCTGCAACTGGGCCTCAGTTTTTTGCTTGGCCAGCATGACCTGGGTGAGGTCGTTATTGGCCTGGGCGAGTTTGGTGAGAAGCTGCTGGTTTTGGGAGCGGAGGCGGGCGTTGTCGAGACTGAGGGTGGCCACGCTGGAGGCCTTGACTTCATCGAGCTGAATTTGGAGTTGACTGGCCTGTTCGCGGGCGTCGCGGGCGTCGGACTGGGCGGCGGTGGCACGCTGGTTGGCGCGGAAGAGGAGGACCTGGCTGACAAAGAGCAGCGCCAGACAAACCCACAGGAGCCAGCGTTTCACATTCATGGATGCCATGTTTTCGCGCTTCCACCCCCCGGCGTCAAACCTGAAACGCAAAAATCTTTTGGGGGAAGGCCGAAGGGAGAAGGCCTGGCGAGGAAATCAGGTTGATGGAAATCTGTTACCTTTAGGGCGACTTGAAGCGTCTAGGGAGGCATGAATGACATTTGGGCGGGAGCTTGCCGCGCAAGGCAACGGGAGGCAGGGTTCACATTGATTGAGCTGCTGGTGGTCATTGCGATTATTGCCATCCTGGCGGCGATGTTGCTGCCGGCGCTGGCGCGGGCGAAGGAACGGGCGTACACCATTCAGTGCACGGGCAACCTGCATCAGATCAGCATCGGCATGTTGCTGTTCGCGGATGATAACAACAGCCTTTTCCCAATGTCCGGCGGCACCATTCCCTGGAACCCGACCAATCCGGACGCGAATACCAACGGCTGGATGCAACAGATCATCGGCTTTGTGCAAAACTCCAATGTGTTCCATTGTCCGGCCAATTTTGTGCAGCCGGCTGCGTGGCAGTCACCGTTCAATTATTTCAACGGGGTGCGGGCGGCGTATGTGGCGGCAGGGAATCAAGAAGCGGCGGTCAACAGCACGAAGGTAATGTTTCCGACGGCGCAAGTATTGTCCGGCGACACGGTGGGCACGGATTTCAACCCGGTGGATTGTGACAAGGATGATTACTCGCAAAACTGCGTGGGCGGGGCGGCCAACGGTTTGCCGTGGGAGGAATGGCAGGTGCACAGCGGCGGGCAGAACGTGTTGTTCGTGGATGGCCATGCCAAGTGGTACAAGGGCTATGACACGAATGAGATGACGTTCCGGTATGATCGGCTTTCGGGTTGGGAGTGAACCCTCCAAGGGGGGAAAACTTCAAAAGTCAAAATTCACGATTCGGAAAAACTTCGCGAAACTTGAAGATTTTAATTCTCAGACGGTTAATTAGTTAATCGGCTAATTTGTTAAATATCTAACAGACATATATTTACACAGATTCCACCACCACGCCCCGGATTCAGGGGTTATGTCAAAGAGCATTTCCCTCGCCCCAATGCCGGGGGCGGAGGGGACTCCGGATGGCGTCAGCCGCCGGTGCTGGGACCCGAAGGTCTAGCTACTCACAATAATAGCACTTGCTCGCGTTCTGTCAAAGGGAATTTTTTGCCGCCGGGGTGAAGCGATCGGGGGTTGACAGGGCGGCCGCCGCAGGGGAAGGAGGTTGCCAGGCGGGGGAGTTTTAGGGATTCCTCACTTCAGCGCCTACTCGTTTAGGGTGCTTGACTGATGCTCGGTGGCGTGGCGACAGGCTGTCGCCACCCCGGGGATGACTTCGCTCTTCTGATTTCCCGGGTCATGCTTTACAGTGGGGGGGTGTCCGAAACTTTGGTCATCAACGAAATTTATATCAGCCTGCAGGGGGAGAGCACCTTTGCGGGATTGCCTTGCATTTTTTTGCGGCTCACGGCGTGTGATTTGCGGTGCTCGTATTGCGACACGGTGTATGCCTTCACGGAGGGAAAACGCCGGTCTTTCGAGGAGATTCTGGCACGGGTGGCGGAACTGGCGGCACCGTACGCCGGGCAAACCACCCCGGATGGCATTGGCAAATTGCCGTTGGTGGAATTGACAGGCGGCGAGCCGTTGTTGCAAAAGAATGCGGTGCCGCTGATGAAGCAGCTCGGTGATGCGGGCTTTACGGTGCTGCTGGAAACGAGCGGGGCGCATGATATTTCGGTGGTGGATGCACGGGTGCACCGGATCATGGATCTGAAATGTCCGTCCAGCGGGGAGTCGGGGCGCAACCGGCGGGAAAATCTGGCGCATTTAAAGGCGACGGATGAGATCAAGTTCGTGATTGGCACGCAGGAGGATTACGCCTGGGTGAAGGAGCAGATTCACACGCATCAACTGGCCTCGATATGTCCCCTGCTCTGCTCGTGGGTGCATCCGTTGACGCCGGAACAGGCGAGTCCGGTGCTGAAGCGGGTGCCGGCGGGGCAGACGCCGATTTCGCGCAAGGAACTGGTGGAGCGGATTATTGCGGATGCGCTGCCGGTCAGGTTCCAGGCGCAGTTGCACAAGATTATCTGGCCGCCGGAGCAGCGGGGAGTGTGAAGGTAGAATGATGAATGCAGAATGCGGAGACCCGCTTGGATGCAATTGGGGTATCGGCGGAATGGGGAAGAACTTTGGATGTTTTTATCAGCAGCACCTCTCCCCGAGCCTCTCCCCCATTGAGGTTCGGGGGTGGGCAGGCGAAGGTGGATTCGAGGGATCCGATGACACGGTCTGGAAAATATACAGGGTCAGCGGCAGGTCGCAGGTGGTTCCGATGCCGCAGGCGGGGCAACGGCACGCAGGTTGGTCCCGCAGAGCGGGATGCGATACAGCAGACAGGGAAGTCTGCGGCACCGGGCAGGCGGTGCGATGGTGGGCCGGGCGTTGGGAACCCGCCGATTGGTCGCCTGAAATATTTTGAAGGTGTTTTGCGGGGTTGACCGCCAGAGGGTTTGGACTTAAGGTTTGACCATGGCCACGGCAACAACGGCACAGAAGAATTTGCAGGCGGCAATGCGTGATGCGTTGCGCATTCAAGACCGGTTTGTCCCTGAACCATTGTTTGCCAAAACCGGACGCGGGCATCTCAAAAGTGAAGGGGTGGCCACCTGGCAAAAGATCAAATCCAACCTTCACCGAAAAAGCCCGAAGGCCAAGTGAGACAGAAATGGCTCGAGGACTGGCCCTGGCAAACCGTCGTCACCATCAACGCCGGACTTTGCAAGGAAAAGCAGGCCCTGCACAAGCCCACTTGCATAGGCTACCAACCCGCACAAAAACGTTGGGAAAAATCACAAACTCGCGAACTCACCTTGCGGGAGGTTTTGGAGGTTTGCCGCCAATGTCACAAATTCGCGCCTTTTTGTTTTTACATCGGCAACACCTTTGTGGCCATCGGCCGAACCTTGATTCAGGATATGCTTCATGAAATGCCGCCGGTAAAAGCGCATAGCTTTCGCAGCGTGGTCGGACATTACATCGCCGGTACGATTGACAAAGCTGAATTGGACAAGGCGCTGGGGACCATGGATTAATTTGGCGGTTATGGTTATGTTTAAATTGACTTTTATTGGTCGGATACCATGCTCGACCCGGAACTGTTTCAGGGGTTTAATTCCAGGGCGATGACGACTAAAGAGACACTGGAACTGTTGCGGGCGCATGAGTCGCGGAATGTTTTGTTCACCGAGGCGGATGGGTCGTGGCCGATTGTTTGGGAGCGGGCGGAGGGGGTGCACGTTTGGGATGCGGAGGGGAAGCAGTATCTGGATCTGACGGCCGCGTTTGGGGTGGCAGCCGCAGGGCATGCGAATGCAGCGGTGGTAAGGGCAGGTCAGGCACAGATGGGGAAGCTCCTGCATGCGATGGGGGATGTGCATCCGCATGCGCCGAAGGCTTTACTGGCAAGGGAGCTGAGCGGGCTGACGTTCCAGCGGTGGGAGCAGCAGCCGGGCAAGGTGATTTACGGCAGCTCGGGGTTTGAGGCGGTGGAGGCGGCGCTGAAAACGGCGCGGCTGGCCACGGGCAAGCGCGGGGTGATTGTGTTTGAGGGTGGGTATCACGGGCTGGGGTATGGCGCGCTGAATGCGACGCATCGGGATTTGTTCCGGGGTCCGTTCAAGAATCAATTGCGCGAGTTCGGGCGGTTTGTCCCCTTCCCCACCAAAACCACGGATTTGGCCAGGGTGGAATTTGAGGTGCGACGGCAGGCGCGGCGGGAACGGATTGGCGCGGTGCTGGTGGAGCCGGTGCAAGCGCGCGGAGGCATCCGGATTCCACCGGTGGAGTTTTTACAATTTCTACGGAAGTGGTGCGATGAGACGGGCGCGATGTTGATTCTCGATGAGATTTACACGGGATTTGGGCGGACGGGGAAATGCTTTGCGTGCGAGCATAGCGGCGTGGTGCCGGACGTCATCTGCCTGGGGAAGGCGTTGACGGGCGGGTTCCCGCTCTCGGCCTGCGTGGGCCGGGCGGCGGTGATGGACCGGGCCTGGCCGGCGTCCCAGGGCGAGGCGATTCATACGAGCACGTTCCTGGGGCATCCGGTGGGCTGCGCGATGGCGCTGGCACAGATCGGTGAATTGCGGCGGTTGAAACTGCCGGCGCGCAGCGCGGAGCTGGGGGAGTACTGGTTGAAACTGGCGAAGGAGGAATTACCGAATTTGAAATTGAACCTGGAAATACGCGGGCTCGGCTTGATGGCGGGCGTGGAATGGCGGCAGCCGGACGGCAAACCCGCCACGGCGGAGGCGTTGCAGGCGGTGAAGACGATGCTGCACCGCGGCTTTATCCTGCTGCCGGAGGGCGAGCATGGCAACATCATCAGTTTTACGCCGCCGCTGACGATTACGAAGGCGCAGCTTAAATCCGCCGTCCGGGCCCTGGCGGAGGTGTGCCAGTGAATCTGACCGAGATGCGGGAACTGCTCACGAAGCGGGACATTCAACTGACGAAATCGCTGGGGCAGAATTTCCTGCACGATGGCAATCAACTGCGCCGGATCGTGAATGCGGCGGAGTTAAAGCCAGCGGACCGGGCGCTGGAAATTGGACCGGGGCTGGGGCCACTGACGGAGTTGCTGGTGGCGGAAGCGGGCGAGGTGCTGGCGATTGAGAAGGACGGACGGCTGGTGTCATTTTTGCGCGAGCAGTTTGCGGGCAGGGCCAACTTCACGCTGCTGCACGACGATGCGCTGGAGTATCTGCGGCGCAAGGAGCACGACTGGCAGGACTGGAAGCTGGTAGCCAACCTGCCGTATTCCGTGGCTTCGCCGATCCTGGTAGAGCTGGCCATGTCGCCCCGGCGGCCGGAGCGGATGGTGACGACGCTGCAACTCGAAGTGGCGCAGCGCTTGATGGCGCGGGCGGATGACGATGATTACGGCATTCTGACGCTGCTGGTGCAACTGGATTACGCGCCGAAGGAATGGTTCAAGATTCCGGCCGGGTGCTTTTTTCCGTCGCCGGACGTGGACTCGGCGTGCGTGGTGCTGACACGGCGGCCGGAGCCGTTTTTGCGGGAAGACCAGCGGCCCATGTTTGTGCGGATTGTGAAGCGGGCGTTTTCGCAGCGGCGCAAGATGATGCTGAAATTGCTGAAGCAGGAGTGGCCGGTGGAGAAGCTGACGGCGGCGTTTGCGGAGTTGGGGATTTCGACTATGGAGCGGGCGGAGAAATTGGGGTTGGAGCAGTTTACCGCGCTCACAAAAATATTGCATCCGTAGCGGGCATGGTCATCAAACCACGGATGGATGCGGAGGGAGAAACATCCAAGCACCAACCTCCAACCTCCAATGAAATTCCAAGCTCCAATATTCAAGGAAGCGTGAATATGTAATTTGACCGTGGATTTCACGGATGACCAGGGTGGTATAGCGTCCGATGAATCGTGGCTGGAACCGGCGGTTTTTTCCAGCCGGAGGTTACAAACCAGTTTTACCCGCCCCAGACCTTTTCAGAATAAAATAAATAATTAAAGCGGCAGATGCCCCGATCAAGGCAGACAATCCTGCAGCCAAAAACACGTCCAAATGAAAAACTCCCATGAACAAGTTCATCGCCACTGCTTGAACAATAATCAGGGAAATTAGCGGGAGATATTTCATATATGCGTCCGTAAGCTTAACAGGCATCTGTCAGCTAATTATTTTTAATCATGAACCGCATAGGTGCTTTATATTCCGGGGTTTCTGCTTTGTCAACTTGCGCTTGGGGAAAATGGCCCATCGGGATGGGAGACAAACTACTTCCAATGGGTCAGTTTTTCGCCGGTTTTAACGCTTTATGATTTCCGAAATTCGGCATGTAGGGATTACCAGCAGGTTTCCGGGGTCCCGCCGGGGTGCGAGCGCTTTCCGGTTCATTACCAGGGGCGGCGCCGAGCTTGCCCCCGGCTAATTTCCGAGGCCTCGCGGGGGCTTGAGAGTGCCGCTACAAGCAGACGTCATTGGGAGGAGGGCGGACGCGGGGCGGCGGGCGGGGACTTTTCGGGCAATTTCAAATTTTCCAACCGGGTTTTTAAATTGGGATCATACGGAGCATCATGGCGGCTCTGTTCCAGGGCCGGACGAATGATGGCGGCACGCACATCGATTTCTTTTTGCCATAATCGCCGCCACAGTTCCCGGGTGTTGGCGAGCATGTCGCCATGAGAGGTTTCCTCGTCGAACTTGGGGCGGTACAGGTCCACGGCTTTTTGAAGGTGGCGGATCAACTCTGACTCGGTGGGATGGCGAGTTTGGTGGATAACCAGCTTGAAGGCTTCCACATCTTTCTCCTCCAAACGCTGCAACTTGCTCACAAGGATGTCCCAAGGATGCACCAGGCGCAAAAGGTGTCCATGGCGCTCGACCAGAACCGCACGCGCGGCCCAGTCTTGCGTGCTGCGAAAGGCTTGGGGACGGCAGACTTGAATATAAAAGGCAGTCTGATCCACGCACAGTTGGTGAGACTCGACAAATTCCAATAGATAATCCCCCAAGTCATCTGGTGCATAAATGTCAATGTCCTGGCTCAAAAAGCCCGGATGCAAGAACAGTTGCAAGGGAGCGGAACCGAAGACGGTGATCTCCAGGCGGGGCGACTTGGGCAACAGGCAGGTGAGCTGGTCAAGCTGCCGGCCGGCGGGACAATTCCAATTGATATTTTCGGCCTTTAAATCCATGAAGGGCTTGCTGGATTAACCGCGGGGTGACGCTCTGGTCGGCCGCCAACTGGCGGCCCAAGGCGATATCCCTGGGGGTGGTCCGGCCAGTTTCCGCGCGCAACAAGATTCGGGCCGCAAGGCGAGACTTGCGCCACGAGGTGTCATAACGAGGATTGCCCGGTCCCAGCATGCTTATTACATACCGCAGCAAATGCCTCGCGTCAACGACCCATAGGCAATCACGGGACCGGGAACGACAGTCGGGGCGGGGGAAATCCCCCCCACCGATAATAATGCTGGCACCCTGATGGCCGGTATGATGGGATGAAGGCCGAACTCAAATGGATCGAACGAAACTATTGTTTGTGTGCAGCCGGAACCGGCGGCGGAGTCTGACGGCGGAGATGGTGTTTCAGAATGATCCGCGCTGGCAGGTGCGGTCGGCGGGGACGGAGGCGGGGGCGCGAATCAAGGTGACGGCCGGGATGCTCGGCTGGGCGGATGTCATCGTGGTGATGGAAAAACGCCACAAGGAGCGGTTGCGGCAGAAGTATCCGGAGGCAATGGCGGAGAAGCCGTGCGTGTGCCTGTTTATCCCGGA
Source organism: uncultured Verrucomicrobia subdivision 3 bacterium (assembly GCA_903895255.1). Classification (GTDB taxonomy): domain Bacteria; phylum Verrucomicrobiota; class Verrucomicrobiia; order Limisphaerales; family UBA11358; genus UBA11358. The sequence continues at coordinate 71,042 of CAITTG010000027.1, forward strand.
TGATTATGAATATATGGAGGAGGAGTTGATCCGGGTGCTCCGGGAAAGGATGGAGGAAACCTTCAAACCTCAACGAGGAACAGGAAATTTTTAAACCACGGAATACTCGGAAAACACGGATAGGGAAAAACGGCAAAGGCCCGGGATGAGGCATCCCAGCCGGACTGGGCGAGTGGCGTCATTTCACACCGCCAGGGGTTGCCGAGGAGACAAATCGTGAACGGACTGGCATCCGGCGGGAACGCTGGCTGGGTGACGCGGATTACCTGGCGCCAAGAGGTGGCGGCAGAGGGTGCGGGGCGGTTGGATGGGGGGCACCGGGGGGCACGGCGGTGACGTGGCAGTAAATCAAGTAGCCCACCACGGCCAGGACAAAGACGCCCATGGCAACAAACGGGAGCAGATCCAACACCAAATTGGGGCGGGAAGGACGGTGTTTGTTTTTGCGTCGGTGTCTGACCCACTCGCCGGTTGGTTGATCCATATGGATTCTTCCGGAAGCATGCGCCCAGGCATGGGGCGCAGATTATACAAAAACCCAGTTTAAACCAAAAAGGGGCACTCTGAGGATGCAGAGTGCCCCATGAAAACAAAGGGGCTTACTTGGTGCCGAGGATGGCGTCTTTGGCGGCCTTGGCCACGCGGAATTTGACCACGCGCTTGGCGGCGATCTTGATGGATTCGCCGGTGGCGGGATTGCGGCCGATGCGGGCCTTGCGGTTCACGAGCACGAGCTTGCCCAGACCGGGAATCGTGAAGGTGTTCTTGGCGTTTTTGTAGGCCAGTTCCGCGATGTACTCGAGGATTTCGGTCGCGGTTTTCTTGGTGATGCCGTTTTTCTCAGCGATAGCGGCGGCGATTTGGGATTTGGACAAGGCTTTAGCCATATATAATATGATGATTGTTGTTGTTTGACTACTGTCAGTGCCCTGTAAATAAAGGGTTTCTCACCATCAGTGCAACAAAAAAAATGACTTTTTTTAAAAGTCAACCAACCGGGCCGGCCACGGGCGGGCGGGTTCGATATCAAAAGTCACGCCGGCCGGGGGCGCGCAACGCCTCATTTTTCCCGGGATCAGGCGCGGAAAAACTCATGAATTACGGCGGAAACGCGCTGAATTTGCGCCTCGGTCATTTCCGGATAAATGGGGAGGCTGAGGCATTCGCGGGCGGCCTTTTCGGTGACGGGGAAATCGCCCGGCTGATGCCCCAGGCCGGCATAGCATTTCTGGAGGTGGAGGGGCAGCGGATAATGGAGGGCGCAGCCAATGCCGGACTGGTCCAACCGGGCTTTCAAGGCATCCCGGCGCGGATGACGGATGACATACAAACACCAGGCGCTTTGGGCGTAAGCCTCCTCGCGGGGCAGTTGGAGCGGGGTGTCGGCGAGCAGCTCGTGGTAGCGTTGGGCGACGCGGCGGCGTTCCGCGATCCAGCGGGGCAGGTGTTTTAATTTGACGCCCAGCACGGCCCCTTGGATGCCCTCCATGCGATAATTATAGCCAACTTCATCGTGGTAATAGCGGACGGAGGAGCCGTGCTCGCGGAGGGAACGGGCGCGTTTTTCAAAGGCCGGGTTATTGGTGAGCAGGCCGCCACCCTCGCCGGTGGCGCCGAGATTTTTGCCGGGGTAAAAGCTGAAGCAGGATATGTCACCGAAGCCACCCACCAAGCGGCCTTTATAGGTCGCCCCATGAGCCTGGGCGGCATCCTCGACCACGGGCAGACCCTGCTTTTGCGCAATGGCGAGGAGAGGATCGAGGTCAAAAGGATGGCCGTAAAGATGCACGGGCATGATGGCCCTGGTGCGGGGGGTGATGGCGCGCTCGACCAGTTTGGGGTCGAGATTCATGGTGCCATCCTCAATGTCCACATATACGGGTTTGGCGCCCACATAGGAGATGGCCCAACTGGTGGCCACGAAGGTGTAAGGGGTGGTGATGACCTCGTCGCCCGGCCCGACATTGAGCAGGAGCATGGCGATGTGGAGGGCGGAGGTGCCGCTATTAAAGCCGAGGGCATGCTTGGTGCCAATGTAGGCGGCAAAATCTTTTTCAAACTGGACGGTATCCGGCCCGAGACAGAAGGAACAGCGGTCAAGCGTGCGGGCGATAGCCAGGTCCACTTCCGCCCGGATGGAACGCAGTTGGGCGGGGAGGTCCAAATAGGGTACTGGGTCACTCATGATTAGAAAAATAAATTAGCCGGCCGGTTTTGAACAGGAGATTTGCAGGGAAAGAAAACTTTTGACCGGTGGTTTTCCCTTGCCCTAGTATCCAAGGGTGTTTAAGCAGCGAAGCATCAGCAGCACCCCGGTGTCGGCCAACTCCAAGCCGCTGGCCGCTCAGACGGGCAGAGGCCGCCAGTGGCGACTCGGTGCGGGACTGCTCGGCCTGGTGGTGACATTGCTGCTCTGGGCTGGTTGCGCCACACCGCCCCAGCCGGAATCACCGAAGTACACGCAGATCATCCTGCGCGAGGGGGACGTCCTGGCGATCACCTTCCCGGGTTCCACCAATTTGAACACCGTGCAGGTGATCCGGCGGGACGGCATGATCTCGCTGCCGCTCCTGGGTGATGTGACGGCGGTGGATATGACGCCGGCGCAATTTGAGGACAAGGTGGTGAAGATGTTTGAGCCGCAGGTGGCGACGCGGTCGGTGCTGGTGAGTGTGCAGTCGGCATCCTATCCGATCTTTGTGACGGGCGCGGTGCAGCGCCCGGGCAAGATGCTGATCAGCGAGCCCACGACGGTGATTGACGCGATTTTAGATGGCGGCGGGTTTGATTACCAGCGGGCCAACGTGCACAAAGTCCGGGTCATCCGGCAGGCGAACGGCAAGACGGAGCGGTTCGTGCTGGACCTGCAACTGGTGCTGGACGGGAAGAACACCAAGGAGTTTTACGTGCGGCCCAACGACATTATTTTCGTGCCGGAAAAGTTCACCTGGTTTTAGCGCACGGCGATCCCAGCGGTGACTTCAGTAGGAATAACTCACATCAAAACCGAGCTGGGTGGTGCCGTAACTAAATCCGCCGGCGGTGGATTGATTATTGCTGTACTGCCAGGTGAGTCCCAGCGAACCGCGTTGCAGGAAGGGACAACTCAACCGCGTGTTGAAGGAGTAGGAATGATCCGTGCGGCCGGGCGTGCCGGGCTGAGTGGAGACATAATCGTCGGTGTTATAAGTGGCGGTGGCGGCCAGGTGCAGATGGCCGAGCAACCGCTGGTTAAAGCCGATGCCGTAAGAGGTGCCGACGGTGACGGTTCCCTGCAAAATGGAAGGCGTCACGGCCTGGCTGATGCTGCACGAGATACTGGTGTTCGGCAGAATCTGGTCTTGCAAGCTGGCGCCATAGGTGGGCTTGACGAGATTGGGCTGGTCATTCGAAAACTGACGGTCATCCACCCCGGCATTAGCCTGGAGACTGGTCTTGTCAGTGATGCGCCAGCCAAACTGTCCCTGAAGATTTTGGAACGTCTGGTTGGGACTGTTGTCCGATTGCACGTAACCACCGCCCAAACCGGCCCCGAAGGTAAATTGCCGCCAGAATTTAAAATTTAACATTTCCATGGTGGACCATTGCATGGTGCTTTGCACCCCTGTGCCACTCGATGAACCACTCGCGTATTGAAGGCTCTGGTTCAACCCCATGTCGAGGGTGAGCACGCGGTTGAGCTGGTACCCGGCATTCAGCGCGGTCCCGTAGGATTGGGTATCGGTCTGGGTGCCGGTTTGCACAGTGGGGGAGGAGGACTCGGTAAAGCTCTGGGAGAGGCCGAGGTTCCACTTATCGTTGGTGACCCCGCCGTGCAGATTGACGGACTGGTCCACGCCGTTCCGGAAATTAGGGTCGGAGTAAAACCGGAGGGTGGGCGAATAATCAAGGACCCAGTTGGGTCCGAAGTCCACGAGAAAACCGGGGGACAAATCCTGAACGGCGGTTTTATTTTGGGTGCCCGGGGAGGATTGCAAACCGTCCGTGTACAAATAACGGTAGGAGACGCGGGGGCGGAAGATCACGGGACCGTATTGGAACGGCTCATCGAGCGCGCCACGGGGGGGCTGGCCGGGGTTGAGCACTTGAAATTCACCGGGGTTGGCCTGCTCGGAAATGGTTTGGGGCACGCCGGAATCCGGGCCGGGAGCAATCTGACCGGAGCTGGCCGGGGGCGGGGCGGAGGTCATTTGGGCCCGGGCGCAGGGCGGACGGGACCACGCCAGCAGGAACACGAGACCGGCCCGAACGGACCACGGGACCAGCCGCGCGCCGGGCCGGGAGGAGTGATGAGCCGGGTTGGGCACGGGCATACTGTGTGGCAAAAATCGCAGTCAGGCAAGCAGGAGGGTGAGCCACGAGGCGGAAGCTCCACGCTCCAACATCCAAGCTCCAGAGAAACTTCAAACACCAAGCTTCAATGGAACCAGCCGAGCGTCATTCAGCAAGGAAGGCAGGTTCCAGAGCATTTCCATAAAGGCTCTAAAAGGCTTCAGGGAGACACCGGGGCGGGGTGGAAGAAGAATTGGGCGTAGATCCAGGCGATGGTTTCACCGAGCACGACGCGCACGCCCTCGCTGTAATGCCACCAATGCGCGGGTTCGTAGTCGGGATCGGGGATGGCAATGACGCCGATGGCGAAACCGGGACCGAACGCTTTTTGGAAGAGCAGCCGGGAACGGCGGGCATGGGCATCCTCGGTGATGAGATTGAAACTGGTGTTGGTCACGCCGTGGGTTTGGAACCACTGGTGCAAGGCCAGGGCGGAGCTGTAGGTGCGGTCGCGACCGGATTCATGGCAGGGCACCATCTGGATGGCGGCGGCGGGCACGCCGGCTTTTTGCAAGGCCACCGCCCCGAGGTAGGCGTAGGTGTTAAAGTCGTTGGTCCGGCCATCCGTGCCAATGACCGGGCTGCCGGTGGTGTAGATTTTCGGGCATTCGGACTGCCGGAATTCCCGCACGGCGACCTGGGCGGCAAACTCCTGCCCCCAGCCTTCCATGACCAACACGCGCGAATCCACCCGCTGGGTCACCGCGAGAAAGGGCTGGATGTGGTGGATGACAAACCAGGCGATGCCCGCCAGGCACAGGAGCAGAACCGCCCAGCCGCGCCAGGACAAGCCCAGGCGCTCCCGGCGGTTAACGAGTCCCCAAACAAAAGTCTTATGATTCATGCAATGCCCGCTGACGACGGCCCGCACATTAATGGAAATGCCCGGGAAAACAAATCCCGTTTATCCGCCCGCCCAAAATTCCCGCACGGAGTCCTGGAGCGTGGAGGCATGCCGGACGATGACTGGCCGCCAGGCGGCGGGAAACAAACGCCGGTAGCGGGACTCGCCGAAGCGGTGGTCGATCAGCAGCACCACACCACGATCGGTTTCGGAGCGAATCACGCGACCGACGGCCTGAAGGACGCGGTTCATGCCGGGAAAAGTATAGGCGTAGTCAAAGCCATTGACGTTACGGGCGGCGAAGTAATCCGCGATCAAATCGCGCTCCGCCTCGAGTTGCGGGAGGCCCACCCCCACCATGATGGCGCCGATGAGCCGCTCGCCCACGAGGTCGATACCCTCGCCAAAAATGCCGCCCATGACGGCGAACCCCACGCGGGAGCAGCCGGGCTCGACGGCGAACGCGGCGAGAAATTGTTCGCGTTCGGATTCCGTCATGCCGGGTTGTTGCACCTGAACGGGAACCTCCGGGCAGGCGCGTTGAAATTCGGCCAGGACGCTGGCGAGGTATTGGTAGGCGGGGAAATACACCAGGTAGTTGCCCGGCCGGCCCGCGATCAGTTCGCGGATGGCGGAAACCACGCTGGTCAGCGATTCAGCCCGGTCCTTTAATTGCGTGCGAATCCGGTCCTGCACCAGGACGAGGAGGTTTTCCGGGGCAAAGGGCGAGGGAAGCTGGAGGGCGCGGTCCCCGGCCCCGCCGCCGAGGAGGCGCTGGTAATAATCCAGCGGGGTGAGCGTGGCGGAGAAGCAGATGGCGGCCCGCCCGCGCGCCAGCGCCTGGCTCAGGAGATGCGAGGGATCCAGACAGAAGAGTTTGACGCGGGGGGATTGGCCCGGCTGACAGAGGGTGATGAAGTGGTCGTCGTACAGTTCGGCCGTGCGCGCGAAGGCGTTGAGCTGGAAATACAATTGCAGCAACGGTTCGCGGAAATCGGCGGCCAGATTTTTGGCGAGCCAGTCGGCCGCCGGGCTGAGCGATTGCTCCAGCAACGGCAGCAACTCAGCAGGGAATGGCTTAAAGGATAAGGAGTCATGACGATCCGACTTAAGCGGAGCGCCCGACGGGGGCGGGGGTGGCGGGACCGAGGCGAAGAGGTCACCTTCCTCCGTGGAAGGTAAATCTGCGGGTGCGCCTGGGGCGGCGGGGTCCGCATCGGCCAATCGTCCGAGGGCGGCGCTTAAACGTCCCAGAGCCCGGGCGCAACGGGGCACGGATTTTTTAAGCAACTTCGCCATGGCGCGCAGCTCGCCGGCATCCAGTTCCGCGGAAAACATGGCGCGGGCGCGGTCAACCAAATTATGGGCTTCATCCACCAGCAAGCCAAAGTCCCCGCCCTCCCCGGCAAAATGGCGGCGCAGGTACACGCGGGGATCAAAGACGTAATTGTAATCGCAGATGACGGTGTCCACCCATTCGGAGAGGTCGAGGGAAAGCTCGAAGGGGCAGACCTGATGGGTCTGGCCAATGGCCTCCAGGACCTGGCGGGTGATTTCCTCGCCGGCGAGGGCGGCGCGCAGGGCGGCGTGGCGGCGGTCGTAGTAGCCGAGCGCCAGCGGACACGCGCGCACATCGCACGGCCGGCCATTTTGCAGGCAGAGTTTGCTTTTGGCGGTGAGGGTGAGGGTGCGCAGGCGGAGGCCGGCGCGACGCAAATCGGCGGCGGCTTTTTCCGCGACCACGCGGCCGGGCGTGGTGGCGGTGAGATAAAAGATTCGTTCGAGATGGCCTCCACCCAGCGCCTTCACGGCCGGGAAGAGCACGGAGATGGTTTTGCCAATGCCGGTGGGAGCTTCAATAAACAAACGCCCGCCGCGCGCGAGCGCCCGGTAGGCGGCCACGGCCATTTCCCGCTGGCCGGGACGGTATTGGGCGAAGGGAAAGGCGAGGGGACGGACGGAGGCGTCCCGCGTCTGCCGCCACTGGAATTGTTCCGTCATCCACTGCTGGTAAAAGGCCACGGTGGAGTCGAAAAAAACGGCAAGTTCGGCCAGGGTGTGAGGCGCGCAAAACTCGGTGACTTTTTTGGTGTCCAAGTTGAGATAAGTCAGTTGGATGGTGAGCTGGTCCAGGCTCTGTTGGTGGGCATAGATATACGAATAACATTTAGCCTGCGCCCAATGGAGCGGATCGGGGATGCCGTCCCAACCCGGGCCCACGGTTTTGATTTCCTCGAGGCGGACGCCGGTGGATTCGGCGATGACGCCGTCCAGCCGGCCTTGCACGCGCAGAATAAAGTCCGGGCCTTCGACATCGCAGGAAAGACGGACTTCCTTTTGATATTCCGGCGGCCGCGAGCGTTGCAGCATTTGATGACCGAGGGTGCCGGCCAGCGCGCGGTTGGGTCCGACAAAGAGGCTGTCGCCGCCCAAATCGCCGGTGCGATGCACGAACTCGACGAGTTCGCGCACCGGGACGGGGAAGATGGGTTTGGGAACCGATGACACGCCAACAGCTTCCGACCTGGTTAACCGGGGGGCAATTGAATTTTTCAAACCAAAATCCGGGCATGGCCGGCTTGCAGGGAAGCCAACCATGGGTTAGGTTTGCGCCATGAGCAAGGCCGAAATCATTGCTGGACTGCCCAGTCTGAACCCGGAGGAGCGCCGGGAAGTGCTGGACAAACTCTGCCAGCTGGAACGGATCGCCGGGGATGAGTGGATTGACACCACCAACCTAACCGACACCGAAAAAGCGCTGCTGGAAACCCGGCTCGCCGCTTATCAGGAGGACCCCGAAGCGGGCAGTTCCTGGGAGGAAGTCGAAGACCGCCTCCGCTCCCGACTGGCCCCATGAGTAGGCGGCTGATCGTTCGTTCGGAGGCGGAGGCGGACATAACCAAAGCCGCCCTATGGTATGACGAACGGGAAAGAGGACTCGGCTGGGATTTCACGATGGAGATCCGTTCGGCCATTCAGCGGGCAAAGGAACTGCCGCGTTCCCAAGTTCGCTTGCGCATATTCCCAGAGGTACGGCGGATTCTAACCCGCCGTTTTCCGTATCGGATTTTTTATATCGTGCGCCATGATGCAATTATAGTATTTGCCGTCCTCCACGGATCACGCAGAGACCGCAACTGGACCGAAAGGCTTTAAACCCGGCGCACGATATTCGATTAAATCTTCTTCAATTGCTGTTCCAAACGTTGGGCAGAAACCGGGAAAGCGGTGCCCAGTTCCTGGGCGAAGAGGGAGACCTTGAATTCCTCCACCATCCAGCGGTATTCGTCCAGACGCTGGCGGCCCTCGGGGGACGAGGGTGGCGCGGCGGTGTGCTTTTGCAAGGCCTCTAAAAAAGGCGCGAGCTGGCGGGCGCGTTCCTGGTCTTTCACCGGGTTGAGCGCGGCGCGTTCCATGCGCAGGAGCAGGGCTTTGAGGTAGCGCGGAAATTGGGGCAGTTGCGGGTAGGGAACCGTGCTGAGAAAATTGGGCGGCAGAAGCTGCTGCAATTCGGGGGACTGGCGGTTCGCCGGGGCGGCCACGGGAACCGCGCCGAGCTGGCGCAAATCGGAGATCACGCGGGGCTTGGCCACGGGCGCGGGCACGGCGGTTTTGGTGCGCAGCAAGATGTCCTGGCGTAATTTCAGGATGAGGGTCAGGCGGTCGGTCATTTGCGTGGCGAGGCCGGGCAGCAAGGCGCGCGCGGCATCGAGCGCCTGGACGAAGTGCGCCTTGGTCAGCCCGGGAAAGACTTCCGCCGGCAGCACATGGCGGCTGAGGTTTTCAAAGGCCCCATCGGTCAATTCCTCGGCGGTGAGGAAGCCGGCGGTGAGCGGGGCGAGACGGGAGAGCGCGCGCAAATCCTTGTGGAGCCAGGCGAGGTCCTTTTGCAGGGCCAGCGCGACCAGCCGCCGGCAACCACCCAGACTGGCAAGGCGGGCGGCGGCCTGGCTGCGGAAGAGGCGCAGGCTGACGTGGTGCTCGTCCGCTTGGAGGCCCGGCCAGGCGTAGAGCGGCACGGTGCCGGTTTCGCTCACAGTGAGGCGCTCGGGCACATCGCCGAAGGTCCAGGCGGTGAGGCCGAACTGCTCAAATGCCAAGGCCGTGCGCGCCCAGGCGGGGTCATCGCCCTTGGGTTCGACCTTTGCTTTTTCCAGCCGCTGACGCAATTGCGCGAGGTCGCGGCTGGAGCCCATGGTTTTGAGGTCGTTATCCACCACCTCAATGCGCGGACGCAAGTGCGCGGGGATGGCATCAGCGGACCAGGCATCCGCGGGAATTTCCACACCGTAACGCTGGCGGATAAACCGGGCCAAATCCTGCTTCAAGGAATCGCCGGTGGGCGAGAGGCCGGCGACGATTTCGGCAACCTTGGGGGGAAAGGGCATCAGCTCGCGGCGGATGGATTTGGGCAGGGAGCGGAGGAGTTCGTTGACGAGTCCCTCGCGCAGGCCCGGCACGGACCATTCGACGCTGGCTTGCGAAATGGTTTGGGCGAGGCTGAAGCCGAGTTTTACAGTGACGCCGTCCGACTCCTCGCCCGGGGCGTAGGCATAGGAGAGGGCCACGGGCTGGCCGCCCAACGGGACAGCGTCGGGGAAGGCGGCGGAGTCGTAATTTAATGACTGCCCGCCGGTGAGGTCCGCTTCCTGGAGGCACAGCCGGGACCGGTTGGCATCCTCGCGCAACCAGCGGTTTAATTCTGGCACCGAGGAGACATTCTGCAAATGCTGGGAGTAGAATTTGAACAGCACGTCGTCGAGCCCCATGAGGTCGTGCCGGCGGACGCGGGTCTGCCAGGTTTCGATTTTGTGGCGGACCTGGCGGTTGTGCTCGATGAAGGCATACTGCGGCGGGAGGGATGGCCGCTGGGCCTCGGCGCGGACCAGCACGCGCACTTCGTCCTCACCATCGTCATCCTCCTCGCGGGCGCGGCGGGTGTTCGGGAGCAGGTCCTCTTCCACGAGGGCGGAGCGAATAAATATCTCCGTGGCGGCAGACGGGTCGATATTGCCAAAGGCCACTTTGCGCTGGCGCAGTTCCATGCCGTTGAAGGTGGTCTTTTCCTCCACCAACACATTGCCGGCCTTCACGTCCCAGCGGGGGTTTTGGTGGCTTACCTTGCAGAGGTGCGGAGCGAGTTCGATGATCCACAGAGGATCGATCCCAGCCACGGTGCGGGCGAAGAGCTGCGAGGTCTCGACCATTTCGCCCGCCACGATCCACGGGGGTTGTTGCACTGATACTGGACGCCCGGTCACGGGGCCGGCCGGAGCGGCGGGCTTTTTGGGTTTCTCCTGCTTATCGTAGAGCGCCGAGCCGGGGAAGATGGTCACGGGGCGGTTGCCAGCGGTGTGGTAGGTGTTGCGTTCCTTGCGAATGGCGACGTGGCCGAGCAAACCGGCGAGGATGGAACGGTGGATGGCCGCGTAGGCGGCGTTGCTTTCGTTCAATTTCACCGAACGCAAATCCTCCAGCGCGCCGTGCAACTGAGCGTAGAGGTCCTGCCATTCTTTGAAGCGCAGATAGGACAGGAAGTTCGCTTTGCAGAATTTGCGGCGCTGGCCCTGGCTGCGGAGGGTTTCCCACTGGTCGTGCACGGCGTTCCAGATTTTCAGGAGGGTGAGAAAATCCGAGGAGGGATCGCTCCAGCGCTTGTGCGCGGCCTCGGCCGCGGCTTTTTGGTCGAGGGGCCGTTCGCGGGGGTCCTGGATGCTGAGGCCGGAGGCGATGATGAGCAGTTCGCGGGTGGCATGCTCCTGCTGTGACTGGAGTAACATGCGGCCAAGCGTGGGATCAATCGGCAGGCGCGCGAGGTCGCGCCCCATGGGGGTGAGCGCGCGGCGCTCGTCCAAAGCACCCAGTTCCTGCAACAAAGCGTAGCCGGCGGAAATTGCCGCGGGCAGCGGGGGATTCACGAACGGAAACGTCTCGATTTCCCCCAGGCGAAAGGCCTTCATCCGCAGAATCACCTCGGCAAGGTTGGCCCGCTGGATTTCGGGCTGCGTGAAGGGCGGACGCTCGTGAAAATTCTCCTCGGCATACAGACGGATGCAGACGCCGTCCTGCACGCGGCCACTGCGGCCCTTGCGCTGGTTGGCGCTGCTCTGGGAAATCTCCTCGACCGGCAGGCGCTTGGTGCGGTTGCGAGGGTTGTAGCGGCTGATGCGCGCCAGCCCGGTGTCGATCACATAACGGATGCCCGGGAGGGTCAGGGAGGTTTCCGCGATGTTGGTGGCGACGATGAGTTTGCGCCGGCGGGAAGGCGAAAACACCCGCTGCTGATCGGCGGCGCTCAGACGGCCGAAGAGGGGAATGACCTCCGCGTCGTTGCGGAAACGGCCCTCCAGCAGGTCGCTGGTCTCGCGAATGTCCCTTTCGCCGGGCATAAAGATGAGCACATCGCCGTTGCCCGGCTCGCACAGGACCTGCTCGGCGGCGCGGACTGCGGCATCCACATACGTCATGTCGCCACGCTCCTCGGAGTCCATGTCCAGCGGCGCATAGACCACAGCCACCGGAAAAATGCGTCCGGAGACTTCGATGATGGGCGCATCATTGAAGTGGGCGGAAAAGGCCTTGGTGTCAATCGTGGCCGAAGTGATGATGAGCTTGAGGTCGGGCCGTTTCGCGAGGAGTCCCTTCAGATAACCCAGGAGGAAATCGATGTTAAGGCTGCGCTCGTGCGCCTCGTCGATGATGATGGCATTGTATTCGGACAATAGCGGGTCGCCCTGGGTTTCGGCCAGCAGGATGCCGTCGGTCATCAGCTTGATGTAAGTGTGCTCGCTGGAATGGTCGTCGAACCGGATTTTGCAACCCACTTCACGCCCCCAGACCACGCCCAGTTCATCGGCAATGCGTTGCGAAATGGAAAGCGCCGCCACGCGCCGGGGTTGCGTGCAGCCGATTTTTGCTTCAATCCCCAGGCCGGCTTCAAGGCACATCTTGGGGATTTGGGTGGTCTTGCCGGAGCCAGTTTCCCCGGCAATCACCACCACCTGATGGGCGCGGATGGCGGCGATGATGTCATCCTTGCGGCTGGTGATGGGCAGCTCGGGCGGATGGGTGATGCGCGGCAATTGCGCGAGGCGCTGCGCGCGTAATTCCACGGAAGCGCGAGCCTGAGCCAGTAACCGGTCCAAGAGGGCATCATGGGTGGCCTCATGACGCCGGTCACGCAGCAACCGGACCAGCCGCGAGCCCAGCCGCACCCAGTCGGGCAGCATTCCCTGGGGCAGCAAGGCTTTGATTTCCTGAATTCGCGCGTCGTGCATGCGTGAGTTGACAATTATAGCAAGTTAGGGAGCGCGGGGAAACCTGATAAACGCCCGCGCTTGCAATCAGCGGCCAATGCGATAGCTTGGGCCGCGAATTCAAACCCCTAGCGGCGGCGAGCGCCAGTGATCGCGGCCAAACTGATTGCCAAAATGCTAAAGCCACCGATCTGTTTATGTGGACTGGCCGCAGCCAGCCTGCTGGTTTCCGCGCGCGCCCAAGTCGTGGCGTTTAATTCCTTTGGCGCGGGCAACAGCTACAGCCATGCCACGGTCTGGGCGGTAAGCGGGGCCTCCCTTGCGGGAGGCTACCGGGGACAGGCGGAATTTTTCACCCCCAGCGTCACGGGCTATCTCTCGAGTTTTGAGCTGGCCACGTACCGCGTGAGCGGCTCGGCGCTGTCGAACTTTTATATAGCCCAGGACAACGGCAGCGGGGTGCCGGGCACGAACATTGAATCGTTTATCAATGTGGCCAATATCACGGGGGTTTTGACCATCAATTCCATCGTGAAGCCGTTGTTGCAAGCCGGCACCCAATACTGGCTCTGCGATGAACCCGCCACCAGCACTTCCTACAATGGCTGGTATTACAACAATCAGGGCTACGATTATGGTTTTGCGTTCGAGCGTTCTGAATGGAGCTGGGCGGCCATTCCGGGCCCGACGGTCAGCAGCGGAGTGTTTGAAGTCCAAGTGACGCCAGTGCCCGAAGCCGGGGTGGTTAGTTTAAGCTTGCTAGGGTCGGTTTGCCTTTGGAAGTTCCGCGGCCGGTCACGAAACCGTCGCGCCGGATAACGGAACGGCGGCAGCGCCGCGCCGTTGACGCCTTTAACCGTGCTTTTTCATCCAGGCGGCAATGGTGTCCACCGCGACCAGATACTCGTTAAAAATGGCTATCGACATGGACCGCTTGCCGTGCTCGTAATAAGAAATGGTGGACGGATCAAAGCGCATTTCCCGCGCGACGGCATTGCCGGGCACGCCAAGAGCAAGCCGATAGCGTTTGGCCGCCGCCCCGTTGGCAACCTTGTCCGGTTTGCCAATGCGAATGAATTTGAAATCGGGCTTTTTCATATAACCATTTGAAGAGAATGGTTTTGCGGTGACGAGTCAATCCTTTTTGCAATTCCGGCGGCGGACGGCGACCGAAGTTCATGGCTGCTTGCAGACGGCAGGCGGCAGGCGGTGCTGAACGAGGAGAGAGTCGGCAGATTTTAAAAAACGAAGATTGCGCTGCCTGGCAAAATCCGGCACAACTTGCCGCCCATTTTATATGAGCCGGAAAACGACCCAAAAAGTTAATAACGAAATTCAACTATTGCAATTGCTGAAGCAGGTCCTGCCCAAGGCGACGCACGACCCGCAACTGGCTGGTAAAATTTATGAGGCGGTCGAAGCCGAACTCAAAACCAAGTCCCGCACCGTGGCCTTTGAGAAATTCTGCACGCAGGTGGAATTGCCAGATTTGGAGCCAAAAACCTTGAAGGATGTGAAGCTGCAGCTCGCCTCGGCGTTTGGCAGCAACGGCGACGTCACCATCAAACCGGACACCAAGGAAAACCGCCTGGCGGTGGAAATTCTGCTGCCGGATGGGACGCAGTTGCAGAGCGAAATTCCGGTGCGCACGGTGGCGCCGGAAGCCAGTGAGGAGCAGGAAATCGCGCTGAAGTTTGTCCCCTGCCCCGTGAGCCTGCCCGGCGATCCCGAACTGGTCTGGCTGCTGGCCAAGCGGGAAAACATGACCGCCGAGGAGGCGGGCATCGCGCTGGCCAAATTGGAGGATGATTTCTGGGCCTCGAAGACCGGCCAGAAACTTCTGCGTGACCGGGTGGAGCGGAGCTTTCCAGAATTTATCAATCGGGCGCCCGCAGGCATGCTGACCGAACTGGGTTTGAAGCGGCATTACAAAACACCCGAGGCGGTAAAAGTGCTGCGTCCGCTCACCCCGCAAAAGCGGTCCTAGGTGCGCGGAGGTTTGCCAAAAGCCCGGCGGCAGGTTTAACTAAGCCCGTGTTACTGGACCTGATATTTGGCCGCCGGCCGAATCAAGCGAACCCGTCCGCGCCGGAAACCATTTCCGTGAGCGGACGACCGGTGGCGCTCCAGTTCACGCGGCATCCGCGCGCGCGGCGGTATTTGCTCCGACTGCTGGCGGATGGCACGGCCCGAGTAACCATTCCCCGGGGCGGCTCGGTGCAGGAAGCCCGGCGGTTTGCCGAGCGCCAGACCGCCTGGCTGGAAACACAGTGGCAACGCCTCCAGAACCTTCCCCGGGTAAAAAGCGAGTGGGTGGCGGGCAGCCAGATACTGTTCCGGGGCGAGCGGTTTACTTTGGAATGCCCCGCACCGGGCATGATTCAATGGGGCTCGGAACTGGTTCGGATCAAGGAGGCAACTGATTTGCGCCCGGCGATTCAAAAACATCTCTGGCGCCTGGCCCAACGGGAACTGCCGCCACGGGTGCGGGAACTGGCCAAAGTCCATGAGGTGGAGGTAAACCGCATTTCCATCCGCAACCAGCGTTCCCGCTGGGGTTCCTGCTCCCGGCACGGAAACATCTCGCTGAATTGGCGCTTGATTCAATTGCCCGCGGAGGTGAGCGACTACATCATTCTCCACGAACTCATGCACCGGCGGCAGTTGAACCACTCAGCCCGGTTTTGGCAGGAAGTCGAAGCAGCATGCCCCGGATACGAAGCTGCCGAACGGTGGTTGAAACAAAATGCGGGCTTGCTGGGGTCCTAGGAACCAACGGATCCCGGCTGTTGCTTGTACTTGGCCCAACGAAGCTTTTGGGCGGCCTTGATGCGGGCGATGCCAGCCGCGCTGATTTTCTTTTTTTTCCTCAAGCCGGAAACCGGCTTCCCGTTTCCCCCGGGTGCCGCGCCGATCAAATCAACCAGGGATTTTTCCAATTTACTGATTTTTTCCTTGAGGACCGCCGCTTTTCTTAGTTGTTCACTAGTCAGATTAGAGAAAACGCTCATCAAAGGGGAAACTACCAAAAGTGCCAGTTGTGTCAAGTAAACTTATAGTTAAAACCGGGCAGGAATAACATCCACGTGGCAATGGCCGCAGCTTCCAGAAGTTAAACACAATAATTGCAGGCGGATGGCGAGCCAATTGATTTCGTACGGTTTTAGATTACGCCAATTCCCAAATTGCCCCGCCCGGAAATTTTCGCATCAAGATTCGGCTTATTAATAGACGCGGCGTCCATTATCAATTAGATGGCATCGCCCCCGCCAACGGGGCACCAAGCAATGAACGTTCACCATGCCAAAAAGAGACTTGCACTCCGCCCGGCCGGCACCAAAGCTCTGGCCATGCGCACCAACGTATTGGGCGGGGAATTGAAGAGTTGCTGTTACGAGCCGCTCACGGGTTTTTACCGAGACGGCTACTGCCGCACCGGGCCGGGCGATCATGGCCAGCACACAGTGTGTGTGCAGGTAACCGCCGAATTTCTGGCTTTTTCGCAAGCTCATGGCAACGATCTCTCCACGCCGCGACCGGAATATCATTTTCCGGGGCTGCAGGACGGCGATCGCTGGTGCCTGTGCGTGGAACGCTGGGCCGAGGCATTCCGGGCGGGCTGCGCGCCGCAAGTTATTCTGGAATCCTGCCACATTGCGGCCTTGGAATTTGTAGACTTGGCCGACCTTAAATCGCTGGCGATCGACAAGGAATAAGGGCCGGCGGAAAGGGGTTAGAGCAAATGCCCCATCTTCTCGCGCTTGGTTTTTAAATATTTCGCATTGTGCGGGTTGGGGCTGATCTTAATCGGCACTTGCTGGGTGATTTTCAGGCCGTAACCTTCCAGTCCCACCAGTTTCTTGGGATTATTCGTCAGCAACCGGATGGTTTTGATGCCCAAGTCCACGAGAATTTGGGCACCCATGCCATATTCGCGCAGGTCCATGCTGTAGCCCAATTTTTCATTGGCTTCGACGGTGTCGTAGCCCTCCTCCTGCAATTTGTAGGCCTTGATTTTGGGGGCCAGGCCAATGCCCCGGCCTTCCTGCCGCATATAAACAATGACACCGCAGCCGGCCTCGGCGACCTGCCGCATGGCCTGATGCAATTGCGGACCGCAGTCGCAGCGGCGCGAGCCAAACACATCACCGGTGAGACATTCGCTATGGACGCGGACGAGCACGTTTTTCTGGCCGGCCACGTCGCCACGGATCAGGGCCAGATGATGCTGGCCATCAAGTTTGGATCGATAAAGCGCGAGGTCGAAATCGCCATAATCGGTCGGCATTTTGACGGTTTCGACGCGTTCCACGAGTTTCTCGCGGGTACGGCGGTACTCGATCAAATCCGCGATAGTGGCGATGCGCAATTTATGTTTGCGGGCGAATTTCAGCAACTCGGGCAACCGGGCCATGGTGCCGTCGTCGTTCATGATCTCACAGATGACGCCGACGGGGCGGCAGCCGGCGAGGACGATCAAATCCACGGCGGCCTCGGTGTGGCCGGAGCGCTGCAACACGCCCCCGGGGCGGGCGCGCAGGGGAAAGACATGGCCCGGGGCGACGAGGTCCTCGGGTTTGGCGGAGGGGCTGGCCATGACTTGAATGGTGCGGGCGCGGTCGGGCGCGCTGATACCGCTGGAGATGCCTTTGGTGGCATCCACACTTACTTGAAAGTCGGTGCGAAAGCTTTCGCGGTTTTCTTTCACCATGCGGCCGATGCCCAATTGCTCCAGGCGCTCGCCGGTGGTGGGGACGCAGATGAGGCCGCGGCCGAGTTTGGCCATGAAATTCACGGCGGCGGGTTTCACGAACTGGGCGGCCATGACGAGGTCGCCCTCATTTTCGCGGTCTTCGTCATCGACAACGATGACCATTTTTCCCAAGCGGAGGTCGGCAATGACGGACTCAATAGTATCAAACGTTTTTTTCATCGAACGGGTACAAGCTAAACTGGGGCGGCGTAAATGTCACTGGGGAAGGATGTCCAAAGTCCAAAGTCCAAGGTCCAAGGTCTAAAGTCCGTCAACTTGGGCACCCCTTGAAGAAACTTGACGGATGGGGTGGATTTTTATTTTTAAGATGCTCTCTATTAATGCTTTGTTTCAATTTTAGGCGGTTTAATGGGGGTTGACGGAGGGACATAGCATTTAGGAGCCGGAAGCCCGGAGGCAGAAGTTCGCAGCCCGGGCACCCCTTCGCCGAAAAAATTTTCACCTTGAATCACCTTGAATCACCTTGAATAGCCTTGAATGACCTTGAATAGGCGGGGGGCGCGGGGCTTGAGCCGCGAGGCAGCGTAAACACCATGGGTCTGGCCGCCGGGCGGGCGGGTTATGTCAAAGATCTTTCGTAATTGCCACCATACGCCAATAGCGCTGCGGATGGGATGGCGGACGGTTTTGCTGGAGGCCCAAGCCATTATGGACCTGGGCGCAAAGGCCTGAGCTACTCACATATTGTATCATCGGGCGATGAGTTGTCAAATGAGAAAAAGTAGCAAAACGCCAAACACGCGGGTGTGAATAAGCCTAAAAACGAAATATCCCAGTGAAAGAGGGGAATTTGAATGGAAATGAAAGATCTCCGATGTTCAAGGTCTAAGCCGGAACCATGCAATAGAAACGCAGTGTTTGCTTGGTCTTTTTGCGTAAGGACTGCGTCGCGAGGCGCTTCCAGATCCATAAAGGATATGCTACGCGCCTCACTCCTTGCCTTACCCAAAAATCCGCTGCGCAACCACTTGCATTTCTATTGCATGGTTCCGGCTAAGGTTCAAAGTCTAGTGGGTAATGCAAACCGTCGCCTTCGCCACAGCCTCGCCAAAACCTAAAAATCATCGCTCCGTACGGCGACATTATTTGTTAATACGCTCCGGGGGTGACGATGAGGAGCCGGGGTCGTTGGGTATAGTCGTTTTGGATGGATGCAATGTGCCAGTTATGTGGTTCGAACACCTTGCGAAGCGCGGGGGCCTGGCCGTCGCCGAATTCGAGCATGAGCTGGCCGCCGGGGCGGAGGTGGCGGGCGGCCTGGCGGGCGAGCAGTTCGTAGAAGCGCAGGCCGTCGGGGCCGCCATCGAGGGCGCTGGCGGGGTCGAAATCACGGACTTCGGGGTCGAGGGTGGGGATTTCGGCGGAGGGGATGTAGGGAGGGTTGCTGATGATCAGGTCGAAGGTGGCGGCCGGCGGCAAGGGCGCAAAGGCGTCGCCATGGAGGAATTGGAGGCGGTCGGAGACCTGGTGGCGGGCGGCGTTGGCGCTGGCGACTTCGAGGGCGGCTGCGGAAATATCGAGGGCGGTGAGCCGGGCGGCGGGACATTTCAGGGCGAGGGCGATGGCGAGGCAGCCGGTGCCGGTACCGAAGTCGAGGGCGGAGGCGGGCGCGGGGCGGGTGGCGAGGAAGGTCCAGCCGGCCTCGGCGAGAAGTTCGGTTTCGGGCCGGGGGACGAGGACGTGGCGGTTGACGGTCATTTCGTAGCCGCAAAAGCTGGTGGAGCCGGTGATGTGCTGGAGGGGTTCGCGGAGGCTGCGGCGCTTGATGAGTTCACGAAACTGGCCGGTTTCGCCGGCGGTGAGAACGCGCTCGAAGTTGAGGTACAATTTCATGCGGGGGAGCTGCAGGAGATGGGCGAGGAGCAGCTCGGTTTGCAGGCGCGGGGACTCGACGCCTTTTTTGGCGAGGAAATCGGTGCTTTTTTGGATGGCTTCGAGGACGGTCACGGGAGCAGGCTAAGGGGGGAGGGCGAAAGGGGAAAGCACCAAACTCCAACCTCCAAGCTCCAGAGCCGGGCACCCCCCGGCGGGGGCTGGTACTATAGCATCAGGCGCTGAGTTTTCAAGGGGAGTTTGTTGCCGCCCCAAAACTGGGGGAGCCAATGGCACCAAATAATTTAAAAGGTTGCGCGTGTATAGTTTAGGCCTAGTATGCTAATGTAAAAGACTCGTAAGGAATACTATGAATGGAGAAATTGCGGGGCAAAAGGATTCTTTCACTGAAGGACTGGTTTTTGGTTTTGATGTGGGCACCGGGTCGATTGGCTATGCCGTCCGGCGCGGCTCAGAATTTCTGGATGTGGGAGTGTTGATTTGCGACAGCGAAGGCAGCGATCTAAGCAAACGCCGGGATCTCCGCCGACAACGCCGCACGCTGCGCAGTCGCCAAGGCCGCCGTCGCTGGTTCGCTGGGGAATTGGTCAAGCTCGGACTGCCAAAACCGCCCATCCCCCCCAACGACCCGATTTCGCTCCGACTTCGGGCCCTCAAGGGAGAGGTATTGAAACCGGAGGAACTTCATGCCGCTCTGACTCATCTATTCAAGCGGCGCGGTTACAGCAAAGTGCCTTGGGCGAATGCGGAAAGAGCCGCACGGGATGCAAATAAGCCCAAGAAAGACGACGAAGAGGGGGTGATTAAGCAAGCTGTTGAAGGAATCCGTAAAGAGCTGGACGAAACGAAGTGCCAGTTTCCCTGCCAACTTCTGGATGTGCGACGCAAGAAGGCTGGTCAAAGCCCGACGAAAGAATGGGGGCGCAAAATATACTGGCCGCGCGAATTGCTGGAAAAAGAATTGCGTGGAATTGCAGCAGCCCAAAAGGAAAGATTTCCAGAATTAGCCGATAAAACTGACTGGTTGCTCTACGGAGACTCTCAAGCGCAACTCAAGGGTGAGGAAACTTACCACGTCTTTTTCAAGGCCTCCCAAGCCAGAAATCCCGGCGTACTGGGGCTGCGTTGGCCTCGTTTTGACAATCGCGGTCCAGCCTTGGATTCTCTGCAACCAGTGGATGAACAAGGCCGCCCCTTGCATGTGGTGCGTAAAAACAAAGAAGCCTTTACAAAGGCACAGTGGGAACTGGCGCTGATGAATTTCCGCGTGCTGGATGCCAGCACAAGGCAGAAGCGCGACCCGCGCATTGATTTCCCCGTTTTCATTGAAAATCTTCGCAATGAGTGGAACAAAAAGGGGAAAATCACGGAAGCCCGGTTGAAAAAACTGGCCGAGCCATTCAAGGCGAAATTCTTGCTGATTGAGGATCAAAAACCGCTGACCCCTGAGACTGGCGCCGGTCGAGCCAGATATTCGTCGCCAACCCTGGAGCTTATCCGAAAAGAGATAGGCGAAGGCCGGCGAGTTGACCCGCCCCAGCCGATTTTGCGGCGCAAAGGCGAAAGTGCCGAGCAAGCCTTGAACCGTTACCTGGCCGACATCAAACATCCATTGGTACGACATCGCCTGGTTTTGTTCCGGAGACTGCTAATGCAACTCGTTGCACGTTTCGGCCAACCAGACATGATTGTGCTTGAGTCGGTGCGCACACTTGCCCTTGGCCAGAAGGCCAAAAATGAACTCAATCACCGCAACGAATTATTCCGCAAGGAGCGTGAAAATGCGCGCGAACAACTTGCTTCAAATAATGAATCCTTTTCCCGGAAAGCCATTCAGCGCTACCGGCTCTGGCAGGAAGCCAAAGGCCGTTGTCCCTTTTGCCTGCAAACCATTGAGCAGACGGATTTGGGCCATGGAGCGGACATTGAACACCTAGTTCCCCGCTCTGCGGTGGATTGCAACGAGTTTTACAACCTCACCGTGGCGCATATAAAATGCAACCGCGAACTGAAAGGTGACCGCACTCCGCTTGCGGCCTTTCGAGGCACGTCACAATGGGAAGGTTTAAAAGCCAACGCCGAACTTTGTTTTCGCGGACGCAAATTGGAAATCTTCTTGAGTCCAAATGCCGAAGAATTGATTGAGCAGAAATCCGATCTTCAGCACACGGCATACATTGCCCGGGTCATCCGCCATATTTCATTAATTCAACTCGGCTGGCTGAGCAGCGAGGGACGCGATCCAACGCCCGAAAAGCAGAATCCTGCTTTGAGCTTCCAAGTCACGAATGGCCAGCTTACGAGCCGGCTTCGCAAATCTTGGGGTTTGAACCAAATTTTGCATCCGCTTCCCCCAGGCAAGCGCTGGGATGATTTAACCGAGGCAGAACAACAACAATTCACGGAAAAGAACCGAGGCGATTTGCGACACCACGCTCTCGATGCGATGGTGATTGCCTGTACTCTTCCCTGGCTGGCACATCGAACCCATGGCGCGAAGGATATTTTCGGGCGGCATGGCTGGTGGACTCAGGACGAGAAGCAACGCAGCAAGGCCGCGAATCCACTTTTCCCGAAAGAAGGCCAGATGCATGAGGTGGTCAAAAATGAAATCGAAAAGGTCACCGTGAGGCATCACGTCTCACGGAGCAATCATCAGCGGACTTATGACACGACCATTTATGGTCGGCCAAAATTAAACGGCGCTCAAATTCCAGATTGCTATGTTTCACGCGAGCCCATCACCGCATTGAAACCAGCTGATTTGAAATCGCAAAAAACAGGTAAATCAAAAATTTTTCCGCCACTTCTCGGAGATTATTTGGCCATGGCCTGGGCCACATATTGCGATTCAGAGCCGAATTGGGAAGAGCAACTTAAAGCTAATAAAGGCCGCCTTCCAGAAGCGTTTCAAGAAAAACTCTGTTTTTCTGATTTTCAACGGTGGCGGGCTGATGAAGCACCGTCATTTCGTTGGCCCGAAAAAATTGTAATCCCCATCAAAAGGGTTGGATATATAGGTGTGGAAGATGATAGCGCCGTTGCGCCAGCCAGTCCCGGCACACACGGATATGTCGCTCGTGGAAGCTTTCGCGAAGTGCGGTTACACCCGGCTGAGGACGGCAAGGCACTCGTGCCGGTCTTCGTACCGATGTGGCGATTGGACAAACCGATTCCAAAGGCTCCAATCAATCCTCATTCCGAACCAATAGTAACAATACGACGCGGACAAATTGTAGAAATTAAAAATTCGCCTGGTCGCAACACCCCTTTAGGCAAGTATCGTGTAGCTTCTACGATGCAGCAAAACATCAAACTCCTGCCAGTGCATTTGGCGGACCAAAAGGCCTCATTGAAGGCCTCCGGATATTTAGAAAACGGTGTGAATATCAGTTGGGATACTTTCATCAAATCAGCGGGTTATGAGCTACCACATCCTCCATCTGTTAAGCCACAACCTGCGGGTGCGGCTGAAGCTTGACCAGCTTCATATCAGCGACCTGGACAGCGGCGCGGATAAATCCGTGCCGCTGGCGGATGTCGCGGCAATCGTTTGCGCTGCGCGGGACACGGAGTTTTCCGCCAGCTCGCTGCGGCGCATGGCGGAATTGAATGTGCTGCTGCTCATTTGCAATGAGAAGTTTGAACCCTGCGCCATCACCCTGCCCTACTACCGCCCCACCAACACCGAATTGCTCCGCCGCCAGATCGAGTGGACGCCCGAATGGAAAACGGCGATGTGGCGGCAGATCATCACGGCCAAGGTTCGCAACCAGGCCGCCAATCTAGCCCATTTGAAACGGGCGCATGCGGTGCTGACGGAGATTGCCAACCGGTGCGAGAAGCCAGCCTCCACGGGAGACGACGTGAAGAATCTCACTTCAAATCCGGGAATTGATCAGAGACTCGTCACCTCGTCTCCTACCATAATAAAACCCAGCCTGGCCACGCTCACTGCGTCCAAGCGCGCGGCGTTTCTTTCCGATGCACCGGATGCCAGTGAGTCGCGGGCGGCGCGACATTATTGGAAACATTTGCTGCCGCGGCTGAGTGAATGGCAGCAGACGGACGAGAAAAACCGGGTGCCGGGCACGCGGGAGGGGGTCAATGGCATGCTGGATTATGGCTATGCCATTTTGCGGACGGCCGTCCTGCGCTCACTCGCCGCGCATGGTTTCATCGCCGCCATCGGCATCGCCCACACGGCCAAAGCTGGCAGCTTTGCGCTGGCGGATGATGTCATGGAACCCTTGCGTCCGTGGATTGACCGCGAGTTGCGGTTGTTTCTGCAAGGTGGCCCTCGTCCCATGCAGGAATGGATGCGCCAGTCGGTCAGCGTGTTGCAACTGGAGGTTTCCATGAACCGGAGCAAGCTGCGGCTGCTGAATGCCGTGGATGTTTACGTGCAAAGCTTTGCGGATGCCGCGCTGGCCCGCACCCCGTTCCCGCTCAAAATTCCAATGCTGCCGTGAGCGAAGCCCCCAACAACCCGGATGCGTTGCCTGACGAGGAAGAGTTATTGCCCGATGAACGTCCCCGGCGGCGCCTGACCGAGCCGGACACACCGCTGCAACTTCAACCCTCAACCGCTGCGGATCCCCCGCCCCGCCGCCGCTCGCGCGGACGTGCCGGACGCGACCCGGTATGCAGCAAATATCGCATGGCCTGGGTACTGGTTTTCTTTGATCTGCCGGTCGGCTCACCGGAGGAGCGCCGCAACGCCACCAACTTCCGCAAAGATTTGATCAAGGACGGTTATTTCATGGTGCAATTCAGCGTCTATGCGCGGCCGTGCGGCACGGCAGACCGGGTGGAAACGCAAGTGCGGCGGCTCAAATCCAAAATTCCGGCCAAGGGTGAAGTGCGTGGATTAATGATTTCGGACGCGCAATGGGGACGGATGATCATCCTGAGAAGCCAGCAAACAGCGGAAGCGGAGAAAATGCCCGCCCAGATGCAATTTTTTTAATAGAGAGATCGGCGCAAAATTGCTTTTGCGCCGATCAAGACCTCGTGTCCTGTGGGTGCAAGCTCTGGTTTTACCCAGTCTTCTCAGTGCCACAAGTTGGTCAACATATTTGAGATGGTGCCCCCCGTCCAAAGGATCGCAACAACTCTAAGTTCACTCTACTTAGGCCATCTTTGCCCGTCAAGCCAGTTTACAATCCCTGCCGCGAGGATTTCAAAGGCGAACAAAAGTGTGCGAGCAAAGGCGGACAGATTTATTGGGCGCGGACGGCGAGGAGGATGACGGGTTTTTCTTGGGGGTTGGGCTGGTGGGCGAGGAAGGTGATATTGCCATTGGGGTGC
>CAITTG010000028.1 GCA_903895255.1 uncultured Verrucomicrobia subdivision 3 bacterium
GCACCCCAATGGCAATATCACCTTCCTCGCCCACCAGCCCAACCCCCAAGAAAAACCCGTCATCCTCCTCGCCGTCCGCGCCCAATAAATCTGTCCGCCTTTGCTCGCACACTTTTGTTCGCCTTTGAAATCCTCGCGGCAAAATGTAAGAACGTGGTTGCTTTTTGGCGCATAACATTTGACAATGGTCGCGACTGCCTTAAAAACTGTTGTGATAAAATATTGAACGAAAGGGCGGACGAGCCGCTCTAATTTTAATTCACGGGGCAGTTAGATTGATGACTTCATTGGGTATGACCTTGGGAAGGGCACGCAATGTTCTGACATTTCTGCCAACCGCGGCAGGTGGCTGGATTTAAACGGTTAGCGACAACTTGATATGATGATGGATTCAGAAGCGACGCAAGGCACCAACTCGACCCGGGTGGAGGAGTGGCGCAAACTCGTGGTCAAATTTGAAAAGCCGGCCCTGGGGCCGGCCATTTGGCAACTGGTGAACACCCTGGGGCCGTATGCCCTGATCTGGTATTTGATGTACCTGAGCCTGGCGTGGCACTGGTGGATTACCCTCCCGCTGGCGATGCTGGCCGGCATGTTTTTGGTGCGGATATTTATTATTTTTCATGATTGTGGCCACGGCTCCTTTTTCAAGTCGTCCCGGGCCAATGCGGTCACGGGCTTTGTCACGGGCGTGCTCACGCTGACACCATTTCATCATTGGAAGTGGGAACATGCCATCCATCACGCCAGCTCGGGCAACCTGGACAAGCGCGGGGTGGGTGATATTTGGACGATGACGGTGGAAGAATATCTGGCTTCATCGCGCGCCAAGCGTTTTTCCTACCGGCTCTCGCGTAATCCGTTGGTGCTGTTTTTACTCGCGCCACTCTATTTGTTCGTGGTGCATCAGCGGTTTCCCAAGGCCAAGGCCAATTCCCGGGAACGCTGGTCGGTATATTGGATGAATCTCGCGATTTTGGTCGTGGCCGTGGGCATGAGCCTGGCTTTTGGCTGGAAAGCTTATCTGATCCTGCAACTGACCGTGACGTTGGTGGCCGGTTCGATGGGCGTCTGGATGTTTTACGTGCAGCACCAGTTTGAGGATGTTTACTGGGAACGCGGCGAGGAATGGGATTACTGCTCGGCCGCCTTGGAGGGTAGCTCTTTCTACAAACTGCCCAAGGTGCTGCAATGGTTCTCCGGGAATATCGGATTCCACCACATTCATCATCTAAGCTCGCGCATTCCCAATTACAACCTGGAAAAATGCCATCGCTCGCATCCGATGTTCCATTCCGTCAAGCCAATTACCTTGCTGGGCAGTTTGAAATGCGCAGCCTACCGGCTGTGGGATGAGGAGAACAAAAAGTTGGTGGGCTACCGCTACTTGCGCACCTACATCAAGCAGTCCCGCATGGCGGGCAAGCAGGGTTGAGAACGTCCAAGGTTCAAAGTCTAAAGTCCCGGGTTTTGGGACTTGGGTTGGGAACCTCCGCTTGAGGTTTGGACATTCTTAAGGTTTTCGACTAAGCTGCCGAAATGGCATTGATTGGTCGGCGCAACACACTCTCCATCGTCCGGGCCGCCGCCCCGGGACTATATTTAAATGGCGGGGAACTGGGCGAGATTCTATTGCCCGGACGTTATATCCCCGCCAACCTGAAGCCGGGCGACCGGCTGGACGTTTTTGTCTATCTGGATTCGGAGGACCGGCTGGTGGCCACCACCGAAACCCCCAAGGTGATGGTCGGGGAGTTTGCCTGCTTGAAAGTCATCAGCGTGAATTCGCGCGTCGGGGCCTTTCTGGATTGGGGGCTCGGCAAAGATTTGCTCCTGCCGTTTCGCGAACACGATGGCCCGGTTCGGCCGGGTCAATTTGTCACCGTCTACGTTTTGCTGGACGCCACTTCCCACCGGATTGTGGCCAGCGCGCGCCTGCACCGACACTTGGGAGTGAGCGAAACCACTTACGCCGAACGCCAGGCGGTGGAGCTTTTGATTGTGAGTCGCACGCCCCTGGGCTACACCGCCATCGTAAATAATGACCGGCTGGGACTGTTGTATCACGACAAACTGGCCAATCCATTAACGCCGGGCGAGCGGGTGAAGGGATTTGTGCGCACTGTGCGCCCCAACGGCAAACTGGATTTGAGTCTGGACGCCGCCGGCTACAAGCGCATCGCCCCCTTGCGGGAACAAATTGTGGCGGCGCTGGAACAAAATGGCGGGCAACTGGCCTTCGATGACAACAGCAGCCCGGCGGCCATCCGCGAAAAATTTGCGTGCAGCAAAAACGCCTTCAAGCTGGCGCTGGGCGCGCTGTACAAGGCCCGGCGCATTCGCTTTGAACCGCCGGGCATTCAATTGCTCGACAACAGCACTTTTTCCCCCGGCGTGGCCCCCAAACCCCTGCAACCCAAACGCTCCGCATGAAAGCCTGGCAGTTGACCGCCCAAACCGGACCAGCG
Organism: uncultured Verrucomicrobia subdivision 3 bacterium; assembly: GCA_903895255.1. Lineage (GTDB taxonomy): Bacteria > Verrucomicrobiota > Verrucomicrobiia > Limisphaerales > UBA11358 > UBA11358. The sequence continues at coordinate 2,469 of CAITTG010000028.1, forward strand.
GCCTTGCAAATCGCCGAGTTGCCGGAGCCGGCGCCCGGCCCGGGTCAGGTGCTGGTACGGACCCGCGCGGTATCTTTAAATTATCGGGATCAAATGGTGGCCGACGGACGCTATGGCCGGGTGACGCTGCCCTTGGTGCCGCTGTCCGATGGCGCTGGAGAAATTGCGGCGGTGGGTGCCGGCGTGACCCGCTGGCAAACGGGTGATCGCGTGGCTGGCACGTTTTTCCAAGGCTGGCTGACCGGTCCGTTCCGGCGCGAATATCAGGGCTTGGCCCTGGGTGGCGCGCTGCCGGGCATGTTGGCGGAGTACGTAATCCTGGGCGAACATGGGGTGGTGGCGGTGCCGGCGCATTTGGATTTTGCCCAGGCCGCCACCCTGCCCTGCGCGGGACTCACGGCCTGGCATGCCCTGGTGGCGGTGGGAAATATTACCGCTGCGGAGACGGTGTTGTTGCTGGGAACCGGCGGGGTTTCCCTGTTTGCCCTGCAGTTTGCGAAAATGCATGGCGCCCGGGTGATTATTATTTCGAGCAGCGAGGAAAAACTGGCGCGGGCGAAGGCGCTGGGCGCGGATGGCCTAATTAATTACCGGGCGATGCCGGATTGGGAAAGGGAAGTGTTCCGTTTGACCGGGAAGGCGGGCGTGGCGCAGGTGGTCGAGGTCGGCGGTTCCGGGACGCTGGCAAAATCCCTGCGCAGCCTGGCACCGGGCGGACAGGTGCATTTGGTCGGGGGCGTCAGCGGTTTTACGGGCGAGGTGCCGCTGCTGGACATCATCGGTAAAATGGCCGTGGTCCGGGGGATTTATGTGGGCAGCCGGGAAATGTTTGAGGCCATGAACCGTGCCCTGGTCGGGCATCGAACCAACCCGGTGGTGGACCGGGTGTTCGACTTTGGCGATGCCCCCGCCGCCTATCAGTATCAACTCAGCGGATCGCACTTTGGCAAAGTGGTGATTACCGTTTAAAACCCCTGACCGGACAACCCGCCCGCCTTTTCAGTTCTGCGGATCCTGGCCGGCTTTTTGATGGAAATTTTTCAATTTTTCGGCCACGCGGGTGACCACAATTTTCAAAGCTTCCAACCGGAGCGGCTTGGTGAGAAAATCATCCATGCCAGCGGCCAGGCATTCTTCGCGGTCTTTGGGCATGACATTGGCCGTCAGCGCACATATGTAGGGCGCTGGCTGAACCGGCTGAACCTGATGCCAGCGCCGGATTTCGCGCGATGCGGTGAACCCGTCCATGACCGGCATTTGCAGGTCCATGAGGTATAAATCATAGGTTTTGAGCGCCATGGCCTGCATGCATTCCCGGCCATTGATCACCCCATCGGCGGAATAGCCCAAGTGGCTTAACATTTTCAGGGTCAGCACGCGGTTGATGCGATTGTCCTCCACGACCAAAATGGCGAGGGGATACACGGCCACGTTGGCGGGTGCCAATTGCTCGGCAACCAGGGTAGAATTGAGACGCTGGACAGTTTTATCCACCATAATCGGCGGGCTAAACGGCTTGGCCGGCTTCCAGAAAACCTCCATTGAGGCCCTGGGATGATGGCGTAACCCACCAATTAAGGGTTTCCGATTCCCGACGCGTCGCTCGCATAGTTGATTCATTCGCCCCGTACGAAGCAATTTTTGGGCCAACTTCAGCGCAAAGGTTTTCCGGTTTGGAAAATAGCTTTAGCGCCATTATTTCGGCCCTGAACGCATTAATCCTGAGTGATGGGTTTACCATGGGATTGCATGAATTGCATTTGCAATGCAATGGCTGTAGATTGCAAAAGTGCTTTATTGCCGAAACAATTCTGCGCAGACTTTCCCGCATGAGCGCCCAGCAGCGAATTCCCACCGATGGCCACGCCAGCTTTGGTCAAAACCCGTTTGCCGCGTTAAGTAGCGAAGGGCTGCCCCCCGGGTCGGTACAACCACCGACCGCAGCCAGCGAGCTCCCCAGGAAAAATCGCGGACGGGTGGATATCAAACGACAGACCGCCCATCGCGGGGGCAAAACAGTAACGGTCGTGACGGGTTTTGTGGGCATTGGTCTGCCCGAAAAGGAAAAGCTGGCGAAGCAAATGCAGAAAGTATGTGGCACGGGAGGCACGGTGAAGGAAGGGCGCATTGAGATTCAAGGCGACCGCCGGGAGGACGTGGCGAAGATTTTGACCGCGGCGGGGTTCCGGCCGGTCATGGCCGGTGGCTGAGGCTGCTCGTGCCAGCTATTACCGCGCGGCGAAGTGGCTCCGAATGATGAGCGCTGCCAGCAAAGCGACGATGGGAACCAGTAAGAGCAATGCCACAAAAATTCGCGCCCCCGTTTTCTTCCGGAGATTGATAGTCCAGCCAAAGCCCCACCGTTTGGGCACCAACATCCGGCTGTCACGCTGGCTATGGTAGCAGCAGAGCGACCAATTCTCCGGGTTCTGCCACTCCGCTTGATTGATGTCATCCTGAGTCATAATGATCTTGCTGGGCGCAAACGTTGTGGATCGTTAACGCTACTTTAGTACTACCCAACCCCAATCCCGCAAGGAAAAAGTGTGCGAAAAAACAGTAGCCCGGGTATGATCCGGCCCCAGCGTGGTCAAACCATGGCTGGCTCGGCAAGGTCCTCCCACGCTTTGCATCCGTAGCTCAATTGGATAGAGCTTCTGACTTCGGATCAGAAGGTTGCAGGTTCAAGTCCTGCCGGATGCACCATTCCTCAAGTGTGTGCGTTTACCAGCCGCGACTCAGTGCCTCGATCCCGATGGGTCCATCCGGTTCTGCTGGACGTCGAAATTGGTCGGCGTGAGGAATAGGCCGGGCGGGATGGCATTGGCCATGGCCTTATAACCCGCCGGATTCAAGTGCAGACCGTCGCCGCTGTCATAAGCCCGGAGCAGGTTAGTCAGGGTCACCGGGTCGCGGACCACGGCATCAAAATCAATGACCCCATCGGCCAGTTCGTTGGTGCGCATCCAGTGGTTGACGGCCTGCCGCGCCGCTTCATGGCTGATGGAAAAGTAACGATTCCCGCCGAACGGCGTGATCGTCGCGCCATACGTCGCAATACTGTGGGCCTGGGCCTGCTTGATAAATTTTGTATAAGCGGAGATCAGATTGGTGGCCACCGTTCCAGAGCGGTCCCCGCCAATGTCGTTGACCCCTTCAAACAGGATCAGCCAGCCCACCCCGCTTTGCTCAAGCACGTCCCGGTCAAATCGTTTTACCCCCGCCGGTCCGAGTCCGCCGAAAATACCGTTGCCTCCGATTCCCATGTTGACCACCCCCACGCCGGCGGTGGGGGGATTGGTCTGGAGGCGCCGCGCCAGATCATCCGGCCAGCGATTGTTGCCGTCCGTGGTCGAACCCCGCCCATCGGTGATGGAGTCTCCCAAAATTACCACGGTTTTACTGGCGGGACCGGCGAGCACCTCCACCCCCGTGATGAAATACCAGTGCGCGATCTTGACGGCATCCGGCAGGCTGGGGTTCGCGACGGCCTTGCCGTGACGAATGAACGAAGTGGTGCGCGAACCGGGATGGCCGGTGAGGTTGGTGGCGGAGACCTCCCCAAACCAAATCGTGATGGCGAGATTGCCGAGGGCCGGCAGCTCAAAATCAACGGAATCTGAATCCACTGTTTCCCCTGGCGGGAGGGTGATGGCGGCCGCCCCTTGAAAGGTCAGCGGCGTATCGGTTGAAGGGTTGATATCACCGTTACCCGCGCTGCCGGGGCCAGCGGCCTGGGCGATGTGAACGGCACTCAACGTGACGGCATCCGTTCCAAAGCGGTTGGACAACCGCACCCGCAGCCGCCTCCCGCCAATGCTCACCCGGACGAATTCACGGAGCGTGTTATTAGCCAATGGGATCGGTGGCCGATTGGCCGGTTCGACCAACTGGGGAGCACAGCCCCAGGTGGCCACCCAGGATTCCTGCCCGGCCAATAGTTCGCCGCGCGCACTGGCGATCATGACCACGAGCAACAAAACGCCGAGCTTGATTAAATATTCCGGCGCTGTGACTGCTCGAAAAAAGTACATAATGGACATCCGATCACGCATCAATCCGGCATGGCTTTCGGTTTGGTCATGAGAGCGACGATAACCGCGCCGGGCTCTCCTGGCAACGCTGGTAATCACCGGCCTGGCGGACAACGGCCAGCCGCGCGGGTTTTTTCCGCGCAGCAAACCCGGGAAAAGATGCCTGGAGACCATAGATGGACTTGCTTGTCGGGGCGGGAACAAAAGGAGACAGGCGGGAGTTCAAAAGGAGACAAGTGATATGATGGTGTAAACCGTCCCTTGGTCGAGGGGTTGAGGAGGCCGGAGCGTAGCGAAGGCC
>CAITTG010000029.1 GCA_903895255.1 uncultured Verrucomicrobia subdivision 3 bacterium
GGCAATCGTGGGGATGCCGAAGCAATTGCCGTAATGCGCAATGCCGCTCACCACTCCGCTGAACAAGCGGCGCACCTCGGGATTGGAGAGTTCACCAAAGCGCAGGGAATTCAACGCGCACACCGGCCGCGCGCCCATCGTGAAAATATCACGAATAATCCCGCCGACACCGGTGGCCGCGCCCTGAAAGGGTTCGACCGCACTGGGATGGTTGTGCGACTCAATCTTGAAGGCAATCGCCAGGCCATCGCCGATGTCAATGATACCGGCGTTTTCCTCACCCGCGCCGACTAGGATTTTGGGCGACTTGGTGGGGAAGGTTTTGAGCAGCGGCCGCGTGTTCTTGTAGCTGCAATGTTCGCTCCACATCACGGAAAAGATGCCCAGCTCGGTGTAGCTCGGCTCGCGTCCGCCCAAAATTTCTTTGGCGTGGGCGTATTCTTCGGGCGTGAGGTTGTGTTTGGCAACCAGTTCAGGGGTGATGGCGGGTTCGGTCATGGAAAAAACTTAAGTAAATTACGCCGCCTTCGCCGCCGCCTTCGCCGCCGCCTTCGCCGCCGCCTTCGCTTCCAGCGCGGCGATCATGCTTTCAAAAATATAGCGTCCGTCGGTCGAGCCCAGGATGGCCTCGCTGGCGCGGTCGGGATGCGGCATCAGGCCGGCGACGTTCCGGCGCACGTTGCAGATGCCGGCGATGTTGAGGACTGAGCCGTTCGGATTAGCGGTTTCAGTCAGCTCCCCGGTGGCGGAACAATATTGCCAGAGGATCTGGTTCCCAGCCTTCAGCGCGGACAGGGTGGGTTCGTCGGCGAAGTAGCAGCCTTCGCCGTGAGCTATGGGAATCTTCAAGATTTGGCCGGCCGTAATGCGGCTGGTGAAGGGGGTTTCCCGGTTCGCGGTCTGCAAAAAGACCTGCTCACAGTGGAATTGCAGGTCACGGTTGCGGATCAGGACGCCGGGGAGGAGGCCGGCTTCGCAGAGGATTTGGAAACCGTTGCAAATGCCGATCACCAGGCCACCCTGGTCGGCGAACTGCCGGACGGCCTGCATGACTGGACTGAACCGGGCGATGGCCCCGCAGCGCAGGTAATCTCCGTAACTAAACCCACCGGGCACGATCACCGCATCCACCGTGCCGAGCGCGGTGTCCTTGTGCCAGACAAAGTGGGCGTTATGGCCCAGCACACGGACCGCATGGACGCAGTCTTGGTCACAGTTGGAGGCGGGGAACTGAAGAACGGCAAAATTCATTTAAATTTGGGGAAAATCAGGGGCAAATTTCGAGGTGATAATCCTCAATCACGGGGTTGCTGAGGAACTGGTGGGCGGCGGTGTTGAGGGACTCGCGGGCGGCCGCCACATCCGTGCCGGTGAGTTCAATTTCGAGATATTTGCCCACATGCACGGCTTTGATGCCGGTGTGACCCATATGTTCGAGGGCGGTCTGGACCGTCTTGCCTTGCGGATCCAAGACGGCTTTTTTCGGCGTGATGATGATTTTTGCTTTCATGCTTGCGCCATTAAAGTTTGCAAAAATCCGGCGCGGCAGGCGAGCAATTTCTTCGCACCCCTGGCTTAGGGCACACCGGCTTTTTGGGCCTGACGATTCGCAAAAGCCTGCAGTTGCAAATTTTGATACACTTCCGACCCCAGAAAGGCTTGCAGTTGGTCATCA
>CAITTG010000030.1 GCA_903895255.1 uncultured Verrucomicrobia subdivision 3 bacterium
CCAAAGCCCAAAGCCTGCCTTTTTGTCCCCCCTCCCCGCTCCTCTCCCCCCATATCGCACTAAATCGCCCCATAGAAATTATGAACACCGCTCCTAAAGGCAAAATCGGCCGCCTCCCCCCTCCGCTTTCCCGAAACTTTTTTCCCCGGACACCGTCTATTCTGCCATGCGAACCCCGTTTATTGTCCTGCTGAGCGCCTTGGTCATCGCCGTTGGCCTCGCCGTTTCCCCCCTGCGCGCGGCTGACGCGGCCGGTGTGACCATTACCGACAATGGTCCTACCTGGACCCTCGACAACGGCATCGTGCGGGCCCGGATTAACAAGCATAACGGGAACCTGACCTCGCTCGTCTATCATGGCGTGGAAACCATGGGCGGCGGCGGTTACTGGGAGCAAACCCCCCAGGGCGCCCCCCAACTAACCCAGACCGTCACCATCGACCCGGCCACCAATGGCGGCACGCGCGCTGAAGTGGCCGTGAAGGGCGTCACTGGCGGCACCGTGATGCTCTCCCCCGGCGCCCCCGGGGGCGGCACCATGTGCGACCTCGAGGTCCGCTACGCTCTGGGCCGGGGCGAGAGCGGCATTTATGCCTATGCCATTTTCTCGCACCCCGCCGCGTATGGTTCCATGGGCGTGGGCGAGAGCCGCTATATCACCAAGCTCAGCCACACCTTTGACTGGATTTCCGTGGATGCCGACCGAAACATGCTCGAATGCACCCCGGCGGATTGGGGCCAGGGCCTCGTCATTCATGCCAAGGAACAACGCATCCTGAGCACTGGTAATTACAAAAATTCTGTGGAGCACAAATACAGCTACACCGCTGTGCAATACAAAATCCCCGCCTTCGGCTGGTCCAGCACCAAGGAACACATCGGCATTTGGTTCATCAACCCCACCATCGAATACCTCAGCGGCGGGGCTTCCAAGCAGGAACTGGTCTGCCACTTCGATGGCAATGACAACCCCGACCCCATCATTCTCGATTATTGGCGCGGCACCCATTATGGCGGCGGCGCCAGTTGCACCATCAAGGGCGGTGAGGAATGGAGCAAGGTCATCGGCCCCATCTTCGTTTACTGCAATTCCCTGTCCGCACCCCGGACCCCCTCGCCGGCGGACCTCGCCACCCTCGCCGCCACCGCCGGGAATCCCACGGTCCCCGCCGCCTGGCATGACAACGCCACCGATTTGTGGCAGGACGCCCTCCGCCAGGCCAAAGTGGAAAAAGCCAGTTGGCCCTATGACTGGGTCAATGGCGTGGATTATCCGCACACGGACGGACGCGGCATCGTCACCGGCCAGCTCGTGCTTCAGGATCCGCAAGCCGCCTCCCCGCAGTTACCGCACCTGACCATCGGTCTGGCGCACCCGGATTACGTCAGCACCCCCGGCCGCCGGCCGGGTCCGCGCCCGGGCTTCGGCGGCACGAACGGTCCCGGGCGCGGTGGCTTCCCGGGTGGCTTCGGTCGGCCCGGTGCTGGCGTGGTGGACTGGGCGCACGACGCGAAATTTTACCAGTTCTGGGCCGATGGCAACCCGGACGGCACCTTCACCATCCCCAACGTTCGTCCCGGCACCTACACGCTGCATGCCTTTGCCGATGGCGTGCTCGGTGAATTCGCCGCCAGCAACATCACCGTCACCGCCGGCCAAACCCTCGACCTGCATCAATTAGTCTGGCAGCCCGTGCGCTACGGCCGGCAAGTCTGGGAGATTGGCTACCCCAATCGTACCGCCGACAAGTTTTACAAGGGTGACGGCTCCAATTACTGGCTCTGGGGCTGGCCCCTGCGCTACGGCGAACTCTACCCCAACGACCTGACCTATACCATTGGCCAGAGCGATTATCACCGCGACTGGTTTTTTGAGGAAGTGCCCCACGCGCTCTCTGATGCCTGGAAAAATCCCGCCGCCCCCGACCCCTTGAACCAGCGGTTTGGCTGGGTGAAAGTTCAGGGCGGCAACACCTGGTCGGAAATCGGCCGGGGCCGGGACACCACCTGGACGATCCGATTCAAAATGGCCAGTGCCCCCAAGGGCCAGGCCGCGCTGCGGGTGTCCCTGGCCGGGGCCGATGGCGGAGGTGGACTCATCGTGGGGGTCAATGGCCAGCCGGCCGGCACCCTGCATCCCTTTCCCACCAACGCCTTGCGCTATAACACCAACAAGAGCGTCTGGCAGGAACTCACGCTTAGATTCGACGCCGCGTTGCTGAAAACCGGCGACAATACCATGACTCTTACTGTGCCCGCCGGCGAGGTCACCTCCGGCGTGGTGTACGACTACCTGCGCCTCGAACTAAACGAAGACGCCCCGCAGCAGGCGTCCAACTAAACGGCTGTTAAAGTTTAAGCTGGTTGCGACCTGCTCTCTCCCTTGACGGAGCGCGTTCCCGCCCTGCGTGGACTGCTACAAGGTCCGGCTGCGGGGGACACCCTGCCTTGAATCTTGCATGTGGAATTTTCACCCGCGTTTCGTGCTTCCCCCCGCCGCCCATTCATGGCTTCATTATCCCCGATGAACATTCAAGTAGCCGTGCTGTGCGACGCCGCCACCAACGACAACGAGAAGCTGAACCTCCTCGGGGCGTTCGACACCATCTATGCGCAGCAACTGCCCGCCATTCATCCCCAGTGCTCCGTCGCCCTCCGCCTCACCTTCACCCCCGGCGATGAGGGTCACCACCAGCTCACCCTGCATTTCGTGAACGCCGACGGCCGCACCATCATGCCCCCCATGAATCTGCCGGTGGCTGTCACCCTCCCCGACGACGCCCATTTCATCACCAAAAATTTCATCATCAACATCCAGCAGTTGAAGTTTAACGAGCCCGGCGTGTTTTCCCTGGACGTCCTCCTCGACGACCGTTCCCACGCCAGCATCCCCCTGCTCGTGAAAATCAACCCGCCCGCCGAGCCCACCCCGCCCGGCAGCCTGTAAAATAAATTTAAAAAATAAAAGGACCTGGACAGCGGATGTCCAGGGTCCCCCGTTAAACTCGTCCCTGATGAAAGTCATAATGGCCATCAAGAACCGAAACCCGGTCAAACCACCGGGCCATAACCCGGCCTGCCCGCTTCCGCCGGGCCTCCGCCCGGCGCTCGGCGCTAACTTGAAGATTCTAGAACTTTTTGCCGCCCCGGCTGGTCGGCGTCCGCTCCTCGAAACACGTGCAAGTCATTGTAATGGAAATAAATAACAAATTAACCATTTAACCAATTAACCGTTTAACCGTGCTCGCACACTTCCCGCTTGAAGTTCCCCGCCAAATTCCCATCATCATCGCCGCATGACAACTGTGACCACCGCCCCCATTCTGCAACTCGACCTGCCCGGCATCACCAAAGTCCGCAGCGGCAAGGTCCGCGAAGTTTTTGATCTCGGCGACCGCTTCCTGCTCGTCGCCAGCGACCGCCTCTCGGCCTTTGACGTCATCCTGCCCAACGGCATCCCCCGCAAAGGCGAGGTCCTCACCCAGCTCTCCCATTTCTGGTTCGCCAAGTTCGCGTCCCTCGTCCCCAACCACCTCCTCGCCGGCGCCGAGGACCCCCTGCCCGCGAACCTCCAGCCCCACGCCGCCCAGCTCGCCCGGCGCAGCATGATCGTCAAAAAGGCCAAGCCCCTGGCCATCGAATGCATCGTGCGGGGCTACCTCTCCGGCTCCGGCTGGAAGGAATACAAGAAATCCCAAACCGTCTGCGGCATCCAGCTCCCCGCCGGCCTCACCGAATCCGCCGAGCTGCCCGAGCCCATCTTCACCCCCTCCACCAAGGCCGAGGCCGGTCACGATGAAAACATCTCTTTCGAGGAAGCCGTGAAAATTGTCGGGGCGGAATTCGCCACCCAGGCCCGCGACCTCAGCCTGAAGATTTACCGCGCCGGCCGCGACTACGCCCGCGAACGCGGCATCATCATCGCCGACACCAAGTTCGAATTCGGCGTCTTCGAGGGCAAGCTCATCCTCATCGATGAAGTCCTCACCCCCGATTCCTCCCGCTTCTGGCCGGCTGATCAGTACGCCCCCGGCCGCGGCCAGCCCAGCTTCGACAAACAATTTGTCCGCGACTACCTCGAAACCCTGACCTGGGACAAAACCCCGCCCGGCCCGCAATTGCCCGCCGAGGTCATCGCCAGGACCTCCGCCAAATACCAGGAGGCCTACGAGCGGTTGACGGGGAAAAACTTGTAAGCCGGATAGATTTTCCCTTTGCATTCCTGGAGTGGCCGGACAACATTTAAATCATGACGACGGCCCATGCCAACATTGAAAATGAAGTCCTGAAGTGGTCACCCGCCGAACGCGTCGGACTTGCGGAACGCCTGTTGGAGAGCGTAACCGATTTCGCGACGGAGGAAGTTGAACAGGCCTGGCGGACGGAAGTAATCCGGCGGGTGGAGGATGTCGAGCTTGGCCGGGTGGCCGAATTAACGTCGCAAGAAGTTTTCTCCAAGGCCCGCCAAAGGCTGAATGAAGCCCGCCAAATACCATCCCCTCGCAGAAAGTGAGCTGATTGCTTCCGCCCTGTTTTACGAAAAAAGGAATTCAGGATTGGGTGAGCGTTTTCTCAAAGCAGTGAAATCCACTGAAGCCGCCATCCTCAGGCAACCCCGTTGGGGTCACCCATGGGAAGCCGGCACTCGAAAATGGCGGGTCAAAAATTTTCCATTTGCTTTGATTTACAAGGAATTTCCCGACCGAATAACCATATTCGCCGCCGCCCATTTTAGCCGTAAGCCTGATTACTGGCTGAATCGATTATAAAACTTTTTGCTCGTCAGAATTTTAGTGCTATCTTCTCCCCGTGCAGGCCGAGTCATTAATCGCCGCCCACCGGGGCGCGCTGGGAAATCCCGCCAACCGCTTCGAGCACCTTCAGCTCGAACCGGATGGTGATTGGAATCCCGACGAGGACCCCCTGCCCCGCACCCAGTTTCTCCGCGACCTGAGCGCCAGCATCATCGCCTGGAACGACAGTCCGGACCTTGGTTTTAATGCCAGCGTGAATCCCTATCGCGGCTGCGAGCATGGCTGCGTTTATTGCTACGCCCGCCCCACCCATGAATACCTCGGCTTTTCCAGCGGCCTCGATTTTGAGACCAAAATCATGGTAAAGGAAAACGCGGCCCAACTCCTGCGCGCGGAACTCGAATCCCCCCGATGGCAGCCGCAAACCATCGTGATGAGTGGCGTCACCGATTGCTACCAGCCGGTGGAACGCAAACTCAAAATCACCCGTGCCTGCCTGGAAGTGCTGGCGGAATTTCGCAACCCCGTCTCGCTCATCACCAAAAATGCTCTGATTACGCGCGATGTGGACCTGCTGGCCGAACTGGCGCGCCACCAAGCCGCCAGCGTGTGTCTCTCCGTCACCACCCTCGACCCCGAGTTGCGCCGCGTCATGGAACCGCGCACGTCCCCGGCGGCCGCACGGCTCGCCGCCATCCGCCAGCTCGCGGACGCGGGCATTCCCGTGAGCGTGAACGTGGCCCCGGTCATTCCCGGCCTTACGGACCATGAGCTGCCGGCCATCCTCGCCGCCGCGGCTGCGGCCGGGGCAACCGGCGCCAATTTCACGCTGCTGCGCCTCCCCCACGCCAACACCGAACTCTTCGCCCAATGGCTGGCCACGCATTTCCCCGCCCGCAAGGACAAGGTGCTCAACCAACTCCGCGCCCTGCGCGGCGGCAAACTCTACGACGCCCAATTTGGCCAGCGCATGCTCGGCGAGGGGATTTTCGCCGGGCAAATCCAGCGCATCTTCGACGTCGCCCGCCGCAAGGCCGGGATCAAGAACGACCAGGCGCCCCTTTCCGCCGCCGCCTTCCGCCGGCCGGGCGGCACCCAGATGGATTTGCTTTAGTCTCCTCGCGCACCGCAATCGGTCGTGATCGCCCGCCGCCAGCTGGAACCTAATTTTTGATTCGCAAACCCACTTGGGTGAAGTAAGCTTTACCACATGAGTGTGGAACAACTGGAAACCACCATTGAGGCCATGTCTGCGGGCGAACGCATGAAGTTTGTCCGCTGGTTTGACGCCCATCGCCATGAACTATTTCCCGCAGTGGAGGCGGCCCAGCAACGCGAACTGTTGACGCGCCTCGCTGAAACCGCCGCCGATCCCTCGGCCCTCGAACCGTTTGCGGAGGCGGACCTGGATCGCATGATTGGTGAAGCCGTCCATGCCCACACTCAAAAAGCATCGGCTCGTCGCGGCTGATTTTCGATCAGCCTATGATTGGTATGAAGACCAGCGCCCAGGACTGGGGCTGGAATTTGCCGCTGAATTTCGTCACGCCTATGCTCGCCTTCGCCACGGCCCGCTGTTGTATGCCATCCGCTTTGACCAAGTGCGCCGCCTAAACTTGGACCGGTTTCCATACGGCATATTTTATAATATGCAGGCGCAGGAGATTCAAGTGTTGGGGATATTTCACGCCAGCCGCGACAATGATGAAATTCTGCAGGAGCGAAGGGAAACGTTCCGACTTTAGCTCCATGCAAACCCTCGTCGAAGATTTCCTGCAATACCTCCGCCATGAGCGCGGCCAGGCGGAGCACACCCAGCGCACCTACGCCGCCTTGCTCGGCAAATTCACCACCTGGGCCGCCACCCAAAGCATTACCGGCTGGCACGCGGTCGAACTCCGCCATCTCATGGACTTCCTCCGGCACGAACGCCTTCGGCCCCGCGCCGATACCCCCAAGGAATCCGCCCGGCGCCTCAGCAGCGAGAGCGTGTATCTGGAAATCGCCGCGCTCCGGGCCTTCTACCGGTTCGCGGAGAACGAAAAAAAACTGCCCGTCAACCACGCCGAGAACCTCTCCCTGCCGCGCCGCTGGAAACGCCTGCCCAAGGCCCTCTCCCATGCCGAGATCAAGCAGTTGCTCGCCCCGGAAACTCCCGAGACCCCGGAAAACCTCTGCACCCAGGCCATCCTCGAACTCGCCTACGCCTCCGGCTTGCGTCTCTCCGAATTAAAAAATCTGCGGCTGGAACAACTCCACCTCGAAGCCGGCTTCCTCAATGTCATCGGCAAGGGCAACAAGGAACGCGTGGTGCCGGTGGGTTCCCAGGCCGTGGCCGCCCTGCGACAATACCTCGCGGTCGGCCGGCCGAAACTCGTCACCGCCAAATCCCCGGCGGCGGTGTTTCTGACCAGCCACCACAAGCCCTTCGCGGCGGTGACCCTGTGGAAGCGCATCAAGGACCGCGCGCGCCGCGCGGGCGTGGAACGCAACCTCACCCCGCACATGCTGCGGCACAGCTTCGCCACCCACCTGCTCGAGCACGGCGCGGATCTGCGCGTCATCCAGGAACTCCTCGGCCACGCCACCATCAGCACCACCGAGGTGTACACCCACGTCACTGGCAACCGCCTCCGCGAAATCCATCAGAAATTCCATCCGCGACCTTAAGGAGAGTCCTCAATCTAAAGTCCAAGGTCCCAAGTCAGGCTGCCCATCGCCCACGCCCCCGGCATTTTCCCGGCTGGCTTCCCGGCCCCCCTTCCCTTATCTTTCCGCCTATGTTCGACACGATCAAAAGCGGCATCATCACGGCGACGGACAAACTGACGCATCTGCGGAGGTTTCTTTGACGTCCCCACCACGCAAAAGCGCCTCGGCGAGTTAAACTCGTTGATGGCCTCCGACACCTTTTGGAACAATCGTGAAACCGCGCAGAAGTTCATTGATGAGGCCAACACCCTGCGCAACAAGATCGAACCGCTCATCAACTCTGAGCGGCAACTCGATGATCTGCGCGTGATGGTGGAACTCGGCGAGGCCGAGCCGCCCGAGGTCCAGATGAAGATGGCCAAGGAACTCGAGCGCGACCTGGACAAGTTTTCCAAGACGCTGGAGGCGATGGAATTGCGGGTGTTCCTCAACGGTCCGCACGACAAGAACAACTGCATTCTCACCATCAATTCCGGCGCCGGCGGCACCGAGGCCTGTGATTGGGCGAATATGCTCCTGCGCATGTACCAACGCTGGGCCGAGTCCCGCGGCTGGGAAGTGGAAGTGACCGACATCCTCCCCGGCGAAGGCGCCGGCATCAAAAGCGCCACCCTGCGCATTCAGGGTGAAAACGCCTACGGCTTTTGCAAGGCCGAGCGCGGCGTGCACCGCCTTGTGCGCATTTCCCCGTTCGATTCGAACAAACGCCGGCACACCAGCTTTTCCAGCGTGGACACCATTGCCGAGTTGGAGGAGAACACCACCGAAATCGTCATTCCCCCGAATGAATTTCACGTGGACACCTTCCGCTCCGGCGGCAAGGGCGGCCAGAACGTGAACAAGGTGGAAACCGCCGTCCGCATCACGCATTTACCCACTGGTCTCGTGGTGGCCTCGCAAGCCCAGCGGTCGCAGCATCAAAACCGCGCCACCGCCATGGCCTTGCTGCTCTCGCGCATCTTCGCGCAGCGCCAGGACGCCGCCAAGGCCGAGATGGAACGCTTTTACGGCGACAAAGGCAGCGTCTCCTGGGGCAACCAGATTCGCAGCTACGTCTTCCAGCCTTACCGCATGGTCAAGGACCTCCGCACCGGCGTGGAAACCAGCGATGTTCAGGGTGTCATGGACGGCAACCTGGACCCCTTTGTGAATGGCTGGCTGCGCGCCGGCTGCCCGCTCAAACGCATGCAGGGTGTGAAGGATGTGGAGGATTAAGCGCGTGAACATTCTCGATGAAATTGTGCAGCAGAAACAGCGCGAGGTCGCGCTCCTGCCTGAGCGCCTGATCGCCGCCGGCGATTTGCATGATGCCCTGCTGGAACGCGGCGAACGCCGGGATTTTTTCGCCGCCCTGCGCCAGCCGCGCACCGGGGACATCGGCTTGATCGCGGAAGTGAAAAAAGCCTCGCCCTCCGCCGGCGTGATCTGCCCGAACTTCGATCCCGTCCGCATCGCCACCGAGTACGAGGCCGCCGGTGCCAGTTGCCTCTCGGTGTTGACGGACGAAAAGTATTTTCAAGGCTCGCTGGAATACCTGCGCCAAATCCGCGCCGCCGTCAAACTCCCGCTGCTCCGCAAGGATTTCATCATCGACGAACGCCAGATTCTCGAGGCCATCGAATGGGGTGCGGACGCCATCCTCCTCATTGTGGCCATCCTTGACGATGAACGCCTGCGCCGGTTCCACACCCTCGCCACCGAGGCCGGCCTCGCGGTGCTGGTGGAAGTGCATGACGCGGAAGAACTCACCCGCGCCCTGGCGCTCGGGGCCGAGCTCATTGGCGTGAACAATCGCAATCTGAAAACCTTCAAGGTGGACCTGGCCACCACCGAGCAACTCGCGGCGACGCTCACCGACACCGGCAAGCCTGGCATCCTGCTGGTGGCCGAAAGCGGCATTCACACCCGCGCCGACGTGGTGCGTCTGAAAAAATGTGGCGCGGGCGCCATCCTCGTGGGCGAATCCCTGGTGAAACAGGGGAACATTCCGGCCAAGGTGAGAGAATTGATTGGGTGACGCCATGGAAACTCTTTTCATAGCCAAGGAAAAATTTGGTCCTTGGGATGGTGAAAAGTGGGATAACTATATTGCCTGGGCCAAGATTCCCGGCCTGACCGAGATTGTGAGCCTTGATTCAATGCTTTGCCCAAAAATACTTAAAGCGATTGAGGACGAAGATTGGGCTCACATAGTTAACGAAGATTTTCGCCTCGGTTACTTTTACCACTTGGATTATTTGCTGGCGCGGGTGGCAGCGGCTGCCAGCCGAAATATTCTGGGAGTATATCGAAATCCCCAAGAGCATATTGAAGCAAAGCCTGGTTCTCCGGATTTTGCATTTATTGGATACGATTTAATTGAGGATGCCACCGGAATCAGCGCGTTAACCAACTGTGGAGGATTTCCTGAAACGTTTGCCAACAGCGAGCTCAATCAATTTGGATTAATCAAAGAATTTGGTCGAGCGCGGGAAATTCAACGCATTCTGCCTGAGCAAAACCCCAAAGAACCTCACGCACAATGCCAGTTGCACGCCGTTTGGCGACTCGACGAATCGCGGCCTGTGGAAGCAAAGTCTAATAGTTAAGTGATTTCCAAGAGGTCATTGCGCCCAGCTCCCCGGCACTTGGCTCGCTCTTCAGCGAACGAATCCTTTTTGAAATGTGAATATTGGGGCTTCTCTGGAGCTTGGAGTTTGGCGCTTGGAGCTTCTTTTCCCTGCACCTTGGCCTTTGAATTTTGAAGTTTCCGGCTTTGGCCGGTCCTAAGTCACCGTCACAATCCGATAATCCGTCTTGTGTCCGGGCAAGCGCACGCGGTCCCCGGCTTTTTTCCCTTTCAATTGCTCGCCCAAGGGTGATTGCAGCGTGATCACCAGCACCTCGCGCTTGTCCTGGACCACTTCCGTGCCCCCGGCGCACGGCCCGATAAAATAGGTGTTCATTTCCCTGTCCTGCTCCAATTCCACCACGGCGCCTTTGTGAATACCCTCCCCGGCGGCAAAGGCGCGCACTTCAAATTCCCGGTACGTCTCAATGGCCGCCTCCAATTCGGCCGCCTGTTTGGACTGACCCCGCGCCAGATAGGAGGCCTCCAGGCCGCGCGTGTCATATTTGCTCTCGGCCTTGTTCTGTTCGTGCGTGGCTTCCGCGCGGGAAAATTGCGCCGCCCGGTAATAGACCGCCAGTTCGGAGGTCAACCGTTCAATGATTTTTTTGACAAGCAGGCGTTTATTCATGGCAACGTCCGTCAGTGTGCCTCCACCCGCCCCGGGAATCAATGCCGCGCTGCCGCCTCCCTTGCTTTGGGCGCATCCTGACACTGCCCCGGAGTGCGCCCGTCCTCGGGCGCAGCAACGGAGAATCGGGTGAGCCGTGGGGATTAACCTTGGGCTTGCCTGCCTGTCTGCATTGCTGCGCCCGGGACGGGCGCACTCCGCAGACTCGGCTTTTGCCCACGCTCAATCGGGGGCTGTGTCAGGATGCGTCCCCTTGCTTTGGGCCCATCCTGACATCCGTTGCCGCAGAACGACGGTGAGGGTGGGACAGGCTTCCAGCCTGTCCGGCGAGCGCTTCAGCGCGAGCCAAACGCCCCCTGTTATTTCATGCCGTCCAAGCTCTCCAGCCATTTATCGCGGTGGCAAGTTGCGCCCCGCTTCCCGCTCGACATGTTCCCCGGCTTTGTTAGCGTGACAGCGCGCATGTTAAAGCATCGTTTCACGCGGTTGTTGGGTATTCTGTTCGGGGTCAAACCCGGGGCGGTGGCGGGCCATTCCGGCCTGCCGGAGAATCTGACCGCGCTGGAGCATTTCGCCTATTTTTGCCGGCACGTCACCCAAAGCTTCGTCGGCAACCGCTGCCTGGTCCGCGCCTCGGCCCTGTCATTTTCTTCCCTGCTGGCGCTCATTCCCATTCTCGCCGTGGCCATCAGCGTCACCAGCAGCTTGTTGAAATCGGATGGGGAGGAGCAGATTTACAAAATCATTAATGACTGCGTGGAGGCCCTCGTCCCGCCCGCCCAGATTCCCGCCCACCACCTCACGACAAATACCAATTTACCCCCCGTCACCGCCCAAGCCACGGACACCAATGCGGCCGGCGTCTTGAGCACCAACGCCCTGGCGACGGACTTGGCCAGTCTGACCAACGCCCCGGCGGGAACCAACGTGGTGGCCGCCCCGGTTTCCCCGGATGAGGACGAAGGCATGGTGCAGGCGCAAAAAGAGGCGGCGCGTAACATCCATTTGTATGTGCAAAAAACCCAGTACAGCACCCTCGGCCTGGTCGGCATGCTCCTGCTGGTCTGGGTGGCCATCGCGATGCTGGCGAATATCGAGTCCACCTTCAACGACATCTGGGGCGTCACCCGCGGACGCTCCTGGCTGTGGCGCATTGTGCTGTATTGGGCCACGCTCACCCTCGGACCGCTCGTGCTGGTGGGCGCCGCCAGCCTGGTGGGCGGTTCTCATCTCGGCCTGGCCCGTCAAGTCGTCGGTCAGATGCCCCTGGTCGGGGAATTGCTCTTCAAACTGCTGCCCCTCTTGCTGGTGTGGCTGGCCTTCCTCCTAATTTACATCGTGGTGCCGAACACCCGGGTGCGCTGGAGCGCCGCGCTGGTCGGGGCGGTGGTGGCGGGCACCCTCTGGTACGTGAACAATCTGCTGGGCTACCTCTACGTTTCCCGCGTGGTCACCAACAGCATGATTTACGGCAGCCTGGGCATGGTGCCAGTCTTCATGCTCGGCCTTTACATCTCCTGGGCCCTTTTGTTGTTTGGCGCGCAGGTGGCCTTTGCGTTTCAAAACCGGCTGTGCTACATCCAGGATTGCCACGCGGAAAATGTGAACCAGCGGGGCCGGGAGTTCATTGCCCTCCGGTTGATGACCTGCCTGGGGCTGCGGTATCAGGATGGCCGGCCACCCGCCACCATTGCCGAGCTGGTCACCGAGCTCAGCATCTCCCCGCGCCTGATTCGGCAAATCATCCAGACCCTGCTGGCCCCCCATTTGATCACCGAGGTGGCCGGACCCGAGCCTGCCTACTGTCCGGCCCGCCCGCTGGAGGCCATCAACGCCCATCAGGTGCTGCAAGCGGTGCGCTGTGTAAACCAGCCGGAAGTCTTTACCTGCCCCGAACCGGTGCGTGATGAGATTTACGGAGAATTTGCGCGCATCGAGGAGGCGGAGCGCGTGGCGGCCGCCGCCATCAGCCTGCGGGCCCTCGTCGAGCGCGCCCACGCCCGTCTGGCGGCCCCGGCCCTCGCGCTGACCTTGTCCGCCAGCGAAGCCGTCAACCCCGAGCCGGAGGGTCGCCCGGCCACCGGGATCACCATTGACCTCCCCGCCGAGGTGGAGGAATTGCTCACCCCCGCAACGAGCGCCCCCGAAAAGCCCGCCCGCAAAATCGTCGTGCCCGAGGAAAATCGCGATTTCCCCTTGTGAAATCGATTTAACCACCCCTCGCCGGATTCAAACTTTGGAGTGCGGCAACCCAGTTTGCCGCGCTCCCGAAATCCGTTTTCCATTCGTGGTTGAAGTGACTGCTCACTTCGCCAGCGTCAGCCCAATGACCCCGGCCACCGCGATCAAGCCGCCCGCCACCCCGCGCTTGGTGATGCGTTCGCCGTCCACCAACCGCGTGAGGGGAATCACCAGCAGCGGCGTGGTGGCCACAATCGGCAGCACAATGTTGGTGGGTGTGGTCATCAGCGCCCATTGGTAAAAACTCACGCCCAAGGAGGGGCCGGCGAGGGCATTGCCGACCAGCCAGGGCCAGCCAGCTCGCCAGTTATTCGGCGCGTGTGCCTCCGGTCCATGGCGGGCCTGCAAATAAAGCCACAACAGGATGGTCACGGCCAGGCCGCCGAGCATGCGTTGATAGGCGGCGTTGATGCCATCGCCCGCGCCGTGAAAGGTCTGGCCCGCCTGCGCCGCCACCGCGTAGGCCTTGCGGCTGATCACCGCGCCGCCGCCCTGCCCCAGCGCGGCCAGGAAGCCAAAGAAAATTCCCGCGCGCAACCCGTGCGTGGGCTCGTCGCGCTTGCCCGGCAGCATCGCCACGCCCACGCCTGCCAGAATAATCACGGCAAAGCCCAACTGCGCCAGCGTCGGCGCGTGGCTGAGCCAGAGCCATTCAATCACCGTGGCCAGCGGCACCGCCAGACACTGAACCATCACCATCGACCGTCGCGCGCCCAGGTGTGGATACGTTTGTAGCAGCGCCAGATCGCCCAGGCCAAACCCCACGCAACCGCTCAGGAACAGCAGCGGAAAGGCCGCCCCATGCACGCCAAAACCAAAGCAATGTGAGTAGGCGCCCAGGATGGAGGCCGCCAGGCAAAGCCGGCAAAAGTTTGCCTCGGTGCCGTTGAAAAAGCGCGAAAGGTGCCGTCCGGCGAGGGCGGAACAGGCGAAGACCACCGTGGTTAACAGCGCGGGGAACATGGGTAGGGAAACCGCAATAACCCCGGACTACGGCCAGCGGACCATTTGCGGTTTGAGGTTTTTGCGGGCGATCTTCAGGTCATTCTGCCACGCGACGGATTCAGCCTCGGACAATTTAACGACGGATAAACATTTTGCCAGATTGTGACCGGTACATACTTTTTCACCTTTACCGGAACGCGAACTGGCCTTTCCGAAATAATCGGAAATACCCGCACCGGTGACGTGGCGGGATTCAATGTGCTTTCTGGAGGGCTTCCGCATTGAATCAAAGGTATCAGGTTTCTCGGTGGCGTCAAACTAGTGAACCGAACCTTATACCAAGGCCGCCGTCTCGCGGTGGCGGTTGACGTTTATGACTAATTCACCAGCCGGTACCAGTTATCCCGCTGATGCGGCTCGTAGCCCAAATCTTTGATCAGCCGGTGCATGTCCGGGACGGTCATCTTGAAGGTCGTGCCGGCCTGGGACACCACGTTTTCCTCGATCATGATGCTGCCGAGGTCGTTCGCGCCGAATTTGAGCGCGATCTGGCCGATTTCCAAACCCTGCGTGACCCACGAGCTTTGAATGTTCGGGAAATTATCGAGGTAAATGCGGCCCAGAGCCTGGGTGCGCAGGTATTCGTGCGCGCCCACGGTGGGGGCCTTGAGCTTGGTGTGCTCGGCCTGAAAGGTCCAGCAGATGAAGGCCGTAAAGCCCTTGGACTGGTCCTGCTGCCGGCGCAGGCGGTCGAGGTGTTCGATGCGGTCTTCCACGGTTTCCACGTGGCCAAACATCATCGTGGCGCTGGAGTTGAGTCCTTGCTTGTGCGCAATGTCCATGACTTCCAGCCAGTCGCTGCTCATGGCCTTGAGCGGGGCGATGCGCTGGCGGACGCGGTCCACCAGGATTTCTCCGCCGCCCCCGGGAATCGAGCCCAGCCCGGCTTTGGCAAAATCGGCGATGATCGTATCCAGCGGCTCGTTAAACACCTCGCGAAAATGAATGAACTCGCTCGGGCTGAATCCATGAATGTTCACCTGTGGCCACTTGGCCTTGATGTGGGCGAGCAGGTCCAGATACCACTGCTTGGTGAGCTTGGGATGGTGCCCGCCCTGCATCAAAATCTGCGTGCCGCCCAGCGCCACGGTTTCGGCGATTTTCTGGTCCATCTCCTCCAGCGAAATCACATAGGCATCATCGTCTTTTTCCACGCGGTAAAAGGCGCAGAACTTGCAATAGACATTGCAGACGTTGGTGTAGTTGACGTTGCGATCGACGTTGTAGGTGACGATCTCATTGCCCCGGCCGTCGTAGGCGGCGGCCTTGGCAAGCTGGCGGCGGCGGTCCGCGAGCGCGCCCAGTTCCTCGAGGGGCAGACGATACAGGCGCAGGGCCTCGGCCGGATTAATCCGCTGGCCGTCCCACACTTTTTGGAGCAACTCGTCCAATGACGCGTCGTAAATCACAGCCAGACTGTAACCCATTAAGCCAGGGATAACAACCTTGGAAACGCTCCCTTCGGCCGCTTCAGGCTCCCGGGAAAATCCCTCAACTCACAACCACCCATTGCCGTTGTCCGGCGCGGTTTCGTCCACCGGGCGGGGGGAAATGTCGTTATTTCCCTTTATAAATGCCTTATTTGCGGGGCGAAGCCCCGATTTTCCTTGGCATTTTAAGGCTAATACCTTAGATTAGCCTCCGTGGAGGCAACCCGTAAAACTCACATAGTCGTGCTCGGAGCTGGCTTTGGTGGCTTGACCTTCTGCAAGCAGCTCATGACAAATGATGTGGTCATCACCCTGGTGGACCGCACCAACTACCATCTGTTTCAACCCTTGCTGTATCAGGTCGCCACCTGCGGTCTCGCCGCCACGGACATCGCCCAGCCCATCCGCGCCATTCTCTCGGAACACACCAATCTGACCGTGCTGCTGGACAAGGTGGAGGGGTTTGATCTGGCGAACAAGCACGTGGTCCTGGATGGCGGCCCGCTGAAATACGATTACCTCGTGCTGGCGCTGGGCGGTCAGACGGGCTATTTCGGCCATGCGGAATGGGAACAATACGCGCCCGGGCTGAAAACCCTGGATGACGCGCTCCGCATCCGCAGCCGGGTGTTGCTGGCCTTCGAACGCGCGGAAAACGAGATGAACACCGCCGAGCATGACCGCTTGATGACCGTCGTCATTGTTGGGGGCGGCCCCACCGGCGTCGAACTGGCGGGTTCTTTCTCCGAGCTCACCCGCACCGTGCTGGACCGGGAATTTCGCCGCATTGACCCCACCCAAGCGCGGATTATTTTGATTGAGGGCGGGCCCAAGATTTTGGGCCACCTGCCCCCGGAGCTCTCGGATAGCGCGTTGCGTCAGTTGGAAGCCTTGGGCGTGGAGGTCCGCACCTCCACCCAGGTGAAAAATATCAGCGAAGGCCAGGTGGAGCTGGTTGGGGGCGAAATCATCCAGGCGGGTAACATTCTCTGGGCGGCCGGAGTCTCCGCCTCGCCGCTCACCAAAAAATTGGGGGTGCCTCTGGACCGTGGCGGACGCGTGAAGGTTAATCCCGATCTCAGTTTGCCCGGCCATCCCGAGGTCTTTGCCATCGGGGACCTGGCGGCCGTCCTGCAGGCCAACGGCAAGCCGGTGCCCGGCGTTTCGCCCGCCGCCATGCAAATGGGCCAGCATGTGGCCCGCATTTTGACCCAGGAAATACGGTTCCAGGCCAGTCCGGCGGACCGCCCCGCTTTCAAATACCATGACAAGGGCACCATGGCCACCATCGGTCGCTCGGCGGCGGTGGCAGTGCTGGGGCCCATCCGGCTGACCGGCTTTCCGGCCTGGCTGGTCTGGCTGGTGGTCCACATCTTTTTCCTGGTCGGTTTCCGCAACCGCGCGGCGGTGATGTTCCAGTGGATGTACTCCTACTTTTCCTTCCGGCGCAGCGCCCGCATCATCACCTACCTGCCGCGCCAGGCGGGCGACCGGCCCCAGGCGGAAGGCGGCGCCCCGGTCGGCCTCGGCTTCGGCAGCTTCAACGCCGCACCAGCTCCGACACCACCACGGTGAGGTCGGGAAAGGCCAGCGGCCTGGCGATATCGTCCGCGCCTAGTATCGCTTTCCTGGCGTAGCCTGAAAAGTTGGGTTCGCGATACACTTCGATGGTCTCGTCATTGAGATTCACGATCCACACCTCCGGAATGCCAGCGTGGCCATAAGCCGGTAATTTTTCGGCTAAATCCCTGGCCAGCGAACTGTCCGAGACTTCCACTAGTAAACAAACGTCTTCGGGCAGGGGATGCCGGTTGCGGTAGAAATCGGACGCGGGCTTGAGCAGCATCAAGTCTGGTTGCGGCTCCGAATGATCATCCAGCCGCACCGGGTTTTGAACCGTCACCAGCCAGCGGCCCTGGGCCGCCAGCGTGAAGCGCTGGCTGAGATAATTGGTGACGCCGCCATGGAACGGACCGATCGGTGACATATCTGTAATTTCTCCATTAAGCAGCTCCACGCGGGCGTCGGGTCGCAGCACCCCCGTCTCCGCCATGCGGTAATAATCCTTGACGCTAAAACGATGTTTGGCCGGTGCCAGCACCCTTTTATCTTATGGAATTATCCAATTGTTGGCAACTCACAGGTTTCCCGCCCCCAAAATTTCCCTCGCCATCCGCCCCAAATTATTAGAGTCTATGCGCTTATCCCCATGGTCGGCCAGCGGGATTCGGTCAAACCTCCGGGCGCCTCCCGGAGATCCAACCGAATACCAGCACCGTCAAGTGGGGGGTTGAAATTTTTGAACATTTTTTTAAAATATTGTCCAATTTCACACCACGGCGTGACCAGCGTCCGCGGGTAAATTGACCGTTGCTGACATGATTAAAGTAGAGAATCTGACCAAATTATTCGGGGCCAAGCGCGCCGTGGACGGCATCTCGTTTACCGTTCAGCGGGGCGAGGTGCTGGGGTTTCTGGGACCCAACGGAGCGGGCAAATCCACCACCATGCGGATGATTACCGGCTTTATCCCGCCCACCAGCGGCACGGTGACCATTGGCGGGCATGACATGCTCGAAAACCCCATCCCGGCCAAAAAGCTAATCGGTTACCTGCCCGAAAACGCCCCTGCATACACGGACATGACCGTGTACGGCTTTCTCGATTTCGCCGCCGCCATTCGCGGCCTGAGCGGCGAGGCCAAAAAGCAGGCCATCAACCGCGCCGTTGGCCTCTGCTTTCTGCAATCCGTGCTGCACCAGAATATTGAGACCCTGTCCAAGGGCTACCGCCACCGCACCTGCTTTGCCCAGTCCATCATCCATGATCCGGACATCCTGATTTTGGACGAACCTACCGATGGCCTGGACCCGAACCAGAAGCACGAAATCCGCCAGCTCATCCGCCGCATGGGGGAAACCAAGGCGATCATTTTCTCCACCCACATCCTCGAGGAAGTGGACGCCGTCTGCACCCGGGCGGTCATCATTGACCGCGGCCGGATTGTGGCCAACGGCACGCCCCACGAATTGCGGGCCAAATCGGAATGGGCCGGGGCGGTGACCCTGCGAGTCAACGGCATTTCATCAGCGGAATTGAACGGCAAATTGAATGGTTTGCGCGGTGCCCGCAAAGTGGCCACCGCCACCGATGGCACCCGCGTGACCGTGACCGTCTTCCCCCGCGTGGCGGGCGATGGCGATTTGACACGCGAAGTCATCGCGGCCACCAGCGGCTGGCAGGTCGAGGACCTGCGCACCGAGGAAGGCCGCCTCGATGAAGTCTTCCGCAGCATCACGCTGCCCGACACCGCCGGCAAGGAGGCAAAACTATGAATAGCTGGCGCAATATCAAAACCATCACGAAACGGGAGCTCAAAGCCTATTTTGCCTCGCCCGTGGCCTACGTATTTATCGTAATTTTCCTGCTTTTAAATGGATTTTTCACCTTTATGGTCGGCGGCTTCTTCGAACGCGGCGAAGCCTCCCTCTCCGCCTCGTTTTTTTTATGGCATCCGTGGTTCTACCTGTTCCTCGTGCCGGCCGTTGGCATGCGCCTGTGGGCCGATGAACGCCGCGTGGGCACGCTGGAACTGCTGCTGACCATGCCGATCGCACCGTGGGAGGCCATTGTGGGCAAGTTCGCCGCCTCGTGGCTGTTCCTGGGCCTGGCGTTGCTGCTGACCTTTCCGGTGGTGCTCACGGTGAACTACCTTGGGAGCCCGGACAACGGGGTCATCTTTGCGGCTTACTTGGGGAGCTGGCTCATGGCGGGGGCGTACCTCGCGGTGAGCTGCATCACCTCCGCGATCACCCGCAGCCAGGTGGTGAGCTTCATCATTTCCGTGGTGGCCTGCCTGTTCCTGATTCTGGCGGGTTTTCCGCCGGTGATCAACCTGCTGCAAAACCTCACCCACAACTGGCAGTGGCTGGTGGATGTCATCACCTCCTTTAGCGTGATCACCCACTTCGAAGGCTTCCAGAAGGGCGTGCTGGATTCGCGCGACATTATTTTCTTCCTCTCCGTGATTGGGTTCTCGCTCTTCACCACCAGCGTGATTTTGCGGACCCACCGGACCACCTGATTTAGGAGTTTACGATGCAAAAGAAGTCCCTCGAAACGCTGCTTTATTCCACGGCCGGCATCCTGGTGATGCTGGCCATTGTCATTGCCATTAATGTCCTCACCAGCGTGCACCCGGTGCGCGAGGATTTGACCCAGGAGAAGGCGTACACCCTCTCGGCGGGCACCCGCGCGGTGCTGAAGAAGCTGGACACCCCCGTAACGATCCATTTCTACTGCACCCAGAGCGAGACGGCCACGCCGGAAACCGTATATCTCAAGGCCTATGCGAAAAAAGTCGAGGACCTGCTGCAGGAGTACCAGCAGATCGCGGGCAAGAATTTGATCATTCAGAAATTTGATCCGCAGCCGGATTCCGACGCCGAGGATTCCGCCCGCCTGGACGGTTTGGAGCCGCAAACGCTGCAGGGCAACGACGAATATTATCTGGGGGTGTCGGTGAGTCTGGCGGATGACCGCGTGGCCATTCCTTTTCTGGATCCCAGCCGCGAGCGCCAGTTGGAGTACGACCTGACGCGCGCCATCTCGCAAGTGTTCACGCCGGAAAAACCCACCGTGGGTGTCATGAGCGCGCTGCCCGTCTTCGGGCAACCGGCCAACCCCATGATGATGGAGTCCGGCCAGCAAGGCCCGCCCGCCTGGACCTTGATTGACCAATTAAAACAGGATTTCGACCTCAAGCAGGTCGAGCTGACGGCCGATAAAATTGACGACAGCATCAAAGTGCTGCTCGTGATTCATCCCAAGGAAATCAGTGAAGCCACTCAATATGCGCTTGACCAGTTCGTGCTGCGCGGGGGCAAGCTCATTGCCTTCCTGGATCCGCAGTCCGTGCTGGATACCCGGGCGCAGCAGCAGCAACAGAACCCCATGATGGGTGGCCAACCGCCGGGGAATGCGTCCTCCTCGCTCCCACTGCTGCTCAAGGCCTGGGGCTTGGATTTCGACACAGGCAAGGTCGTAGCGGATTTGGACTTTAAGATGCAGTTGAGCGGTCCCGGCGGCCAGCCCACGGATGCCCCGGCGTTTTTAGGCCTGACCACCGACGGCATCAACCACGATGACATTGCCACCGCCCCGTTGGACACCGTCTGGCTGCCACTGGTGGGCGCCTTTACTGGCAACCCGGCCCCCGGACTCAAGGAAACCGTCCTGCTGCACAGCTCCACGCAGGCGGAGTTGGTCGATGGCATGATGGCCACGATGGGCGGCGACAGTTTGCTGCAGAATTTCAAGGCCACGGGGGTGAGCTACACCCTGGCCCTGCGGCTTACGGGCAAATTCAAAACTGCCTTCCCCAATGGCCAGCCCGGTCAAACCAACAGCACCAGCCTCAAGGAATCAGCGGCGGACAACTCGGTGGTGCTGTTTGGCGACACGGATTTTGCCGCCGATGATTTCTCCCTGCGCAAAACCCAAACGCCCTTTGGCAACCTGGTCAACCCCCTGAATGGGAACCTCAGCCTGGTGCAGAACCTCGTCGAGCAAATGGCCGGGGACAGCAATTTGATTGAGATTCGCAGCCGGGCCTCCACGCACCGGCCGTTCACGCGCATCAAGGCCCTGGAAGCCGCCGCCGAGGCGACGGGCGAGGCCAAGATCACCGAATTGCAGAACAGCCTGAATGACACCCAGCAGCGCTTGAGCGAGCTCCAGCAGCAAAAGAAGGACAAGGACCAGCAGTTCATCCTCTCCCCCGAGCAAAAGGCCGAGCTGGAAAACTTCCGCAAGAAACAGGCGGAAGTCAGCCGCGAACTCAAGCAGGCCCAGAAAGATTTGCGCAAAGAAGTGGTCTCCCTGGAAACGCGCCTGGAATGGCTCAACATCCTCGCCGTGCCGCTCGCCGTGACCCTGGCCGGGATCCTGATCGCTTACGTTAAACGCCAAAAGACTTCCGCCAAATGAATCGCAAACAATTCCTTCTGCTGTTGATCGCGGTGCTGATCGTGGGTGGCGCCGGCCTGCTGGTGTATCAACGTGCCAATCGTTCCTGGGAAAGCTCCGCCACCACCATCGGCGGCAAGCTGCTGCCGGGCCTGGCCATCAATGACATCGCCGCCATCACCATCCAGAGCGGCACCAACACCCTGCATCTGGCGCGCAAGGATAATCTCTGGCGCGTGACGGAACGCGGCAATTACGCCGCCAACTTTGGCCAGATCAGCGACTGGTTGATCAAGCTCGCCGATTTGAAAATCGCCCAGAGCCAGGACGTCGGCCCCTCGCAGCTCGGCCGCTTTGCCCTGCTCCCGCCCGGCCCGGCCACGAACACCGCCACGCTGGTGGAATTTGACGATGCGAGCGGCAAGCCGCTCGCCACCCTGCTCCTCGGAAAAAAACACATCAAGAAACCCACCAGCCCGCAGCCCCCGGGCATGGGCATGGGTGACGAGGGCTGGCCCGATGGCCGGTACGTCATGGTGGGCGCCGCCGCCACCAGCCTCGCCGTCATTTCTGACCCGCTCGATAATGCCGAACCCAAGCCCGACCAATGGTTGAACAAGGATTTTCTGAATGTGGAAAAGCCCGGGACCATCGCCGTGACGTTCCCAGAGGCCACCAATTCCTGGCAGCTCACCCGCGCCTCCGAAACCAATGACTGGTCGCTCACCGCCGCCGGACCGAAGGAAAAACTCGATGCCACCAAAATTTCCGGCGTCACCACCCCGCTCAGTTCCGCCTCGTTCAATGACGTGCTGCCGCCGGATACCACGCCCGCCGCCGCCGGTCTGACGAACGTCACGACCCTGACCGTGTCCACCCTCGATGGCTTCACCTACACCGCGCAGATCGGTCAAAAGCAAACCGACAATTATCCGGTAACTTTCACCATTAGCGCGAACCTGTCCGCGCCGTTGACCGGCACGAACGCCGCCGCCCTGGCATCACAAGCCAGCCATAAATCCCTAACCGACAAACTCGCCCGGGAACAAGGCTACCAAAAATGGATCTACCTCCTGCCCACCTACACGATTGATCCCTTGCTGAAACACCGCGCCGACCTGCTGGTGGTGGAGACGAACACGGTGGCGGGCACGAATGCAACGGCAGCCGCCACGGATAAATAATCCCAGCCTCCGTTCCCCCGGTTTCTTCCGGCTCAAAAAAATGGGCTGGCCTGGGCGTATCCACTACTGACCGTCGCTCCGCTGCCACTCGCGACGTCCCTACCGGTTTCAGACCGTTTGAGGACCGTCAACTGCATTCACGTCCATGCCAGCCACCCCAAACTCGCCCGGTTTGGCGGGATCTCAAGGGATCATTATGGCTTTCGAAACCAGCCGCGGTGTCCGCCCAAAAGAGTTGAACCGAAACCCCGGCGGTCCGGGTTGGCCCGGCACCATCAATTGGTTGCGGCATAACCGGCACCTCGAAGCGGGTGTCGCACCAGATGACTTTAATACGCGATTGCGGGTTCATGCCGTTGACTGCCTTTCAAGCGGACCGCGACCGCTGACGCGGCCGCTGGGAATTGCGCGCCGCCCGCCGGCCGGATGCCACCGGCACATGCCATTGTTCGGGAAAGCGCATGAGTTCATTCTCCCTGAAGGCAGCTGGTGGTGGCCAATCCAGAGGCCAAATAAATTATGGGCATTTTCCCGAAATGTCCGCCGATTGATCACGATTTTCCCCACCTAGGGTGACTTTCGGCTTTTTAACTGAGTCTGCGTACTTCGTTGCCCCCTTCTAAAAAACGGCTGGCATGGGCGTATCCACTACTGACGGCCTTTTCCTTTGCGACGGCCTCACCAGTTTTTCGGTGCCGTCCAGAACCAGGTCCCGTCAACCGCACTCACGTCCATGCCAGCCATCATCACCTTCGTCCTGTTTGAGAAGATGTCAAGAGTTGATATTAACTTTTGAAGATGGCCACCAGCAAACCAATGACTGCACGATCCTTGGCACCGGCTAATTCCAAGGTGAGTCCAGGACCGGGTAATAGTCTGGGGGGGAACTCCTTCCACCGGATATTTCGACATAATCTCGCAAGATCAAGTTCTGGTTGCATCCAAAATGGAATCCAGTTCGTAGAAAGGTCATGAAACTAATGCGCCGCCAAAGAATTCATGGTTTTACCCTGGTTGAATTACTGGTGGTGATGGCGATTCTGGCAATTCTGGCCGGTTTGCTCCTGCCCGCGCTCGTGCGGGCCCGGGCCTCCGGCCGGCAGTCCAACTGCATGGGCAACCTGCGTCAAATCGCCACGGCCGCGCGGTTGTACATGGATGATTATGGCGGCGGCCTTTTTCACCACCACGAGGGCTGGGTGTTAAATGACGGCACGCAGGTTGATCTGCTGCCCACCAGTCTGGCGGGTTGTCAGGGCGGTGGGGCGGGAAACAGCCAGGCCGAGAAACCATGGGTGATTTTCTTTCAACCCTATCTCAAAAGCCGGCAGGTGGCCTTTTGCCCCGAAGACTTGACTCCGCGCTCGCAAGTTTTGGCGGCCAACCTGATTGACTATAATGGGGGCATCACCAGCTTGACGCAAACCCCGCCGCCACAATCCGAGCAAGCGTTGGCGACGAGCGGATCCCTCGCCATGGAGAGCTATTTGCTCAACTCCATTTTCACTCATCGCTGCGCCCAATACGCGGTTCAGGGAATTTTGCATGGTTTTGCCACGGAAACGGCCGTCAATGAGCTGCCCAACCCCAACCTCATCATGTTTTCGGAACGCAACTCGGAAGCCTTGGACGCCCCGAATAATCCTGAATACGGCGACGTTTGCCAGGATGATTATGACACTTGGGCAGGCGAGGGGGCATTGGTGCAATGGGGGGCGGGGGCCTGGGCCGATCAGGGATGGATCCGGCATAATCGCCACGGGCAGCGGGCCAACTATGTCTTCACCGACGGGCATGTGCAAAATTTATCCTGGAGCCAGGCCCGGTGCGACCAATATCCAGATCATGTGGTTCGACTGCCACTGGCCAATCCCCCGCAATAATGTACCAGCGTGTCCTCTCAGCCGGAACCATGCAATAGCAACTCTGTGTTTCTATTGCATGGTTCCGACTGAGTGCATTTATGGAAATGCTCCAAGGGCCAACGGCCCGGCCCATCAGCCCCCAGTCCTTTTGCCCCTGGCCATTCGCTCCCCCCAGAAAACCGCTTGAACCCCAATGACTTTGGTGATTAAATCCGCAACGTCAGCCAACCGCGCACCGGGGATGACACCACCACAATTTTCTAATGTTGCCGGGCTCGACCGGGTTAAAGCCCGGCTGGAACCGGCGATCGCCGCGGCGCAACGCCCGGGTGAAACCCTTGGGCACATCCTTTTCCTGGGCCCGGCGGGTGCCGGTCCGGCCGCTCTCGCCGCCGGCATTGCCGCTGCCCTGGGTGTTCGTGCCGATAACGCTCTGGCCATTTAACATCCAAGATCTGCTTGCAGATTGCCTGACCGTTCTGGAAAAACGGAGAAAACTAAATTCCCGGCACCGTCTGCTAATCGAAATGTTGCCCGATGTCCCGGATAAAACCGTCTGCGCTGCGGTGGCCGCCCATGAACTACATGTTCAGACCGGAACCTACGAGAATCTGGTCAAAACCCAGGCCAAGTACGCTCAAACCGAATTAGCCATCCAAACCGACCCAGCGCTTCGCAACCAATGGGCCAAAATTAAATCTGAATTCGATGTGCTCGCCTATTGCGATCACAAAGGTCTCATTCGCAGGACCATGAACGTCGAACGCAACCTGCGGCCGTCATTTTCTGTAAATATGCGGAGCAAGGATGAAGTCTTTCAAGCTGCGTTTGATGCGTTCTGCCTGCGCTGGAATCTTTACGGGATGCAAAATGATGAACCACTCCTGCTCAAGCTCGCAGTGAATATCACGCCCTATGGAACCATGATCCACATCCCTGCCTATTGGTCCTTCGACCCGAAACGGGACATCTCCTGGGACGCTATTGCGAGCCTTCACCGCGTCCGGGTTCCCGGGCGTCAGGGCTCAGCCCTGGCCGAAGGACTCGCTGAGCGGATGAAAGCCGCTGAAAAACTGCCGCAACTGGACAAGGAAGTCCTTCGGCTCGGCCTGAAAGGTGAGAAAAGGCATGAATTTTTGTGTGCCGGTCTGGGTTTGGTCCCGGGCACAAGTGCCAGACGCATTAGCCGGCTCAGGACCGCATTCAAAAACAAGTTATCGATGCGAAAAGCAAAGTAAATTGCTCGGTTCGGGACAGCGATTGGGGACATTCAGTTCCTTTGAATGGCCGTTGAAATGAGGGCATGATGTTGGCAAAGATCACATTATGCTTAACGCTTCGAAATCAGTAATGCTTGGCCCAAAACGAAGGGCTTCACTCCGTAATCAGAAGTCAAAGACCTTGACGAGCATGGTCTGCAATCTGGGTGAGGTGAGCACCTTTTGCGAGAGTTTTGGTAAACCCCATGTTCCAGTGCTGGCCGCGTTTGGTGGGGAGCGTCTCCATGCTTGCAGGCTGCTTGGTTCATGGGACCTGGACCGGATGGTTAGGGAAAATGCCGATGCGCTGTTCCGCTCCATCCAAATGCTTCCGTCCAAAGAATCCGTGGGGGAATTTGATGACCTCACGTTTCAACTCGGACCTCGGGCCTTCGTTTATGCCGATAAAGATCGCATCGTTGGATTTGCCGCTACGCTAAAGGAAGCCGAAGGTTTGGTAACGAAGTTTAGCCAAACCTATTCCAAACCGCAGACTCCTACTGGCGGCGATTTTTGCCTGATTCAGCAAGATCGGACCAACATCAACTGTCATACCGTCAGTTTACCTGCGGAAACGATCCTCACGCCGGAAATCCTCAACCTCCACTACGGTAGTGGCAGCGGGAAATGGCACCAAGACCTGGTCGGGAAACTTCAAAGCAGAAATAATGGGCTGGTTATTTTTGAGGGCAAGCCCGGGACGGGAAAAACCTTTTACATTCGTCACCTCATGGGCGAACTCAAGGAGTCGCACCGCTTTTATTTTATTCCGACCGCGAACTTGGGCATTCTTTCGAGGCAGGATTTTATTGGTTTTTGGGCCGATCAGCGCCGGGTGCATGCCAAGAAGAAATTCACCGTCATTTTAGAGGATTCTGACGCTGCCCTGATGACGCGTGGATCGGATAATCGCGAACAAGTCAGTGCCATCCTTAACCTGGCTGATGGCATGCTCGCCGATTTCCTCCGGCTGCAAATCATCTGCACGATCAACTGTTCTGCCGCTGACATTGATCCAGCGTTGCTGCGTCCCGGACGCCTCATTTGCCATCGGGTCTTTAACCGCCTTGATTACGATGAGGCTGTCCAACTGGCTGAAAAGCTTGGCAATAAGCTACCTCAGGCTCATGATTATTCCCTTGCAGAAGTGTTCGCCGGCCATGATGCAAGCGAAATTGACCGGCCACGTATAGGCTTTGCCACCTAGACTGGAAATAACCCAGGCAAAACATGATATTCGCCAGCATAGATTTTGAAACAGCCAATCATTCTGATGCCAGCATCTGCGCTGCTGGTATGGGATTGTCGGTCTTCACACTATTGACCTGGCCACTGACAGGGTAAATCTTCAAAGGCGGACTGTCAGGATGGTTCAAAACTGAGCCAAACATCCCATTCCCAGGCCCACAGTCCAGCCACCAACCATAGTGCTGAGGCTGGACAATCACAGGCATTCGGTCATGTAGAGGCCGGATTGTGGCATTGGCTTCGGTGGTGATGATGGTAAACGACTCTAAGATTTGGCTAGGGGCAGGTTCATCCAAATCAGTGTCGGGGCAGTCTAAACCCGACCAGTTCAAGTTGGCTGAATTTGGTGGAGCGCTGGTTTGCAGCACTGAGCCAGAAAGCCGTGCGCCGGGGAGTCTTTCACATCGTCCAAGATTTGGAGGCAGCCATCCGCGCCTTCACGGTGGCTCGGAATGCCAACCTGGCACCGTGGCTCGCGCTCGGCTGCCGGACTGGGCTCTGCCGGTCACTCCTGATGCTGTTTATAGTAAACCACAAAACGCTGATTTGGGCAACCGGAAACTGTGTCATAAAGCGTCTGGATGGAGACAATGTGGGGTACAGCTACATGAGCAAACTGGGCGGAGCACAAATCTCAGCCCAGTTTGCTTTTGGGAGACCACTTCTTCCGTTCCACAATTTAGCGGAGACTCATGCGTGTGCTGGTCAGATAATATTTTGCCAGTTCAAGTTGCTTCACGATTTCATCCAGAAGTTTCGCATCTCGATTGCCATAAGAAAGTTCAAGCAAGGGGCCATCCATCTTTTCCAGGTGGCGGAAACTGATAAGGGCAGCCTTTTGGGGCGAATCAATTTGCGGGTCAAAATCCGTCCCCATCTTGTTCTTAATCAGATCAAACCACCCACCACCCACATCGGGCAACTCAACTTGCTCAACCAGCCTGGAATCCAAACTGTTTAACTTGGCTTTTTCGACTATACTGATTTTTAATGCATTTCGCGCACTATTATCACCATGAACCAGAAAGACGCGCCTTAGAGTTCGGTATTCGTGCCCGCTATTTTTATGCATGATGAAATCAAGAAGACCGTCGCGATCCGCGTGACCCGAGAAATACCCGGAAAGATCAACCACCTTGGCCTTTATGCAATCGCTTTTCAAATTCCAGGCGTTGCCATCGATATTGGCGTTGGGGTCTTTAGCCCGCTTCTGCAATTCCGAACCAGGTGTCCCTGGACCTTGAAATCCAGTCATGACAACAGTAGTTCGTTTGTCGGGCAGATTTTGTTTCAAGTGATGCATGATGCGTCCCCCGTTGCACATTCCTGACCCGGCCAGAATGATTCGCAGACCGCTCTTTACAGCCGGCGAGGGCATTCCGTGATGAAGAGCGTAGTGGTTTCCCACTTGCCTGCCGCGGCGTTGACCAAAGATTGCCGCCAAAAACTCGGCCAGATCCTCAAGGCTGATATGTAATCGCCCGATCAGTTCCGGATTCAAGTAGAGCGGTTTGCCATTCGTACGAATTCGCTGCAATTCCCGGACGAATATTTCTCCGTGTTTTAGTGCCAATGGAGAATCAATCACGATAGCGGGTCGGATATCAAGAACACCATGGTCGCTACAACAAATCCGGCTCAGCGATTCTTCATCGAGGTGATGTTCGAGCAGACAATGCAGATCAATGACTAGATCGTGAAGTCGCTGCAGCGTAAAACAGGGGAATATTACTGTGGCCCCGGGTCCTGCCTGAGCGGCCCTCAGCAATTCAGTTTTTAGCGCCTGTAGCCGCCTTCCGTAATCGGTGTATTCCGGGTCCCGGACTCGTCCACCATATGTGGATTCACAGACTATGAATTCCGCATGGGTAGATGGATATTGCCTGTCGTTCAGAGTTGGTTGATAGCAGTTTCCATTCGAATTGACACCGATGTCACCCGAGAACACGATGGTCTTTCGTAAATTCGGATTTTTTTCACCAACGTCAGAAAACTGGAATTCGAATCCCACCGAACCTAATACGTGGGAGGTCCGAATCATGGAAACGGTGAGATTATGGTCGATTCCAAAAAATTTCCCGTATTCAAAATTCGGCCGCTCATCCAAGCTTACAAATTCGAGTTTGCCCACATCTGCGGCATCAAACTTGGCATTTGGGAGGTTGGCGGCATCTTTGAGTGCCAGCTTAGTCAGATCAGCAGTTGCTCGGGTACAATAGATTTTGCCGCAAAACCCCTGTTTCGCCATTAATGGCAACGACCCGCAGTGGTCAAGATGTGCGTGAGTGAGGAATATAGCGCTTAGCACCTCTGGCTTGAAATCAAGCTGAGTTGGCGCATGATTTCCTTGTTCGATGCCGCAATCAACAAGGTAATACCGCTTGCGGTGGCTCAACAATGTGCAAGATCCGGTTACGGTGCCAAGTGCACCAATGAAACGTATTTGCATGGTGTGTTCCTTTCACTTGGTTGAGGCAACCGACGCCTGGAGTTTCGTTGAGGGAATAACCGACTCAGGCAAATTACACCCGGTCGCCGGTGCTGATACGATGTTTGTTTTCATGATTACTAGCCCGCTACTGTTTGTTTTTTGGTTTAGGAGGCAATGGCTTATTGCCTCGGCTGTATCCGATGACGGCTCGCTGCACTCGCAACAAGCGGAAGGGAGCACTCAGGTCTCCAACGTCTCCGAAATTTTAAATTATTCGTGGTTTACCCCATCTGGTTCCGCGACCACTCTGTCGTCGCTTGCAACCGCTGTGTGACCAGCACTTGCCTCAATATTTGAGATCCGGTCGGTCCAACGGAGTTCTTTGTTTCGCGTTCTCTGGGCTCCGGGCTGGTCAATTTCAATGCCCAAGGACAACAAATGCGCTTGGCGCAGCCACCAAAATGCGGCCAACAGTGGTCGTCTGGGGGAAAGTTTGGGATCCAGCCCTATCTTATGCCGCAACGAATCGTAAAGCCGGCCTGATGCCTCCCGCACCATGGGATCCGGATCGTTTTGTGATGACCAATAGGCGATCCGGTGAGATGAACCCTGCGGGTTGATGCGCAATTCACCAGCTGCGCGGGCATAGCACGCCCGCCAAATCGGATTAGGTTCAACAAAATCTTCGTTTGTCAGCTTCCGGTCAGCGCAGCCTTGAAGACAATCCTCCCGGTTTTTAAGGCGCTTCAGGCAAAACATTGCAAATTCGCCCCGGATGGTCGAAAGCTCCGGATCTGTTTCCCTTTCTATGCGCAGAGCGGGGCTTCCCAACAGGTTCCCAATCCATCTTGGCAGGCAGGATAAGGATTCAGGGACCGGCTCTTTCCCCGCTTCAGGCCAATGTCGAAGATCTCTAGCTACCGCCGGCTCGGCCAGCTCTCGGAGTCCCAAAAGGAGAGGTTTCACTGCCGCCCAAGGTGAGCCAAATGCGAGGATTGACTGAACAACAACATCGTAGAATTCCCAATCATGATGACTAACCTTGTTGTGCAGTTCAGAGCGAAGCTTCCCAAGTTGCACCTGTCCGGCCCGCTCAATACGTTTGGCAACGCTGGCGTCTATAACGCAGCCAGCTTGGTTCCAAGCGTTCCCAAAACAATGGTTGGCCAGCCAAAACCACAAGTAGAGGGCCTCCCGAGTATTGGCGATTTGTTCGAACCGCGCATCCATCAATTCAAACCATTGAATAATCGGCTCACCGTAGACCTTCCACCCCATTTTCCCAACATTCATACCGGTGGTATCAATGCCGGCTTGCAGCGTGGCTAGAATCTCATCACAAGCTCGCCAGTTGCACGATTCCACGTTTGATTTGAAAGCTGTGTAGAAAACACGCAAAACCGAGTCGATGCGATTGTGTGAATCTGGCGAAAAAACAATGAGACCAAAATAATTAGGTGGCGGATTCGTAAGACACTCAAGTGCCAATTGCAGCCAAAACAAGGGATGCCGGGGATGCCGCTGAAATGTTGCTTTTGCTGGAGTGATAACCAGCGGGATGCGCCGACCGGTAGGAACAAGGAATGAGCACAGCTTCCAATCCAAAAGCCCGGATAACTCCATGTTTGGAAGCAGAACATCGACGACAAATGCCTCAAAAGGAAAGTTGACGTCTTCACTCCATGATTTGAGGATGGAATCCCATTCGTATCCGACTTCATCAATCAGGCAGGAAACTGACGACATCATCGATGTGTCATCGGCCCATAGGGCTCTGTAGACTCGATCCCGAAGCCAAATAATTCTGAGTAGTTCGGCTGCGAAGTACGGAATACCTTCCTGCTTTGGCCGCTGGAACTGCTCCAGATGAGCAACAAGTCCAGACGGCAATTCAGTCAATGGGCGGCTGGTTACCGGGGCGAAACATCGTGCGAGACAGGCTCGTTCATCTGGGGTAAACTTGGCAAAAGATTCCCCATGCTTGAACAAATCGCCTACGCTGCGAATTGCATTGTCATCCGGCTCTACAAGAGTTTTCATACACTTTAATCATGCTGTTCACGTCAAAGTCGCCCGGTGGTTCAGCGCCAAATTGATTTAACGCTGTAGCATCTTGGGCCACCAAACTGCTGTTTGATGTCGGTTGGCGGGTAAAAACCCACAATTCACGAATGCTGTATTGAATTTACTCACGCATTCCAAATTGTCAACTTCTGATCAACCCGGACTGATAATGTCGAATTGCGCCAAAATTATTGTTACCCGTGGTCTGGAACTGGGAATGGCAGATCGGACCCCAAACTTCCTGGCTTCGTAGCTGGCGGCACAGACCACTCCTCTTTGTGTGGGAGGGGAACCGACGATCACGGGCTTGCCTCTCAGCTGGGGATTATCACGCTGCTCTACCGAAGCGTAGAAAGCGCCCATATCGAGATGGAAAATAACCCGGAACACGTCCTCAGAATATTACCAACTTTAATTGGCGGGTGGAAGTTCGACCGACCGAATCGCTGGCAAAATGACAGATTCAAATCGGCTTGGGTTGACGTGAATAATTTTCGAAACGTTATGACTTTACGTTATGACTCGCCGGGGTGCCAAAAGCAAAACCCCAACTAAACAATTGGTTTAGCTAGGGTTGATAAAAATGGTGGTAGGTTCTGGATTCGAACCAGAGAAGGCGTGAGCCAGCAGATTTACAGTCTGCCCCCGTTGGCCACTTGGGTAACCTACCAAAATCAATAATATCAAGCACTTGACCGCTGTTCCCGCGAGTGCTATTTCTGCCATTGTATCCCGGGATTGTATCCCGCGCAATCTAAAATCACAATGAGCACGCAAACCAAAGATTTGCTGGGCACCGGTGGAAAAAAAAGCGCCAATCGCCTCTCTCCAGATGGCAAATGGCGGTCATTTCCCCGCGTTCCACACTTGCTGCAATACGTCAGCAGTGGAACCTATTTTGCACGAATCAAAATAAAGGGCAAGCTGATTCGTGAGAGCCTTGGAACGGTTGTGTGGACCGACGCGCAATTGAAATTGGTGGATTTCTTGAAAGAAAAGCACACAAGCGGTGCCAAAACCGACAAACCAAAGGTTTTGTTCAAGGATGCGGTCGAAATGTTTCAAAAGCGGGTTCAGGGCGATTCCGGAATGAAGGCAAGCAGCAAGGGCTACCGGGAGCTCTGTATTCGCAAGCTTCAATCATCCTGGCCTGACCTGTGGAATCATCCTCTGGACGCGATAACGGCCGAGCAATGCCGTGAATGGTCGGCGAAGCTTAAAACTGACATCGCCAGCCAATACTTCAACAACGTGGTGGGAACCTTGCGGTTGATTTTCGAGGAGGGGATCAAGGCGCAGGTGAAGGCGGGGGGCGAAAAGATTGAAAATCCGTTGGCCGAGCTTTCCCGAGCCAAAATTCCCGCCAAAGTTTTGCAACTGCCGGAACCTGATCAATTCAGGAATTTGGTCGGAAAAATCAGGGAGTCGGGCAGTTGGGGACCAAAAGCCGCCAATCTCGTGGAATTCCTGGCGTACAGCGGAACGAGACTTTACACCGAGGCGCAATGGGTCAATTGGGAGGACATCGACTGGCAGCGAAACGAAATCATTGTGCGGGGCAGCCCTGAAACAGCCACCAAGAATTGGGAAATCCGGCGTATTCCGATTCTTGCCAACATGGCGGCATTGTTAAAACGGATGCAAGCTGAACAGGGCGCAGATCGGAAGGGCAAGCTTCTGGAGATTACGGAATGCCCGATTACGCTCCAAAAGGCCTGTTCGGAAATTGGGATCGCCAAACTAAGGCACCATGACCTGCGGCATCTGTTCGCTACCCGCTGCATTGAGTCCGGGGTGGATGTTCCGACGGTCTCACGCTGGCTTGGCCACAAGGACGGCGGGGCGTTGGCGATGCGAACCTACGGGCATCTGCGGAATGAGCACTCTCAGGCGATGGCTGTGAAGGTGAAGTTTTGAGCTGCCATCCTACTGACCGTAAATGCTTTCCGATTTGTTCCCGAGCGGTAATATAATTGAGAATTTCGGCCATAAATACTAAATTGTTCCCGTACGGGAATAAAAGGTTTGCCTTTGGCCAAAAAGCGCCGTTATATTCCCGTACGGTAACACGATCATTGACCATGAAATACACCCCAAAGCAAATAGGCGAACTGGTGAAGTCGATCCGCAAACAGATGGGAGCGACCCAGAAGGAGTTGGCGATGACCTCGGGAACGGGACTTCGCTTTATTATTGAGTTGGAACAAGGAAAACCGACGAGCCAAATCGGGAAAGTGCTCACCGTGCTGAATACCCTGGGCGTGACAGTGAGTCTCACGCCGCCGGCCGCGATACCCAAAGCTGCCACTCTTGAACCAAGGAAAGGGAATTGACCATGGCGCGGACACTGGATGTTTTCTTGCATCGGGACCTGGCGGGCACCCTGACTCAAAATAACCAGGGGGACATGACCTTTGAATACGATGAGGACTACTTGGGCAATCCGGCGGCAATTCCGTTGTCCCAATCCCTGCCGCTGACCAGGAAACGTTTCACCAGGAGGGCATGCCGGCCCTTTTTCGCGGGGGTTTTGCCGGAGGAAGCCAAGCGTGAAATTATCGCCCGCAATCTGGGCATCAGCGCGAGGAACGACTTTGCATTGCTGGAGCAAATCGGCGGGGAGTGTGCGGGAGCCGTAACTTTCCTGCCAAAAGGGACACCCCTCCCCTACCTCGAAGAGTCCTACCGGCAATTGAGCGAAGCCGAACTGGCTTCGATCCTCCGATTCCTGCCGAAGCGTCCGCTAATGGCGGGAGAGACGGGCATCCGCTTGTCACTGGCCGGAGTGCAGGACAAGATTGCGGTGAGGATCGAGGGTGAAAAGATCTGCCTGCCTTTGAATGGTTCCCCGAGCACGCACATCCTGAAACCCCAAATCGAAAGATTCGAAGGTTTGGTGTTCAATGAAGAGCTTTGCATGAGGCTGTCGGCCGCCGTGGGAATTCCCACGGCAGGCATCAAAACCGGCGCGGCGGAAGGAATGCATTACCTATTGGTGGAAAGATACGACCGTGCTCATGTTACTTCCCCAGGCGACAGCCAGCCCAAACTTCATCGGGAACATCAGGAGGATTTTTGTCAGGCGTTGGGAATCGTGTCCGAACACAAATATCAGAGCGAGGGAGGTCCCTCGTTGAAGCAATGCTTTGAACTGGTAAGAAATACCTCCTCAGTGCCCTTGGTGGATTTGCAGTCGCTGCTCGACGCGGTCTTTTTTAATTTACTGATCGGGAATAACGACGCTCACGGCAAGAACTTTTCCCTGCTATACCGGGCTGGCGGGCAAACGAGGCTGGCTCCGTTGTATGACCTTGTCAGCACGGCGGCGTATCCGGAGTTGTCGACCAAGATGGCCATGAAGATCGGCGGGGAAAACGAGCCGGGGAAAGTCGGCCAAAAGCAAATCGAGAGGCTGGCCAATGAGGCTGCGTTGTCCGCTCCGATGGTTAGAAATCGATTGGCAGAACTGGCCGATGCCGTTATTGCCGCGCTTCCGACGGTGACCCGAGAGGAGCCATTTGCCGCAGGGTTGGCAGGACAAATCAGAGATCGCTGCCGGCGGATAATCGGGTTATTCAAAAAATAGCGGTGCCGGGAGGTTGTTTAGGCAATGGCTGCGAGAGTCACATTCTGATTTAAAGGGGCTGGAGGGAGGTTTTTACAGTTGCGATCGGAGGCGGGTCGCTTTGTGCTATTCTTACCACAATCCCCCTCCGCCCATGAAACTCCCTCGTGATAATAAATCCATCATCCCGGTACTATCCGCCTCCACGCGGACGTCCCAAAAAACGCTATTTGGTTCGCCAATAGGCCGCATGCAAACTGTGGGGGAGCTGACCGGAAAGCCCAATGCCAGTTTGAAAGCGATAGCTCAAGAAGTAATCGCCGAGAGAGCTTTGGGAGTCCAAAATCTGTCTGATATGAATATGGTGTTTTGAATTTATTGCTTTGTCCTCGTTAAAACGAGAATGTGTGAGCATCGCCGGCATAAAATCAGCACAATTTATTGAATATTAGAACCTTGACTATAGGCTGAAACCGGTTTTGGGTTAATCATGCCAAAAAAAAAGAATCGTGATGCTTCCATTCTCGGGAAACTCAGCGCCCTAAAGCGCAGTGGGGAACTGAATTGGAGGGTGCTCGGGTTCACAGAGCCTCAAATAAAAGCCGCAAGCGTTGCGTTTGCAAAGCTGGGAGCTAAATTCTCGGGTTCAAAAGGCGGTTTTGCCCGTGCTGCCAAATTAGATGCGGAAACACGTAGATCAATCGCAATAAAAGCAATAGAGACCAGATGGAAAAGACGCGCTGATGCAGAGGTTAATCGCATCTAAATTCGATTAGAAGAATTTGCGTCAACCGTGCTAGTAACTTAGGTTGACGGCGGGTGGTCAGAGCGGCATTCAGGCCGCTAGGGTTTACGTTGAATCGGATGTAGCAGATTTGCCACGACGTTTTATGCGTGAACAATATTTTGCACGTCGGTTTAAGGTGATCGCTATTTCGCCAAATTTAAACCTGGCTTTATGGTGTACGATGGCTGCTTTCTTTATCTTCGGGAAAAGTCTACCGGCTCAAGCGCAAGAAGATGCAAGCCCAAACACGTTTGAACCTTTAAATGCATTCCAATCAATAGTGAATGAACTTTCCATGGCTTCGGCCGAAAAAACCACAAGGACTTTTTGGGGATTCACCTGGTCATCCCAATCGCTGGAATGCAAGAAGTCAGAAGACATGTGTTTCGTCTTTGAAAGGGCAAAATTGCTGATTTACACAGATGACGTGTCGGTTCGCGCTTTTTGCTCCTCGATCGAGGACTACCAAAAAGCAAGTCGTGATGCAAATTTCAATACGAGCAGAAATTATCAATTCAATTTTGACAACCTCCATCAGCGTGCACTCAGCGACCATGAGTGGCTAAAAAAGATTTACGCGTATTATGACCAGAACGAAATTTACCTAAAGACCGAAAAGCATCCCCCATTCGCCCTGATCTCACAGTCGTTTTACGATTGTCTGACAATGCATAATCAGGTTGTTTCCGAGTTTCAATTGCTCAAAAGTGAATTTTTAAACTTGAAAGTCCTTGCAGCTACCATTCCGACCGATGGCCATGAGGAGGAAGTGAAAAATACAGGCGAGGATGGCAACTTTCTTTCGGTGCTGAAATTGGTAGGGGGAATTATAGCATTTCTTACGACGGTGATCGCTCTTTTCAGCCAGATGCGAAATCGAACTGCTAACCAAAAATAATTGCTTCCACAAATTTTTAAATAGCCGTGTCCTTAACGCATCTGAATCATTCCCGACTGTCCCGAGTGGCCCGAAATTGTATCATCCATGTTTTGCAGGATGGCGTTGATATCCCGGCTGATCAAATCCGCCGTCGAGCCATAGGCTCGAAAGGTTTGGTCCACCGGATAGGGATCGGCATTCGCATCGGTGGCGAATGCCCGCACGGCATCCTGAACCGACTGTAAAGAATCCTGCTGATCTTCCAGTTTCTTAAGAATCAATTTTCGCGCTTCGTTGTTTTTGTCTCGCAGGTAACCCCGGCGGAGCCAGGAGGCTTTCTTGATCTTGTTGGTGTTGTCGTCCAGTCGGGAATCGGCGGCAGTTTGGGCATTGCGCAAATCGGCGACTTTCTGGGAGAGCAGGCTGTAAAAATCATTAATCTTTTGCTGACGTGCCTGGGCAATACGATCTTGTTCGTCTTGGCGTTGTTTTTCCCGGGCGGCTCGTTCAAGGGCGGCGGTATCAACCGGTGCCGGGGCGGGTGTTGCCACCGGAACGGCCTGGGCAGCGGGGGGCTGGACCATGGGTGCAGGCTCGTCGGGCGGCGATGGTGTTGGGATCACCTGTGCTTGCACGGGTTACGCACCCATCTGGTGCTGGCCACATTACCGTTGGGACGGGTGCTTAACTTGGGTTTGGAACGCGTGCAAGCTGGCAGCACGCGGATCGTTAAGGGGCGGCCGGCGGAGCCGGATACCTCCGGCCAAGGCACTTAAAACGGCGCGCGCAGAGTCGCAGAGAACGCAGAGTTGATGCCGGGCAATACCTTAAAACAGGCTCAACGTTTAAGG
>CAITTG010000031.1 GCA_903895255.1 uncultured Verrucomicrobia subdivision 3 bacterium
AAAGCCTTTTTCAATTGAATGACTCCGGCTTAGCCGGATCCATGCAATAGAAATGCAAGTGGTTGCGCCGCGGATTTTTGGGTAAGGCAAGGAGTGAGGCGCGTAGCATATCCTTTATGTATCTGGAAGCGCCTCACGACGCAGTCCTTACGCAAAAAGACCAAGCAAACACTGCGTTTCTATTGCATGGTTCCGG
Source organism: uncultured Verrucomicrobia subdivision 3 bacterium (assembly GCA_903895255.1). Classification (GTDB taxonomy): domain Bacteria; phylum Verrucomicrobiota; class Verrucomicrobiia; order Limisphaerales; family UBA11358; genus UBA11358. Next base: position 197 of record CAITTG010000031.1, read on the forward strand.
CTAAGCCGGAACAATTCATTTCAACCGCAGATAAACGCAGATGAACGCAGATAAAAACGATGAGGTTGCCAAAGTTTTGGCCCGCTGGTGATCAAGAACCATTTGGTGCGCCATTTTTCTTATTTTCCGCCTTTCCGCCTTTCCGCATCTGCGTTCATCTGCGTTCATCTGCGGTTAAAGTCTTTTTCAACTGCTTGGCTCCGGCTAAGCCGGATGCGCCTCGTTCCAGCGTTTAAAATGTTCCAGCACGCGCTTGGGGGTGTCGCGATACCAGCCATAACCATTCCGCCGTTCCTTGGAGAGTTCGTTGACATGGTCGTGGATGGTTTTGTCGCGGTCGCCAAAAATGGGCTGGTTGGTGGTCAGGTCATAATAGCGGGCCCAGATCGGACCGTTGCCCGGCGCGTCGATTAACTGCCTTCCCTCGGCCCCGGTGCTTTTATAGGCCTTATCCATGATTTTGGTGGCCGCAAACCACGCCACCGCCGCGCGGATGGCGGCCTGCTGACGGGCGTCCGGTTGCGGCAGGAGCATGAGGAACAACGTGATGTTGGCGCTTTCCGCCGTCGTGGCGGCGGGCATCTCGTAATTGCGGGCGGAGGCGGGGGTCAAATCCAGTTCGTCATGTTGCTGGCACCAGACCGTCAGGCGGCCCGACCGGTCGCGGATTTGCGCGGCCAGCAGGCAGTCCATGCCATGCTGGTAACGGCGCGCGGCCTCCGCGCGCACGGCGGCCGGGACCCAGGCGAATTCTTCGTCGCCCAGCCCAATTTGCTGCAGCAGGGTGAGGACATGCAGGAACGCATCGTCGTTGATGGTGATGGTATCGTGATACCCGCCCTCCAGCGGCCAGACCTGCGGCCAGCCACCGTTGGGATACTGGGAGTGAAAGACATAATCGAGTCCGTGAAGGAACGAGGCAGTCCACGCATTACTGCCCGCGCCGGTGGCGGCGATGACTTTGGCCAGGAATTCAAGCTGCGTGATGGTGGCGTCGTTGTCGAAGGTGGCAATGTAATGCCATTTGAGATCGCGTGCCTGATCGAAGTCGCCGGGGGCCGGGTAGCGGTTGTTGTCATCGGTGCCATACGCCTCGCCCAAGGCGCGAGGCCGCTTGGACATGTTCAGGTTTTTACTCCAGCCGCCACCGGGCGTTTGGTACGTCACCACATTGTCCGCGATCTGACGGGCCTCGGCGCTGCCGTACCACGCCGCGGGCAGGTCCAGTTTCAAGTCGGCGGCCGAATGGCCGGCCGGGGGAACGGTCGGGTTCTGGTGTCCCAGTTGTTTTAACTCGGCGAGCAGACTGGCCTGGTCCGCCTGCTTTTGCGCTTCGGAGCGGGATAAATACTCCAGCCAAGCCGGCTGCTGCTCGGGCGGCAGGGAGGCGATGCGTTCCCGGGTTAGCGGCCGGGCCGGCACGTTGGTGCCGATGATGGCCCCGTTCACCGAGTTAACGACGAGGCTGAGCAGGGCGAGACCGATAATAATAATGGACTTCATGAATGAGGAATCACCCTAGGAGACGCCGCGCGGCCGGGCAAGGTTTCACGGAACTGCCACGCGCAGGGCCTGCGGCTCCACGCCAAATTCCACGGGGAGTTGGCCGATCCATTCTCCATCCAGTTCAAAGGCGGCCGGGGTGGGGCTGGTGAGGGTGAACCGATTGGATGAGAACCGCTCGACCGCGCGTTCCGGGAGCCGGCCGGCGAGCAGCAGCCCGGGGGCGCAACGGAACAGCGTTTTCCAGTCCATGCGCGGGATGCCGCACACCTCCAGCCGGCCATTGGTTAACTCGGCCTCCGGGAAGACGGCAAAGGTGCCGCCGTAGCGACGGCCATTGCCAATGAGCACCAATTCCCCGGCCACGGTGCGGTCCCCGGCTTGCGCGGTGATCCGGGGTTTGGGTTCGCCGAGCGCCCGGAGTCCCGCCAGCACATACGCCAGCGGTCCAAAGCGTTTCTTGAGTGACCAGCTTACCAGCTCAATGGCGCGGGCATCCAGACCGCCGCCCGCCAGTTGGACGAAATAATGTTTTTTGCGGAGGCCGGCCACGGAATATTCCGCCCAGGGCAGGTCCACGCGCAGTTCGTGGTTCTTGACCAAGACCTGCCAGGCTTGGGGGATTTTGAGCGGGATTTTGAGTTCGCGGGCGAAGACATTGATGGTGCCGAGCGGCAGGATGCCGAGCCGCGCGCGGGCGAAGCCGCCGGGCACATCGCCGATGCCATTGAGCGTTTCGTTCACGGTGCCATCGCCGCCGGCGGCCACGATCAAGTCAAACCCATCCGCCACCGCCTTGGCGGCCAGGCGGCGGGCATCCCCCGGGGCGGAGGTGGCCTTGAGGGCGCAGCGCGCGGCAATCTCATCCAAGTGCCGGCGAAAATGCCGGGCCTTGTTGCCGCGGGCGGCGGGATTGAAAATGACACAGGTTTGCACGCTGGCGGGAATTTTGTGGGTCGGCGGCGATTAGTCGAGGAGAAAGGCGGCGGCGCGCCTGCAAGTTGGCGTTGCGCTGGCCGGGTGGTTTGCGGAATACTGTCCCATTATGAGCAATGCCAATGACTGGAAGGTGCCCAAATGGCCGTTTTTTCTGGGCGACGCCTGTTTGCTGTTCGCGGCCTGGTACCTGACCGCCCACGCGCCGCATCCGATTGGCCATTGGGAAATCGTGGCCAGCGCGGCCTGTGTGGCCGTCGGCGCGGTATTGGCGGTGCTTCCGTTTATCCTGGAATACCAGGCCACGGCGCGCCTGATCGAGGTCAATGGCCTGGAAACGGTGGCCGATAAAATCTCGCAACTGGACCAGGTGGCCAGCCAGATCGCGGCCTGCACCAACGACTGGACCAACGCCCAGACCCAGGCGGAAAAAACGGCCGCCATCGCCAAAGAGCTGAATGGGCGCATGGGGGAGGAAGTCCGTCACTTTGGCGAATTCATGGCGCGGATGAACGACGGTGAAAAAGCCGCGCTCCGCCTGGAAGTGGAAAAGCTCCGGCGCATCGAGGGCGATTGGCTCCAGGTGCTGGTGCGGATTCTGGACAATGTGTTCGCGCTGAACGCGGCGGCCGAACATTCCGGCCAGCCCCGGCTCGCGGCCCAAATCGGCCAGTTTCAAACCGCCTGCCATGATGCGGCCCGCCGGGTGGGCATCACGCCCTTTACCGCCGAGCCGGAGGAACCATTTAATTCCGAGCGGCACCAGGCCGTGGGCCTCAAAGACCCGCCGCCCGCCGGCGCGCTCGTCGCGGAAACCGTGGGCTCCGGCTTTAAATATCAGGGAAAAATGATCCGGCCCGTGCTGGTCCGGGTGCGCGACCGTCAGGATCCGGCCAGCGCGCCGGAGAAGGAAGCCGTGGATCCGGCGCAAAACCAATTGCCGTTGGATCCGGCGGAGTAAAGACCAACCAGAGCCCAACAAGATTCGGGCGACAGCCGCCAAGGAGGTGGGGGTGGGGAACCCCGCTGAAGAAACGACCGCCGCCCCGAATCAAGTTGTGACTGCCGGGGCGCACACTGCCAGGCCGCCGGGGTCGTGGCTGATTAAATCACTGTTTTCCTGGTTTGCAACTGCCCTTAAGGGAAGAGTGGGTGGAAAACTGAATAATTCGCGCTATCGACTTCAGCTCAGGAGTTTATTTTACCGGCCACTTCAATAATTTCTTCAGGGAATCCGAGGCGGGCTCGTAATTTTTAAACAGCCGGGCCTCTTGGGTGAGGCGGGTTAACTCCGCCACGGACTGCACCTCCATTTTGCGGGTGATGCTGGTGCGGTGCAGTTTCACCGTCCGTTCATTGATGGACAAATCCGCGGCGATTTGCTTGTTGAGCTTGCCCATGACCACATGGCCGAGCACCTCAAGTTCGCGCTCACTGAGCCGGTCCAGCAGCGTGAACACTTCCTTCTGGCGCTGGCGGCCTTTGCGCTCGAGGGTGTCGCGGGCGAGCGCGCGTTCAATGGCGGCCAGCAGGTCCTCTTTGGGGGCGATTTTGGTGAGGAAATCCTCCGCGCCCTGCCGCATGGCGCGCACGGTGCTGGGAATGTCGCCCTGCCCGCTCATGAAAATCACCGGCAGGGGGTTGGCCGTTTTCTGCAGCGCCGCCTGCAATTCCAGCCCGTTCATCCCGGGCATTTGCAAGTCGGCCAGCACGCAGCCGGAGAGTTCCGGGGTGAGCTGGTTGAGAAACTCCGGCCCCGAATCAAAAGTGCGGACATGGTAGCCGGCGGCGCGCAGCAAGCGGGAGACGGAAAGCAGGAACGAGGCGTTGTCATCCACGACGTAGACATTGCCTTTGGGCGTCGGCCCGGCGGGAGCGGCATTCATGGGCGTTGATTAATTCTGAAACCAGCGTGCCGGGGGAAGCCGGCGATGGAAAGCGAAAAAACGGCGCCCCGGCTCAACCCGGCCCCACGGGCAGCGTGAAACTGAAGGTGGCCCCGGGGCCGGCATTGTTTTCCGCGCGGATTTTGCCGCCATGCGCTTCAATGATCGTGCGGGAAATAGCCAGGCCCATCCCCATCCCGTTGGGTTTGGTCGTGAAAAAAGGTTCAAACAACTGCTGGCCTTCCACCGGGCTCAGGCCCGTGCCGCCATCACTCACGGCCACCTCCAGCCAGTCGGGCGTCTTGAGCCGCACGCTCACTGCCAGGGTGCGATCCTCCCCCACCGCTTGGTTCATGGCATCCAAGCCGTTCAGGATCAGGTTGAGCAACACCTGCTGGAGATGGACCCGGTCGCCCATCACCGGCGGCAGCGGGTCGGGGATGGCCACCGTTAATTTCACCTGGCGCGCCAGCAGGTCCGGTCCCACCAAGGCCAGGGTGTCCTGCACCGTTTCCCGCAGATCCACCGGGTCGGAAACCAGGCTCCGGCGTTTCAACAGCGAGCGCATTCGTTCAATCACCTGCCCCGCGCGCTGGTCATCCTTGCGAATATCCGCAAGGATGGCCCGGATTTCGTTTAAATCCGGTTCATTACCCTGCAAAAAAAGTTCCGCCGCCTCGGCATTGCGCAGGATGGCCCCCAGTGGCTGGTTCAATTCATGGGTCAGCGCGGCGGTCAACTGGCCCAGCGTGGACACCCGGGCGACATGGGCGAGTTCCGCGCGCTGCCGGCGGATTTCCATTTCCGCCTCCTTTTTGCTAGAAATGTCGCGGCAGATTTTCGAGGCCCCCACCACTTTGCCGGACTCGTCAAAGATCGGCGAGATGGCAATGGAAACCTGGAGGTCCCGGCCGGATTTGGTCCGCCGGACCGTTTCATAGTTGTGAATGGGTTCCCCGCGCCGGGCGCGTTCCAGGATGTCCATCTCCTCGGGCAACTGGGAGGGCGGCACGATGATGGTGATGGGCTTGCCGATGGCTTCCGCGGCGTCAAAGCCAAACAGCCGCTCCGCCGCCCGGTTCCAAGTAATAATATTGCCGTTGAGGTCCTTGCGAATAATGGCGTCATCGGAGGATTCCACAATCGCCGCCACCAGGGCGCGGGCCTCCTGGTTCGCGCGCGCACGGGCTTCCGCCTGCTGCCGGTGGCGGCGGTTGATCAACAGCCCGGCAATCGTCAGGGCTTGGGCCAGAATGACCGTGGTAATCGTCAGAATCAGGGCCTTGTGATCGCCCCAAAAGGAATGCGGCTCGTAGCGAATCACCGTGTCGGCCGGCAGCCGGCTTTGCGGAATGCCCCAGCGTTGCAAGGCCCGCCAGTCCACCATGGGGGTGCCCACGGTGCGAACTTCCACCGGAAACTGGTTGGTAGTGCCACCCTGCAGCCGTTCCACGGCCAGTTGACCCGCGTGGGCGCCGAGGTTTTCAAAGTCCACCACCGCCCCGCCCACCACGCCACTGCCCACAATGCCCGCGCTCAACACGTAAATCGGCGCACTCGCAATCGGCACGATCATCTGCGCCAGTTGGCTGCTGTAATAGGCCTGTCCGGCCATGTCCCGCTGCACCGTGCTCAACAGGATGGCCGACCCCTTGGGCAGGGAGGCCAGTCCCTCACCCATCTGGGCGATGGGCCGGTTGGTCCAGAACTCAAATTCTATGCCGTCCAGCGCCGTTGCCGCCATTTTGATGCGGTCCATCGTCAGCCGGTCGGTCGCGGACATGCCGCTGACCACCACCACGCGGTGGGTTTCCGGCTGGAGGCGGAACAGCAGGCTGAGCGTGCCGGCAATGTCGAAGCGCTGCACCAGGCCCGTCCAGTCGGGCTGGCGCAGGGCGGCGGGGATGTTGAGCTCGCTCACCGCCACAAACACCACCGGCACGCCGGCAAACACCCGGCCGGAAAGCTCGTTGGTCAGGTTGAAATTCGATCCCATGAACGCCACCATGAGATCCAGGTTTTGCCCGGCGTATTTTTGCCGGAGAAAATCCCGGAAGGCCCGGGCGTGGTTTTCGTCGGAAAACCGCGAAAATTCGAGGTTTTCCACGTAGAAATCCAGCCGGTTCGTGCTGTCCTTGATCATTTCCGCCCGCAACGCCTGCTCCATCATCGCGTTCCCGGGCAAATCCCGGGACTCGCTGAATACCAGCAGGATTTTTTTGGCCGGTCCAAAATCGTTGCGGACCACCTCTTGCGCGAATCCGGAGGTGGTGATGGCCAGCCAGCAAATCCCCAGCCACACCAGCCCGCCAGCCCGCGCCAGCCAGGTGGTGCCGCGTCCAGGGAGGGATTGCCGGGCACTCATACGGCTGGCAGCGTAACCGGGAAACCCCAATATTCAAGTTTTTCGCCGGATTCGCCGCTTGTTACCCGCCTGATTTCTGCCATACTCCTCGGCTCCGTGAGCATTGAATCTGAAATCCAACGCCGGCGCACTTTTGCCATCATCTCGCATCCGGACGCGGGCAAGACCACGCTGACCGAGAAGCTGCTGCTGTACGGCGGGGCCGTGCAGCTCGCCGGCTCCGTGACCGCGCGCAAAAACCAGCGCGCCACCACCTCCGACTGGATGGAGCTGGAAAAGAAACGCGGCATTTCCATCAGCTCCACCGTGCTCCAGTTCGATTACGACGGTTTTCGCATTAACCTGCTCGACACCCCCGGCCACAAGGACTTTTCCGAGGACACCTACCGTGTGCTCACCGCCGTGGATGCCGTGGTCATGGTCATCGACTCCGCCAAGGGCATCGAACCCCAGACCCGCAAACTCTTTGAAGTTTGCCGCCAGCGCCAGGTGCCCATCTTCACCTTCATGAACAAGTGCGACCGCCCCATGAAGGAGCCGCTCGCCTTGCTGGATGAACTGGAACGCGTCCTCGGCATCGGGGCCTTCCCCGTCAACTGGCCCATCGGCAACGGGTTTGAATTTCAAGGGGTTTATGACCGCCGGACCAAACAGATGCATCTCTTCGAGCGCACCGTCGGCGGCAAATACCGCGCCCCGGTCAGCGTCGGCGGGCTGGAGGACCCGGTCATTCGCGGCCAGCTCAACGACGAAACCTACCGCAAAACCGTCGAGGAACTCGAGATGCTCGACATCGCCGGCGAGGAATTTGACGAGGCCGAGGTGCTCGCCGGCAAAACCACCCCGGTGTTTTTCGGCAGCGGCGTGAATAATTTCGGCGTCCAGTTGCTGCTCGACGGTTTCCTGAAACATTCCCCCGCGCCCAAGGCCCGGCTCATGTCCGGCACGGTTATCTCCCCCCAAAACCCCGCATTTTCCGGGTTTATCTTCAAAATTCAGGCAAATATGGATCCGCGCCACCGCGATCGCATTGCGTTCTTGCGCGTGTGTTCCGGCAAATTCGAGCGCGACATGTCTGTGCATCATTCGCGCTCGGAGAAGAAAGTGCGGCTCTCCAGCTCCCACAAACTCTTCGGCAACGAGCGCGAGACCGTGAACGAAGCCTGGCCGGGCGATGTGATCGGCCTGGTGGGGCATGATGGCTTCGGGATTGGCGACACCCTGACCACTGACCCCGCGATCTTGTACAAGGAAATCCCCCGGTTCACCCCGGAGGCCTTTGCGCTGCTGCACAACCCGAACACGGCCAAGTACAAGCAATTCCGCCAGGGGTTGGACCAGTTGCTGCAAGAAGGTGTGATTCAGGCGCTGAGCCTGCGCCATACTGCCGCCAAAGTCCCGCTGCTGGCCGCCGTCGGCCCGCTGCAATTTGAAGTCGTGCAATTCCGGCTTGAAAGCGAGTATGGCGCCGAATCCCGGCTCGAAGCCGCCCCGTGGAAAGTTGTGCGCTGGCTGCCCACGGACATCACGGAGGAAACGCTCGACACGCTGTCGCTGCCCACGGGCGCGCGCATTGCCTACGACATGGGCAACAATCCGGTGATTCTCTTCGAGAACGAATGGTCGGCCAACTATTTTGGCGAGACCAATCCCAAGACGCCGATCTCCTCCCTGCCCGTGCAAACGGCCCGGGAACAATGATTCTGTGAAGCCTTTCGCCAAGTCCTCCGGTGTGCGCTGGTGCCCTGGGCGATGGCTGCTGCCGTCACTCGGACTCGTCCTGTTGCTGTGGGGCTTCCGCCTGGACGCAGTGGCTGGGGAGTTGCCTGCCCGCATCAACCCGCGCGCGGTTTTGGTGGAATCCTTTGATGGTTGGGGAACTTCCCTCTGCTGGTGGGCGCATGTGCTCGGGGGTAATTCGAACCGGGAGGTTTACGCCGATGCCGCCTTCAAAGAACTCCGGCTCAATATTGTACGGTATAACATCGGCGGCGGCGAAAATCCGGAGCATCCCCGTTGGATGGAAACCCGGGCGCGCATGCCCGGATTTGAACCGCGGCCGGGCGTTTGGGACTGGTCGGCGGATGCCAACCAGCGCTGGTTCCTGCGGGCGGCCGTGGCCCGGGGCGCGAACCAGGTGGTGGCCTTTGCCAATTCGCCGCCGTACTGGATGACCGTCAGCGGCAGTGTCACCGGGTCGACCAACGGCTGGGATGACAATCTCCGGATAGAAAGTGAGAGCGCCTTTGCCGAGTACCTGGTCACAGTGGTGCGCGAGTTGACGGTGCGGGACGGTGTGCATTTCAATTTACTCACCCCGATGAATGAGCCGGCCGCCGGTTGGTGGAAGTATCACGGACGTCAGGAGGGCGACCACATGAGCCCGGCGCAGCAGCAACGCCTGATTCATCTTTTGTATCCTTTGCTGCGCAAAAATGGTCTGACCACCGGTCTGGAGGCGACGGAAGACAATGACGAGCGGAACGCCGTGAAGTCCCTGAAAGCTTACTCTGCCGAAGCCTGGCAGCAGCTCGGCTGGCTGGCATCGCACAGTTATTCCGCCAACGCGCCCGGGGAGCTGCGTGAGGTGGCCGCCGCCGCGCACAAACCGTTGTGGATTTCCGAGTATGGCGATGGCGAGCGGGATGGCCTGACCCTGGCCCGCCGCATTCGCGATGACCTCGCTCAAACCCACGCGCGCGCCTGGATTTACTGGCAGTTTGCGGAGCCGGATAGCAACTGGGGCCTGGTGCAATATCACCGGGGCATCCCCAATCCACCATTCACTTACAGCCGGAAGTTTTACGTACTGGCGCAGTTCACTCATTTCATCCGGCCGGGGGATCAACTGATCGAGGCGGGCGATCCGGATTCCCTCGCCGCCTACAACCCGCAAACCCACCGGCTCGTGCTTGTTTGTGTGAACGACCACGCGGACCCCTGCGCCAAGACCTTTGATCTGGGAGCGTTTAGCGTCGTCAACACGCCGGCCAATGGTCAACGGACCTCGGCCGGCGAAGACCTGGCCGACCTGCCGCCGGTGGCGGTTCGCCAACAGCAATTAACGCTTTCATTGCCCGCCAAATCGGTCACCACGCGGGTGATCGAGGGCGTGACCTCGCTGCCCGCCCAATAATTTTATGTCCAACTTGATTGCTGCCACCGACATTGTCGTTCGTTACAATGACCGGACCGTTATTGACAAAGCCACCCTCGGCATCCAGGAGGGCGACCGCATCGGCCTCGTGGGTCGCAATGGCTGCGGCAAGACCACCTTCCTGAAAATTCTTGCCGGCCTGCAGCATCCGGACAGCGGGGAGGTGAACAGCCGGCGTGATCTGGTGGTGAGTTATCTGCCGCAGGATTTCATGCTGGATGAGACGAAGAATGTTTATGATAACATTCGCGATGGCGCGTCGCACGTGTTGAAACTGATCGCCGAGTTTGAATCCCTCCCGCACGACTCCAAGCGCCATGATCAGTTGGAGGACCGCATTCATGCACTGGATGGCTGGACGGTGGACCGGCGCATCGAAATCGCCATGGATCACTTGAACTGTCCGGCGGCGGATCGCGACATCAAATCGCTCTCCGGGGGTGAAAAGCGCCGCGTGGCCATGTGCCGGGCGATTGTCTCCCAGCCCGATTTCCTGATGCTTGACGAGCCCACGAACCATCTGGACCCGGAATCCATCGAGTGGGTGGCGGAATTCCTGGAAAATTTCGGCGGTACCTTTCTAGTCATCACACACGACCGCTACTTCCTGGACCGGGTGGCCTCGACGATTCTGGAGCTCTACGACGGCAAGTTTTACTCGCACGCCGGCAATTACACCGATTACCTGCTCGCCAAGGCCGAGCGCCAGGAGGCGGATGCCACCGTGGAGCACAAGCGCCAGATGTTTCTGAAAAAGGAACTCGCCTGGGTGCGCCAGGGCCCCCGCGCGCAGCGCAGCAAGCAGAAGGATCGTTTCGAGCGTTACTACGAAACTGCCGCGCAGAGCGGTCCGATGGTCGAGGAGGACGTGGAACTGGTCATCCCCCCGCCGCCCCAGCTGGGCAACCGCACGATTGAGGTGAGCAACCTGGGCATGACGATTGCCGGCAAGCGGCTGTTCAGCGGGTTCAATTACACGTTTGAAAACGGCCATCGCATCGGCGTGTGCGGCCGCAACGGTTTGGGCAAATCCACCTTGCTGAAAATCATCATCGGCCAGTTGCAACCCACCGAAGGCAGCTTGAAAACCGGGCAGCTCACGAACTTCAACTACGTGGACCAGGGCCGCCTGCAGCTCAACGAAAACCGCACCGTCCTCGACGAGGTGGCCGACGGCACGGAATTCGTGCAATGGGGCGATGCCAAAATCTCGGTGCGCTCCTATCTGAAACGCTTTCTCTTCTCCGATGACCGCATCACGACCCTCGTGAAGAAGCTCTCCGGCGGCGAACGCAGCCGGCTTCTGCTCGCGCGCATTTTGAAATGCGGTGGCAATTTCCTGATCCTGGACGAGCCCACCAACGATCTGGACCTGCCCACGTTGCGCGTGCTGGAGGAGGCCTTGATCGCCTTCCCGGGGGTCGTTTGTGTGGTGAGCCATGACCGCTATTTTCTGAACCGCGTTTGCACCGATATTCTGGCCTTTGAAGGCGATGGCAAAATCGCCCACAGCGTCGGCGACTACGATTACTATCTGGAAAAGAAAAAGAAGACGGCCGACCTGGCGGCCAAAGCCGAGGCTGCGGTGGTAGCCCTGAACAAGGCCGCCGCCGCCAAAGCCGAGGCCGCTGCCAAGCCGGCGCCCGTGAAGACGCGCAAACTGTCCTTCAAGGAAACCCAGGAGTTGGCCGGCATGGAGGCGAAGATTCACGAAGTCGAGGCCGAGATTGCGCGCATCGAAGGTCTGTTTGCCACGCCTGATTTCCATCGCAATCACGCCGCGCAAAGCAAGCAACTGGTGGTGGATTTGGAAAAGCACCGTGAAAACCTCACCCATTTATTTGCCCGCTGGGAGGAGTTGGAAGCGTTAAAGGTGGCGGTGGAAAAAGTTTAAGCAAATGGCACGTCGTGTGTTTGAAAAAGAAGTTCAGGAACAGCCGCCAGGTTCGCGCGCGAAGCTGGTGGGGGCATGGGATAAAGAAATCGAGCGGCGGGTGGCACGGATTCAATCTGGTTTGGAGAAGGGAATTCCCGCCAGCCAGGTTCTCGCCGGAAATGGCCTTGCGAGAACCCGAAAGTAGGCATAGTTTTTGACCATGAGTTATCGGACTGTTGAAGTGGAAATTGACCACGGGCATGTTCTGCCGAAAGGCGCGGAAACCCTGCCCGATCAAGCCTCCGGTCTGCTCACCATCCTCGCACCGGCAACGACATCCGAGCCTCGCCCCATCGGTTTGGCCCGGGGGCAATTCACGGTGCCGGAGGACTTTAATACCCCGCTTCCGGAGGACATTTTGCAAACGTTTGAAGGCAAATAAAGCCAGGGATGTTGGGTCAATTTGCGCAGGCCGGCTTTCGACGCGGAGCGACATCTGACAATAGCCCGGCGTTTCAACGCCGGGTTAGGTCCGGAAAACCTACGAGTCCCGAAGGGACGGCTGAAATCCGTTTAAACAAAATCCGTTGCCCTACAACCACCCATATCTACACCGCTCGCTGTGCTCTCGTCGCCAAAAGCACCACAGGCACACCAGGCACACCGGCCAAAGCGCGATGCACGCCAGCGCAAGCCGCCAGTCGCCATCCCACAGGCAAATCCCGGCGGCGACCGGCAACGCCAGCAGACCCATCCAAGCATGGCACCAAACGCCAAACATGGCCACCATTACCGGCAGCAGCACCACCGAATGCCACAGCAGCGACCATAACCCGGCTATGGCCGCTTTGCCTTTGGCGTTGGCGGAGGTGTCAGTCATTCCCGCCAAAGTGTTTGCCAAACAACGCCTCGGACAGCTCCCTGCCCTTGGGGGTAAGCGCCACGGACTTGGCCTTGCCCACCGGGTCGGAGATGTACCCGGCCTCATGCAGGCGGTTTAAGGTGTCCCAATCGTATCCCTTCCAGGAACGGGCGCCCCATTGGTCGCTCGAGGTCGTCAAAAACATCAGGGCGAGCGTCATCTCGTCCACCTTTTCCTGATTGTAATCCATGGGGCAACTCTAACCCCGGGCCTTTGGAATCGCAAGCCGCCGAACCGTGTCCGACGGTGGTTTGCCCCTCAAAAAAATATTTTAACTATTTTGGACCCTGGACAGCGGATGTCCAGGGTCCCCCGCTAAACTCGTGCGTGATGAATGTCATACTGACAACCATTGCCGGCCGCCCGGTCAACCACCAGGCGTTATCCCGCCACGCCCGCGCCCGCCGTGGAACCCGCCCGCCCTCTGGAACAATCCTCAAGTTTCCAGTTCTTTTTCCCCCCCTCCCCGCCCGGGCCTGCCCCTTGCGAACTGCGCAAGTTGCTGTAAAAGAAAGATTTAACAAATTAACCAAATAACCCATGCCCCTCCAACCCCAACCGCTCCCGTCGGACCCAATCCATCCGGACAAGATTTGGTTGGGGTTTGCCAATCGGGGGGAAGTCAGGCCACTGTTACAGTGTCAGTGTAGTTCCATATTCAAGATTAAATGACATTAACTGAGACTATGACGACCACCTTAAGTTCCCCTGAGAAAGCTGCCTCTGCCGCGAAATCACCGGCCGCCTCCCGATCCCAACCGATTACCGGCGACAAACTTGAGTCCGCCCACGACATTCTGCACCAGACACGCCGCCGTCCGCTGGACCCGATTTTCTCCCCGAAAAGCATCGCCATCATCGGGGCGACCGAAACGTTGAACAGTGTGGGCCGGACGATTCTGGAAAATCTCCAAAAAGGCGGGTTTCCGGGGGAATTGTACCCGGTGAACCCCAAGCGCCCCACTGTGCTGGGCCTCAAGGCGTATCCCAGCATCAAGGAAGTGCCCGGTACGCCGGACTTGGTGGTGATTATCACCCCGCCCGCCACGGTGCCCGGAATTGTGCATGATTGCGTGGATAAAGGCGTCCCGGGGGCCATTATTATTACGGCTGGTTTCAAGGAAATTGGCGCGCCGGGCGTGGAATTGGAACGCCAGATCATGGCGGAGGCCAATCGCGGCGGCATGCGCATCGTCGGCCCGAACTGTCTGGGCGTGATGGCCCCGCACGGGAAGTTGAACGCCACCTTCGCGGCCGACATGGCCCGGCCCGGCAGCGTGGCCTTCATTAGTCAGAGCGGCGCCCTCTGCACGGCGGTGCTCGACTGGAGCTTGCGCGAAAACGTCGGGTTCAGCGCATTCGTCTCCCTGGGCTCCATGCTGGACGTGGGCTGGGGCGATCTGATTTATCATCTGGGCGACGATCCGAACACCCGGAGCATCGTGATTTACATGGAATCCATTGGGGACGCCCGGGCCTTCCTCTCCGCCGCGCGTGAAGTGGCGTTAACCAAGCCGATTATCGTTATCAAACCCGGCCGCACCGCCGCCGCCGCCAAGGCCGCCGCCTCGCATACCGGTTCCCTCACCGGCAGTGATGAGGTGCTCCAGGCCGCTTTCCAGCGCGTGGGCGTGCTCCGCGTGGATGCCATCTCCGAACTGTTCGACATGGCGGAAGTCCTCTCCAAACAACCGCGTCCGAAAGGCCCAAACCTGACCATCGTCACCAATGCGGGCGGACCCAGTGTGATCGCAACCGACATGCTGATCACCAGCGGCGCGCAACTGGCGGAACTCACACCGGAAACCATGGCGGCTTTCAACCTGATTCTGCCGCCCACGTGGAGCCATAACAATCCAGTGGACATCATCGGGGACGCGAAACCCGAGCTCTACGCCAAAGCCGTTGAAATCGCGGCCAAGGACCCGAACACCGACGGTTTGCTGGTCATTCTCACGCCGCAGGCCATGACGGACCCGGTGGCCACCGCCGAGCAACTCAAGCCCTTCGCCCACATTGAGGGCAAGCCGATCATCGCAAGCTGGATGGGGGCCGGCCAGGTGGAAAAAGGCGAAGACATTCTGAATGCGGCGAACATTCCGACTTTCAAGTACCCCGACCGCGCGGCCCGGGCCTTCTATTACATGTGGCGCTACAGTGAAAACCTGCGGGCGCTTTACGAGACCCCCGCCGCGCAGCCGGAATCCAACCGGGGGATTGATCGCGATAAAGCCGCCGCTCTCATCAACGGGGCCAAAGCAGCGGGCCGGACGATTTTGACCGAGTTTGAATCCAAGGAACTGCTGGCTGCCTACGGCATTCCCACCGTGGAAACGCACATTGCCCGCACGGAGTCCGATGCGGTGAAGATCGCGGCCCGCCTGGGCTTTCCCGTCGTGCTTAAGTTGTTCTCTGAAACCATCACGCACAAGACGGACGTGGGCGGCGTGCAGTTGAATCTCCGGACCGCCTCCGCCGTGCGCCAGGCTTGGGCGACCATCGAGGAATCCGTGACGAAGAAAGCCGGCAAGGAACATTTCCTCGGGGTGACGGTGCAACCGATGATCAAACTCGAAGGTTATGAATTGATTGTGGGCAGCAGTGTGGATTCGCAATTTGGACCAGTGCTGCTCTTTGGCACCGGGGGCCAGTTGGTGGAGGTGTTCAAGGACCGCGCCTTGGCGTTGCCCCCGCTCAATGCCACGCTCGCCCGCCGCATGATGGAGCGCACCAAGATTTTCACGGCCCTGCAGGGGGTGCGCGGCCGGAAGTCCGCCAACATCGCGGAGCTCGAACAGTTGCTGGTGCGATTCAGCCAGCTCGTGGTGGAACAGCCGTGGATCGCGGAAATTGACATCAACCCGTTGCTGGTTTCCTCCGAACGCATTTTCGCGCTGGATGCCCGCGTGGTGCTGCATGACTTAAAGACGCCCGAGGACAAGCTGCCCCGGCCCGCCATCCGGCCGTACCCGGTCCAATACGTCTCGCCGTGGAAGCTTAAAAACAAAGCCCCTGTGGTCATCCGTCCGATTCGGCCCGAGGACGAACCCCTGATGGTAAAGTTTCACGAAACGCTGTCCGAGGAAACAGTGTATCACCGCTACTTCAGCGCGCTGAAACTCTCGCAACGCGTGGCGCACGAACGGTTGACCCGGATTTGCTTCAATGACTACGACCGGGAAATCGCCCTCGTGGTGGAGCACACCTCCCCGCGCTCCGAGGAACCCGCCATTCTGGGCGTGGGCCGCCTGAGCAAGCTGCACGGCACCAACGAGGCGGAATTCGCCCTGCTGGTCAGCGATGCCTGGCACGGCCTGGGACTCGGCGAAGAATTGTTGAAACGCCTGATTCAAATCGGCCGCGAGGAAAAACTGGACCGGATCGTCGGGCAGATTTTGGCCGACAACCAGGCGATGCAGCACATCTGTAAAAAAATTGGCTTTCAGGTGGAGTACAGCAAGGACAACCAAGGCTTCACGGCCGTTTACGTGATCAAATAATTATGAGCGTCCCGGAAAAGCATTTCAAAACGATCGACGGCTGCGAGGCGGCCGCCTATGTGGCCTACCGTCTGAACGAGGCCATGGCCATCTACCCCATTACGCCTTCCTCGCCGATCGCTGAATGGTGTGATCAATGGTCCTCGGAGGGCAAAAAGAATTTATGGGGGACGATCCCCGCGATTGTGGAAATGCAGAGCGAGGGCGGAGCTGTGGGCGCGGTTCATGGCATGCTCCAAACCGGTTCGATCAGCACCACCTTCACGGCCTCCCAAGGGTTGCTGTTGATGATTCCGAACATGTTCAAAATCGCGGGTGAACTGCTGCCCACGGTGTTTCATGTGACGGCGCGCACCGTGGCCACCCATGCGCTCTCCATTTTCGGCGATCATGGTGACATCATGGCCTGTCGCGCCACGGGCTGGGGCATGCTCGGGGCCGCCTCGGTGCAAGAGACCATGGATTTTGCCCTGATCTCTCAAATTTCCGCCTGGCGCTCCCGGCTGCCGTTTATTCATTTCTTCGACGGTTTCCGCACCTCCCACGAGGTGAGTAAAATTGAACTGATTGATGAAGCTGTCATGCGCGCGCTGGTCGATGAGCAGCTTCTTGCCCGTCTCCGGGCCCGGGGGATGACGCCCGACCAGCCATCCTTGCGCGGGACCGCGCAAAATCCGGACGCCTTTTTCCAAGGCCGCGAGGCGGCCAATATCTTTTACGATTTGTGTCCGGACAAAGTGCAAACCGTCATGGACCAGTTTGCCGCGCTGACCGGCCGCAAATACAATTTGTTTGATTACGTGGGCGCCCCGGATGCCGAGCGGGTGATTGTGTTGATGGGCTCGGGTTGCGAAGCGGTGCATGAAACGGTTGAATATTTGGTGGCACGCGGCGAAAAAATCGGCGTGCTCAAAGTGCGCTTGTACCGGCCCTTTGATGCCCGCCGGTTTGTCGCCGCGCTGCCGGCCACCGTGAAGTTTTTAGCCGTGCTGGACCGCACCAAGGAACCCGGGGCCACGGGCGAGCCGCTGTATCAGGATTGTGTCACGGCCTTGATGGAAGAAATGGCCGCCGGGCGCACGCCGTTTACGCTGCCCCCGAAGGTGCTGGCCGGCCGCTACGGGCTGTCCTCCAAGGAATTCACCCCGGCCATGATCAAGGCCGTTTACGACAATCTGGCCGCCGCCATTCCCAAAAATCACTTCACCGTGGGCATCAACGATGACGTGTCCCACACCAGCCTGACTTGCGATGCCAGCTTTTCGACAGAGCCGGCCCGGGTGGTGCGCGCGCTGTTTTACGGGCTCGGCGCGGATGGCACGGTGGGGGCCAATAAAAATTCCATCAAGATCATCGGCGAGGAGACCGACAATTACGCGCAGGGTTATTTTGTTTACGACTCCAAGAAGTCCGGCTCCATGACTGTGTCCCATTTGCGCTTCGGGCCGGAGCCGATCCGGTCAAGCTATCTGGTGACGAGCGCGAATTTTATCGCGTGCCACCAGCCCGGCTTTTTGGAACGCTACGACATGCTGCGCAGCCTTGTTGCCGGCGGCACCTTCCTGCTAAACACGCCGCGCCCGGTCGCGGAAATATGGTCCAGCCTGCCGAGCCCGGTGCAGGTGGCATTGCAGGCAAAGCGCGCGAAGTTTTACATCATCGACGCCACGCAAGTGGCGCGCGACAGCGGCATGGGCGGGCGGATCAACACGGTCATGCAGGTCTGCTTCTTCGCACTCTCCGGCGTGCTGCCCAAGGCCGAGGCGATTGCCGCGATCAAGCAATCGATCAAAAAAACCTACGGCAAAAAAGGCGAGGAAGTGGTGCGCATGAATTTGCAGGCGGTGGACAACACACTGGCGCATTTGCACGAGGTCGCGTTCGCGGATCGCCAGCTCAACGGCACCGGGCCCCTGCTCCCGCCCATCTCGCCCGAGGCCCCGGAATTTATCCGGCAGGTGCTGGGCACCCTGGCTGCCGGCGACGGGGACGAGCTCCCGGTCAGCGCGTTTCCGAATGACGGCACGTTTCCCACCGGCACCGCGCAGTATGAAAAACGCAATCTGGCGCTGCAAATCCCCGTCTGGGATGAGAAGCTTTGCATCCAATGCCTGAAATGTGTGGCGATTTGTCCGCATGCGACCATCCGCGCCAAAATTTACGAGCCCGACCGGATGACGGGCGCGCCGGAAACTTTCAAATCGGTGGCCTCCCGCTCCCCGGAATGGAAGGGCCAGCAGTTTTCCCTGCAAGTCGCGGCCGAGGATTGCACCGGCTGCGCGCTTTGCGTGGATGTGTGCCCGGCCAAAAACAAGACCGAGGTCAAGCTGCGGGCCATCAACATGCGGCCGCAGCTGCCGCTGGTGGCCGCCGAGCGCGCCAACTGGAACTTTTTTCTCACGCTGCCCGAGGTGGACCGTCGCAAGGTGAGGACCACACAACTGCGCTCCCAGCAACTGATGCGGCCGCTATTCGAATTCAGCGGGGCCTGCGCGGGTTGCGGCGAAACGCCGTATATCAAAATGTTAACGCAGTTGTTTGGCGACCGCGCCGTCATTGCCAACGCCACCGGCTGTTCCTCCATTTACGGCGGCAACCTGCCAACCACGCCGTATTGCAAAAATGCGGAGGGGCGCGGGCCAACCTGGTGCAATTCGCTCTTCGAGGACAACGCTGAATTCGGGCTGGGCTTCCGCGTGTCCCTGGACAAGCAGCGGGATTTTGCCAGCGAACTGTTGCAGCGCCTGGCCCCGGGACTGGGCGACAGCCTGGTGGAAGGCATTCTCCACGCCAATCAAACCGACGAAGCCGGCATCTATGAGCAACGCGAACGCGTGGCCGCACTCAAGGTCAAGCTGGGCCGGCTGGAAACGCCGACGGCAAAATTGCTGCTGTCGCTCGCGGATCAACTGGTTAAAAAGAGTGTCTGGATTCTGGGCGGCGACGGCTGGGCCTACGACATTGGTTACGGCGGCCTGGACCACGTCCTCGCCAGCGGCCGGGATGTGAATGTGCTGGTGATGGACACCGAGGTTTATTCGAACACCGGCGGTCAGATGTCCAAATCCACGCCCCGGGGTGCCGTGGCCAAATTTGCCGCGGGCGGCAAGCCGGCGGGCAAAAAAGATCTGGGCCTGATTGCCATGAGCTACGGCAATATCTACGTGGCCAGTGTCGCGCTCGGGGCGAAGGACGAGCAGACCTTGAAGGCTTTTGTGGAAGCTGAGTCCTATCCCGGCCCGTCACTCATTATTGCCTATAGCCACTGCATTGCCCATGGCATCGCCACCGACTTGGGCGTGGGCGCCCGCCAGCAAAAGCTCGCCGTCGATGCCGGTCACTGGCTTCTGTACCGTTACGATCCCCGGCGGACCGAGCGGGGCGAAAATCCGCTGCAATTGGATTCCCCCGTCGCCAAGCTGAAGGTGCAGGATTTTTTCCTGTCCGAAAACCGGTTTAAAATGCTCACCAAGAGCAAACCCGAGGACGCCAAGCGGTTCTTCGCGCAAGACCAGGCGGACTCGGACAAACGTTGGAAATTCTACCAGTTTCTGGCTGGCCGTGAGCTCGTGCCCGCCGCGCCAGTGGCCCCGGCAGCCGCGCCCGCAACCCCGGTGACCCTGTAACCAACAACAACCCAAATTCATTTTATGGACCTTAAAACGCAGTACCTTGGGCTGAATCTTCGCACCCCGCTGGTGGCCGCCGCCTCGCCGTTGTCGGAGGAGTTGGACAGCATCCGGCTGATGGAAGACTCGGGGGCGAGTGCCGTGGTGCTCTATTCCCTGTTTGAGGAGCAGTTGCAACAGGACCGGCTGGAATTGCACCACAAACTGGAGCAGGGTACGGAAAGTTATCCCGAGGCACTCAGTTATTTTCCCGAAGCTGTGGACTATAATTTGGGGCCGGAGGATTACCTCAAGCACATCGCCAAGGCCAGGGCTGCAGTGCATATTCCCATCATTGCCAGTCTTAATGCCTCCACACCCGGCGGTTGGACCAAATATGCCGCGCTCATCCAGGAGGCCGGCGCGGCGGCACTGGAATTAAATATTTACAGCATCCCCACCGACCTGCACCAGTCCGGCGCCGAAGTGGAGCAAAACTGCCTGGACATCCTTAAGGCAGTTAAAGCGGAGGTCTCCATTCCCGTGTCTGTCAAAGTCAGCCCGTTCTTCTCGAACTTTTCCAACATGGCGTACCGCTTCCAAGAGGCGGGGGCGGACGGCTTGGTGCTGTTCAACCGATTTTACCAGCCAGACCTGGACCTGGAGTCGCTCGAGCCCCGCCCGAATATTTTGTTAAGCACGCCCATGGCCATGCGCCTGCCCTTGCGCTGGCTGGCGATTCTCTCCGGCCAGCTCCATTTGAGCCTCGCCGCCTCCAGCGGCATCCACCGGTCATCCGACGCGCTGAAAATGCTGATGGTGGGGGCCGATGTGACCATGCTGTGCTCCGTGCTGATCCGGCATGGCGTGCGGCAATTCAGTGTCATCGAACGCGAAATGGTCAACTGGTTGGAAGAGCACGAGTACGCCTCCATTCACGAACTCAAAGGCAGCCTGAGCCAGAAAAATTGTCCCGATCCGGGCGCCTACGAACGGGCCCAGTACATGCGGGCCATCTCCAGCTATTACGTCTCCCCGGCGTGAGGCTCCAGTTCAAGTCACTCGGCAATCGCATCGGAGCTATTCCGCAGCTTGTCCAGGCATCATTCCCTCGGGATGCGGTTGGTTGAAGGGCTTGTCAATGGTGATGACATGGAGAATCCAGCCCGGTGATATTCCTGGCGCAGCCTTTAATGTCAGCGCCTCTCGCTGAAGCGGGTGGGAACCTGTGGTTGAGCAATCAACGTAAGAATTACTTTCAGCGAAAGGTGGTCAAAACACCTCCGCCTTCAAACCCGCGACATTGCGCACGGTTTGGGCGATGAAGGACAGGGTCTTGAGTGGCAAATGGCCGCAGTCATTTTGGGAGACCGGCCGGGTGGCCGAATAGATTTGCACCACGGAAATGTGCGCGCCGGCGTTCTTTAATTCCTTCAGGCGCTCGGCATATTGCCGGATCTCTCCGTAGGCCGGCTCCTCGCCATCCACCACGGCAAAAAGGCTTTGAATCACCACCGGCCGCTGGCGGGCCAGGGAAAGGATGTTCGCCAGGGTTTGTTCCAACCGCAATTGGGGTCGGTTCACCCGGTCCAAAAATTCCTGCGTGCCACCGTCCAGCTTCAACCAGATTTCATCCGACTTGGTAAAATGCTCCAATCCCGCCTGCACGGCTGGCTGGTCGAGCCCGGAACCATTGGTGATCAGCACCATTTTAAAAAAAGGAAAACCACCCAGCGCGCGGACCCCGATGGCGGCCTCCACGACCCCGGCAAAATTCGGTGCCAGCGTCGGTTCGCCATCACCGCTCAGGGCAACGTGCCGCAATTGTAGCAATTCCGCCGGCAGGGCCCGGAAGGCGGGCAATTCCCGCAGGCGTCCCTGTTGCACAAAGGCAATGGTCCGGCGCAACTCCACCGTCATGGCCTCCACGTTCATGCTGGTGGCCGCGGTGGCCTGGCGGCGGTCCACCTCGCAGTAAACACAGTCGAAGTTGCAGTATTTATCCGGATTAACGTTGATGCCGAGCGAAAGGCCCCGGGCGCGGGAGGAAATAACCGCGTAAACGTAGTGGTTGTTGAGAAAGTCGCGCGGGCGCCCGAAGGCGGTTTCACGCGGTGGCGCGGCAGCGCGGCGCTTGGGTTCCGCGCGCTCACCGGTCGCTGATGCTTTCTCATTAATCGCTTCCACAAATTACAACAACACCCTATCCCGGGCTTTGATTTTGTTCCACACCTTGCTTGTCAAACAAAAGCCAGATTTTGTCCGGTCTTTTTTTGCGGGCGGACTCAGCAAATCCGGGGCAGTTGTTCGCCACTGGCCAGGTCCAGAATCCGCCGCGCCCCGATGGCGCTTTTCAAAAACACATTCGTCCCGCCTTCGCTGGTGACGTGCCCGATGATCCCGGCCTCCGGCCACTGGGCGCGCATGATTTCCAAGGCCCGGCCCGCGTCGGCGGGGGCCACAAACGCCGCGAACCGCCCTTCGCAGGCGGACTGAAACGGATCCAGTCCCAGCAGCTCGCAGGCCGCGTGCACCTCCTCCCGCACAGGAATTAATTTTTCCTCCACCTGCACCGTCAGCCGGGCGGCCTCTGCAATTTCATGCAGGGCGCTGGTGAGTCCGCCCCGGGTCAAATCCCGCAGGCAGTGAATTTCGATGCCCGCCGCCAGCAATGCCTGCACCGTTTCATGCACGGGCGCGGAATCACTCTCAATCTGACCGTCAAACGCCAGTCCCTCGCGCATCGCCATGATCGCCATGCCATGACGGCCCACGTCGCCATTCACGAGGATGACATCGCCCGCGCGCACCCCGGCCGGCGCGATGACTTGCTCGTGCGCCACCACTCCCACGCCGGCGGTGTTGATGAACACCCCATCCCCTTTCCCCCGGTCCACCACCTTGGTGTCGCCGGTGATGATCTGCACCCCGCAGCGCCGCGCCGCGTCCCGCATGGAGCAGACGACGCGCCAGAGCGTTTCCATCGGCAAACCCTCCTCCAGAATGAAGGCGCTGCTGAGATACAAGGGCCGCGCGCCGGCCATGGCCAAATCGTTGACGGTGCCATGCACCGCTATGGAACCAATGTCGCCGCCGGGAAAAAACAGCGGCCGCACCACGTACGAATCCGTCGTGAAGGCCATCCGCCGGCCGGGCAGATCGACCACCGCCGCATCATGGTGGGTGTCCAGCAGGGGATTGCTGAACGCCGCCAGAAACATGCGGTTGATGAGCTGGTGCATCAGCCGGCCGCCGCCGCCGTGCGCGAGCAGCACCTGGGGATATTGCGTGAGTGGCACCGGACAGGTGACATTGAAATTCAAGGCATTCATTCAGGCGGCGGGTTGCAACCGGCGATAACGGTAGTAAGCGGCGCAGGCTCCCTCGCTGGAGACCATCGTGGCGCCCAGGGGATGCTCCGGGTGACATTTCGTGCCAAAGGCCGGGCATTCATTGGGTTTTAGACGGCCCTGCAAAACCAGGCCGCTCTGGCAGTCGGGGGATTCCTCCACGCGCCGGCCAGCCACGCCGAATTTTTTCTCGGCATCGTGAGCGGCATAGGTCGCGCGCAGTCCCAGCCCACTCCGCGGGATTTCCCCGACCCCGCGCCATTTGCGGGGCACGACCTGGAAGACCTCGCGGAGCAAAGCCTGGGCCGGTCCATTGCCCTCGCGCCGCACCGCCCGGGTGTATTGATTTTCCACTTCCGCCCGGCCGGATTCGAGTTGCTGCACCGTCATCAACACCCCTTGCAAAATATCCATCGGCTCAAACCCCGTGACCACGATTGGCACCCGGTACTGTTTCGCCAGCGGAAAATATTCCTCATAGCCCATCACCGCGCAGACATGTCCGGCCGCCAGAAAACCCTGGATGCGACAGTCGGGCATTGACAACAGCGCGGACATGGCGGGCGGCACCAGCACGTGCGAGACGAGCAGGGAAAAGTTAGTCAGCCGCTTTTGAGCGGCTTGATAAACCGCCATCGCCGTGGCAGGCGCGGTCGTTTCAAAACCCACCCCAAAAAACACCACCTCGCGGCCGGGATTTTCCGCCGCGATTTTCAATGCGTCCAGCGGCGAATAAACCATCCGCACATCCCCGCCACCGGCCTTTACGGAGAGCAAATCCGTACGGCTGCCCGGCACGCGCAGCATGTCCCCGAACGAGGTGAAAATCACTTCCGGGCGCGCCGCAATCTCCAGTGCCTGGTCAATGATTTCCAGCGGCGTGACACACACCGGGCAGCCCGGACCGTGGATGAGAGTAAGCGCGGGCGGCAGTAGCTCATCGATGCCGAACTTCACAATCGCGTGCGTCTGGCCGCCGCAAATTTCCATGAGCGTCCAGGGCCGTGTGGTGACGCGTTGAATCTCCCGCGCCAGCTGCCGGGCGAGGTCCGCGTCGCGGTATTCATCGAGGAATTTCAAGCGCTGCCCTCCTTTAATTCATCCAGCCCCTCCATTTGCTTTAAATAGTCAAACACCTGGTGCGCCTCCGCCTCGTCCACCCGGCTGAGCGCGAAGCCCACGTGCACAATGACATAATCCCCCACCATCGCCTCGGGCACGTAGGCGAGGCTGGCACTTTTGAGCACCCCGCCAAAATTAATCTTGCCCGTGCGTTCCAGGGGGTCTTCACCGCTGATTTCCATGATTTTTCCGGGAATGGCGAGGCACATAATATTAAACAGAGGGATTGTTTTCGGTCGGGGACGGGCGCAGCGCGGCGGCAATCTGCCCCAGGGCAATGCCTCCGTCATTGGTGGGCACCCGCTGGTGCCAGCAGGGTTGGAATCGCTCGCGCTGCAACTGCCGCACCACCCGTTCCGTGAGATATTGGTTTTGGAAACAGCCGCCGGACAAGGCCACCCGGGGTTGCCCAAAATAACGGGCTACTGCCACGATGCCCTCCGCGAGGGCGTTGTGAAAGTGCGCGGAAATGACCTCCCGGCTCACGCCGTTTTTGACCTCCGCCAGCAACGCTTCCAACAGCGGCGCCCAGTCCAGCATCAAGATTTTCGACGTGCGCACCAACGGCAACGGGTAAGCCTCGTCCGTGCGCGCTGTGCCCAGGGCAAACTCCAGTTCCATCGCCGCCTGGCCCTCAAACTGGCGGAGTTTAACGCCCCCGGTCAGCGCGGCCACCGCATCAAACAAGCGTCCCACACTGGAGGTGCGCGGGGAGTTGATGTGCCGGTGCAGCATCGTTTTCAACGCGGCTCGTTCCGTGACGGAAAACGTGCCGGCCGGGAGCAGATCGGTGCGGGCAAAAGCCTCGTCGCCCAGCCATTCGTAGAGCAGACCCAGGGCGGCCCGGCGCGGTTCCTGCGCGGCCTTGTCACCGCCCGGCAGCCGGAACGGACGCAATTGTGCCACGCGTTCGCAACGGCTGGCCGTGATGTGAAAAAACTCGCCGCCCCACACCGTGCCATCCAACCCGAGACCGGTGCCATCCCACGCCACCCCCAACGCGGGCGGGCTGATTTCATTTTCCAGCAGACAGGACAGCACGTGCGCCACATGATGCTGCACCCGGAGTTGCCTTCCGACGGACAATTGTCCGGCAAATTGCGTCGAAATATAATCGGGATGCTGGTCCGCCACCACCGTTTCCGGCAGTGCCTCATAGAGTTTTGTGAAATCATCAATGACCCGCCGGAACGCGCCTTCCGCTGGCTCCGTGGCCAAATCACCAATGTGCTGGCTCAGAAACACCTGGCCCCGCACGGCCAGCGCGATGGCGTTTTTCAAATGCGCCCCCACGGCCAAAATCGCCGGTGCCTCGGCGTCCAGGAATCCGGCCGGCAAGGTGAGGGGCAGCGGGGCGTAACCGCGCGCCCGTCGCACCATCATCTCCCGGTCCACCATCACCCGTGCGATGGAATCATCCAGCGGCCGCACAATCGGCCGGTTGTGCACCAGGAACCAGTCCGCAATACCGCCGAGCCGCGCCAACGCCTCCTGCTCGTCAAAACACATGGGCTCATCATTCGTATTGCCGCTCGTGGCCACCACGGGAGCGGCCATTTCTGCCATCAGCAGATGATGCAGGGGATTCGACGGCAGCATGACGCCCAGATGGGGATTGCCGGGGGCAACCGCCGCTGCCACACCCGTTGCCCCCGGCAACCGGCGCAGCAAAACGATCGGCCCCTCGGTCGAGCCCAGCAAACCCTCCTCCAATGGCGACACCGCGCACACCGTCCGCACGCTGGCGAGGCTCGGAAACATCAATGCGAAGGGTTTCTCCTCGCGATGTTTACGGACCCGCAACCGTTGCACGGCCGCCTCATTCCCCGCAGCCACCAGCAAATGAAAACCACCGACGCCTTTGACCGCCACAATCCGGCCGCGCCGCAAGGCATGCACCGCCGCCCGCAACGCGGTGTGGCCGCCCAAGACCGCCTCTCCCGCTGGGTTCCACCATTCCAACCGTGGCCCGCATACGGGACAGGCGTTGGGTTGCGCGTGGAACCTTCGGTCCCGCGGATTGTCATACTCTGCCTGGCATTGCGGACACATCCCAAACCCCGCCATGGTCGTGTTGGCCCGGTCGTACGGTAGCGCCTGAATGATGCTAAAACGCGGACCGCAATGGGTGCAGTTGGTAAAGGGATAACGATGGCGGCGATTCGCCGGATCCATGATTTCCCCCAGGCACTCTGGACAAGTGGCCAGGTCCGGCAACACCAAGGCGGTTTTGCATCCCTGCGTGTCGCTGGGCCGGATGGTAAAATCGTTAAACCCAATGGCCTCCAGCCAGGTGGCTTCCAGGCTGTGGATGGAACTATGCGGCGGCTTTTCCGTTTCCAGCCGCCGCCGAAAGGTTTCCAGTTGGGTGTTCGAACCCTCCATTTCGATCAGCACACCCTGCGGTGAATTATTCACCCAGCCAGTCAAACCCATTTCCATGGCCAAACGGAAAACAAACGGACGAAAACCCACCCCTTGCACCGCCCCCCGGACCGCCAGCTTTAACCGCACCGCCGCTGCTGTGGAAAGTGCCCTGCCGGCGCGGGCGGACCAGCCCAAGGGCGTCCCGCAGTGGTTGGTCCGTGACTGCGCCGCATCCGGAGTGGCTCGGGTTGGATGGCGGGCATGCATGATTCAAACGGTGGCTGAAACCCCATGGCTTCAGTTCCTGCATCCAAGTTAAACCTCCGCCGGCCATCCCGCTCAACCATCATTGGCAACTACCTCGCATATTTTGCCATGCCTCAAGCAAAATTCGTCGGTGCCCGCGCGGATTTTGCCGTCTTTATGCCCGCCGGACTATTTGGCTTTCGCTGGTGCCAGGCCGGTCAAATCCGCGTTGACCCGGATGGTTCCGCCGCCCGGCACCACCACCGCTGTAAACTTCTCCGAGCTTTCCACGCTCCCTGTGGTCTGGAGAAAAATCGGTTTCCCCGCCACCTGATTTACTACCAGGTTTAGGGGGCCTGCATAATTAAACACGCACCCCGTCAGATTGAGGATCGTGCGGCCGTAATCCGTCATCGCCCGGTTGCTGACAAACCGGATGGTGTTGTTGCGCAACCCGCAATTCGCCAGGCTCACCACATCTATTGGTGTCGCAATGTCCAGGAAATCGTTGTTGCCGTCATGCAGGACCTGTACATGGTCAAACACCAGTTGCTCCTGCCGGGGAATCGGCGCGCCGGGGTAGTAGGACCGGCTGTATTTGCCCGTGTCAAAGTGGATGGAGAACGCCGTGCGCGGTTTCTCCAGAAAGATGTCGCGAAACACCACGTTGCGCACCCCCGCCGTGTGGGTGACATCCGTTTGGACCACGCCCCAGTTGATGCCGTCCAGGATTTGCGAGCCGCTTGGGTGAGTGGGCCGGGTGAGTGAGTGATAAACCTTGCCGTCCGGCTGGGCTTGCACCCGGTAAAGCCGGCCCCCGGAAACCACCGTGTCTGACTGCTGCACTTCCATGCCGGGGTGCCAGTCTGTCCAGGCCCCTGCCAGGATGCGGCAAAAGTATCCGGTCGTCTTGGGCGCGTCCAG
The DNA here is from genome assembly GCA_903895255.1 of uncultured Verrucomicrobia subdivision 3 bacterium. Classification (GTDB taxonomy): domain Bacteria; phylum Verrucomicrobiota; class Verrucomicrobiia; order Limisphaerales; family UBA11358; genus UBA11358. The sequence goes on from CAITTG010000031.1 coordinate 27,959, forward strand.
GTCATGGCAGTTTTCCACCACGCCATTTTCGATCCAGCCCAGTTCCGGATTGCCGGTCGCATAGTCGTGGCCGTTGAGGGCGATGGCATCGTCAAACGTCTGAAAAATCCCGTCGCGAATCGTAAAGCGTTTGCCCCGGCCCAGATGAATGCCGTCTTTGTTGCCCTTGATAATGACATCATCGATCAGCAAATCCTCAAACGTGCAGACGTGAATGCCGTACTGCTGCCGCCCGAGATCCAGGCAGCGGAAATGTTCAATGCGCAGGTCTTTGACGTAAAAGAACGCGAGCTGGCCGTGCAAGCCATACACCAGAAACTTGCGGACATCCACGCCATTGACCTGAATTTGCAAGCCTTCGATGGCGATATGCTCGTCGTATGTTTTGGTCAGGGCGCCCTTGTTAAGCAATACGTGGGTGAAGGGCTCGGGATCGGCCACCTTCTTCAACACCACCCCGTTGCCAAAGTGCAGCGTGGTATTCCCGCCGATAAAAACGGTTCCGCCGACGGGGTAGATCCCGGGCCGGCTGGCGACGATGGTGCCCGTCCGGTCCACCGCGCGCTGGAGGGCCCGGGTGTTTTCCAAGGGCGTGGCATCCGGTGAAAATCCATAATCAGCAGCGTCCAGCATCGCCTGCCGCGCCATCCCGGTGGCCGCCGGTTGCGGCAAACTGCTTTGGGCAAACGCCATGGTGCACCCCAGGAGCACGAGCAGCCCGCCAAATAATTTCATAACTGCATTTTATCGGCTGCTGGTGGACGGAGGCAAGCCGCATTGGTGCGTGGCAAACTCACCTTTCCGTCTCTAAATGTTCCGATACCGGTTGATGGCCTGCCCCAAACCGGGTTTGTAATCAAAGCCCACATCTTTATACAGGGTCGCACAGCACGCATGCGCCGCCGCCAGTGCGCGCCATTCGCGCCATAACCTGTCATACTGCGCAATCGCCTGCTGGATGCTTGCCCGATCATACCGCCCGGTCTTGTCCCCCTGTTTGCCAAAAAACAATACAGTCCACGCCTGCTGGATGATTTCGTATTTGATTCGCCCGTACGTCGCGGAGACTTCCACGAATTCCTGCGTGGCCGGATCGGCGAAATGTATCTCCCGCGCGAGTTCCTCGATGCGCCGCCACATCGCCACGGACTCGGCCTTTTCGGCCAGCGCCTTTTCCACGAGGCCTTTTTTGATAAAATCGGACAAATCCGGCTCCTCCAGAAAATGGTCCCGGGCCCACCATACGTTGATCCGCGCCCCGAGCGTCGTCAACTGCCCGCGCAAAACCGCCTTCGTCGAGAGCAGATTTAATTCCCGGAATTTTTGCCGGTCCTCCGCCGAAAGTTTTAATTGTTCCCGGGCAAATGCGTCGAAAATGTCGGCTTCGCTCCGTGAAGGGTTCTCGGCGTATTTCGCGATCACGTAAGCATTCAACTCGCACCACAATTCGTTTTTAATATACGGCCCTTCCCAGCCGCCGCCGCGCGACCAGGTCCAAACCCCGGCGCACAGCGCGTTGGTGATCACGTCCCGCAGCCCCCGGGGCTGGCCCGCCGGCATCAGCCAGGCGTATTCCTCCCAGCCATTGATCACGCCATCGCCAATATAGTAGGGATGCGCGCCCTTGCCATAAGCCTCGCGCTGGCATTGCACCTCGATGATCTGGCGATGCCGGCCGATCATCAATGTGGGATTAAACGGCGTGAGTTGGTGAAAATCACCCTGCTGATGCTTGATGGAAAAAATCAGGTTTGGCTGCGGCTCAATCGCACTCGTCACCCGGAGATAATAGGCGGGATTCTCGTGAAAATTCTCCCGGCCAAAACTCCAGGTCCGGTAAATCACCATTTTGTTCAGGCGCACACACACCTCTTCCCGCAGGATTTTCAGCAGCGCAATATGGCTTTGCTCGCCGTGGATAATCGCCGTGCCGCCCAGCCGTTTGCCCTCCTTTAAATTGCCGCTCGCCACATGATATGGATAATCCTGCAAATAAACCTCCCCCGTGCGGATGACGATGCCATCCAGGTCGGGCACTCGCTGAAATGTCTCGCGCAGCAGGTCGCGAAAAATTTCCTGCGTCCGGGGACGTTGGATGTCAATCCGGCCCTGGGCGTCACAGATCTCATCCTTGAATTTCTCGACCAGCCTTTTGGGCAGCACAATGAGGTCCGTGCCCGCAAAACATTTGATTCCCGCCCGGTGCGCGGCCACCACGCTCCGCCGTAAATCCTCGGCGTGCTGCAATGCCCACTGGCGCTCCGGACTCCCCTCCGGCAGGAGCCCCGGTGCCAGGTCGTCGAATGTTTGGATGCCCTCGATGGACCCAATGACCTGCCCGTTATAACCCCGGCTGGCCAGAAATCGCGGGTCCACGAACGCCGAAGCCGGGTAGCCTTCCCCCGGATTTCGGTGGGTCATGTCCAGCAGCAAGCCAGGGCCGGCCCAGGCCGGAAAGGTTAATAACAGCCCGAGGGCAGTCACCCAATGTTTAAACCGACACAAGGAAAAAAGCACAGGCCGAAATTAGCCGGAAACCCATGGGAACGTCCAATTGAAATCGATTGCCCGGCAGCGGTCGCCCATCCGGCCACGGGTTAAGCCAGACAAAAGTCCTTCCGGTCCTCCGGCGTCAAGCGATCTCCGCCTTGCAGTTGGTCAAATTGCCCAGCCAAAACTTGGATGTTCTCCCGCGCCTCACGATAGCCCGCCTCGGTCACCGGCGACAGTTCCTCGCCAAATTCCAGATTCACCGCCGGAATCGTCAGCCACCAGGCTTGCGGAACTTGCCCAAACACATCCCGGGCAAACGCCAGCAAAGTGCGCGGGTCGGCCGCGTGGGCGAAAAGCTGCGCGGCGGGGCCGGGCTTAATCTCCCGCCATTGAACCTGCTGTGGTGCGTCCACCGCGGCATCCACAAATATCACCGCCCCGGCCAGCGCCACCAAACCGGAATGCTCCGGGGAAAGTTGCTGGCAAATCAAGGTGCGCACTCGCGGCAGGCGCAAATTCCCCACTGCCTCCACCAGGCGCGGCCCCACGCCGTCGTCACTCCGCAGGGTATTGCCGTAGCCAATGATCAGCAGATGTGGTCGCTTCATAAAGTTGTTAGCGCATTTATGGAAAGGCTCAAAATGGCGGGGAAACGGCCCTCTATTTCCGTTTCCCCGCCGCTGCCATCGCCCGTGGGCTTGAATCCCGATCAACCACGGGCAACTTCGTTAACCACCGCGCCATCCGGCGCGATGAGCTGCACCCGCAGCGGCATTTGCCCGACGGCATGCGTCGAGCAACTGAGGCAGGGGTCATAACAGCGGATGCCATGCTCGATCCGGTTGAGCACCGGCTCCGAAATTTCCTGGCCATGGATATAAGCCCGCGCGATCTGCGCCACCGTCTGGTTCATCGCCAGATTGTTCTGGCCGGTCGCCACGATCAAATTCACCTTCTGCAAGCGTCCATCCGCGTCCACGGTGTAATCATGGAACAACGTGCCCCGCGGGGCCTCGCTCACGCCCACGCCGCGCAGGTTGTTGATGCCCGCGTCGGCGCGCAGGGGGCCGGTCGTCAGTTTGGCATCGTCCAGATAACGCTCCACAAACTCAATCGCGCTCACCAATTCAATCAGCCGCGCATAATGATACAGGAAGGATGACGTCACCGCGCCCTTGCCCATGCTCTTGAAGTTGGCCAGCTCCACGTCGCCTTGCGGCACGCCCATCCGCTCGCAAACGTTCAGCCGGGCCAGTGGACCCACCCGGTAAATTCCCTTCGGAAAGCCCAGCGGTGTGTAATAAGGCGACTTGAGGTACGACCCGCCCTGCACCGACTCCCCGATGTAATCATAATATTTCTCGGGATCCACCTGGTCTGCCACCAGCGCGCCCTCGCTGCTGGTGAAGCGCAAATTGCCGCCGTGATGTTCCCATGAACCGTCGGCGGTCACCAACCCCATGAACAGGGATGAGAAATTTCCAAAAACCTCCACTTCTTTCCGGTGGGTTTCCAAAGTTTTCTTGAATAAATCCAGCGCCACGCGCGCCGTCGCGTACGCCTCCGGCAGCCAGGCGCGGATTTTCGTGCGACCTTCCTCGCTCAACCCCGAGCGCACCCCGCCCGGCACCGCCCAAGCCGGATGAATTTTTTTGCCGCCCAGCACCTCGATGATCTCCTGCCCGAACTGCCGCAGCCGGATCCCCGCGCGCGCCAGATCGGTGTTCGACTGGATGAGCCCGAAAACATTGCGTTGCGCCACCGGGGTCTCCCAACCGAGGAGAAAATCCGGCGCGCTCAGATGAAAGAAGCTCAGGGCATGGCTCTGGATGATCTGGCCCAGGTTCACCAGCCGGCGCAACTTGTCCGCCGCTGGCGGAATCGCCACCGCCATCAGCGCGTCCCCGGCCCGCGCCGAGGCCAGCATGTGGCTCACCGGGCAAATGCCGCAAATGCGCTGCGTGATGCCCGGCATTTCGCTGAAGGGCCGGCCCTCGCAAAACTTCTCAAAGCCGCGAAACTCCACCACGTGAAACTCCGCGTCACTCACCTTGCCGGCGTCGTCCAGGTAAATGCTGATCTTCGCGTGACCCTCAATGCGGGTAACTGGATCAATGATAATTCGTTTAGCCATAGTTCATCCAAATTTAAGCTGCGGTCCGGTGAGCTTCGGGGTTTGGCCGGTCACGATTTGTCCCAGGATTTCTTGGATGCGCGCGGCGGGGGGCGGGCAGCCGGGGAGAAAATATTCCACGTACACCGCCTCGTGCACGGGCACGACCCGTTCCAGCAACTGCGGCACGATGCCGTCGGCCTTGGGCACGCCGGGGTTGTCTTGGGTATTATCGATGTAGGCGCGTTGCAGGACATCCGTCCGGTTGTCGTCGCCGAAGGGGTTGCGCATGGCAGGGACGTTGCCGGTCACGGCGCAATCGCCAAAGGATACCAGCACCCGGGTGCGCTCGCGGATTTTGCGGAGTATTTCCAGGTTGTCCTCGTTGCAGACCGCGCCCTCGATCAGGCACACGTCCACCTGGTCGGGAAACTCTTTCACATCGATCACCGGGCTGTACACCAGGTCGATTAACCCGGCCAGTTCGATGAGGTACTCATCCATGTCCAGAAAGGACATGTGACAGCCGGAACACCCGCCCAGCCAGACCGTGGCAACGCGTAATTTCATAAAGTTTGCATCAGGGCAGCCATTGTTGTTTTTCCCGGGCATTCACAATGAATTCCAGTTTGTCCCGGTCATGTTCCATTTCCCCGGTGGTGGTGCCTTTGTTGAAGAGGGCGCCGGTGGGGCAGGCCATCACGCACTTGCCGCATTCGGTGCAGCTCTCGGAATCACCCCAGGGCTGGTTCAGGTCGGAGATAATCTTCGAGGTGGCGCCGCGCCCAGCCACGTTCTTCGTGCCCGCGCCCTCGATGTGCCAGCACACCCGCACGCAACGCGTGCAGAGAATGCAGCGGTTGTGGTCCATGCCAAACATCCGGTGCGTCAGGTCCACGTTCCATTTCGGGAAAATGTAATCGTACCGCACGTGATCCATCCCCAGCGAGTAAGCCAGCGTCTGCAACTCGCAATGCCCGTTGCTCACGCACACGGCACAGACGTGGTTGCGCTCGGCAAAGAGCAGTTCGATGGTCATGCGCCGGTACTTGCGCAGCCGGTCGCTATCCGTGGTGATCCGCATGCCTTCGCTGATTTTGGTGGTGCAGGCGGGCAGCAACTTGGTGGTGCCCGCGATTTCCACGAGGCACAAGCGGCATGCGCCGACGTCGTAAACTCCCTCCAGATGGCAGAGCGTCGGCAGTTTCACCCCGTTGTCGCGGGCGACCTGCAATACCGTCGCGCCTTCCTCGGCGCTGACTTCCTTCCCGTCAATGATCAAAGTTTTGGCGGCCATAAAATCAAGGGGTCACGGCTTCCGCGGTTTTTACCGACCCGTTCGCGCGCGGGCCGTGGGGATCCGGTTGCAGCAGGGCCTCGTATTCGGCGCGGAAAAATTTCAGGGTGCTCGCCACCGGATTCGGCGCGGTCTGCCCCAGCCCGCACAGGCTGGTGTGGCGCACCATGTCGCAGAGTTCCTCCAGTTTCGCGAGGTCGCGCGCCGTGCCCCGGCGCTGCGTGATTTTCTCCAGCAGATGAAACATCTGCGCCGTTCCCGTCCGGCAGGGGATGCATTTGCCGCAGGATTCCTCCATGCAGAACTCCATGTAAAATTTCGCGATCTCCACCATGTTGGTGGCGTCATCCATCACCACCATGCCGCCCGAACCCATGATGGAACCCAGCTTGGTCAGCGATTCATAATCCACCGGTGTGTCCAGGTACGCCGCCGGAATGCAACCGCCCGAGGGTCCGCCGGTCTGCACCGATTTGATCTGCCCGCCCGCCGGCGCGCCGCCCCCCATTTCCTCCACGATCTGCCGCAGCGGAATGCCCATGGGCACTTCGATCAAACCGTTGTTCCGGATCTTGCCCGTGAGCGCGAACACCTTCGTACCCTTGCTTTTTTCCGTGCCAATGCCCGCGTACCACGCGCCGCCGCGATTGATGATCGCCGTGATGTTCGCAAAAGTCTCCACGTTGTTGATCAGCGTCGGGCAGCCCCACAACCCGCTCTCCGCCGGAAACGGCGGACGCGGACGCGGCGTCCCGCGCTTGCCCTCCACCGACGCCATCAAGGCCGTCTCCTCGCCGCACACGAAAGCCCCCGCGCCGATGCGGATGTCCACGTTGAAATTGAAGGGCGATTCAAAAATCCCGCCGCCCAGCAGCCCGAGTTGCTTGGCCTGTTTGATCGCCGTTTGCAACCGTGCGATGGCCAGCGGATATTCCGCCCGCACATACAGGAAGCCCTGGTCCGCGCCCACCGCGTAAGCCGCAATCGCCATGCCTTCCAGCACCAGGTGCGGATCGCTCTCCAGCACGCTGCGGTCCATGAACGCGCCCGGGTCCCCCTCGTCGCCGTTGCACACCACGTACTTCTTGGCCCCGGCCGATTTCGCGACCGTGCCCCATTTCAAGCCCGTCAGGAAACCCGCGCCGCCGCGTCCGCGCAGCCCGCTCTTGGTAATCTCCTCCACCACCCCGGCCAGTTGCATTTCGGTCAACACCTGATGCAAGGCCTGATAGCCGCCCGCGGCGAGATAATCCTCAATCCGTTCCGGGTCCACGATGCCGCCGTTCGCCCGCACAATGCGCATTTGCTTGGCGAAAAACGGATGGTCCGGATTGCCCGCCTGGACGTCGCACGCGCCGCCTTTTAACGAGCCCACAATCGCCGGGGCGTCCGTCGGTTTGACAAATTCAAAGAGCTTTTCCTTCGCGCTCAGGCCGTCCACGCCGATCAACGGCCCCTGGCCGCAGAACCCCATGCAGCCCACCCGGCGCACTTCCACGTCCGCCTCCAGCCCCTGCGCTTTCACCTCGGCCTCCAGGTTCTTCTTGATGACATCCGCCTGCGAGGACATGCACCCGGCCGACATGCAGGTGCGCAGCACGATTTTTTTGCGGGCCCCGACATGTTTCGCCACCAATGCGTTGAGATCGTCCAATTGCATAGTCAAATCAGGGTTGCGAGTTTCTCCAGCGTCGCCTCCGGCGTCAGCTTGGGCGCCACGTGGCCGTCGAACGTCACCGCCGGGGCGATGCCGCAGGCGCCGATGCACCGGGCCGTGAGCAGCGAGAGCTTGTTGTCCGGCGTCGTCTCGCCGGATTTGATCCGGTACTTCTCCTGGATCGCCGCCATGATTTTGTCCGCCCCCTTCACGTAGCAGGCCGTGCCCAGGCAAATCACGCAAGTGTGCTCGCCCTGGGGTTTAAGGGTGAAAAAGTGGTAAAACGTCGCCACCCCATAAACCCGGCTGGGCGGCAGCTTCAGTTTGGCCGCGATGAATAGCAGCAGGTCATCCTCCAGATAGCCAAAGAGTTCCTGCGCCTTGTGCAGCACCTCGATCAGGGCGTCCTGCCGGAACTGGTGCTTCTTCATGTGCACTTCCAGAATTTTGAAGCGCTTGTCGCCGCTGGCGTGGCGGAACACGCGGTCGGCATTTTTTTCCCGGGTCAGCGTCGGCAACATAAATTCGTAAATGTAATATTACAGAATCAATTATGTTAGGAATCTAATGCTCAACGCGGCGGGATTCTCCACCGCCGTTGGCAATCATACGACATTTGTTGTGGACGGCGGAAGGCGGAGGGTTTTTAACCGCTAAGCACGCAAAAATGACAGCTGATTTTTAACGCAGATAGTGAAGGGGATTTAACCACCGAATGCACGGAGCACACGGAATCATTGCGCTGCCCGGGGCATGGAGCGGACCGGGGCATGGGGCTGGGTTAAAATCCCAAGGACGTGGTTTAAACGGCTGGTGGCTAAAATAGGCAGATGCCACGAACTGCCCATTTCTGGTAAGGCGCAAGACGAATCGCGAAGCGGTAAAGCAAGGGAACGTGCTGCGGGTCACAGACCCATAAACATTAACCTAAATATTAAAAGGAATCGTCAGGTTAACTTATTTTGTAAAATCAGGTTTGGTTTTCTCTGCGGCCTCCGCGACTCTGCGCGAAAATTTCCGTTGGGACTGGTGCTTAACTGGGGTTTGGAACGCATGAAAGCTGGCAGCACGCGGATCGTCAAGGGGCGGCCGGCGGAGACGGATCCCCCCGGCCAAGGCACCTAAAATGGCGCGCGCAGAGTCGCAGAGGACGCAGAATTGATGCCGGGCAATGCC
>CAITTG010000032.1 GCA_903895255.1 uncultured Verrucomicrobia subdivision 3 bacterium
ACGCGGCTCGCTGCCATGGGGCTCGAGCAACATTTTCAAGCCCACGAACACCAGCACCACCGAAAGTCCAAATTTGAGATATCGAAAATAGGCCATCGCCCCGGCCAGCAAAAAGTACAGGGAACGCAGGCCAAGAATGGCAAAAACGTTCGAGGTAAAAACAATGAAGGCATCCCGGGTCACCGAAAAAACTGCGGGCACGGAATCCACGGCAAAGATTAGATCACTGCTTTCCACGAGCAGCAGAACAAGCGCCAGCGGGGTGAGCGCGCGGCGACCATGGTAAGTCGTCAAAAACCGGGCGCCGTCAAAATCCGGCGAGACAGGAAAGAATTTCCGCGCGAGCCGAACGACTGGATGTTTGTCCGGATTCACCGGAGTGTGCTGGGAGAAGGCCATTTTAATGCCGGTGAAGACCAGGAAAGAACCAAACACATACAACACCCAGGCAAATTGATGAATCAATGCCGCGCCCAGGCCAATCATGATACCGCGCATGACCAGCGCCCCCAGAATGCCCCAGACCAGCACTGGATGTTGCTGGGCCTCCGGGACTTTGAAGGCGGAAAAAATCAGGGCAATGACCAGGATATTGTCGAGGGAAAGGGACAGCTCAATCAGGTACCCGGTCACGAATTGTGTCGCCGCGACCGGTCCGCGCCAGTGACTCATGCCGAGCGCAAACAGCAACGCCAAACCCACCCAGAGGGAACTCCAAGCCAGAGCTTGCGTGAAGCTTAGGGCTTTGGATCGACGGCTGAAGGCGCCGAGATCCAGTGCGATAAAAAACAGGATGCAGATGACGAAACCGGCCCAGTGCCATGGGGTGATTTCAGTCATGTGCCCATGTCAAACGACCGACTGGCCGGAATTGGTTTGCACGCTTACTTGCGAGGCACCGAGGTCGGGACGCTGGCCCTTGTGCCACCACAACACGATCGCGCTGGCGATGTAGATGGACGAATAGGTACCGGTGACGATACCCACGAGGAAGGTAAAGGCGAAGTCGTTGATCACACCGCCACCAAAGATGTAGAGAGACAGCGTGGCGAGAAACACCGTGCCGCTGGTGATGATGGTGCGGCTCAGGGTCTGGTTCAGCGCCTGGTTGATGACATCTTTGAACGAACCGCGCGCGCCTAATTTCAAATCCTCACGAATCCGGTCGAAGATCACGATTTTATCGTTGATGGAGAAGCCGATGATCGTCAGCACCGCCGCCACGACGGTGGCGTTGAATTCTCGACCGGAAATGGCGTTGGCCACGCAATAACAGCCGATGGCCAGCAAAACGTCGTGAAGCACGGCGATAACGGCGGCCACGGCGAACGAAAATTCATAGCGCAGGGACACGTACAGCAAGATCCCGAACATGGACATAAGCGAAGCGAGAATGGCTGAGCGCTGAATTTCCTGACCGACAGTCGCGCCGACTTCCTGCTTGCCGATGGCTTTGAAGCCGGCTTGGGGAATGCCATTAGTCAAGGCCTGCTCCAACCGATTAGCCGAGCCGCTCGAGCTGGTTAACCGCATGGTTTCGGTATTGGCCCCAAGGTCTTTTTGATATTGGATCTGCACATCTTTCTCACCCGCTGCCGTCGCCACGCTGCGGATTTGTTCCACATCCACTTTTTGCTTGAAACTATAGGTGGTGCTGTCGCCGCCCAAAAAGTCCACACCAAAGAGTTTCTCGCCCCGGAAAAAGCCGCCGTAGAGAATGGCGACGATGGCAAAACCCCAAGAGAGCACGAACACGGGCTTCGCAATGGCCATGAAATCGATCTTGGAGCTTTTGATCAGGTGCAACATCGGCAGGGATTTCAAAATATTGCGATCCAACAGGAAGTTGAAGATCAACCGGGTTACCACCAGCGAGGTGAATAAGCTGGCCGCCACACCAATGGTGAGCGTTACACCGAAGCCCTTGATTTCGCCAGTGCCCATGAAAATCAAGATTACGGAGGAGATCAACGTAGTAACGTGCGAGTCGAAAATGGTTCCGAAGGCCCGGGCGTAACCGGCGTCAATGGCGCCGCGCAGGGACTTGCCCTTGGCCAACTCCTCGCGCAGACGTTCATAAATCAAAACGTTGGCATCCACCGCCATGCCGATGGTCAGCACGATACCGGCAATACCAGGCAGCGTCAGCGTGGTGCCCACGGAGCACATGACGCCCATCAGGATAATAATGTTGGTAACCAGGGCGATATTTGCGGAAATACCGGCCACCCAGTAATAAATCAGCATGAACGCCGAGACGCCAATCACAGCGTAGATGGAGGCGGAAATACCGCTGCGGATGGCGTCCTTGCCCATCGTGGGATCCACGTCCTCGGAGGACATGATCTTCAACGGGGCGCGCAACGGATTTTGAAGCACGTTGGCCAGTTCCTGGGCCTCTTGAATGGTGAAGGAACCGGAGATGCTGCCGCTGCCGGTTTCGATCGGCGAATTAATATTTGGGGCGGAGTACAACTCGCCATCCAAAATGATCGCCAGCCGGTGATTGACATTCTCGCGAGTGGTCTCGGCGAAGCGCTTGGCGGCATCGTCATTCAGTGTGAAAGCGATTTCGGGCTGGCCCAGGTTGCCACGAACGACCATGGAGCTTTTCACGATGTCGCCCGCAAGTTTGTTTTCGGGCTTTTTGCTGACAATCACCTCGGTGATGCGCGGTTCGGCACCGGCTTGCGCGACATCCACGCGGCGCAGTTTCTCATAGCCGGGGGGCACGGGTTCGCCACCGCGCAGGATTTCATCGCTGTCATCCTTGACCATGCGGAATTCCAAATAAGCCGCCTTCTGAATCTGTTGCTTGGCGCTTTCCTTTACTGCTTGGGACAACCCGGGCAACTGAATCAAAATCTGGTTGCCACCGGCGGGCTGAATCACGGGTTCGGCCACGCCGAAGGCATCCACGCGCTTCCGCAAAACTTCGACGGCTTGCGCGATGGCACTGCCGGCTTCCTGCGGGTTGGACAATTTATTCGTGTCCATCTCCACGAGGAAAGAGGTGCCACCCTGCAAATCCAAACCGAGCTTGATCTTGCCGGAGGCGTCGCGCTGGAGCTGGTTCAAAATGTAGGTCGTGGGGTAGAGCTGCCCTTTGGACTGCACGAACGGGTAATATTTGGTGATGTCGTTTGTGCCAATGGCGTCCGACAGGTTGGCGAAGGCGCGGTCGGGCCGGGCGGCCTGCAGGGGCTGCACCCGTTTAACGATGGCATCAAAGGCGGCATCCTTTTGCGCGGGGTCGGCGCGGTCAATGAATTGCTGCACCAGATCACGGCTGGTGGGCGGATAAATTTCAATCATTGCCCAGAGAACAATGGCAACGACGAGCAGGAAACGGCCCAGATTATTTTGTTTGTTCATGACGGAAACTTAGGATTCGGTCGCGCTGTCTTTGGAGAGAATTTCGGTGACCGAAATCTTGGAAAGTTCGAGTTTGGAGTCGCCCGAGCGCAAGGTCACGGTGTTGTCCTTGACGGTGACGACGACGCCGATGATCCCGCTGGCGGTGCCGACCTTGTCGCCGGACTTGAGGCCTTTGAGGAGTTCGGCCTGTTGTTTGGCCTTTTTCTGCTGGGGACGGATCAGGATGAAATAGAAAACCACCACGATGAGCACCATCGGGAGAAACTGCATCCAAGACGGCGGAGCCGCCGCCCCACCGGTGGGTGAGGGTGCCGGGGCCATCGCCAAAATCACTGCCAAACAATTCATGTCCATATTTAAAAAGTGGTCGCCCAATTTAAAGGAGGCATCGTATTTGGCAAGCTTATTAGGGGGCGAATTTGGTCCTGACCGGGAAAGGAGGCTGGTGGTGGGGCGGCGGGAACTACGCGAAACTTCAAGATTTTGGTGGTTAATGGGTTAATTGGTCATTTTGTTAATTTGTTAAACATCTCAATTCCAACTGTTTAACACCGTAACGCGGTGGCATCCCCGGTTTGGACAACATGTCAAAGAGCTGGGCGCAGCCGTCAGTGCGGTCCTGGCGCGAGAAACTGCCAACAACCCAACATCGGCGGACCGACATCTTGATGGCATGGGCCATCGCAGTCAGGACCACAGGGTCTAGACTACTCATAATTCTAGCACTGAATGAAAATCTGTCAAAAGGAAATTTTGCGGGGTGGTTATTGGACTTTCGGAGCCGACAGCGATTATTTACGGGGAGACGCATTGAACTCCGCCCAACACTGCGAAATCATTCGGATTGGTGGTAAGCAGGTAATTGATTCCACCACTTTGATAGGTTGCGGCCAGCAAGGTGTCCAGCAGGCGTTTTCGCCCCAAACCATGTTTGCGGTGCCAGGAAAAGAATAGTTCAACCGCAGCATCGACCGGAAACATTTGCGTCACCTCTTTGGCGGTCCACCATTTTTGGGCCAAATCACGGGCCGCTGCCATATTCAAAGGCTGGGTAAAACGCCGGGGGTCGGTAACCACATGAATAAATTCTGCGAGAACTTGAGGAGCCAGGGCAAATTCGTCCCCCCCCGAAACCAGTGCGGCTACTTTGGCCTGGGCCGGTGCATGCAGGGGGTGTTCGACCACTTCAATGGCCACGAGGAATCCGGTGTCAATTCCGTATTTCACAGACCATCGCTCAACATTTCTCCCAGAAGGTCATCATCCGCCCCGAGAGGAAGAGTCATCCGCCCCAAACTCACCGGCGCAATGTCCAGCACGCTGTGTGGCAAAACATTGGGCTGACGCTGGTTGCGCAGACGTCCAGCCAGCCACAGGAACAAGCTCTCTTTTTGCTCCAAGGGCAGATCATCGGCCGCCTGCTCAATTTCCGTCAAACTTGACATAAATCTTTTCTACGCCGGAACGAGCATTTTTTCAAGGTCATTTCTTGAGGGTTATATGCGCCCAATTAGATGGAATCCCGGCATAATAATCCGGCCCACACCCCTCTCCGCTTTCCATCCGACTCTGCCTGTGGTTAGCTGTGGGTCCGGCATGACTGCGTTGACTGACGAATTAAATGCCCGGCTGGCCGCGCTGCGGCAGCAAGGGTTGTACCGCGAATTGCGCCGGGTGGATTCCCCCCAGGCCACCCGCGTGCAGCTCGCCGGGCAGTCGCTGCTTAATTTTTCCTCGAACGATTACCTGGGGCTGGCGGGTCACCCGGCTTTGCGGGCGGCGGCAACCCGGGCGGTGGAGCGTTATGGGGTGGGGAGCGGGTCGTCGCGATTGGTGTGCGGGTCGCTGGCGCCGTTTCATGAACTGGAGGAGGCGCTGGCGGCGTTCAAGGGCACCGAGGCGGCGCTGACGTTCGCGACGGGTTACGCCGCCGCCACGGGGACGATTGGGGCGCTAATGGGCCGGGGAGATGTCATCATTCTCGATAAACTGGTGCATGCCTGCATCGTGGATGCCGCCCGGGCCAGTGGCGCGACGCTGCGGGTGTTCGATCACAATGATCTGAATGAACTGGCGGACATCCTGCGATGGGCGGACGCCAAACGCGCGGCCGCCGCAGAAAAACCCCACATTCTAGTCGTCACGGAATCCATTTTCTCCATGGATGGCGATGCCGCACCGTTGCGGGAGATCGTCACCCTCAAAGCAAAGCATGGCGCATGGTTGATGGTGGATGAGGCGCATGGCACGGGATTGTATGGCACCCACCAACGGGGGCTGGCGGAGGCATTGGGGGTGAGTGAGCAGATCGAGATTCACATGGGCACGCTGGGAAAAGCGCTGGGGGCCAGCGGGGGGTTTATCTGCGGGTCGCGGGCGCTGGTGGAGTATCTGGTCAACCGGGCGCGCAGTTTTATTTTTTCCACGGCTCCCCTGCCCGCAGCGGCGGCGGCGGCGATGGCGGCGTTGCAGGTGGTGCAGTCGGCGGAGGGACGGGGGAGGAGGGAGCGGTTGTTTCGGCGAGTGGAGGAATTAACGGAGGCGCTGGGGACGGCAGGTGGAAAGAAACATCCAAACTCCAACATCCAAACTCCAGAGAATATCCAAGCTTCAATATCCAAAAACTTGTTAATCGGACCGGCGCATACATCCTTCAGTCCCGCCCCCCCTCACCCCGGCCCTCTCCCCCAGGGAGAGGGAGAATGGGCGGCCGCGATTCAAATATTTGCTGATAGGAGGCAGATTTCCAGTGCCATTATGCCGTTTATCATTGGTGAGGAAGCTGCGGCGGTGAATGCGGCGCAGCAGTTGAGGGAGCGGGGGTTTTTTATCCCGGCCATCCGGTATCCCACGGTGGCCCGGGGGCAGGCACGTTTGCGGATCACCATGACGGCGGACCACACGGCCGAGGAGGTCGCGCAATTGGCGAACGCATTGGCAGAGCTCAAATGAATTCCTACGCCCAACTCGATCACCAGTACGTCTGGCATCCCTTTACCCAGATGCGCGACTGGCTACGCAGCGAACCTATTGTCATCGCCTCGGGGAAAGGGGCCTGGCTGACCGATGTCCACGGCAAACGGTATCTCGACGCGAATGCCTCGATCTGGACGAACCTGCACGGGCATCAACATCCCAAGATCAACGCGGCGATTGCCCGGCAGTTGAAGCGCATTGCCCATAGTTCGGCGCTGGGTTTGGCCAATGAACCGGCCAGTCTGCTGGCGGCCAAGCTGGTGGCGGCGGCGCAAGTGGGCCCGCGCCGGGCGCACGGGCCGTCGCGCAAGCCGCGCCCTCTGGCCATGAAGGACCGGCTCGCCAAAGTATTTTTCAGCGACAACGGTTCCACGGCGCTGGAAGTCGCCCTCAAACTGGCTTACGAATACACCTGCCGCACGCGCGGTCCCCAAACCAAGCCCAAATTCCTCTCGCTTACCGGCGCGTACCATGGCGACACCATCGGCGCGGTGTCGCTGGGGCACATTGATTTGTTTCATAAAAGCTTTGGCGGGATGCTGTTCAAGACCGACCAGGTCATGGCACCGTATTGTTATCGCTGTCCCTTTAACCGCGCCGAGCCTGAACGCGAGGACGCCCGGAAGCACCGCAAATGTAACTGGGAGTGCACGAGTTTGGTGGCCAAACAATTCGCGGCGCAAAAACGCCGGGGCAATCCCTACGCCGCGTTCGTTTATGAACCGCTCATGCAGGGGGCGGCCGGGATGATTCCCCAACCCAGCGGCTGGATGGAACAGGTGACCGACCTCGCCCGCTCCCATGGGGCCCTGCTGATAGCGGATGAAGTGATGACGGGATTTGGCCGGACCGGGCTGACGTGCCATGTCACGGAGGAGGCCCTGGCGGCCGCGGTCAAAGAACCGAGTCAGGCCAAATTATTCGCGTCCACCCGCACGGGCATCCAGCCGGATTTTCTATGCCTGGCCAAAGGACTCGCCGGAGGTTATCTGCCGATGGCCGCCACGCTGACGACGCCACGGGTTTTTGATGCGTTCCTCGGGAAGTATGAGGAGTTCAAAACGTTTTTCCACGGGCACAGTTTTACCGGCAACCAGCTTGGCGCCGCCGCCGGGTTGGCGAGTTTGGAATTGTTGCAAAGCGCGGGGTCGGTCCGGGCGCGGGCGCGGTTGCAGCAGACATTGCAGCGGGAATTAAAATCATTGTGGGCCCTGCCCCGCGTGGGCGACATCCGGCAAGTGGGATTGGTGGTGGGGATTGAACTCGTGAAAGACTGGCCGACGCGGGCGCCTTATCCGCTGCGGGAACGCGCGGGCATTCGCGTGTGTGAGGCGATGGCGCGGCGCGGGGTGCTCACACGGTCCGTGGGGAGTGTGATAGTGTTGATGCCACCGTATTGCACGACAGAGCCGGAGGTCAAGCGGATGGTGGGGGTGTTGGCCGAGGCGATCCGGGAGGTGTTGGGGTGATGCCATTTCTCATTAGTGGAGGCATAATGCCCTCAAAATGGATAGTGCGCCGACATACAGCGGTTTAATCTCAACATTTAGGCTATGGTGGACAGCCAAAGCGCCAGAGGGCTGGCGCACTCCAGGACGCTTCGCGCGGAGCGATGCGGGCAAAACTGATAAGGTTCGTGCTGGGTGCTGGCTTTAAGATGCCGCTCCTGACGAAGCTGGGAAAATTTTGTTGATTGAGCACTACAAAGATTTCGCTCCTAGCGGGGCTGGGCAAAAGGCCGGCTGGTGGCTCCCAGCGCCTGCGGCGCAAATATTTGCAAAGCCACCGTCCAATTGATGATTTTTCAAAGCCAAAACCCTTCAATGTTATCGTTGAGGCTATGGTGGACAGCCAAAGCGCCAGAGGACTGGCGCACTCCAGGACGCTTCGCGCGGAGCGATGCGGGCAAAACTGATACGGTCAGTGCCGGGACTGACTTTAAGATGCCGCTCCTGACGGAGCTGGGAAAATTTTGTTGATTGATTACTACAAAGATTTCGCTCCTAGCGGAGCTGGGCAAAAGGCCGGCTGGTGGTTCCCAGCGCCAGCGGTGTGAAATATCTGCAAAGCCGCCGTCCAATAGATGATTTTTGAAGGCCAATACCCTTCAATGTTGTCATTGAAGCTATGGTGGACAGCCAAAGCGCCAGAGGGCCGGCGCACTCCAGGACGCTTCGCGCGGAGCGAAGCGGGCAAAACTGATACGGTTCGCGCTGGGTACTGGCTTAAGATGCCGCTGCCCAGGCACCATGGTTGCTGGAGCGATCCATTCAGGCGTCGCTACGCGACGCAACAGGCCATTTGGACTTTCATTCCGTGGGCTGAAGCCACGCGACCGCCCAATTACCAGGCGCTTATAAGCTGCAATCAGGTTACCCCGAGGCTATTCCGGAGTAATTGAATTATTGGGCCAACTGCTGAAGAACGGTCTTCAAGGCGGCGAGGCAGCGGGTGTTCTCATCGGGGGTGCCGACGGAGATGCGGATCCATTCGGGCAGGCCGTAGCCGCCCATGGGGCGGGTGATGACGCCCTGCTTTTGCAGGCCTTCAAAGACGCGCTGGCCCGCCTGCACACGCACGAGAATGAAATTGGCGGCGGAGGGAACGTATTCCAGGCCCATTTCGCGGAAGGCGCGCGAGTAAAATTCCAGTCCGCCAAAATTGTTGGAACGGGTTTTGCGCACGTGGTCCTCGTCGTCCAGGGCGGCGAGGGCGGCAATCTGGGCGGGCAGGTTGATATTAAAGGGCTGCCGGATTTTTTCCAGGGCGGTGACGAGCTCGGGATGGGCGATGCCATAACCCACGCGCAAGCCGGCCAGTCCGTAGATTTTGGAAAAGGTCCGCATGAGCACCAGATTCTTGCGCGCACCGGAGCGGACCAGCGGGGCGAGGTCCAGGGGATCTTCCAGAAATTCAATATACGCCTCGTCCAGAACGAGGACCACATGATCGGGTACTTGGTTGACCAGGTGAATGATCTCCTCGCGGGAGGCCATGGTGCCGGTGGGATTGTTGGGATTGGCGACAAAGACCAGCGCGGTTTGCGGGGTGATGGCCTGCAGCATGGCCGGCAGATCGTGCCCGTAGTCTTTGGCCGGAACGGTAATGAGGTTGGCCCCAAACAGCTTGGTGATGATGGGGTAGATGGCGAAGCAATATTGGGAGACCACGACGTCCACACCGGGCCGCAACAGGGCGTGGCCAAGAAACTCGATAATCTCATTCGAGCCGTTGCCCAGAATCAGATAATTGGGTTCCAGCCCCAGTTTGGCGGCCAGTTTGTTTTTCAGGTAAAAGGCGTTGCCATCGGGATACAGGTTCAGGCCGGCCAGGCTTTTTTGCAGGGCGGCAATGGCCAGGGGCGACGGGCCAAAAGGGTTTTCGTTGGAGGCCAGTTTGATGATGCTGGCCGCGGGAAGGTTCAGCTCGCGGGCGACTTCCTCGATGGGACGGCCGGGCTGATAGACCGGCAACTGTTGGAGCGCGGGATTGATGTTCAAGGGTGAAAAGAATGGTTAGAGGGAGGCGATGATTTTTTTGACGTTCACATGCTTCGCGACAATGTCCCGGATGAGCGCAATTTTTTCGGCGTCGTTCGGCCGGGTTTTGACGGTAAGATTATGGACTTTGGAGGCCACTTTATAGCTGTCCGCCTGGGCGAGCAGCACGGGGATGGGCATGTTTTGGATTACCTTGAGCACACTGGTGCTGGGACGCAGACCGCCGGTCAAAACGATGCCAGCCATTTTTTCCTGGGCCTGGGCATCAATACAAGCGCAGGCGGCGAGCACGATGTCCTCGCGGTCGCCCGGGGTGATGAGCAGAACGCCCGGCTTGAAGAATTGCACGGCATTTTGAGCGCCCATGGCCCCGACGACGACATCGTTGACCGGCGCATGGAGCGGCATGGGCGGGTTGAGCAGTTCGGCGCGCAATTCGTCGCGGATTAATTCCACCGTGGGGTTGGAGAGCAGCTTCTCATGCGGCAGCACGCCGAGCAGTTCGAGTCCCTTACGCTTGAGGCCGCGGCGCACAAACTGGGTGATTTCGGGAATCTTTTCTTCCAGCACCTTGTTGACGATGACGCCAATGATCTCGACGCCCTCTTTCTCAAACAACGCCTGGTTGAGGCACACCTCATCAATCGGCCGGCCAATGCCGCCCTGCGTGACAATAATGACCTTGCACCCGAGCGTCCGGGCAACTTGCGCATTGGAGAGGTCAAACACTGAACCGACCCCGGCATGACCGGAGCCTTCGCAGAGCACAAAGTCTTTTTCCCAAGCGACGCGGTTGAAGGCGTCCTGGATGCGTTTGACGAGCTCTTCGTTATTGGCGGATTGGAGGTATTTGCGGGTGAACTCGGGTTCCACCGCAATGGGACTCATGTCCACCAACGGGCAATTGAGGCGATACACGGCGTCCATGAGCACCGTGTCCTCGTCAATTTTTTGCTCCTCGATTTCGACGAAGCGCTGGCCGACCGGCTTGATGTAGCCAATGCCCTTGAAATGGGCTTGCAAGGCAGCGATGAGGCCGAGCGAGGTGGTGGTTTTGCCGTCGTTCTGACGGGTGGCGGCGATGAAAACGCGCGGGGTGGTGGTATTCATGAGGGCACCGGGCTCAGGGCTGAGCGTTGAGCACAAAATCCGTCTCGCTGCCCGGATAAAGCTTTTGATAGTCCGTGGCCTGAACGGCGATAATGGAGGCCACGCCGAGAATATCGTGGGCCGTGGAGCCGCGCGACACATCGGCGGCGGGACGATTCAGGCCGAGCAAAATCTGGCCGTAGGCATTGGCCCGGCTGGTGACCTGGACGAGCTTGCTGGCGATATTACCAGAATTGAGATCGGGAAAAATGAGGACATTGGCGCGACCGGCCACCTGGCTGTCGTGCAACTTGCGCTGGGCGATTTCCGGGACGAGGGCGGCGTCCACCTGCATTTCACCGTCAAAGTCGGCCTCCAAAAACAGGGCGGCGGCTTTGCGGCGGGCTTGGGCGGTGGCGGCCTGGACTTTGCCCACCGAGGGATGATTGGCACTGCCTTTGGTGGAGAAGGAAAGCAAGGCCACGCGGGGCTTCACGCCGAGCAGGTGACGGGCCAGCCGGGCGGTCGAAACCGCGATGTCGGCCAGTTGGTCCACATTCGGATCAGGGATCACGCCGCAATCGGCCATGAACAAAACCCCCTGCTCCCCGATGCGGGTGTCCTCCACCTCCATGACCATGCAACTGGAGGCCGTGGGGAAGTCCGGGGCCATTTTGATGATTTGAAACAGCGGGCGTAAAACGCTGCCGGTGATGTGGGAGGCGCCGGAGACCAAGCCATCGGCCTGGTGCATGGCCAGCATCATGGTGCCGTAATAATTGGGCTGGCGCATGGCTTCGCGGGCTTCGGTGGCGCGCAGGCCTTTTTCGCGGCGCAAGGAATGAAAACGGTGGGCAAACGGCTCGAAATCCTCGCTGGTGGCGGGTTCGATGATGCGAATGCCATCGAGGGGCAGCTTCAATTCATCGGCCACGGCGTGGATTTCCGCCTTGTTGCCGAGCACAATGGGAGCGCCCAGCCGGAGGGAATGAAACTGCCGGGCGGCCTGCAGAATGCGGGGTTCCGCCCCTTCCGGGAACACCACCCGCTTGGGATGACGCTGCAACTTTTCGATGACCGTGCCAATGAAACGCATGGCTTTAAGGTAGCGGTCGGTGGAGAAACTGCAACTGTTTGCCGCGCCTTACCGGCACGGCGGGAAAATAAAATCCCCCCTCCGGATCGGACTGGCCATTGACTTGGGGGCGCGGGGTTGTTAGGCTCCCGCTTCCAATGCTCCAAACCATTGAGAAGCTGCTCATATTACAGGATCGGGACCGGAAACTCCACCGGGTTCATGACGAACTGGCCCATGTCGGTCCTGAGCGCGACTCGTTAATCGCCAAAGCCTCCTCCACCCAATCGCAACTCGACGCGGCCAAAACCCGGGTCAAACAGATCGAATCCGAGCGGAAACGGCTGGAACTGGACATTGAGGCCAAGAAATCCCAGATCGAGAAGTACGCGAACCAGCAGTTGCAAACTCGCAAGAACGAGGAATATAGGGCGCTGGCGCACGAGATTGAGATGGCCAAGGAGGCGATTTTCAAGATTGAGGACCAGGAAATTGGCCTGATGGAACAGGCTGAGGCGGCCCAGCGGGAAGTGGTGCGCGCCACGCAAGAGGCGGCGGCGGCCAAAAAGCTGCTGGATGACCAAGTCGCTCTGATCAACCAGCGCGAGGTGAATCTCAAAAAAGAACTGGCCGAACTCCAGGCCGGGCGCGAGCAACTGGCGGCGGCGGTGGAAGAAACCGTCCGGAGCCGTTACGAACGCCTGCTCAAGGGCAAGGGCGACAATGTGGTGGTGGGGATCAACCACGGCGTGTGCGGCGGCTGCCACATGAAACTGCCGGCGCAATCGCTGGTCACCTGCAAAAACGCCCAGGAAGTGTCGGCCTGTCCGAATTGCGGACGCCTGCTGTATTTCTCGTCCGACATGGACATGACCATTGGGGATTGAGCAAACCGGCGGTTATTTGGCCGGAACCAGGTCGTGGGGGAGGATGCGGAACACGTAATACGTGGCAGGCGTCGTGCCCACGTTTTGCATATTGTGCAGTTCGTTGGATGCTTCAAAGATGATGCCCCCGGCCCGGACCATGTTCGTATGGTCCACCTGAAATGCCGCGAGGGTGCCTTCCTTCAAAATAATAATCTCCTCGTCGGGATGCCGGTGCGGCGGGTGGGCAAATTCGCCCGGATTCAGGGTGGAGATGTGACATTCCAAATTAGCCAGGGCGGGTGTGGGGTTATCGAAGACCGCGCGTTTGGCCCCGACCTTGGTGGTTGTGACCTTGAGGTCGTCCCAATTGAAGACGGAGGAGTGCATGAGGGGTTTGCTGGTAGTCGCGGCCAGGGTCAGGCCCGCGCCAGCGAGGAAGCTTACCAGGACAGCGACGAACAAGTCTCGACGGGTGATCATGGGAGGATGGTAGCAGGCGGGGGCGAGGGTGGCAAATCTGCAGGAGGGTGGTGCCGTAAGTGGCCGGAGAGTAAAAAATGCAGGCGGACCTGCTTACTGCCTCCATTAGCAATGGTGTGTGCTGCGGGTCACGGACCCGCGCGCCGGGGATTCCGCACCGGGCCGGGTGCTTGATAAATAGCCGCGAAGGAACGCAAAGAACGCAAAGAGAGGCTCGGGACAAGGGGCGCATGGGGCAGCAGATGCGATGGGACCGGGGTTCAGCAGTTTAAGAAAATGGCCCACACAGACCTTCCTTCGACCGGGTTCCCTCAGCAATCGTACGTGCTGCGGGTCACGGACCCGCGCGCCGGGGATTCCGCACCGGGCCGGGTGCTTGATAAATAGCCGCGAAGGAACGCAGATGCCAAGCATGGGGCCGGCATAGTCGGTTTGAATGCGGGGGGATGAAGGGAACACCGGTTTATTCAGAAACTCGTTACCTCGTTTCCTACGAGATCAGGGTGGCCGTTTTGGGTGCGTGGGGTATCGCCAACATAACCCGTGAGGATGCCGGCGGTGCGGGTGTGCCGGATGGTTAAGCTACACGCTGGACAGCGAGGGTGCGTGCTGCGGGTGACGGATCCGCGCGCCGGGGAATGGGTAGCCTGCCTCGCAATTTTTAAAAAGCCACAAAGGAACGCAAAGAGAGGCTCGGGACAAGGGGCGCATGGAGCAGCAGGTGCGACGGGACCGGGGTTCAGCAGTTTAAGAAAATGGCCCACGCAGACCTTCCTTTGACCGGGCTCCCTCAGCAATCGTACGTGCTGCGGGTCACGGACCCGCGCGCCGGGGAAGGAGCGCTGAACGCGCTCATTATTTTTGCAGCCGCGCGCGGGCGCGGCAGCGCATGGCCTCGACGCCCAGGGCGGCCGCGAGCACCAGGGCGATGCCCCAGACCGGGGTGGCTTCCGGAATGACAGTCATGTTCAGGCTCCAGCTACTTAGAACCGGCTGGCCGCCGCCCGCCACGTCATCGGCGATAAACAGGTTCCAGGTACCATTTCCGGTCAGGCCCTTAAAGGTGGAAAGCGACCCGATCGCCTGGTAGGTGCCCATCACCACCGCGCCCGGGGTTTCCGGGGTGGTTTGCAGGCTGGACGACGCCGCGTCGGAAAAACTCACGCTCAGCCCTGACCCGCCATAACCAAATGGACTGGTCCCCGTCACCCCCGGCAGATTCAGCAAGCTCACCGTCGCGCCGTTGGGGGCTTCCAGATAAGCGCTCAAATTACCATTGTAACCGCCGCTCACGTTCAGTCCCACCGTCAGGCTGGTGATGTAATTATTGATCGGCACCGTGGTCACGATCCCCGCGGGATTGATGCCCACGGGATTGCCCACCGGGATGGCCAGGTTCTCGGTCTCGGTGACCAGAATGACGGCGCCCCGGGCGCTGCCCGCGCCCACGACCGCCGCCAGTGACCCAATGATTAATGCTCGTTTCATAGGTGACGTGTTGGTTCGTGATTGGGTCACAAGTTTAAGGCACCCAAGCCAGCCGGTAATAGGCGGAACTGGGAGCGACGCCGCCCAAGTCCCCGAAGGTGTCGGTGTAGCTAAATGGTCCGCCGGGCGGGGCGTTGGTGGTCCAGATGGTTTTCCAGGTGCTCAGATCCAGCGAGCGCTGCACACTATAAGTATAACCGGGCTGGCCGCCAAAGTTCACGGTCACCGCGTTGCCGCCCGGGCTGATCAACCCCGTGGTTTGGCCGAACAACGGACTGGCCGAGCCGACAATATTGATCACCCCGTTGGTCGTGTTGCCCTGACCGTCACTCAGCGTGTAGGTGATCGAGTCACTCACACTCGCCGCCGGATTAATATAACCCAGGAAGGCGCTGCTGCTGATCACATAAGCTCCCGCGTTGGTCGTCAGGTTAAGCGGATACACGGTCAGACCATTGGCGCTGGTAAAGTTGATGGCCGTCAGGCTGACGGGGTAGCCGTAGAAATCCGACCAGTTCGTGGCCAGGTCGCTCAGGGAAATCTGCGCCTTCAGCCCGGTGGGCACCACGACGGTCATGGGGGTGGCCACCGGCGGCAGGGCTGTGAAAATGATGGTGGCGGTTTGAGTCACCGTCACATTATCGGTGGTATCCGTGGCGGTGAAGACATCGCCGGCAGTGGCGGGGGTGCTGGAACTTACCGTGAAGGTCACGACGCCGGACGCGCTGGAGGGGCCGGACGCCGCCGAGATCACCGGACTGCCGGTGCCGGAGGTTTTGGCCAGGGTAACAGTTTTACCGCTGACCGGATTGCTATTCGCATCCTTCAAGGTCACGGTGATGGTCGAGGTTGCGCTGCCATTGGCCACCACCGAGGCAGGCGCGGCGCTCACGGTGGATTGCGCGGCTGTGACGGGTCCCGGCGTTATGTTCGCACTTAACCCGGTGGGCTGGGTCAGCGTGTAGTCACCGGCCGCACTGCCGGTCAGGGTCAGCCCGCTCACGGTGACAGCCACACCATTCGCCACGGCCGCACTGGCAAACGTGGCCGTGTAACCGTTCGTGGATAATGCCACCTTGGCCGCATCCCCCGCCACCACGCCGCCCAACACCACGTTGTTGGAGGTGATCGTGGCGGTAGTCGAGCCGTTATAGATTTTGTTGTTCGCGGTGAGTCCGGAGGTGATCGTCACCGATGCCGGCGTGATATTGGCCGTCAAGCCGGTGGGCTGGGTTAGCAAGTATTTGCTGGCCGCGCTGCCGGTGAGGGTGAGGCCGCTCACCGTGACCGCCACGCCATTGGCCGCCGCCGCACTGGCAAAAGCGGCCGTGTAACCATTCGTGGACAACGCCACATTACCCACGTCACCGGACTGCACACCGCTCAACACCACATTGTTTGAGGTGATGGTCGCAGTGGTGGTGCCGTCGTAGGTCTTGCTGTTTATCGTCAGGCCGGAGGAGATGGTCACGGCCGTGGCAGCAGTATAGGTAATAATAATCTGGCCGGCAGCCCCGGCCCCGCCGGGTCCATTGGGGTGAGAGCCGTTCTTGGAACCACCACCACCACCACCGCCGGGCACGCTGCCGGCGGTGCCCGGACCGATATTCCCGCCCGCCCCGCCCGCCCCGCCGTCCGTGCCGGCCGGAACGCCGCCTGCTGTAGTACGGCCGTTGCCTCCGACTCCGGCTGCGCTACCACTGGCACCACCGCCGCCGCCCATGAAACTTGTTATACTTCCAGCGCCACCGTTTCCGCCATTAAATGTGCCGCCGGTGCCACCTGAGCCGCCAGCAGGGGTCGAACCGGTGATTGATCCACCGCCGCCACCATTAGCCGTGGTGGCACCAGTAAAGGTGGTGTTGCCACCCGCGCCGCCGGCGATGCCGGAACCCGCGGTGCCGCCGGCACCCACTACGAACGAGATGGAACTGAGCGGGGTAACAGTCACGGTCGTCACCGTGTACGCGCCACCACCACCACCGCCAGAGCCGCCATTGCCAGTTGGTCCGCCGCCGCCACCGCCGCCACCCCACATTTGGACTTTCAAACTGGTGACCCCCGCAGGAACGGTCCACGGAGAAGTGCTACTGGTGGTCAACGTGACAGAAGTTTGCGCCTGGGCCGCGAACCCAAGTGCGAGCGTGGCGAGCAGGGCGAGGAGGCGGAAGGAGTGCTGGAGGCGCAGGATGGGCGGCTCCGTTTTGGGGCGGCTGGGGGATTTTCCCCGTTTAAAATGTATCCGCATAAGTTGGTCAGTTAACAACCATGATTTTAACCAAAAACAAAATGGAACGAGCGGAAACCAGCCCCCTAAAGGTCTCAAGCCAAAGATATTTAAAAACCTCATCCGCTGAGCCTCGCAATTATACCATGTATTAGTTAAATTACAACTTTTTTTGCCGGGGGTGGGACCATAAATGTTGCAAGTTTCCGGCTGGCATGGGGTTAATAGAATGAATTTTATCGGAGGGGGGTGACTGATTTTTCAACCAACGCCGAATTATTACGTGCGGTAAAAGCCGGTTTCAATTGCGTGGTTTCAGTTGGGGGGAGACTGGGAAAAGTAAGATTAGGATGAGGAGCGTTCTGGTTAACTCCGGGCTTCCGCTGTGGTCGCACATGCTGCGGGTCACGGACCCGCGCGCCGGGGATTCCGCACCGGGCCGGGTGCTTGATAAATGGCCGCGAAGGAACGCGGATGCCAAGCATGGGGCCGGCATAGTCGGTTTGAATGCGGGGGGATGAAGGGAACACCGGTTTATTCAGAAACTCGTCACCTCGTTTCCTACGAGATCAGGGTGGCCGTTTTGGGTGCGTGGGGTATCGCCAACATAACCCGTGAGGATGCCGGCGGTGCGGGTGTGCCGGATGGTTAAGGCATACGCTGGACAGCGAGGGTGCGTGCTGCGGGTCACGGACCCGCGCGCCGAGACCTGCCCCGTACTTTTTAAATAGCCACAAAAGAACGCAGAGAACGCAAAGAGAGGCTCGGGACAAGGGGCGCATGGGGCAGGGACCGGGGTTCAGCAGTTTAAGAAAATGGTCTGCGCAGACCTTCCTTTGAACGGGTTCCCTCAGCAATCGTACGTGCTGCGGGTCACGGACCCGCGCGCCGGGGATTCCGCACCGGGCCGGGTGCTTGATAAATAGCCGCGAAGGAACGCAAAGAACGCAAAGAGAGGCTCGGGGCAAGGGGCGCATGGGGCAGCAGGTGCCAAGTATGGGGCCGGCATATTCGGTTTGAATGCGGGGGGATGAGGGGGGCACACTGGTTTATTCAGAACCTCGTTACCTCGTTTCCTACGAGATCAGGGTGGACGTTTTGGGTGCGTGGGGTATCGCGAACATAACCCGTGAGGATGCCGGCGGTGCGGGTTTGCTGGATGGTTAAGTTATACGATTGACAGCGA
>CAITTG010000033.1 GCA_903895255.1 uncultured Verrucomicrobia subdivision 3 bacterium
GCCCTGCTGCCCCGCCCGCCTTTAACACTGCTCGACCTGCATCTGGCGCTGTATTTGAAACGACGGGTCAATGCCGACAACCAAATCGATTTTCTGGGCCGGAGCTGGCACATCGCCCCCACCAGGTAATCTGCCATCACGGTGATCCATCACCCACTCAGACAGTTCTGGGCCGTCACGAAACCCCCAGCCCCACCCCTCAATACCTGGCCCGAAATCCTCGGAAATTACTCCCTCTAAACCCGTCTCCTTTTGACTTCACTCAAAAAATCTCCTTTTGAACTCCCGCCGACACAAAAAAATTCCGCCGTGACATTTTCCCGCCCGTCTGAAAATATCTTCCCCCCATGAAAACATCATTTTTACTCTGCACCCTCGGGGTTATGGCCTTTGCTGTGATGGCGGGCTGTGCCCAGCAAACCAACACCCCCGCCACGACCCCGGCCACCAACGCCGCCCCGGCCGCCGCGGCGCCCACGCCCACCGACACCAATGAAGTCGCCGTCATTACCACCAGCCTGGGCGTGATGGTCCTCGAATTCTATCCCGACGTCGCCCCCCACCACGTCGCCAACTTCAAAAAGCTCGCCCGCTCCGGTTTCTATGATGGCACCGCCTTCCACCGCGTCATCCCCGGTTTCATGATCCAGGGCGGCGATCCGAACACCAAGGACGACACCAAGAAGGACACTTGGGGCATGGGCGGCCCGGGCTACACCATTGACGCCGAGTTCAACTCCAAGCACCACGCCCGCGGCATCCTCTCCATGGCCCGCACCTCCGATCCGAACTCCGCCGGCAGCCAGTTCTTCATCTGCCACGGCGATGCCGGCAGCCTCGACAACCAGTACACCGTTTTCGGCAACCTCATCAAGGGCTTCGACGTCCTCGATAAAATCGCCACCACCCCCACCGAGACGCCCGACCGGCCCATCACGCGCGTGAACGTCGTCAGCATCAAGATCGTCCCGGCCAGCAGCGTGCAATAATCCCCCCCATCCTCCCTTTACCATTATATAATATGAGCGAAGTAGCTGTCATCACCACCACCGAAGGCGAACTCACCCTGGAATTCTGGCCGGACGTCGCCCCCAAAACCGTCGAGAACTTCAAAACCCTCGCCAACAAGAACTTTTATGATGGCACGTGCTTTCACCGCATCATCAAAGGCTTCATGATCCAGGGCGGCGACCCGCTCACCAAGGATGCCGCCAGCGAAGCCCGCTGGGGCACCGGCGGCCCGGGTTACCAGATCAAAGCCGAGTTCAATGACCGCCCCCATGTGCGCGGCGTCATCTCCATGGCCCGCAGCGCGAGCCCCGACTCCGCCGGCAGCCAGTTCTTCATTTGCGACGGCGACGCCTCATTCTTGAACAAACAGTACACCGCCTTCGGCAAAGTGATCAAAGGCGACGACGTCCTGACCAAGCTGGCCAGCACCCCCTGCACCCGCTCGGGCTCCGGCGAAGCGAGCAAGCCGGTCAAACGCGTGGGCGTCACCAGCATCCGCATCGTGCCCGCCGCTTAAGCCATCCTAAAACCCTCGCCCGGCAACGCAGGCGGTCAGAACCTTGAAATTCTGCCGCCTGCGTCGTCCTTTTAAGCCCCGCGCCCATGGAAATCCCCCAACTCGCCCAACTCCTCACCGCCCTGGGCTGTCCTGCGGAGAAATCCCTCGAAATGGCCGCTCAACTGGACAAGCGCGCCCAACAACTGGCCGCGTCCAAGGGGCAAACCCATGAGGAAGCCCTGGTCCACCTGCTCACCCTTATGAAGCAAGGCTGGGCCGCCCAAGGTCGCTAACCCGCTTATGATCAAACCCTGGCCCATCCTGCGTTCCACCCCCGTCGGCGACTTTCGCATCTTCAAACTGCGTTCTGACGTTAAAGTTTCCCCCCGCACCGGCAAGGAACACGATTTTTTCATCCTCGATACTGTTAACTGGGTGAATGTCATCGCCCGCACCCCCGACCACCAATTGGTGATGGTGGAACAATACCGCCACGGCTCCAACAGTATTGAACTGGAAGTCCCCGGCGGCGTCATGGACCCCGGTGAAACCGACCCCGTGGTCACCGCCGTGCGGGAATTGCGCGAGGAAACCGGCTACGTGGGCGAAAACGCCCGCATCCTCGGCCGCGTGCTCGCCAACCCGGCCATCCTGAACAACTACTGCTACACCGTCCTGATCGAAAACTGCCGCCCGGCGGAGGCTCTGGACCTGGATGACGGCGAGGACCTGGTCACCCGCCTCGTGCCCGAGGCCGAGGCCCCCCGGATGGTGGCCGAGGAAAAAATCCGCCATTCGCTGGTGGTGGTGGCCCTGGCGCACTTTGACCAGTGGTTGCGGGGAATAAAGCAGCTTTAGAAAAAGGAAACCATTAATCGGTCCGCGTGAAAATCAAAAGCTGAGCGTGGTTGGCGCATCAACGTTAATGGTCCGTGCCTGACCCGTTTACCGTTCATTCGCATCAGGCGGCTTTCGGCAACCTCCCTCCTCGGATCACTGGTTGCGGATGGTGCCGAGCCTGAAATCCCCCTGAGATTACCCTGACCTTGAGCCCGCAGACATGCCAGCCGGCTTGCTCTAGTGGGTGTGCGCGTGGTTCTTTTCAAACTCAGTGGCCCGCCGGACGGCTTCATCAATCTGCCCGCTGGTCAGCGGTTTGCAGGGCAGATCACCATATACCACCATCTTGCCTTCCAATTCCTCCAAATAGTGGCGCGACACCCCCTCACCATTGCGCGACGCAATATAAAACCATTTGCACGCTTCCACCGGATCGGAATCCACGCCCTGACCGTATAAATAAACCCGGGCCAGATTGAACTGGCTCTTGGCCAGGCCGCGTTCCGCCGCCTGGCGGTAATAACCGGCCGCCCGGGCGAAATCCTTGGGCACGCCAGAACCACCACTTTCATAAATATAAGCCAGCGAATTCAAGGCTTCGAGGGAGCCTTGCGCTGCGGCTTTTTCAAACCATTGGACCGCTTTGGGGAGATTGATGGCAATGCCGCGGCCGCCCAGGTAAAGATCGGCAAGGGCAAACATCGCGTTAGTTTGGTTTTGCTCGGCGGCTTTCTGATACCAATAGAACGCTTCGGATGGATTAGCGAGGACGCCCTGCGCATTTTGATAAGCCTGGCCCAAACTGAATTCTGCGAGTGCATCACCCTGCTCCGCCGCCTTGCGAAACCATTTGACCGATTCTTCGTAGTTTTGCGGCAGGCCAATGCCATTAGCGTAATACGCCCCCAGATTGTTTTCAGCCCTCGCATAGCCTTGCTCGGCGGACTGGCGCAAGTATTCGACTGCCTTGGCATAATCTTGCGCAACGCCCGCGCCATGAGCATAGCAGCGGCTCAGATAAAATTGGGCGCGGGCATCGCCCTTGGCCGCGGCCGCCTGGGCGGATTCCAATGTGAAATCATCCGCCCGGAGCGATTTGCCCGGCGAAAAAGAAGCCAGCAATGCCCCGCTGACCACCATCAGCTTAATCATGCGAAAATACTTGAACATGATAACACTATAACAATTCACACTTCGGTTCGTCATGTGAAGAATCACGGGCAAATGTGACAATAAGGTGACGAAAGGCACGCTTGAGTTACAAATTGCCGCAGTATGTCATCAATAAATATTCCAGGATTAACAGTGCGGCAAAAAAGCCTCGTTAACAGGTGTTTGTATCGCTTTTCAAGCATGTCCTATTTATGTTTGTTAATGTCCGCAAACGGCTAGTCAAGCCTGCAACGGGCGGTTAAAATGATTGTTCTGTTGATGGATGGCCGGGAAGTTTTGAAAAAGCAAATATCTGAAGAAGTATCTGAACATTATGATTCGCACCAAGCACAATTTTGTCACCTTATTGCTGTTGTTTCTCAGCCTGCTGGCGATCGTTCCAGCGGTCGAGGCGGCGGGTCCCTTTACATACCAGACGGCGGATTTATGTGTGGGTTTCCGGAAAACCGGGGCTTACCAAGCCACTTATGAATGCGTGGTGGACATTGGTCAGGCGACCAATTATGTGAACCAGCCAGCGGGTACGACCGTGAATATCACGCAATATACTGCGTCCCAATTAACTCCAGCCTCGTTTAGCAGCCTGGCCAATTTGAGCTGGTCCGTGACGGGCTATGTCGAAACGACAAACCAGCCGGTGGGCTACCCGCAGGCAACCATTTGGATCACAGTGCCGCGGGTTGCCGGGGTTTCCGTCACGGCCCCGGCCCGGGACACCCAAACCGCGCAATCGAATCCGGAAAGCAAGATCAAAGGTATTTTTGCTGGTGCGCTTTACACTTCAGGCAATATCGCGTCCAATTCGGTCAACACGCCCACCTTCGTGCAGGAACCTTACACCTTGGCCATTTCCGACAACATGTATTATGGTATTTACATGGCTGACGCCACCTATCCCACCGTGGGAAGCCTCAATAGCACCGCCCCGCTGAGCACCAATTCCGCTCAGATAAACCTGGAATACACCACTGGATCAACTTTCACCAGCCCGGTGCTGGAAGATCTTTATGAAGTACGTCCAAGCTATTTCTCGGCCGGCCGGCCACCGAAGAATGTTTACAATTTGGATCCCTACACCGGGCTGACCAACGGTCCGGGCTATTACGTTGGTTATTTCACCTTGAGCCCGTCCGGGTCAATGACCTTCACCCGGGATGGCGCGCCCACGGCCGGCTTCAATACCGCGTCCCGCACTGGTGCTGCTCCTTACACCGTGGTTTTTAGCGATACTTCTCTGGGTACCGTTACCAACTGGGCTTGGTCCTTTGGAGATGGCCACACTTACACCAACCCTTCGCCCAGCAGCTATTCCGGCTTGGTCACGAACACCTACACCGCCCCCGGCAGTTACACAGTCAAGCTGACGGTGGTGGGACCGACTGGCACGAACATTAGCACGGTGGCCAGCTACGTGGTGGTAACCAGCGGCACGGTTCCCCCGTCGGCCAGCTTCACGGGCACGCCGACGACTGGATTTGCGCCCCTGACGGTCATTTTCACGGACACTTCGACTGGCACCGTGACGAACCGGGCGTGGAACTTTGGGGATGGTCACACCTACACCAACACCACCTCGCTTTACGCAACGAACACTTACACGACCAATGGCACATTCACTGTCAGCCTGACCGCGACCGGCCCCGGCGGCACGAACACCAGCACCGTGGCCAAATACGTGGTGATTTCGCCCGCCCCGCAATTTGGTCCGGTGATTTTGAGCGGCACCAACATCGTGATGGGCGGCACCAACGGACCGATCGGGGTGCAATACCGGATTTTGACGACCACCAATCTGACCGCCGCGCTGGCGAACTGGCTGCCGGTTTACACCAACACCTTCAACGCCTTCGGTAATTTTGGCTATACAAATTCGGCAACCAAGGCGCAGGGCTACTATAAGCTGGTCTCGCCGTAAGCGGGTTCATCACTTCCCCGGCGGGCTGCCGACAGGCAGCCCGCCTTTTTTATTTAACTGGCTGGCGCGCCCCGGTGGCGTTGCGAGTGAAATCAATAAAGCCCTGCTGCACATCGGTGTGGACAAGTTGCGCGTGGACGCGGTCCCCGACTTGCAGGCCGACATAACCGCCCACGAGTTTGCCCTCCACCGGGGGTTGAAAAATGCGGACCCAAGTGCCTTTTTCGGACGCTCCGGTGACAACGCCGGCGAACTGGCTGCCAATCTGGCCGGAGAGCAACAGGGCAGCGGCGGATTTTTGCACTTGCCGCTCAATCTTGGTGGCGTCGTCCTCGCGGGCGGTGCAGTGCGTGGCGAGGGCGTCCAATTCCGTGGTGGTGTAAGGCAGGGGCGCGCCGCTGAGCGCGGCTTTGAGCAGGCGCTGGGTGAGGAGATCCGGGAAACGCCGGTTGGGAGCGGTGGAATGGGTGTAGTCCTTGAGCGCGAGGCCAAAGTGACCGGGCGGGGTGCCGCCGGGGACATCGAGGACGTATTCACCGCGGCCGATGAGTTTGACGACGGCCAGGGATAAATCGGGGAAGCGCAGCGGGTCGGCAGCGGCGCGTTGCTGGAGGAAATGTTCCAAGGCGAGACCATCCGGGGTGGCGGGCAGACGGGTGCCCAGACCGCCGGCCAGCTCGACAATGCGGGCCCAGCGTTCGGGCGAGCGCAGAACGCGGCGGAGGGTCGGGAATTTTTTGCCGGTCAGGAAGGTTGCCGTCGCCCCGTTGGCGGCGATCATGAATTCCTCAATTAATTGGGTGGCGCGATTGGTTTGGTGCGCGGCGAGACTGGCCACCGTATCGCCGGAGAAAATGGCCTTGGTTTGAATGGTCTCCAGGCTCAGCGAGCCCCGGTGCTGGCGGATTTGGACCAGTTTTTGGGCGATCTGATCCTGCAGCCGCAGGTTTTCCGCAAGGGCGGAATGGGCGGCGAGACGCGCGGGGGCCGGGCCCTGGCCGGCCAGCCAGGCGGCGACGCTGTTGTAGGCGAGTTTGGCGTGGTTGCGCACCTGCGCGGGATATATTTCCGCCGCGCTTGCCGAACCGTCCGCCGTGAACGTCAGGTCCACGACCAGAGCCAGACGGTCCTGATCCTCGCCGAGGGACGTGAGGTCGGTGGACAACCGTTCCGGCAGCATGGGAAAGATTATGGCCGGGGTGTATACGGAAGTGGTGTTGGCCGCCGCGTGGCGGTCCAGGGCGGAATCGCGATGGACCAGGGCGTCCACATCGGCGATGGCCACCAGGATGCGGGTCTGGCCGTTGGCGAGGGGGACGGCGACGGTGAGCTGGTCGAGGTCACGGGAGTCATCGTTGTCGATGGAGACCCAGAGCAGGTTGCGAGTATCGCGCAGGCCGGGATGGGCGGGAGCGGGGCCGGTGATGGCCGCCAGCTCGGCGCGCGCGGCGGCGGGGAGGTCCGGCTCCAAACCGTGTTCGGTCATGGCGCGGCGGGCGATGGCTTGCAAAGTGGCCCGTTGGGAGGCCGGTCCGGGGGTGGCATTCATGGCGTTGTTGGCGAACATCTTTCGCGAACCCCAGCGGGGCGTCAACTCGGAACTGGGTGCGCGGGCATGGGAAGCGGCCAGCTTCAAATGCCATGCCCCAAGCCTCTTGTCCGCAAAAATTTAAGTCACGATCTGCGGCTCGTGCCAGGTGCGGCCGGTTTTTTCGAGCAGGTCGTCGGCAGCCACGGGCCCCCAGGTGCCGGCGGCGTAGAATTCGCGGTTGGTCAGGGGCTTGTCGTCCCAAGATTTGCGAATGGAGTCCACAATCTGCCAGGCGGTTTCGACCTCGTCGCGGCGGATGAAGAGGGTGGCATCGCCGGCGATGGCTTCCAAGAGCAGGCGTTCGTAGGCTTCCGGAGTATAGGC
This sequence comes from uncultured Verrucomicrobia subdivision 3 bacterium, assembly GCA_903895255.1. GTDB lineage: Bacteria > Verrucomicrobiota > Verrucomicrobiia > Limisphaerales > UBA11358 > UBA11358. The sequence continues at coordinate 7,354 of CAITTG010000033.1, forward strand.
GCCAAATTCGGCGTCGTAACTGAAATGCATGCGGACGGGGCGCACGCCCAGGCTCATGCCGGGAACTTTGCCGTTAAACCGTAGGGAGATGCCCTCGTTCGGCTGGAGGCGGAGCGTGAGGGCGTTGGCATCCAGGTGACTGCCGCACTGGGCGGCGAAGAGGACGTTGGGCGTGGGGCGGAACTGGATGCGCACTTCGCTGGCGCTCTGGGGCAGGTTCTTGCCGGTGCGCAAATAAAAGGGCACCCCGCTCCAGCGCCAGTTGTCAATGAACAGTTCGAGGGCGATGTAGGTTTCCACGTTGGAGTGCGGATTGACTTTCGTCTCCTGCCGATAACCCGGACGGGCCTGGTCGCCAACGCTCCCGGCGAAGTACTGGCCGCGCACGACCTGCTGGGCGGCGTTTTCGGGGGTGAGCGGGCGGATGGACTTGAGCAGCTTTACCTTCTCATCGCGGACGGCCTCGGCCTCCAGGGAAACGGGGGGCTCCATGGCAATGAGCGAGAGCACCTGCAGCATGTGGTTTTGCACCATGTCGCGCAAGGCGCCGGCTTCCTCATAATAACCGCCGCGCTCGCCCACCCCGAGTTTTTCGCTGACGGTGATCTGCACGTGGTCCACGGATTCGCGGTTCCACAGGCGTTCGAAAATGGAGTTGGAAAAGCGGAACATCAGGATGTTCTGCACGGTTTCCTTGCCAAGGTAGTGATCAATGCGGAAAACCTGCGATTCGTGGGCGAAGCGGGTCAGCTCGTGATTGAGTTCCTGCGCGGAAGCGAGGTCGTGACCAAAGGGTTTTTCCACGACGATGCGCTGCCAGGCTTTGCCTTCCTTGTTCAACAGGCGTGCCTTGGCGATCTGCTCCGCCACCGTGCCAAACTGGCTGGGGGAGATGGCGAGATAAAACAGCAGGTTTTCGCGCAGGGGCCCGCTGCCGAAGCTGGTCAGGATGCCCTCGAGCTTTTGGTAGGCCGCTGCGTCGGTAAGGTCGCCCTGGCAGTAAAAGAGGGAGGCGGAAAACTTTTTCCAGACAGCCTCGTCCACGGGTTTGGTGCGGGAGAACTGGTCGAGGGCGGCGCGTAATTCGGTGCGCCAGGATTCATCGGTTTTTTCGCGCCGGGCAAAACCGATGATGCGGAAGTTGTCCGGCATCTGGTTTTCCTTGCACAAATGATAGAGGGCGGGAATCAATTTGCGGGCGGTGAGGTCGCCGCTGGCGCCAAAAATGACAATGGAGCAGGGGTCCATGGCCTTGCGTTCGGCTCCGGCTTTCTGGCAGTTTCCCTCGTCCGCTGGTCGCGCATTGTTCATGCCCGGAGTATCCCCCAACCCGGCGAGAATTTCAACATTTCTTGGCGGGGATTGGGCCGGTGGCCGGACGGTTGCCTTGCCCGCTGCGGAAAAACGCCGGCGCGAGCGGATCAAAAACCCGCCCGTCAGCCGCCAGGGCGGTTCCTGGGCGATCATTCCGGATTATCGTGCAAATTTTCCGCGGAGGCACGGAAGCCCGTCCCGTCCCGTCCCGGCGCAACCCGCCTTGACGCCGCATCCCGCGGGTGTTTTAATTTTACAGTCCAAAGTCCGGGGTGGCCGGCAATTGCCGGCCATTTGGGAGGCTGGGTGGCGGTCCTGCCGCGGGGACCAGCGTGCCTCCGCTGACCGGCCAAAACGTCCGCCGTGCCGGGCAGGCCGTGCTGGCCATCAAGCGGAATGACCCTCCTGCCACTGAAAACCGCGCGTGGCCTCGCCCTTGGCGCTTAACGGGTGAAGACCAGCATGTTCCCGCTGTGTGTATCGGGCAGCGCTTGGAGTTGTTGGGTAAACTGTTCCTCCAGGACGAAACCCCGCTGCGTCAACTTTTGAATCCAATACGACAACGGCTGTTCGTTGAAATGCCCCGCTCCGCCCTGGCCGGGCTGGGCCGCCGACATGACAATCAGATTGCCGTGGGATGTCAGCGTGTCCAGAAATGTGTCGGTGAATTTGGGGTGAATATGCTCGGCAACTTCAAACGTCCACACCAGGTCGAATTGCCAGCCCAGATTAATGGGGCGGTTGAAATTTGCCTGCTGGATTTGCCGCTTCACCGGCGAAAGCTGGATGGCCGCCGTGGATCCCTCCAATCCCAGGCATTCAATGCCCCGCTGGCTGACATATTGGACGGCCAAACCGGTGCCGCACCCGATGTCCAAAAACGATTTTGGCCGCCAGCGGGCGATGACCGCGTCGAGAATGTTGACCGGGCAGAGCGAAGCCATGTGCAATTCCTCCGCCGCAAAGCGGCTGTCTTTGAACATCCGCATATAGACCGCCCGGCGGATGGGCTGGCCGCCAGCAAACCAACTGTAGCCCCACGCCAGAACATTATAAGGCACGGAATGAGGATCCAGCGTTGATTTTGAAAGCTCTTTTAATTTCGCCAGCATAATTTTTGGATTATTTGGGGACTTAGCAGGGGCCGGGAAGCTTCGCGCCTGGGTGTTTTATTCTAATTACTAATTATTGACATTTTTTAAAAATTAAGTCAACTGAACCTTTCAGGCAGTGGTGACCATGCTTTCGGCCCCAACGATCCTGGCGCCGGGGCCAAGCGTCTGGCCAGGCGAGGGTTGCGAGCCGCCGGGCGGAGGTGGCGGACCCCGCCAACAAAGGCTTCAAAACAAATTCACCGGATCAATATCCACCGCCATGGTGACCTCATCGGGCAGGGTCAGTCCGGCGACCATTTTGGCGAGGGCGTGGCTGAGTTTGCTCATGGAGCGGGTGCGCAGCATGAGCTGGTAGCGGTAGTAGGTTTCAGCCTTGAGCAACGGCGCGGGGGCGGGGCCGGCGATGATGAGGTCTTTTATAGCGGCGGCGGCTTCGCCTCCGGGGGCGGCGGGCGGGGCAACGAGTTTGTCCAGCTCGCGGCGCACGTGCTCGGCGGAGAATTTCACTTTGTCCTCGCTACGGCCTTTGAGCGTGAGGAGGGCCACGCGGCCGGCGGGCGGGTATTTTAATTGCTCGCGGAATTCCAGTTCCTGGTCGTAAAAGCCCTGAAAATCATGGCGGCGGGCGTATTGGATGGCCGGGTGAAACGGGGTGAAGGCTTGCACGAAGACCTCGCCCTCCACATCGCCACGCCCGGCGCGACCGGCGACCTGGGTGAGGAGTTGAAAGGTGCGCTCGCCAGCGCGAAAGTCTGGCTGGTGCAGGGCGGAGTCTGCGTAGATGATCCCCACGAGGGTGACATTCGGGAAATGCAGGCCCTTGGCGATCATCTGGGTCCCCACGAGAATGTCAATTTTACCCGCGCGAAAATCGCCGAGGATCCGCCGGTAGTCATCCTTGCGCTTCATGGTGTCGGCATCCATGCGATGGCAGCGCGCCTGCGGGAAGAGTTTGCGGATGGCTTCCTCCACCTTTTGCGTGCCGGTGCCGGAGAAGCGAATGGCCGGGTTCCCGCAGTTCTCCGCCGGGCAGACCTTGGGCACGGGGGCGACGTGGGCGCAGATGTGGCAGCAGAGTTTTTGCTCCAGGCGATGGTAGGTGAGCGAGACGCTGCAATTCGGGCATTCGGCCACATAGCCGCATTTGGGACATTGCAGCGCGGTGGAATAACCCCGGCGGTTGAGAAAGAGAATCGTTTGCTCCTGGCGCTCCAGCCGCTGGGTGATCGCCTCCTTAAGTTGCGGCGAAAAAATGGGAATGCCCTTTTCCTGATGGGCGGCCTGGCGCATGTCCACCACGCGCACATGGGGCATCTTCTGGTCGTCCACGCGCTCGGGCAGTTCCAGCAGCGTGTACTTGCCGCTTTTACAGTTGTGATAACTTTCCAGTGACGGTGTGGCCGAGCCGAGCACGACGACGGCGTTCTCCATTTGCGCGCGCACGATGGCGACATCGCGGGCATGGTAGCGCGGGGCTTCCTCCTGTTTGTAAGTTTGCTCGTGCTCCTCATCCACGATGACCAGACCAAGCGGGTCCACCGGGGCAAAAATGGCGGAGCGGGCGCCGATGACGATGCGGGCGCGGCCCTGGCGAATCTTGTGCCATTCATCGTGGCGCTCACCGGCGGACAGATGTGAATGCAGGACGGCGACGAGGGTCTGCCATTTGCCGGAACTAAACCGGGCCTTAAAGCGCTCAACGGTCTGCGGCGTGAGGGCGATTTCGGGTACGAGCACGATGGCCCCCCTGCCCTGCTCCAGGGCGTGCGCGATGGCCTGCAAATAAATCTCCGTCTTCCCGCTGCCGGTGACACCGTGCAACAGAAACGTCGCTGCCGTGGGCTTGCCATCAGCGGGCGCGGACCGACGGGCGTCCATGGCCGCGACAATTTTTTGGAGCGCGCCAACTTGTGAGGGGTTGAGCGTGATGGGCGTGGAGGGCAGAATTTGCTCGCGGGAGTAGGGGTCCCGCTCGGAGATTTGCGGGGCGATTTCCACGAGACCACGATCCTCGAGTTTGCGGACGGTGGCGGCGGTGGTTTGCGCCAGCGTGAGCAGTTCCGTCATGGCGAGTTCACGGCGTTCGACAAGAATATTCCAGACATCCTGCTGGCGGCGGGGGAGCTTGGGCGGCTCGGCGGGAACATTCAGCACCCGGACAAACAGGCGCTCGCGGAACCCGGATTCCTCCTGGCGCACCGCTTCGGGCAGGACCGCCTTCAGGGCGGTTTCGGGGGCGCAGCAGTAGTATTCGCCAATCCAGCGGGCGAGTTGGAGCACTTTGGGCGTGACGAGGCTCTGGGTGCCGATGACCTTGAGGATCGCTTTGAGGTGGGTGTGCGCGGATTCCTCGGCGAGGGCGGTGACGCAGCCGGGGATTTTGCGCGCGCCAAAAGGGACCTGCACGCGGCTGCCCACCTCGATCTGCCCCACTAATTCCTCGGGAATCAGGTAGTCAAACTCCCGGCGCAAGGCGATTTCCAGACTAACCCGGGCGATCATGGCTAGTCGTCGCCGGTGAGGCGGCGGAGTTCCTGCTCGAGTTCGCGGCGGAGGTTTTCCCGGCCGGCCTCATCAATATCCCGGGGCACGAGCAGGGGCTGGCCCACGACAATGCGGCAGCGGGAGAATGGCAGTGGAATTTGGAAACGATCCCAGCTTTTCAAACAAAACTTCCACGGGGTGTGATAAGACACTGGAACAATGACCAGGCCGGTGAGTTGCGCCAGTGAAATAGCCCCCTCCTGAATATGGTAGCAGGGGCCGCGCGGACCGTCGGGCGTGATGGCCAGGTCATAGCCGGCCTCGGCCTTTGACACCATTTCCCGGAGCGCCTGCGGCCCGCGCCGGGACGACGAGCCCCGCGCCGGTTCAATGCCAAAGTAATGAAAGATCGCCGCCAGCAAGCCGCCATCTTTGCTGGCGCTGATCAGCCCGGCGATTTTGCGTTCCGGCGCGTGGTGCAACACCAATCGGCGCCACAACGTGGAAACGAGGGCCAGTCGGTTGTGCCAGAACACAAAAATCTTGCGATTCTGGCTGTGGGCATCAAAACAACCGGCGGGATCATGCAGCTCGTAGCGCAGAGTGGCGGACACAACGCGCGCGACGGCATAAATCAGGGCGGCCAGGAGCCGCTGGTGCCAGCGGGCGCGATGCGGCACGATCACGCCGCTGACTTTGCGCGGACGATTTTCGACCGAGGATGGACGGGCGGGCGTCATTTTCCCTTTTTCAAACAAGCACGCACGAGATCCTCCACGGTGGCTTCCGGTACGAGCATGGCCTGGGCGGCGCGGACCGAGTCGTGCGCCTCGGTCTGCTTGAAACCCAGCGCCATGAGGGCCAGCACGGCGTCATTGAGTTTCTGGTCATCGGCGGACAAGGCGTGTTTGGCGCTGGCGGCTTCCAGGGCCCCGGCCACGCCGACCTTGTCGCGCAACTCAACCACGATGCGCTCGGCGGTTTTTTTGCCCACACCGGAGATTTGCGAGAGCGCCTTCACATCGCCGCCGGCGACCGCGCCGCGAAAGGCGGTCACCGAAATGCCGCTGAGAATGTTCAGGGCGGTCTTGGGGCCGATGCCAGAAACCGTGTGGGTGAGCATGCGGAACAGATTGCGCTCCGCCTCGGTCATGAACCCATAGAGCAGGTGGGCGTCCTCGCGAACAATGAGCTGGGTGAGGAGTTTCAGTGGCTGGCCGGGGGGCGGCAGGCGGTCAAAGGACGACAGCGGGATGAGCACTTCGTAACCCACGCCGTTCACCTCCACCACCGCCTGGGTGGGGAGGGCTTCGACGAGTTTGCCTTGGAGAAAGGTAATCATGCGCTAAATCTTCTTGAGCGGTTTTAACTGGTACCGGGAGGACTCGCGGGCGTGGGTCAGGGCGAGGGCCAGGGCATCGGCGGCGTCGGGGGCGGGGAGTTCGGCGAGGTTCAACATTCGCTGAACCATGGTGGCCACGGCGGATTTCTGGGCGGCGCCGTAACCGACAATCGCCTGCTTCACTTTCCGCGTGGCCAGTTCGTAAATGTCCAGCCCGGCGGCCGCCACCACCGCCAGGGCCGCCCCGCGCGCCTCGCCCATGATGAGGGCGGTCTTGAGGTTTTGCACAAAAAAGATGCCTTCAATCACACACACGGTGGGTTGATGCTCCGCGATGACCGTCCGCAGGGTGTCGGAGATTTTCACCAGGCAGCGGGAGCGCTCCCAACTGGCGGGGCAGGAAATCGTCCCCAGGGCGAGGGTCTGCGGATAAGGTTTTCCCGGGGCAATGATACCATACCCCGTGCCCCGCAGCGAGGGGTCCACGCCCAGAATAATGGTGGCCGTGTGGGTGGCGGCCGCCAGGGCATCGGTTCGCACGGTCGGCGCGCCATCAAGACGCTCTTTCATTTGCTCAAATTGCCGCAGCGAGATGCCCACGGGGAAAGGTTGCCAGTGAGGGGGGGAGAGCAAAAGCAAAAACGGGGCGCGGCCTTGGGGAGGCGGCCGATTTTGTGCCGGGGAGCTGCCTTCATAATTTCTATGGTTTGATTTAGTTTGATTCAATTGAACTCAAATTTGACCGGCTTGACCAATATTGCCGTTTCATTGGGGAATTTAATCATTTCCCATTTGTTTTCAGGGTTTTATAATGATTTTTCACTTGGATTTTATGGTTTTTGGTGGCGTATCTATTCGCAACCTACCCCTATCCTACCGGATTTTAGATGTATCTCTGTTGTATCACTGATCAGGTTTCGGTTGAATTGCTTTACCGGGTTATCTGCTGAATACCTCCTGACTATGCCAGTCGCGATGTTCCAGTCAGACGGGCTCAAGTTGAATTTTCGGTGTGCCAGACGTCAACTTGCCTTTAACGCGTAAAGCCTGGTGGCGAAATACTCTACTCGGTGAAGCTGGGCTTGCCCAGAATCCCGGCGAAAATTAGATCAGCCCGTTGGATTAGTTGCAGCCCGCCCGCCGACCGGTTCAACCAGATTAGAAGTTCATCCCAGCGGCATGGTTCAAGTTAAAAACAGAACGAATGCTCGCCCTTGATGCTTAAACAATTATTAAGGTGTCTTGAGCCGGAAAAACTTCGCCGAAAAAGTATTCGTCGTGTCGGCGGCGTAGCCGCTCATGGTGTTGTAAGGCGTGAGATTGGTTTCGTCCACCCAAGCGCCGCCGTTGAGGTTGGTGGTGGATTGCAGATGGTAAGCGGACGCCCAGCCGGGCCAGCTCAAGGTGGCGGTGCTGGCCGTCGTGGCAATGGCGACCAGCGGCACGCCGGCATTGGTGATGGTAAAGGTCTGTTCCGCCGCCCAAACGCCGCCGGCATACGCGCCGTCCACGGCCTGCACGCTCCAGTAATAAGTCCCGGGAGAGAGATGGTAAGTGCATTGGAAGGTGTGGCCACGATTGCCGGGCGCAACCACTTTGCGCCAGCCGGTCGTGGGATTGCCGAGCGGACTGACGGTGTCTGTGCCCAGCGTGTTGGTGCCAATGCGCAGGTTGTAGGTCAGCAGGTTGGGGGGCGTGATGTCATCGCTGGCGTTGCCCCAGTGGAGCGTCACCGTGCCGCTGCCGACCTGGCTCACCAGATTGGTCGGCGCGGACGGCGGGGCATTGGTGGGGATATTCATCGCATTCCGATACACCGTCAGCGGGTAGCCACCCCAATAGCCGGGAGCTCTGTGATCTTCCTGGTCCCCGGTGGCGATATCCAATTTGCCGTCGTTATCCACGTCGGCCAGGGCGATGTTCCGGCCCGACATGCTTACGGCGGGCAACATGCCCCAGTCGAACGCGGTGAAACTGCCGCCGTCGTTGCGCAAGACCAGCGTGTTGACGGCACTTGTCCCGGTTTCCGGATCTCCAACATTGCCCCCGAGGACAATGTCGTTGCGCCCGTGGTTAAACAAGTCACCCACGGCGACGCTGGCGTAGTTGCGCTGCGGCAGCACCAGGTTGCTATTGGTGAAATGCCCCGTGCCGTCGCCGTAATAAATGGCGGTCGTCGGCGCGCTCGGACCTCCCCAGCCGGCCAGCAGC
>CAITTG010000034.1 GCA_903895255.1 uncultured Verrucomicrobia subdivision 3 bacterium
ACGGGTGGTTGTTTTTTTTCGCGGGGGGATGGCTGGCGCGGCCGCGGAGGGAGCAGGCTAGAGCATTGACAGAAATGATGTAGCGCTGCGGGAAGCGGTCTTTTGGGTTTTTGGCTTCGTTTTGGCTCAGGCCCAGACCGCAGTGGGTATGCGCCTTCGCCAAAGCCTCGCCAAAAAACCCAAAATCCTCGCTTCGCAGCGCTACATCATTTCTGTCAATGCTCTAGCCTGCTCCCTCCGCGGCCGCGCCAGCCATACCCCCGCGAAAAAAAACAACCACCCGTTCGCCAGGTACAGCATGTCGTAGAAATACTGATGTGGATTCCCCGGCAGCACATGATGGATGCCCAAAATCTGATGATTCAGCAGTCCTTCGAAAAAATTAAACATCCCGCTCCCGGCCAGCATACCTCCCAGTAAAAATCGCCCCTGGCTGGCTGCTCCCCCCTGGCGCGCCGCCACCAGGAGCATCGGGATTCCCACCAGCAAGACCAGCCATAAACCCAGGTGAAAATAGCCATCCTGCGTGTTCTCATGCTGCAGTTGCGCGATGGAGACGGGCACGCACTGCGCGGAATAACAGACCAAATGATGCCAGCCCAGAATCTGATGCAGAATGATTCCGTCCGCCAGGCCGCCCAAGCCCATGCCGAGCACCAGGCCCGCCCACACCAGTGGGTTTTGGAACATGCCGAAATAACGGGTTACTCCCCGAAATAGATCAGCGGCGGGCTGGAGGATGGTCTTCATAGTGTGGGTCGCTATTGTGGGTCGCATTTGCGTCGGCCCCGACGCTAAGGGAAACGGCTCCAACAAGGCCATCAGGTGTTCACCCCATGCCTTCCGGGGTAGGGTTACTCCCCATGGTATCGGCGCGGCATCCGCGGAATACTCGGGTCATGAAAAATAAAACCCGATTCCTGGCTTGTTTATCCGCCGTCGTCCTTGCCGCTGGCTTTGTCACGGGCTGCGCCTCAGACAATTATCAAAAAGGCGCCGGCACCGCCGATGCACTGAAACATTCCTCTGAGCTGATTACCAAAGGCAGCGGCCAGATCGATGATTCCCTGGCCGCCTTGAATGACCTCGTGGCCAACCCGCAGCCCAACCTCACCAAACAATATGACGTCTATGTCGATTCCGTGAACAATCTGGATGCCACGGCCAAGGATGTGGCTTGCAAGAACAAGGACATGCAGGCCCAGGGCGCCGCGTACTTTGAGGGCTGGGACAAGGAAATTGCGACCATGCAGAATGAAGACATCCGCAGCCGCAGCGAAGCCCGCCGCAAAGCGGTCGCCGCGCGCTTCGCCAGCATCAGCCAGCAATATGCGGATGCCCGCGCCGCCTTTGAGCCTTACATGTCCGACCTGCGCGACGTCCAGAAGTCGTTGGCGACGGATCTGACCAGCGGCGGGATCGCCGCGATCAAGGACACGGCGGCCAAGTCCACCCAGGATGCGGTGCCGTTGAAGGAGACCCTCGCCCGGCTGTCGGAACAGTTCAAAGAAGCCAGCACGTCGATGTCCCCGATTACGGTGGTCAACTAAGCCAAATCCTTTTCCCCATCCGTTCCTCCCGGAGACGGAAAAACCGCGGCGGCCTTTGTTTACGAAGGCCGCCGTCACTTTTTGGACAAATCAGCGCATATCCATAAATGCTGTAGTCACCGTCGCGAGCTTGCTTCGGAATCACGTCATCACCAGCCTCGAACCCCCGGTCGCCGCAGTCACACAAGTATGACACCATGGGCGTTGGGCCTTGGCCCAACTGCCCGGATAGGAGCTGGTGCGTGGCGGCCTGGCCAGGCATGCGTTCAAGCGGCGACACCGGTCGAACCTACTCCGGCAACGGACTCCAGAAAGAACACCTCCGTCACGGAGGGGAAAAGCATTGCTTGGTAGCGGAATAAGTGACCAGGGAGCGGAACCAGCCGGAAGCATTTACAGCTTAGTTGTATTTCGTCGCTTCGCGCACGTCTCCGCTCCACTCCGTTGCGCTCCGCGTGACGAACACCTCACTCAAAAAATCTTACGCGAACACCTCACTTCCAGTTGACAACCCTCATAGGGGCGCCGGCGACTGGTCAATGCTCATAATCGCTCTTGATGCTCCAATCCTCGCCGTCTCGCTGCGCTGAAATAACCGCTCGCTTGAATGTGCTCTTGCGCTCGACCCAACCCAACTCAAACTTCCGAGTCGCTGCAAAAACCTCCATCGTCGGCATGACGACATCCTTGTGACCTTCGGGACTCTTGATGGAATGAGTCAATCCCTTGCCGATGCCGTGGTCTGGAACATCAAGGGTCAAAGCTACCGCGTTCCAATGCGGCGGAATAATGCGAATCAGCGTGACGCAAATCTCCTGAACGGCTGGCACCTGCCACTGCGCGTCCGTGACCTGCTTTGGCTTACCGAATAGTTTGTTGAGTAGCCCCATAAATTTGTGGTGTGCGAAGTCGCCTAACGAAAAAAGCTGAGCCACCGCCGACCTGCGACGCGAACCGCGACAGCGGAACTGACCGCGCCAACGGCGGTTGGCTCCGGCGACTTCCATGAGAAGGCAGTCAAGGGGTTTGCTACATTATTTCGCGGCACATGATTTTATTAATTGGTGGCT
>CAITTG010000035.1 GCA_903895255.1 uncultured Verrucomicrobia subdivision 3 bacterium
AACCGCAGATTAACGCAGATTAACGCAGATGGGGAAAGGCGGAAAACGAGAAAAAATGGCGCACCAAATAGTTCTCGATCAATCGCGGGCCAAACCCTTGCCTACCTCATGGTTTCATCTGCTTTCATCTTGTATGAATTGTTCCGGCTGAGGGGGGTTAATAGCCGCGAAAAGGCACAAAAAGGCGCAAAAAAGAAGGGCGTATTGAATTTGCGCCCGAAACGGGTGGAGAAGGGTAGCGGGATGGCGTTGTTTCAAGTGAGCGCCCGCAGTTCGTTTGGACAGGAGTTTGGAATTGAGGCGGGCGGTGGGGGTGGGGCGACAATCAGGAAGTCAGGGTGGTTGGTGCAGGAGGCAATCCCACGTTGACAGGGTTTTTTACGTTGCGGCCAACGAACCGAAGCTGAAAGTTATCGCGGCCCCACAGGCCGTAAGACCGGTGGACAAGCCGACCCAGCCCGCTGGGCTGGGCTGAGGAATATCGGCATTCGTTGCCAGACAGCTCTGCGAAGGGAGGCCGAGGTGGTTCGTTGGCTAAAAAAGCAACTTTGAGGTGGGTGGGATTTGTGCCCGGGATGGGCGCGCTCCGATGACCGAATTAGTTTCAGCCGCACGTGGATGGACGGCGGGTTGCGGCCGAGACGGCCGCACTCCGGGCGATTTGAAGTGAGCCTCTGCGCGTCAGCTGCTACGCGGTCAGGGCGCGCGGATGAGGGGGGTATTTCCGACCGTTGTGGTGATGGGGACGTCCAAAGCCGGCGGCAAGCCGGCGGCAAGCCGGCGCTCCGATGGCAGGGCAGTGCCGGCCTTACAGGCCGGAGATGGTTTTGGGGATGGCGTAACCCAGGCCTCCAGCCTGGGTTTTAACATTAAGGGCTTACAGCCCGGGGAGGAAAGGGGAACGATCAATGCGGTGAAGGCCAGTTCAACGCTACGATGGAGGATGGCCGCGCGGTTGGGATGTTATCTGACCCTTGGGGTGGTTGGGCGCGGTAAGCCGGCTGCAAGCTGGCGCTCCGATGGAGGGGCAGTGCCGGCCTTACAGGCCGGAGCTGGTTTTGGGGATGGCGTAACCCAGGCCTCCAGCCTGGGCTTTAACATTAAGGGCTTACAGCCCGGGGACGAAAGGGGAACGATCAATGCGGTGAACGCCAGTTCACCGCTACAGGTTTAGTTGCGGGGGGGCGGCGCAGGCTGGATTAAGCATAAAAAAGCCCAATATTGCTTGTAATTTACCCCGGGTAATACTTCTAATTGTCATAAGGAACGCTGTGCTGACCTAAAAACCGGTCCGCCTGCTGAGGGGAAAACGGTAAATCAAACCATCAACGTCATGAAAAACCTGAACTTGCTCCGCGCCGCCTGGCTCCTTGGTTGTTTCCTGCTGCCTGCCACTGGCTGTCTGCGGGCTCAAACCACCACCTTTACCTATCAGGGCCGGGTGCAGGATAATGGGACGAATTATACGGGCAACGGGCAATTCAAATTCGCCTTGCTGGTGGCCACCAACACCAGCAGCCAGCCGATTGCTTCGATCAATTATGCGGGCTCTTTGGGCAATTTAAATGTCGAGAGCGTCACGGTGAATTATGGCGGGTCCGGCTATGTCACGGCCCCGGCGGTCACCTTTACGGGGGGAGAGCCGAATCCCACGGGTTATGCCACCATCAGCGGTGGCAGCGTAACGGCCATTACGGTAACCTCGGGGGGCAATTATCCGTTCACTGGCGGCACCGGCATCATCATTACGATTGCGCCGCCGCCCAACAATTTCACCAATCTGGCCGTCTGGAGCAATGACGGCACGACCGGCATTGGCATCATCCCCGCCGGATCCGTGACGGTGGGCGTGACCAACGGCCTGTTTACGGTGAATCTGGGCGATCCCACCATCACGGGCATGGCCGCACTGCCCGCCGCGGTATTCAACCAAACCAGCGTGCAATTACAGGCTTGGTTTAATGATGGTGTCAACGGGTTCCTCCCGTTCCCCACCCAGACCCTCACCCCCGCGCCCTACGCCACCATCGCCGCCAGTGCCAATGCGCTGAACGGCAGCCTGCCGCTGGCGCAATTGCCTGCCGGCACGGTGACCAATGGGTCCAGTGGCGTTAGCCTCGCGGGCAGTTTTTCAGGCAACGGCAGTGGCTTGACCGCCCTGCCGGCCGCGGTGGCGCTGACGACCGCCGGCCAAACCTTCACCGGCCGCAATAGTTTTAATCAAGGCATCGGCGTGGGCACGACGGCCACGCTGGAAGGGGACTTTCTGGTCAATACGAACACCTACCTTTTCTCCCATCCGGTCTACCTGCGGGGGGATGACGGCAGCGATCATAACCACGGGCTCGCGTATTGCGGACCAACCGTGAATAATTTTTCTCCCACCGTGCTGCCGGATGGCCCGGTATTGTGGGGTTTTGGCGGTGGTGTGTTGGGGGTGATGAATGGCGGCGCGCATGCCGTCCTGACCTGGACCAATGGCGGGGTCTATGTCAACGGCGGGTTTGCCTACAGCAGTGACCGCAATGTGAAGAGCGGTTTCGCCCCGGTGGACGCCCGGGAAATTTTGGACCGGGTGGCGGCCCTGCCGGTGACGAGTTGGAACTACACCAACAATCTCGCCGCCCGCCACATCGGTCCCATGGCGCAGGATTTTCACGCTGCCTTTCAGGTAAACGGGGACGTGGACAATCTCATCAACGTTGGCGATGAAACCGGCGTTGCACTGGCCGCCATTCAAGGTTTAAATCAGAAGCTGGAGGAGAAAGAGACGAGAATTCAGGAGCAAGAAGCCAGAATTCAGGAGCAAGACAAGGAGATTGGCGAATTGCAGGCCAAAGCCGCCCAAATGGACGCGCTCCAAAAACAATTGCAAGCCCTCGCCGCCACCGTGAAAGCCTTGACCGAACGAAAATAAACCAACTATTTTAGACCTCCCGTCCAAAAAATTATGAAAACCCTACAATCACTCCCTCTCCCCTGGCTGCTTTGTTTCTGGCTGCTTGTTTCTGCTTTCTGCCTTCGCGCCCAGAACACGACGTTCACCTATCAGGGTCGCGTGCAGGACAACGGCACCAATTACACCGGCACCGGACAGTTCCGCTTCGCCCTGGTCGCCACGAGTGCCGGCACCACCACCACGTGGTGGAGCAACGACGGCACCACCGGCGCGGGCCAAGTCCCGACGGCCACCCTGGGTTTGGGCGTTACCAATGGCCTCTTCACCGTCACGCTGGGCAGTCCAACCGTGCCGGGCATGGCCGCCCTGCCTGCTGCGGTCTTTGGCCAGACCGGAATTCAACTGGAAATCTGGTTCAGCGATGGGGTGAATGGCACGAATGCCTTCCCCTTGCAAACGATTACCCCCGCGCCGTATGCCACTTATGCGGCCACCGCCGGCGTGGCCAATGGCTTTACTGGCTTGTCGGTGCAAAACAACACCGCCGGGGCGCCCAGTTTGATTGGCGGCTCCCCGGTCAATTTTGTGGGCGGCGGCGTGGTGGGGGCCACGATTGGCGGCGGCGGGGCGACCAATTATAACGGCAGTAGCTATACGAACAGCGTCACCAGCAGCTTCGGCACCGTGGGCGGGGGCCAGGGCAATACGGCCAGCAGCAGTGATGCCACCGTGGCGGGCGGTTATGAGAATCTCGCCAGTGGCCGCACTTATGCCACCGTGGGGGGCGGAGCCAACAACACCGCCAGCGGCATCCAGGGGGCAACCGTGGGCGGGGGCGTCAACAACACTGCCAGCGGCGCCTACGATGCCACGGTGTCCGGCGGCGGCAACAACCAGGCCACCGGCAATTACGCCACCGTGCCGGGCGGACTGGGCAATGTGGCGGGCGGCGAGTACAGCTTTGCCGCCGGCCAGCAGGCCCAGGCCACCAATCAGGGCGCGTTTGTCTGGGCCGATTCGCAAAGCGCGATCTTTGGTTCCCTGAACAATGATTCATTCGATGTCCGGGCGCAGGGCGGCGTGCGGTTCGTGACCAGCGGCGCGGGCCTTTCGGTTGACGTTTTGAATCTGCCCGCCATCGTCAATATAAACTCCGGCGGATATCCCTTCATGCATTCGGACCTGAATGATAATTTCTTCGCCGGTCCATTTGCGGGCAACTTCCCCGCAAATGACAATGGCCTGTACAACACGGCGATTGGCTACACGGCCCTGGGCAGCGACACCGTCGGCAGCGTAAACACGGCCGTTGGCAGTTGGGCGCTCGGATCCAACACCACCGGCTCCGGCAACACCGCCGTCGGCCAATCGGCGCTTCGGGTCAACGGAACCGGGGGAGGTAACACCGCCACCGGATTGGAGGCGCTGACCTCAAACTATTCCGGGTCCAATAACGTGGCCAATGGCGCGTACGCGCTGAATTACATGGAATCGGACAACAATGTGGTGGCGGTTGGTTATCAAGCCCTGGAAAACGATGCGGCCGGCGAAAATGCCTCCACCCTTTCTGGTAATGGCGAGAACACGGCCGTCGGTTATAACACCTTGCAGGCGGACACCACCGGCACGGGCAACACCGCACTGGGCCACCAGGCGCTGGCCAAGAACAACGGTTCGGACAACACCGCTCTGGGCGATTTCACCCTGTACAACAATGCCGCCGGGTCGGACAACATCGCCGTGGGTGATTTTGCGCTGTATTCCAACCGGGGTGCCTCGGGCGACACCGCCAATGGCGTTTATGCCCTCGAATTTAACACCACCGGCTCCAACAACCTGGCCAGTGGCTTCAACTCATTGAATGCCAACACCACCGGTTCATATAATACCGCGAATGGCAGTCAAGCGCTCGCCGGCAATACCACTGGTTCGTACAATACCGCGAATGGCCAGGGGGCGCTCCAAGGCAATACCACCGGCTCTGACAACACAGCGGCTGGCGCTGACGCGCTCCAAAGCAATACCACCGGCACCGACAACGTGGCCAACGGCCCCGGGGCGCTTTCGAGCAGCACGACCGGCAGTTTCAATACCGCCAATGGTAGTCAGTCGTTGGTTATCCTTGGCGCATTATCAGCCTCCGGCGGCAACGAAAATACCGCCGATGGGGCTTACGCGCTGACATCCTTAAACACGGGGAGCGGAAATATCGCCCTTGGTTACGAGGCCGGTGCCGGCCTCACCAGCGGCAACAACAATATTTATATCGGCAATCCGGGAGGGGGTGCTGAGAGCGGAATCATCCGCATTGGCTCCCAGAACGCCCAAACCGCGACCTATCTGGCAGGCACCGTCTATGCCAACGGCGTCGCCCTGACCAGCGACCGGAACGCCAAGGAAAATTTCGAGCCGGTGGATAATCAAGCCGTGCTGGCCCGGGTCGCCGCGCTGCCCGTGACCCAATGGAATTACAAGACCGATCAAAAAAACGTGCAGCACATCGGCCCCATGGCCCAGGATTTCCAAGCCGCCTTTGGCTTGGATGGTCCGGATGACAAGCATATCAGCGTGGTGGACGAGGGTGGCGTCGCCCTGGCGGCCATCCAGGGCTTGAATCAGAAGTTGCAGGAAGAAATGCGCGAGAAGGATGCGGAAATCGCCCAACTCCAAGCCAAGGCCGGCCAGGTGGACGCGCTCCAAAAACAAATGAATGAACTGGCGGCGGTGGTGAAATCGCTGACAGGAAAGAATTGAGGCGCCTATGAAAAACGCTTTTGTTTGGGTCAAATGGCGGAGGCTGGCGCAACCGATTTGGGACTGCGGCGACAAGTCCCCGCTTTGGAACTCGACGACATGTCGTCGAGTCTCAAAGCGCGGTCATGCCCGCGCACTCCAAAATATACTGCAATCGATCCTTTGGATCTTCATTCTTCATTCTTCATTCTGCTTTCGCGCCTCCGCCCAAACCTACACCTTAAACTGGAACGTCATCGCCGATGGCGGCGGCACCGTGGCCACCAACCCTTACACCCTCAGCGGCACCATCGGCCAGGCGGACGCCAGCCCCACCGTCACCAGCGGTCCTTACGCGCTGACCGGTGGTTATTGGAGCCAATTTGCACCGTTCCTTCCGAACCCCTCGCAGAGCAACATTTGGATCAATCCCCTGGGCGGAAGCTGGCTCACCACCGGCAACTGGGTAAATGGCAAGGAAGCCCAGGGCAGCGGCATCCTGGCGGACTTCAGCGAACTCGCCCTCAATGGCAATATCACCAACACGCTGGATGGTGGCGTCACCATTGGCAGCTTGATTATTGGCGACCAAAATGGCGCGTATAATTGGACGCTTAGTGCGGGCCAGGGCGGCCCGCTCACCTTGACCGGTGGCGCACCGAGCATCAACGTCATCAACCAGACGGCAACCATTGGTGTGTCCCTGGGTGGGTCGCAAGGCTTTACCAAGAACGGACCGGGGTTGCTGGTGGTGGTCCAGCCCCTGCCCGCTGCCGGTTATCACACCAACAATGCCGGGGTGCTGCGGTTGCTGGGGAGTCTCTCGACCTATGCGAACAGCGGGTTGGTTATTAATGACGGGGCCGTGGAATCCGCCGCCACGCTCAGTTTAATGGTTTCCCAAAATGCAAACACCGGCAGCACCAACGTCCTGGGCGCGGGCACCCTCCGCCTGATCGCCACCACCGACGGTCCCGCCAACCCCGATTTGAATTTTGGCCCGGATGCCAATGGCGTTCTCTATTACGGGGCCCAGATCGACATGGCCACCCTGGATCTCGGTGCCACCCAGCGTTACCTCTACGCCACCAGCAGTCACAACAGCGTGGCGATTTATCGCAACCGGGAGGATGCGCGGATCAATGGCAATATCATCGGCATTGGCGGCATTACCTATATCGCGCAAAACAACAACGCCGGGGCCAACGGCAACCAACCCATGGAATGTCCGCTGGTACTGGCGGGCAGCAACACCTTTGCCGGTGAGTTGGAAATCCAGCGCGGCTCGGTCTATCTCCTCAACCCCAAGGCCCTGACCCAAACCAACCAGTTGCTCCTGGACCCCATCGCCGGGCACAACTCCAAATTCTTCCTTTATGGCAACAACCCCTTGGTCGCCAACCTGGCCTCCAGTGGCGCAGGTAATACCCTCATTGCCAATGGCAATGTGGCAAACAACACCGCTCCCATTCCGGCGGCCACGCTCACGGTGGTGCAAACGGTTAACACCATTTTTGCCGGCCAGTTGGTGGATACCAATTATGAATATGACGCCTATACCGCGCCCTTATACACCTCCGGCTCCCTGGGCCTGGCCAAAACCGGCCCCGCCACCCTCAACCTCACCGGGGCCAGCACCTATACCGGTCCCACCACCATCAGTGCCGGCACCCTGGCGGTGAATGGTTCGCTGGCCTCCCCGGTCACGGTCTCCGCCGGGGCCACCCTGGCTGGCACCGGCAGCCTAACCGGTCCGGTCATCGTCAATGGCACCAACTCCCCCGGCAACGGCAGCGTGGGCACGCTCACCACCGGTCCGGAAACGTGGAATCCCGCCGGCTGCCAGGTCTTCACTCTCACCAACGCCAGCACCAGCGGCGGAACTTCTTTGCTGAATATCAATGGCACCTTGAATGTGGCGGCCACGGCGGCGAATCCATTTGTCATTCATCTGGCTTCCCTCACCGCCGCCCAAATTCCCGGCGCCGCCGGTGGCTTTAACCCTGCCGCCACTTACACCTGGCCGCTGGCCACTGCCACTGGCGGCATCACGGGTTTTGCTGCCGGGAACATCGTGGTGGACACCTCGGGCTTTGCCAATTCGTTCAAGGGTGTTTTCACCGTGACGACCAGTGGGAACACCCTGGACTTAAATTATGGCGAGCCCGTCGCGGCTCCGCCCGGCCTGGTCGCCTGGTGGCCGGCCAATGGCAATGCGTTGGATGTGGTGGGCAGCAACAATGGAACCCTTACCAATGGCGCAACTTATGGTACGGGTGAAGTGGGGCAGTCCTTCAAAATTAACAGCAATCACGCCGGCGTCTTCATTGGCAATCCCACCGCCTTGCAATTACAGAATTTCACCATCGAAGCCTGGGTGCAGCGCGGCACCCTCGCGAAGGTCTCCAACGATCCCAACGCGAATGGCGGAGCCGCCGCGCTCTTTTATTATGGCAGCCAGGGCTATGGCATGGGCATGCATACTGATGGCACCATCTCCCTGACGAAAATTGATGTGAACGATGTGAATGACGGTGCGGAGGGCGCGCGGGTCACCGACCTGGCCTGGCATCACGTCGCCGTCACCAAGTCCGGCACCTCCGTGTCGTTTTACATTGATGGCGTGGCTTATCCGTCGGTCAGTTACAGTTCCGCCTTCCAGTTCACCACCCCGGCGGCCATCGGTGTGCGCGGCGACCTGATTAACGCCAACAACAACGATTCCTTCGCCGGGTCCATTGATGAGCTGGCCATTTATGATCGCGCGCTCACGCCTGCGGAAATCCAGTCCATCTATGCTGCCGGTGCTGCGGGCAAGGTCGTCCCGCCGGCCACTCCTGTCGCCGCCCCCGCGAGTCTGGTTGCCTGGTGGCCGGCCAACGGCAATGCGGTGGATGTCGTGGGCGGCAACAACGGCACGCTCACCAATGCGGCAACCTATGTGCCCGGCGAAGTACAGCAAGCCTTCAATTTTAATGGCAGCTCTGCCGAGGTCTTGCTCGCCAACACCGCCGCCCTCCAATTGCAAAACTTCACCATTGAAACCTGGCTGCAGCGCGGCAGTGCCACGAGTGTGACTTTGGATGGCAGCGCCGTGGCGGGCAATGCCCTCTTTTTCGGTTATGGCCATTCCGGCTATTCCCTGGGCATGAGCCCCACTGGCAATCCGCTCCTGACCTGGGTGGATCACAACGACGTGGTTTGCTCCGCCGCCATTTCCGACACCGACTGGCACCACGTCGCCGTGACCACCACCAATGGCACCGTCGTGTTTTATATTGATGGCACGGCTTATCCCGTCACCGGAACCTACAATCCCGGCTATGTTTTTGCCACCGCCCCCGCCCTTGGCGGCCGGGCCGATAATATTAACGAGCCGAACAACGACTCGTTTTTGGGTTCCCTGGACGAGTTATCGGTGTATAACGCCGCCCTCACGCCCGCGCAAATTCTCGCCATTTACACCGCCGGCGCGGCCGGCAAATATTTGACCACGTCCGCCAGCATCGTGGTCGGGCCGATTACCAATCCCCAGACCGGCCATTCCTACGCCATCCTCGCCCCTGGCACCTGGACGGAGGCGCAGGCGGAGGCGCATGCCTTGGGCGGCCATCTGGCCACCATCCGGAGTCTGACGGAAAATAACTGGATTACGAACAACCTCCTGGTGAATTTTCAGCCTTCCGGTGGTCCCAATTTGTCCCACCTGCCACTGTGGATCGGCCTTTATGATCCCACGATCAAAGATGGTGCTGGCAGCCAGCACGCGGCGGACTTTATCTGGGACTCCGGCGAATCGTATTCCTACCGCAACTGGAATTCCGGCGAACCGAACAACACCGGCAATGCGGAATACTATACCGCCATCAATTGGGACTACGCCGCCGGCTACTCCAGCACACCCGGGACCTGGAATGACACGCCGCTCAATGGCAGCACCGGCTATGCCGGGACCTCCTCCGGTCCATATTACGGCCTGGTGGAATTCGGCGCCGGCGTTCCTCCCATTCCCACCGTGCCTGGCGCGTTTTACGGTCCGGTGACCAGTCCGCTCAACGGCCACGAATACTATATCGTGCCGCCCAACAACTGGTCCAATGCGCAAACGGCGGCCATCGCTCTGGGCGGCAATCTGGTCACCATCCGCTCCGCGGCGGAAGACGCATGGATCGTCAATAATATGCTCGCCGACCTAAGCATCTATGGCGGCCCCGACCTCGCCACCTTGCCGCTATGGATCGGCCTGTACGACCCGGAACGCAACGATGGCGCGGGCCCCGGCAGTGCCCACGCGGCTAATTTTATTTGGGTTTCCGGCGAACCGTCCACTTATCGGAACTGGAATGCCTCCACCAGTGAGCCCAACAACCAAAACAACGACGAATATTTTGGGACTATTAACTGGCAGTTTGCCCAGGGAACTACCACCGATCACACCGTTTGGGACGATACGCCGTTTGCCGGGACCTCCGGTCAAGCTGGCACCACCGATGGGCCTTATTATGGCATTGCCGAAGTCGGCGCAACCTTGGGCACGCCGCCCTCCCCAGTCATCACCAGTTCCGGTCCCAACCTGACCATCGCCTGGCCGGCCACCGGCACCTACTCCGTGCAGCAAACCACCAATCTGGTCACCCCCGGAAGCTGGGTGCCCAGCACCTTTGCGATCACCAGCCTCAATGGCACCAACTCCATCACGTTTACACCGCCGGCCACCGGCAACCTCTTTTTCCGGCTGAGCAACCCGTGAAAATCGTGGGACTCTGGACGGTCTTGGTTCAGGGAGCTGGATGAATGTGGCGATCTGGTGGTGGCGGGATACAGACGAAGGGTGGCGGTGGGGATCACGCTGCAGAACCTGTCAATTCTGAAAACCGGCAAGGCGCGGGCGATTCGGTTTTCCACGCTGGAGGCGATCTGCCGGACGTTGCGGTGCCAGCCGGGGGAGATTTTGGAGTTTCGTGATGAGCCGCCACCAAATAATATTTAACGCAAAGACGCAAAGGATCTGAGCCGGAACAATGCAGTTGAAAAGGACTTTAACCGCAGATAAACGCAGATGGGGAAAGGCGGAAAACGAGAAAAAATGGCGCGCCAAATCGTTCTCGATCAATCGCGGGCCAAACCCTTGCCTACCTCATGGTTTCATCTGCGTTCATCTTGTATGAATTGTTCCGGCTGAGGGGGGGGTAATGGCCACGAAAAGGCACAAAAAGGCGCAAAAAAGAAGGGCTTATTGAATTTGCGCGCGGAATGGGTGGAGGAGGGTACGGGGATGGCGTAACCCAGGCCTCCAGCCTGGGCTTTAACATTAAGGGCTTACAGCCCGGGGACGAAAGAGGAACGATCAATGCGGTGAACGCCAGTTCACCGCTACGGTGGAGGATGGTCGCGCGGTTGGGATGTTATCTGACCCTTGGGGTGGTTGGGCGCGGTAAACCGGCGGCAAGCTGGCGCTCCGATGGCTGGGCAGTGCCGGCCTTACAGGCCGGGGATGGTTTTGGGGATGGCGTAACCCAGGCCTCCAGCTTGGGCTTTCACATTAAGGGCTTACAGCCCGGGGAGGAAAGGGGAACGATCAATGCGGTGAAGGCCAGTTCACCGGTACGATGGAGAATGGTCGCGCGGTTGGGATGGTATCGGACCTTGAGAGTGGTTGGGTGCGGTAAGCCGGCTGCAAGCTGGCGCTCCGATGGCAGGGCAGTGCCGGCCTTACAGGCCGGGGATGGTTTTGGGGATGGCGTAACCCAGGCCTCCAGCCTGGGCTTTAACATTAAGGGCTTACAGCCCGGGGACGAAAGGGGAACGATCAATGCGGTGAACGCCAGTTCACCGCTACGGGGAGCGGCTTAGGCGCGGGGGTGGGCGGCGTCGTAGGCTTGTTTGAGGCGTTCGGTGGTGACGTGGGTGTAGACTTGGGTGGTGACGAGGTGGGCGTGGCCAAGGAGTTCCTGGACGCTGCGCAAGTCGGCTCCGGCATCGAGGAGGTGGGTGGCGTAGCTGTGGCGCAGTTTGTGGGGGGTGAGGCTGGGGTCCAGGCCGGCCTGGGCGAGGTAGTTTTTTAGGCGGCGGGAGAGTTGCAGGGGGCGCACGGGGGCGGTTTTTCGGGTTTCGGCCAGGAAGACGGGGGCGGGGCCGGCGGGGGGCGGGGTCAAGTGCTGCCAGTAGGCTTGAATGGCTTGCAAGGCGGGTTCGCCGATGGGAACGAGGCGTTCTTTTTTTCCTTTGCCGCGCACGCGGAGGAGTTGTTCGGGCCAGTTGATGTCCTCGGCGCGCAGGCCGCAGAGTTCGCTGATACGCAGGCCGCAGGAGTAGATGGTTTCCAGGACGGCGGTGTCGCGCAGGGAGGCAGTGGCGGAGCAGGGGCGGCCGGCACTCTTTTTCACGCTTTGTTGGGCCAGCAGGGCGGCCGGGGCGGCGAGCAGGGCCAGCATCTGGTCTTTGGTGAGGTATTGGGGCAGGCGGCGCGCGGGTTTGGGCAGGGCGAGGTTTTTGACGGGGGATTCGGCGATCAGCCCGTGCCGCACGAGATATTTGCAGAAGGTGCGCAGGGCGGAGAAGCGCAGTTGGATGGCGGCCCGGCTGAGGTTTTGCCGGCCAAGGTAGCGCAGGAAACTGCGGAAGTCATCCCGGCCAAGCGTCATCCAAGCGGGCGGGGCGCCGTGGTCCGTTTGATGCCACTGGTAAAATTCGAGGAGTGCCTGGCGGTAGTTGCGCTGGGTATATTGGGAGGCGTCCCGGTCCACCACCAGATGATCGAGGAACTGCCGGATCAACGGGTCGGCGATTGCGGAGGAGGTGGCGGGTTTCAAGGTGCGGTGCAATAAAGCGAGCAATCAAACGCTCACTCAGGCGCGGCAGGTCAGGCGGAATTTGCCCGAGGGGGTGGGGGGCAGCATGGTCACTTGTTCCACGGTGATGTGGGTGGAGGGTTCCAGCAAGGCCTCGAGGCGGGAGCGCAACTGGATGAGGTCCATCGGGGCGGGTCCGCGGGCATCGGAGATCCATTGCAGGCCGAGGCTGCCATCGGGGGTCTGGCGCAGTTGGTAGTGCATGAGCCCGGCCAGGCCGGCGAAACATTGGTCCACTTCCCAGGTGGTCACCCGGCGGCCATCGCGCCGGAACAGGGCGTCGCGGGAGCGGCCGTGGACGACATAGGTTTCGCCGTTTGGCAGGGAGTGGCGCGCCACCAAGTCGCCGACGCGGTAACGGAGCAGGGGCATGATGTCGTTGGTCAGGGTGCTGACCACCATTTCGCCGACACCCTGGGCATCCGGGTTGATAATTTCATAAAACACGGCATCCGGGCAGGGCTGCATTTCGCCGCGCTGATTTTCCATGAGGAGATGGCCGGTTTCGGTGGAGCCGTAGAGGTTGAATACCGGCACACGGAACACGCGTTCCAAGATGCGCCGATGCACGACGCTGACGAATTCGTAGCTGCACAGGATGAATTGCACGGAAGGGAACCGGATGCCGTGGCGTTCGCAGTAGAGGGCGAACCAGGCGCCTTGCACGGGGTCCAGATCGAGGAACTGGGGCGCCCATTCGGTGGTTTCCGCGGCCATGCGGGCCAGCTCGGCCTCGGTGAGGAGGAAGGGGATGCGGGCCTGGTTGACGAACAGGGTTTGGCCCATGATGCGCTCGGCGCGGGCGCTGAAATTGGAAAAGCAGACGAGGCCGTTGCAGACGGGCGGCACGATGGTGACGCGGCGGGCTTCGGGGTATTCCGCCAGCACATGGCGGACGAGGGGGTTCAGGCGGAGGATCCGCGCCTCCTGGGCGTCCCACCAGCCACGGCCGAAGAGGACGGCCGTGCGGTCCTCGGAGGTGCCGGAGGAGTGCTCCATTTCAACGGCCTTGGCGGCCAGGAGGGGGTCGAGGTCTTGCCCGGGCGGGAGGAAGTTGGCGGGAAAATCCCGGCGCAATTCGGCCTTGCCGATGACGGGGAGTTGGGCGAAATCGCCGTCGCGCAGGGCGTCGCGATAGAGGGGCACGGAGCGCCAGCGGGGCAGATAGGGTTCCAGCCGCGCGAATTCCGCCGTCTCGCTGACGAGTTGAGAGGTTGCGAACATCGTACTAATACAGATGCACCATTTGGGGGGAAATTCCAGAAGTTATTGAAAGTTTGTGGGGGGGCACGGTGGCGCCAGACTCACCGCGGTTGGATGATGCCAATGATGGGACAATTGCGGGCAAAAGCGCCAGAGGGCTGGCGCACTCCAGGACGCTATCGCGCGGTGGGCGTATTTGGATGGAAATTGGAAGGTTGTCGACTGACTGGTTATGATTATGAGCGCCTCCTCTCCCCGGCTCTCTTCTCCATCTGAATGGAGGAGAGGGTGCCAAGGCGAGGCGGAGTTGGCCAGTAAGTTGGCCGCCAATGTGAGCATTGACCGGAGACGAGCGCGTGCTCAGGCGAGAAATTCCCGCACCCGCCGCATAAACTCCTCAGGGTTATCGGCATGGAGCCAGTGGCCGGCGCCTTCGATGGTGGTGAGGCGGGAGTGGGGAAAGAGTTCGCGGATGGTGGGTTCCCCGGTGGCGCGGATGTATTCGGATTTGGAGCCGCGAAGGAACAGGGTTGGCCCGGGGTAAGGCGGGCCGGTGACGGGGGTGCGGAGATGCGGGTAACTTTGGGCCAGGCCGGCCAGGTTGATTTTCCATGCGAAGGTGCCGTCGGCGGCGCGGCCGAGGTTTTTCAGGAGGAAACGGCGGAGGTTCAGGGAGGGGATCGGGCCGGCCAGCACCTCCTCGATTTCGGTGCGGGAGGTGAAGGAGGCCGCATCGAGCGCGTTCAGGGCGGCGATGATTTCGTTGTGCAGGGGGGTGTAGCCGCGCGGGGACATGTCGGCGACGATGAGTTTTTGCACGAGTTCCGGCCGCGTGAGGGCCAGTTGCATGGCGACCTTGCCGCCCATGGAATGACCGAGGATGATGGCGGAGGGCAGGTCCAGAGTGGCCAGTAATTCGGCCACGTCCGCCGCCATGACGGGGTAATTGGTTTCGGGGTGGTGGGGCGACTGGCCGTGGTTGCGGAGGTCGGGGACCACGACGTGGAACTGGTCGGCCAGCTGGGTGGCGAGGCTGTGCCAGTTGTCCGCGCCGCCGAAGAGACCGTGGAGGATGATCAGCGGGGTGCCCTGGCCGTATTGTTTATAAAACAGCTTCATTTATGTTTGGACATGTCCATCCTTAAGAATTAAATTGATCTGGCTGGGAGGGAAAGATGGAAATGTCGTTACCATCAAAAATTGCGGCTGGGAAAACGTTTGAAACCTTTGGTTCCATGGTGATACTGGCCATAATTATATTGTGCGTGACTGGATCAGGTTGCTCCTTTAATCAGGTAACAATTAGGGAGTATCAAAAAGACATTCTTTTATCCAAGGCTCATTCACAGGATGATTTTATTGGCGCAAGGCTAATTTGGATAGGGGGCGATGGCACCACGAAAATTCACGTGATATCCACCGGCCGGGAGTTGAAAGCAAAACCGGGGAGCTATTTTGTTTCCAAGGAATATGGCACGGAAGGCCTTCAGCTTATTTCTGCCTCGGCCGAAAAAGGCGAGGCGCGGTTGGTGGCGAGGTGGGCTGATTGATGATTGAGGCGGTTTTATTAGTGGCGGGCCGTTGGCGTGGCAGGGACTTCAAAGGCCAGAAAAACAAATTGGTTGGTGAGGGGTAGAACCGCATTTATCGCGGCCCTACAGGCCGCAGGACGGCGGGCAAGCCCACCCAGCCCGCTGGGCTGGGCTGAGGAATGACGGCCCGTTGGGCCTCAAGCTGGCATTGCCTGATGCTGCGCGAGATGGCTTCGGGCCTGCCAATCAACCAAGGTCGTCGGCTTAAAAATTCAATCACGGTTTGGTGGCGTCTGCGCCCGGGGACGGGCGCGCTCCGATGACCGAAAGGGCATCAACATGGGGTAAGCCGCAGGTGGACGGACGGCGGGTTGCGGCCGAGACGGCCGCACTCCGGGACGCCGGGCGTCGCTCCGCGACTTGGGGACCAGCGCGAGAGGCTTATTCCTCGCGCGGGGGGAAGTCGAAGGTGATCTTGCCTTTGTTGTCCATGACGAGGTACGCGGGGAAGGGTTTGCCGGCGCGGGAGATGAATTTGTCCAGCAGGTCGGACTTTTTGTCTTTGAGCAGTTTTTGCGCCTGGGCGGGCTCGATGGGTTGTTGCGCGATCTCGCGGCTGATTTTGAATTTGCAGGCGCGGGCGTCCAATTGCGATTTCTCGCAGAGGTAGCCCTGGTCGGTGTCAAACACCTGGCCGCCGCATTTCGGGCATTTGCCGAGGGAGACTTTGCCGGTGAAATCCACCTTGGGCAGCGGTTCGGCGGGCGTGCCGTCCTTGCCTTTGCCCTTGCCTTTTTTCTCGCGGGGGGCGAACTCGAATTTCGTCTCGCCGTCCTTGAGCACCAGGAAGGCCTCGAATTTGCGGTTGGTTTTCTTGGAGACGAAATTGCGGAGCAGATCGGTCTTGCCAGTGGCCAGCAATTTGGCGAGCTGCGCGGGCTCGATGGTTTGCTGCAAAATGATTTTGCCGGAGCGGAAGGTGCAGGTCTTTTCCGGGCCGGTGGCTTTTTCGCAGAGGTAATTCATGCCGGCATCGAACACGCGCGCGCCGCACTTGGGGCATTTGCCGAGCGGTTCCTTGCCGGTGAAATCGACGGCGGCGGCGGCCTCGCCGTCCTTGTTCTGGTCGTTGCCAAAATCAAACTCGGGCTTGAACTCGGCGCCCATCTTGATGACGGCGGCGAAGGGGAAGCCCTGCTTGCTGCGGAAGCCTTGCAAGGGGCCGACGGTGCCCTTGGTGATGAGTTCCTCGACCTCGGCGATTTCCAACTGGCGTCCGGCGACGATTTTCCAGAGGGAGAAATCGCATTTCTGGCACTGGAATTTTTTGTAGTTCTCATGAATCTCGCCGCCGCATTTGGGGCAGGGGACGGTGAGGGTGCCGAAGTCGCCGGGAATGGTGTCGCTCTCGTATTTCTTGGCCTTGGCGACCAGGTCGCGCGTGGCCTCGGCGATTTCCTCCATGAATTCCGCGCGGCCCAGTTTGCCACGGGACATTTGGTTGAGCTTGAACTCCCAGTTGCCGGTGAGCTCGGGCGAGCACAGGGCGGGGATGTCCAGACCGCGCAGGAGGGTGATGAGCGAGAAGGCCTTGGCGGTGGGCTGGAGCTCGCGGCCGTTGCGGTGGACGTATTTTTCCCAGATCAAGCCTTCGATGATCTGCGCGCGGGTGGCGGGGGTGCCGAGACCCTTGTCGCTCATGGCCTCGCGCAATTCCTCGTCCTCGATCAATTTGCCCGCGCCTTCCATGGCGGAGAGCAGGGTGGCTTCCGAATAGCGCGCCGGGGGCTTGGTCTGATTGGCCTCGACCTCGATCTTCGCGGTCTTGACCACTTCATTGGGCTGCACGGGCACCAGGCTGGGCGTGTCGTCGGACTCGGCTTCCTTGCCGTAAACAGTCAGCCAGCCGGCATTGACCATGACCTTGCCTTCGCTCTTGAAAGGTTCGCCCTCCACGCGGGTGATGCGGGTGGTGACGAGGAATTCGGCCGGCGGATAGAAAATGGCCAGGAACCGTTTGGTCACCAAATCATAGAGCTTCTGCTCAGGTTCGCTCAGGTGTTTGGGGGCGACCAGCGTGGGGATGATGGCGAAATGGTCCGAGATCTTGGCATTATTAAAGATGCGCTTGTTGGGGCGCACCCAGCCGGCCTTCAAGATCTGTTCGGCAAACCCGCTGTAAGGGGTGTCCGACAACATCCCGAGCGTCTTTTTGACGGTGTCGATATAGTCCTCCGGCAGGGCGCGGGAGTCCGTTCTCGGGTAGGTGAGGACTTTGTGTTTTTCGTAGAGAGCCTGGGCCAGGCCGAGGGTGTTCTTGGCGGAGAAACCGAAGCGCCCGTTGGCCTCGCGTTGCAGACTCGTCAAATCGTAGAGCAAGGGCGACAGCGAGGTGGTCGGCTTGCTTTCCTCGGTGACGATGCCGGGTTTGCCGAGGCATTTGTCGTGCAAGGCCTGCGCCTGCGCGAGGTTCCAGACGCGCTCGGCGCGGAGGTGCTCGTCGGTCTCGGAGCGGACGAACTTTTCATCGAACCAGCGGCCGGGGTATTCGCCGGCGGTGGCGGCGAAGGTGCCATGGACTTCCCAATAATCGCGGGCGACGAATTTTTTAATCTTCTCCTCGCGCTCCACGAGAATGGCCAGGGTGGGCGTTTGCACGCGCCCGACGGTGGTGAGGTGAAACCCGCCGGTCTTGGAATTGAAGGCGGTCATGGCGCGGGTGCCATTGATGCCCACGAGCCAGTCGGATTCGCTGCGGCAGACGGCGGCATCGGCCAGGGGAATCATCGATTCGCCGGTGCGCAACTGGGCGAAGCCATCGCGGATGGCGGCGGCGGTCATGGACTGGAGCCAGAGGCGCTGGATGGGTTTCTCGGACTTGGCGTACTGGACGATGTAACGGAAAATGAGCTCGCCCTCGCGCCCGGCGTCGCACGCATTCACGATGGAGGTCACGTCCTTGCGCTTGAGCAGCTTGAGCACGGCCTTGAGGCGCGGCTCGCTTTTCTCGATGGGCTTCAGATCGAAATGGGGCGGAATCACCGGGAGGTGGGCAAAGGTCCACTTGCCGCGCTTGACCTCGAACTGCTCGGGGATGCACAACTCCAGCAGATGGCCCACCGCGGAGGTAATGACATACTGGTCATTCTCGAAGTGGTCATCATGTTTCTCAAACTTGCCGATGGCCTTCGCAATGTCGCTGGCGACCGACGGCTTTTCCGCGATGATTAATGCTTTTCCCATTTGACGGGGGGAAAACTTGCGCAGAAAAACGTCTTTGTCAACCTTCGCGCGATTGACAAGGTCATAAAGTTTTGTCCAAATGAACAAAAGCTAATGACATGAGCACGCCCAATCCGACGATTTCGACTGATTCCCTGATGCATGAAGACCGCACGTTCCCGCCGTCGCCGGAGGTAGTCCGGCACGCGCTGGTGGATGCGGCCAGCTATGACGCGCTGTATGCGCGCTCCATCCAGGAACCGGAGGCCTTCTGGCTGGAACAGGCCAAAACGCTGACGTGGTTCAAGGCGCCGACCCGGGCCCGGTCGTACGACTGGGACACCGACGCGCGGAAGATTCACACGGAATTCTTTGCCGACGGCCAGCTCAATGTGACGGTGAACTGTCTGGACCGGCACCTCGCCACCGCCAAGCGCGACCAGGTGGCGATTCTCTGGCAGGGCGAGCCGGAGGAGGATGTTAAACGCATCACCTATGCCGAGTTACACACGGAAGTCTGCAAATTTGCGAATGTTCTGAAGTCGTTGGGCATTCAGAAGGGCGACCGCGTGGCGATTTACATGCCGATGATTCCCGAGGCGGCCGTGGCCATGCTGGGCTGCGCGCGCATTGGGGCCATTCATTCGGTGGTATTTGGCGGGTTTAGCTCGGATTCCCTGGCCGGGCGTATTAATGACTCCGCCTGCAAATTGTTGATTACCGCCAATGTGTCGCTGCGCGCCGGCAAGAGCCTGCCGCTCAAGGCGCTCGCGGACGCGGCGCTGCAACACACGCCGAGCATTGAAAAGGTTATTGTGATCCAGCGCAATACCGAGCCGTGCACCATCGTGGCCGGGCGGGACGTGTGGTATCACGAACTGATGGCCGGGGCCTCGCCAGTGTGCCCGCCCACGGTGATGAACGCCGAGGATTATTTGTTCATTCTCTATACATCGGGTTCCACCGGCAAACCCAAGGGCGTGGTGCACAGCACGGCGGGTTACCTGCTCTGGACGGCGCTGACGCACAAGTATGTCTTTGATATTCACGAAAACGACGTTTATTTCTGCACGGCGGACATTGGCTGGGTGACGGGGCACAGCTACGTCGTGTACGGCCCGCTCTGCAACGGGGGCACCACGCTGATGTTTGAGGGCGTGCCCACGTACCCGGATGCCGGGCGCTTCTGGAAAATTGTCGAGAAGTTCAAGGTTAACTCCTTCTACACGGCGCCGACGGCGATTCGCGCGCTCATCCGGCTGGGGGATGAATGGCCGGCGAAATACGATCTCAGTTCCCTGCGGGTGCTGGGCACCGTGGGCGAGCCGATCAATCCCGAGGCGTGGATGTGGTATTACCGGGTGATTGGCCATTCGCGCTGCCCGATTGTGGACACCTGGTGGCAGACGGAGACGGGCGGCCACTTGCTCACGCATCTCCCTGGCGCGCACACTTTGAAACCCGGCAGCGCCGGGCGGCCGTTTTTCGGCGTGGAGCCGGTGGTGTTGCGCGATGACGGCACGGAATGCGGTCCCAACGAAGGCGGCAAGTTGTGCATCAAGAAGCCGTGGCCGGGCATCATGCGCACCACCTGGGGCGATCATGAGCGCTTCGTGAACACGTATTTTGCCACATACAAGAACATGTATTTCACGGGCGACGGCTGCCGGGTGGATGCCGATCACGACCACTGGCTGCTGGGCCGCGTGGACGACGTGGTGAATGTCTCGGGCCATCGCATTGGCACGGCGGAGGTGGAGAGCGCGCTGGTGAGCCATCCCAAGGTGGCGGAGGCGGCGGTGGCCCCCATGCCGCACGATATCAAGGGCCAGGCGCTGTATGCGTTTGTGACCCTCAAGGACGGGGTGCCGGAAAGTGATGAATTGAAGAAAGAACTGGCGCTGCACGTGCGCAAGGAAATCGGGGCGATTGCGGTGCCGGACAAGATTCAATTTGCGCCCGGGCTGCCGAAGACGCGGTCCGGCAAGATCATGCGCCGCATCCTGCGCAAAATCGCCGAGAACCAGACGGACCAGATTGGTGACATTACCACGCTGGCGGATTCCTCGGTGGTGGAGGCGCTGGTGAAGGGCAAGCAGTGAGGGGCGAAACTGCAAACGGCAAACTCCAATCATCAATACAATTGCAAATCGGGGGTCAATTGTGCCCAGAGTCATTGGCAGTAATGCAATGATTAATAATTAGTTAAGTTGAGAGCGCGCACCGGTGGCTGTTAGATCCATCTTGACGCCAAGGGGGGTTAAACATAGTTTTACAGCGTGACCAAGACGATAACTAAAATTGGCAATTCGCAGGGGCTTATTTTTGATGCCGCCCTGATGGATTTGGCGCGGGTCAAGGTGGGGGACCAGATGACCATCACGGTCCACGAGGGCGGTTCGATTGTCCTGACCCCGTTGCGACCGGTCGTTGGGCCGGAGCAGGCCGCCGACACGGCGAAGCGCCTGATTAACAAGAATTCGGAGCTGTTCAGGCGGTTGTCATGAAGCGCCCTTGGGTGCATCCGAGCGTGGAAGCGGTCAAGGCGATCCATGCCGAAGTACGGGCGGCGCATGGTGGTTCGCCGGGGCTGCGCGAGGCGGCGCTGCTGGAATCCGCGGTGGCAGCACCGCAGGCCACCATGGCGGGCGAGCCGATGTTCACCCAGCCGGTGGAGATTGCCGCCGCGTATCTGTTTTATTTGTGCCGCAATCATCCGTTGGTGGATGGCAACAAACGCACTGCGCTGGCGACCAGCCTGGTATTCCTCAGTGAGAATGGACTGCTGCCGGAGGAAACCTTGGATGCAGACGCGTGGGAACGGTTGGTGATGGACGTGGCGGGGAGCCGCGTGGATCGCGAGGAGACGACTGAGCGGTTGCGGAAACTTTTAGGGATGATTTGAATTTTCCTTTTCCCGCCCGCTGCAGTATTCTGCTAAATTGCCCTTCGGTTATTTTATTTAAGTCATGTCAGCCAGTCACCAGCACAGTCCAATTGCGTCAGTAGTCAACGAGACCGAGCTCGCCGAACAGCTGCGCGCGGCCGCGGCGTTGCTCGAATCCGTGGCAGAGAATCGCGCGCTGCTCAGCGGTCTCTCCGAGGCGGAGCGCACGCGATTGTTGAAGGCGGCCGGGCAGGTGTCGCGGCCGGACGCGGTGGACCGGCGGCAGTTTGTGAAGGCGACCAAACGCCAGCGCAAGGCCACCAAGGCCGAACGCGCCGAGCGGGTGCTGAATCAAACGGGCATCCGGCAGTTGCGGCAGAAACCGGTCTTCACCACGCCCAATGTGCATGCGCCGGAGATTGGGGATCCGATTGAGGTGACGGATGACCCGGATTTTCACGAGGCGGTGGAGGAGCAGAATTGTTACGTGTGCAAACAGGATTACACGACCATTCACCATTTTTACGACCAGCTTTGCCCGGCGTGCGCGGAGTTTAATTTCCAGAAGCGGGGCGAATTGGCGGACCTGACGGGCCGGGTGGCGTTGCTGACGGGCGGGCGGGTGAAGATTGGTTATCAGGCGGGGATCAAATTGTTGCGGGCCGGGGCGCAACTCATGGTGACGACGCGGTTCCCGCGCGATTCCGCCGCGCGCTATGCGGCTGAGCCGGATTTTGCCGAGTGGGGGCATCGCTTGGAAATTTTCGGACTGGATTTGCGGCACACGCCGAGTGTGGAGGCGTTTTGCCGGCATTTGCTGAACACGCGCGACCGGCTGGATTTCATCATCAACAACGCCTGCCAGACGGTGCGCCGGCCACCGAATTTTTACCAGCACATGATGGAGCGGGAGAATGCGTCGCTGCACCAGCAGCCGGAGCCGGTGCGGCGGTTGCTGGGGGCGTACGAAGGGTTGCGCGGTTACCATATTCTGCCGGAGGGCGAGGCGGCGCTGCCGGTGGCGGGGGTGCCACCTGCGGAAATGGCGGGTCTGACCCATGCGGCGCAGTTGTCGCAGGTGGCTTTGCTGCCGGAGGAGCTGGCCGCGCAACGGGACCTCTTCCCCTCCGGACGGCTTGACCAGGACTTGCAGCAGGTGGATTTGCGCGAGCGCAATTCGTGGCGGATGATGATGGCGGAAGTGCCGGCGGTGGAGTTGCTGGAGGTGCAACTCGTCAATGCCATCGCGCCGTTTTTGCTCAATGCCCGGCTCAAGCCACTGATGTTGCGCACGCCGGAGCGGGACAAGCATATTGTGAATGTCTCGGCCGTGGAGGGGCAGTTTTATCGGAAATTCAAGACCACGCGGCATCCGCACACGAACATGGCCAAGGCGGCTTTGAACATGATGACGCGGACGGCGGCGGCGGATTACCATGCCGATGGCATTCACATGAACGCCGTGGACACCGGCTGGGTGACAGACGAGGACCCGGTGCACATCGCCGAGCGCAAGGTGCGCGAGCACCGGTTTCATCCACCGCTGGACATTGTGGACGGCGCGGCGCGGATCGTGGACCCAATCATCGCCGGCCTTAACTCGGGCGTGCATGTCTGGGGCAAATTTTTAAAGGATTATAAACCCACTGACTGGTGAAAACATTCCTCATTGCCACCCGCAACGCCCACAAGGTGGGCGAAATCCGCGCCATTCTGGGCGGGGAGTTTCAATTTCTGACGCTTAACGATTTCCCTGGCGCGCCGGCGGTGGTGGAGGATGCCGCCACCTTTGCGGGCAACGCGACCAAGAAAGCGGTGGAGCTGGCCCAGTGGCTCGCCGCGCGTCCCGGGCCCCGGGCGGCGGGGCTGTCGGTGCTGGCCGATGACTCCGGGCTGGAAGTGGATGCCTTGCAGGGGGCGCCCGGGGTGCATTCCGCGCGGTTTGCGGCGGTGGACCACCTCAAGGATGGCAACACGCCGGATGCGGACAACAACGCCAAGCTCCTGCGCCTGTTGCGCGAGGTGCCGGCGGAGCAACGCGCGGCGCGATTTCGTTGTGTGCTTGCGCTGACGCCGGTCGGGGCGGCGCCGGTGACGGAGTTGTTTGATGGCGCTTGCGAGGGGCGGATTGACCTGGCTCCGCGCGGGCAAGGGGGCTTTGGCTACGATCCGCTGTTCATCCCCCATGGCTTTGCGCAATCTTTCGCCGAACTCGGGGAGGCGACGAAGAACCAGCTCAGCCACCGGGCAAAGGCATTGGGCAAGTTGCAGGCGTGGCTGGGAACGCAAGCCACGTGAACTGAGTGGAAGCCGACGGGCGGAGGCTGGGAATATTTCTTTAAATGGTCAAAGCAAGAGAGCTTTAAAACCGGCAAAATCAGAGACTCGTCACCTCGTCTCCTACTCTTTAAATATTTGGTACAGTGCACTTACAGTAACAAACTGTCCACCTGCAGTTTCTTCCGGAGTTTGCCGTTGTCGGCGACCATGGCGTAGCGGTAGAGGCCTTTGACTGGCAAAGAGTAAAATTCCCCGCCGGCGGCCTCGACCATCAGGCCGCCCGCCGCGAAATCCCAGAGGCTGATGCGGCGTTCGATATACGCATCCAGCCGGCCAGTGGCGACGTAGGCGAGTTCCAGGGCGGCCGAGCCGAAAATGCGCACTTTCTTGGCCTTGCGAGTGAGGCGGATCACGTGCGGCAGGCTTTTTTCCAGGCTGCTCTGGCTCTTGGAAAAGCCCATGGCGATGATGGAATCTTTCACCTTGGTCCGGTCGCTTACCCGCACCGGCCGGCCATTCAACAGCGTTGGGCCGCCCCGGATGACCGTCCACAATTCCTTCGTGAAGGGATCGTAAATCACGCCGACGACGGATTTTTCCTGATGTTGCAGGGCGATGGAAACGGCGGCGTGCGGGATGCCGAAGGCGTAATTCACCGTGCCATCAATGGGGTCCACCACCCAGCGGTATTCCGCGGCCATGTCGCCGGTGATGCCCTCCTCGCCGAGCACGGGCACTTGGGGGAAGGCCTGGCGCAGGGATTTTTCGATGAGCTGCTGGCAGCGGACATCCAGTTCCAGCTTGATGTCATGCGGGTCGTCCACGTTGATGTGTTTGGGCTGGTACCAGTTGGCATGCATGACTGCTCCCGCCGCGCGCGCGGCGCGGACGGCGGAGGCGAGGGCGGATTTCAAATTCAAATTCACCGCAACTTGATGCCAGCAGAACGGCCGGGGGTCGAGATTAAATGTTCACCCCACCCACTGTCCCCAAAAATGTTCAAAACTTTGCGCCGGGCGGGCGAGCCGCAAACCACCCGCATCATGCCACCACACCGCGGCATGACCGTGGGAGAACCGCGTTTCCCATGGTATATGATAGGCCCCGGCTTCGAGCCACACGAGGTGGTCGCCCGGGCGCAGCGAGCCGGGCAGGGGCAGGCGTGCCAGCCGGTCAAAGGCCATGCAGGTGGGGCCGTGAATGGTCGTGGGCCCCTCCGCGCCGGTGCGTGCCGGCAGCGAGACCAGCCGATGCTGCTCCCAGAGTGAGGTCAGCGCGTGCAGGGTGCGGCCGCCGTCGCAAATCAACTGGCGCTGGCCGCGCCGCTCTTTTGTGTCGAGAATGGTCACCACCAGCACCCCGCTGCTGGCGCTGAGAAAGCGGCCGTTCTCCAGCCAGAGTTCGCGCAGGCCCGGAAACTGTCTGGCCGCCACCCGGAGCGTTTCGGCGAAGGCGCGGAGGCCGAATTCACCATCCAAGACCTTGCCCCCCGGAGTCAGCACCTGGCGGGCGGGCAGTCCGCCCCCGAGGTCGAGCATGAGCGGCGCGAAGTTCGCCGCGCGGCAAACCGCCGCCACCTCCACTAACGCGCGCTGATATACTTGCGCGGAGGGCAGGTTGGAGCGCAGATGAAAACTCACCGCTTCCACGCGCGCCTTGGCACGCATCAATTTTTTTAAGGCCGCCACCGCCTCGTCCGCCGTAAAGCCGAATTGCGTGGGGAACTCCGAATTCTCGACATCAAACTCCTGGCTGGTGTTGATCCGCACACCGCAACGCCAGTCGAGCTTTTTGGCGAGCGGCAGCAATACGGCCAGCTCGGCGGGCGAGTCAAAATTAACGGACAATCCGCGCAATGCATGCCGGTCCAGCCAGTGATGCTTGGCGGGGCCGTTGACGAGAATCTCCGCCGGCGCAAATCCCTCGGACCGGGCGGCGCGCAGCTCGAATTCGCTGACGACCTCGATGGGCCGGCCCTGACCCCGCCACCAGCGCAGCAACGGCGCGACCGGCTGGGTCTTGCACGACAGCCAGTGGCGGCAGAGAACTTTCCCCGGTCGGCGCGTGGCGCCGGTATCAAATCCAGCGTATGCGAGCGCGTGGTCCAATTCTGCCACGCGCTCGGTGATGGGCAGCGCTGAGCAAAGGTAAAACGGGGTTGACGAGTTCACGGCCAGCGCCTTGCGGACGAGGCGTTTCCAAAATTCAAGGATTTCCGGCGGGTGGCCGAACTCGGGTTTAACGGGCGTTTTCAAAATGTCTTAATGAACTGAATGGGCCTGGCCATGAATTATGAACTGGTTGCCCACATGCTAATGTCAGCGGAGGCATCTGTTAAGCACGTTCTGGAACGATCCCGCCAACTCCAGGAAATTTCTTGATGGCCGGAAATCGGCTTGTTACAACTGCATGGTGGCCCGGCAAATCTGAATTATGCGCAAACCTCTCACCCTTTGGCTGCGCCTCCTGATATTTGTATTGTTGGTGACCGTGCTGGTGGTGGGTGCGGCCACCGTGGAAATGGGAAGAATCTGGCGGCCTTTTTTTAATCAATATCCCAAACTATCGCTGGCGCTGCAGGCGCTTCAAGCTGGCAATGCCGCCGCAATTTTGGCCGGTTTATATACGGTTTGGGTGCTTTATCAGCGTCGCCCGGGCGCCTTGATCCGGGCAAAAATCGGGTTGTTGGCGCGGTTTGTGGGCACGGCAGCGGGCGCTTTGAGCTTTCCCTGGCTGGCGGGTTTGCCCGGTGAGCAGACCGAAGCGATGACCCGGCAGGCGCACAACAGTGTTTTGGCCTCGCTGGTGTTCACTGCGCTTGCGCTTTTATATTTGATGCGTTCCGCAAAAGTGCGAAGGATTTACCGCCGGGGCGTCAGGAAAAAAGTCCGTTCAATTCCCGCATTGGCCACGCGATTGAGTATTTAATACGTTTGTCAACCAGCGGCCGGTGGCGCACGCGTTTCTGTCCTTGATCCCCTGGGTTACGGAATCACTTCCTGGCGCTCGCCCACGAGTTCCTGTTGCTCCCGGCTTTTTTGGAGCAGCAACTTTTGCTCCGCCGCCTCCAGCGCCGCCAGCAGGGTGGCGGCCTCCAGCAGCCGGGGCACGCTCACGTAGCTGGCCCCGGCGGCGTACAAGGCCGGCACCTGTTCCAGCAGTTCCGCGTGCACGATGATGACGGCGCCGGGGTTCAACTCGCGCAATTGCCGCAGCATCTTGAGATTATCCGCGCCCTTGAGGACAGTGTTGGGCAGGGTGCAAATGATGAACTCCGCCTTGCCCACGCCGGCATGGTGCAGCACATCCCTTTGGGTGATGTCGCCATAGACCGCCGGCACCCCGCGCCGGTTCAGGCGTTCATGGACCACGGGGTTGAAATCAATGACCACCAGTTCGGCCAGCAAGTCCGGGCGGTTCCGGTGGATTTCCTCGAGCAGCGAGCTGGCCGTCCACGAAAACCCCAGCAGGCAGATGCGCCGGGGCCGGGTGACAAGGTCGGTCTCCCCGGGGATGGCGGTAAGGTCGCGGAAACCCAGCCAGTTCAACACCGGCCCGATACCCCGCAGCAACGTCTCATTACCGAGGATGGCGTAGGTGGACCCGATCGCGAGAAACGCAAACGCAAAGGCGGCGATGCCAACCGTCCGGTCGGACACATCCCCGCTCGCGTGACCGAGGGCCAGGAGCACCAGCGAAAGCTCGCTCATCTGGCTGAGATTGATCGTGGGCAGCAGGCTGATGCGATAGCCCTGACGCATGAAGTAGAGCGCGGGAAAAATCGTGAGGAACCGGCTGGCCACCAGGAACAGGCTCATTCCCAGCGCCCACCACAGGAAGCCCCAAGTGGGCAGGGGAATGGCCATGCCCAGGCCCACGAAAAACAGCGTGATGAAAAAATCCCGCAGGCTGGTGACCTTGGCCACCACATCCAGGGTGTAGGGAAAGGTCGAAACCATCATGCCGGCAATCAGCGCGCCCATGGCGGGTGACAGTTTCAAGTACGACGCAAACCCCGCCAGGGCAAAGCACCAGGCCAGTGCCCCCACCAACACCAGTTCCGGCAGCCGGGCCACCGACCGGAAGACGGGCGGCAGCACAAACCGGCTGGCCAGAAACGCCGCCGATACCAGCACCACCACATGGACCAGCGCCACCGCCATCAGGCCGGCCGCGGGATGCTTGAGGTTGGGCTGGAGGGCCAGGAAGAGGATCGTGGCCATGTCCTGCAGCACCATCACGCCCACCGTGATCCGGCCGGCGAGGGTTTCCAGCTCCCGCTTGTCATACAGGATTTTGACAATGATGACCGTGCTGCTCATCGCCGCCGCCACCGCCAGGTACAACGCCTCCAGATGATTCCGCACCGGTCCCAGAAAATTAAACACGAGGCAGCCCAGCGCCACGCCGCCGAGGATTTGCGCGAGGGCAGCGAGGGTGATCACCCGGCCGGCGCTGAGCATTTTTTTGAGGTCAATTTCCAGCCCGATCATGAAGAGCATCAGGGACAAGCCCAGGCTGGAAATGGTTTCAATGGCGTCCTGGTCCGGCACCCAGGCCAGGGCGTGCGGGCCGATGAGAAAGCCCGCCACCAGATAGGCCAGCAGCAGGGGTTGGCGGGCGAGTTGCGAAATCACCGCCACCACCCATGCGGCAATAATGCAAATGGCGATGTCCGTTACGAGACCTTGTTCCATGCTCAAATCAAGTTAAGCCAGCGGCCGGGTTTCCGTCGAGCAGCGAATCCGGCATTGATGCCTGGCGGCACGTTTCCAGCAACGGCTTTGGCCAGCCAAATCCATCTGCCCGCGGTGGATTTGGCGGTGAATCATTTTCCAAATTGTCACTTGCTTTTTGGCCTTGCTTGTGAAAAATTTCACATACTCTTATGGCACACGTCAAATTGCACATTCCGGGACCCGTCGAAGTGAGCGAAAAAACGTTTAAAGCGTTTTGCTCGCCCATGATTGGTCATCGCGGCCAGGGTTTTAAAGACCTCTACGCCAAAATCCAACCCCAGCTCCAGCAGTTGCTCCACACCAAACAACTGGTGTACCTCAGCACCTCCTCCGCCTGGGGCGTGATGGAAGGGGCCGTGCGCAATCTGGTGCACAAGAAAGTGCTGAACTGCATGTGCGGTGCGTTCTCCGACAAGTGGTTTGACGTCTCCAAGAAATGCGGCAAGCAGGCCGAGGCCCTCCAGGTGGAATGGGGTTCCCCGATTCGCGCGGCCCTCATTGATGCCAAGCTGGCCACCGGCGAGTTTGACGCGCTGACGCTGATCCACAACGAGACCTCCACCGGCACCATGAGCCCGCTGACGGAAATCGCCGCGCTCAAGAAAAAATATCCGGACGTCACGTTCATCGTGGACGCCGTCAGCTCGCTGACCGCGCTGCCCATCAAGTTTGATGAGCTGGGCATCGATGTGCTGCTGGCCGGCACCCAAAAAGCCTTCGCCCTCCCGCCCGGGCTGGCGGTTTTTGTCGCCTCGCCGGCCGCGCTGGCCAAGGCCGCGCTGGCCAAGGACCGGGGCTACTATTTCGACTTCGTCGAATTTCAAAAGAACGCCGAGCAAAGCATGACGCCCAGCACGCCGAGCATCAGCCACATTTACGCGCTGTCCTCGAAGCTGGACGAGTTCTTCGCCGAGGGCCTGGAGGCCCGCTATGCCCGTCACGCGCGCACCAATCAAATGACCCGCGACTGGGCGGCCAAGCACGGCTTCCTGCTGTATCCGGAAAAGGGCTATGAATCCGTCACCCTCACCTGCGTGAGCAATGGCGCGCGCGCCGGTGGCCGCGTGGTGGATGTGGCGAAGCTGCAAAAGCTGGTCAAAGACCAGGGCTTTCTGATCGATGGCGGCTACGGCAAAATCAAGGGCACCACGTTCCGGCTCTCCAACATGGGCGACGAAACCGAGGCCACCATGAACCAGCTCTACGCCGCGCTGGACAAGGCCATGGCCCAACTCTGATCTCCGTTTATCCCAGCGGCGGCGGCTCTCTTCCCGAGACCGCCGCCGTTTTTTGTGTCCGTGGCTGGCGGTTGCCATTTCGCAACCGGCTCCACGATCCGTCACTTCCACCGGCCATTCCCGCCTCCAACCGGCGGCATTGACACATCCCTGATTAGGAGCCTATACTAACACCTATCAATCGGTTGGTCCGAGAGCGGAGAGACTGCCAAGTTATCCGCCCGGGCAAAGCCTGCCGCATTGATTTCTTAGCCAACTGACCGGTCAACCGGAGGTTCGCACAAAATGCCCTGCATTTATGTGGAACAACTGCGTTTGCATTGATCGGTTCGCCAGCCCGGAAAAGCCTCTTTCCGGTGCTGTGACTGTCCCATGCCAGTTAATCCTCAGGGTGCGCGCGTATCGTTCCTTTTAACCTCCCCCCATTAAATATATGCCTAACGAACCCCTTGAACCTCACTTGAGCCTCAGTGCCGCAGCGGCACGCAACCTTGCCACCGCGACGGTAACCGTCCCGCAAATCACCGATATCACGCCGCGCTGGCTGCACAAACTTCTGCCTTGGATCGATGTGGATGGTGGTGTGTACCGCGTCAACCGCGTGGCCAAGGCGGCCAAGGGCAAGCCGGCGAATGAATATGGCGAGGTCAAGGTGGACCTCCTCACCTCGGCTGCCGGCGAACCCAAGCTGCCCACCACCTTCGTGGATTACGAGGAAGACCCCCGCGAATATCACCTGAGCACCATTCAAACGGTGTTGCGCACGCACACGCGCGTCACGGATCTTTACAGCAACAAAATTGACCAGTTGCGCGAGCAAATCCGCCTCACGGTGGAAGCGGTGAAGGAACGCGAGGAATGGGAACTGCTCAACAACGCCGAATTCGGTTTGCTGAACGAAGTCAGCAAGACCCAAACCATTCAGACCCGCAAAGGCGCGCCCACGCCCGATGATTTGGATGAACTCCTCAGCTTGGTCTGGAAAAAGCCCGCTTTCTTTCTAGCCCATCCCAAGGCCATTGTCGCCTTCGGTCGCGAATGCACCCGCCGGGGCGTGCCGCCGCCCACGGTGCATTTGTTCGGCTCACCCTTCCTCACCTGGCGCGGAGTGCCCTTGATTCCCACAAACAAGCTGGAAGTGAACGCCAAGTCCGCCACCACGAGCATTCTGTTGCTGCGCGTCGGCGAAGCCGAGCAGGGCGTGGTCGGTTTGCAAAAGACCGGCGTCACCGGGGAAGTCGAACCCGGGCTCTCGGTGCGTTACATGGGCACGAATGAAAATTCCATCGCCTCCCACCTGGTCACCCGTTATTTTTCCGCGAGCGTGCTGACCACGGATGCCATTGCCCGCCTGGATAACGTCGCCGTGAACCTCTATCATGAGTACGACCGGAAATAATCTGTCGCCCAGTCTGGCGCCAGCCGAAGCGCCGGCGGAGCCCGCGCATTCGGACCTGGTCGCCCGCCTGGTGGCGGAGGCTTTTTCGGAAATCAGCCGGCCGCCCCGGCAGGTGACCGCGTTGCCCTCCGCACCCGCCGGTTTGACCACCAGCCTGCCAGGGACCGGCGGTTTGCCCGGAATCTCCGCCCCCGCCTCAGCGGGTGGTGTGCCTCCCGTGCATCCCTCGGCCCAGCCGGAAGCGCCCAAGCTGAGCCCGGTGGAGCCCACGACCTCTGGTGGTCACGCGGCGGATTCCGAGGACGCTTATGCTTTCGGCGAACCGCGCTGCAATGGCAACTTGCTGCAAAGCAAAAAGCCCGAAACCAAGCCCGCGGCCAGTAATCCGCTGGCCTCGCTTGGCGGGGCGGAGACCGCCACGCCGCCCGAATTTTATTTCCTGCGCGGGGGCGAGCTTCCGGGGAAACTGCCCCAGCAGACCACGGGTCATGCCAAAACCGCCACCCCCGTGCCGTCCTTCGATGTCGAAGGGGTGCGGCGGGACTTTCCCGCCTTGCATCAACACGTCCATGGCAAACCGTTGATCTGGCTGGACAACGCCGCGACCACGCACAAACCGCAGGCGGTGATTGACGCAACCTCGCAGTTCTACGCGCGCGATAACTCCAATATTCACCGGGCGGCCCACGCCCTGGCGGCGCGCTCCACCGAGTTGTTTGAGTCGGGCCGGGAAAAAGTTCGCAAATTCCTCGGGGCGGGGGATGCGAAGGAAATCGTTTTTGTGCGCGGCACCACCGAGGCCATCAACCTGGTGGCGAACAGTTACGGCCGCCAGCACATTGGCGCCGGGGACGAAATCATCCTGTCCGAACTGGAAC
Source organism: uncultured Verrucomicrobia subdivision 3 bacterium (assembly GCA_903895255.1). Taxonomy (GTDB): domain Bacteria; phylum Verrucomicrobiota; class Verrucomicrobiia; order Limisphaerales; family UBA11358; genus UBA11358. The sequence continues at coordinate 31,862 of CAITTG010000035.1, forward strand.
ACCACGCGAACATCGTCCCCTGGCAGTTGCTCGCGCAGCAGACCGGGGCGGTCATCAAAGTCATTCCCATCAATGACCGCGGCGAGTTAATTCTGGAAGAGTACGTCAAGTTGTTGAGCGGCCGCACCCGGTTTGTATCCGTGGCGCATGTTTCCAATTCCCTGGGCACCATCAATCCCGTGGAACAAATCATCGCGCTGGCCCACGCCCGGGGCGTGCCGGTGCTGATCGACGGCGCGCAGTCCACGCCGCATATTCCCATCAATGTCACGGCGCTCGATGCCGATTTCTTCGTCTTCTCCGCGCACAAGATTTTTGGTCCCACGGGCATCGGCGCCCTGTACGGCAAGGCGGCCTTGCTGGAGTCCATGCCGCCCTGGCAGGGCGGGGGACACATGATCCGCGATGTGCGGTTTGAAAAGACTGAATATCAAAACGCCCCGGAAAAGTTCGAGGCGGGCACCCCGGACATCGCCGGCGTGGTGGGTTTGGGCGCGGCGATTGATTATTTGTTTCAAGTCGGCATTCCTGCCATCGCCGCTTACGAACACTCACTGCTGGAATACGCCACACAAGCCCTGGCCACCATACCCGGCCTGCGTCCCATTGGCACGGCGGCGAACAAGGCCAGCGTGCTGTCTTTTGTGATTCCCGGTTTGAACAATCAAGCGGTGGCCAAACATCTGGACAAGCACGGGATTGCCGTGCGGGCCGGCCACCACTGCGCCCAGCCGGCCCAGCGGCATTTTGGCCTGGAAAGCACCGTTCGCCCGTCGCTCGCGTTTTACAACACGCGCGCGGAAGTGGACACCCTCGTGCGCGTGCTGCATCATCTGCGGCGTCAGCCCTAAACGCCTATGAACGCCATTTCGCCCACCGCCCTCCAGTCATTGCTGCTGGCCAACCCCCGGCTGCCCTTGGTTGACGTGCGCACGCCCGTGGAGTTTGCCGAGGTGCATGTGCCCGCGGCGCGCAACGAGCCGCTGGACCGGTTCGACCCGGCCCAGTTGTTTGGCCCCGGTGGCCTGCCGAAAGACCAGCCGGTTTATATCCTGTGCCGCTCGGGTGCCCGGGCGGCCAAGGCGGCGGACAAAATGGTCCGGGCGGGTCTCACCAATGGCGTGGTCGTCACCGGCGGCACGCTGGCCTGGCAGGAGGCTGGTCTGCCGGTGGAGCGGGGAACGGTGAAAGTCATCAGCCTCGAACGCCAGGTCCGCATCGTCGCGGGTTCGCTGGTGGTGACCGGCGTGGTCCTCGCCCAACTGGTGAACCCCTGGTTCATTGGGCTCTCCGCGTTCGTCGGGGCCGGGCTGGTGTTTGCCGGCATCACGGATTTTTGTGGCATGGGACTCTTGCTCGCCCGCCTGCCTTGGAACAGCCGGAAACCGAGCTGAAACCGGCGGACCAAGTTACCGGTACTTTTTCTTAGATTGCCTGCTGCATGCACAAAATCCTGAGTCTCTACGTGCCCGAATTGCTCGCCTCCTACGAGCGGGTGGGCGGTTTGAACAACCGCGATTCGCACAACATGCCCTCCAAACGCGCGGTCGGCCAGATTTGTGAGGACCTGCTCCAGTTGCTCTTTCCCGGGTTTCACGATGACGATGCGGTGCATCACGGCTCGCTGGCCGACCTCACCACCGAGCGGCTCGCCCGGGTGGTGGCCCGCCTGACCGACCAGGTGCGCAAAAGCGTCCGCATCGGCGATCCGAAAAAGCCCACCGGCAAAACGCCGCCCATCATCGAGCAGTTCTGCAAAGCCCTGCCCGAAGTGCGGGAACTTCTTCGCACCGACATCGAGGCCGCCTTTGAAGGGGATCCGGCGGCGCTGGTGCGCGAGGAAATCATTGTCTCCTATCCCTTCATTGAAGCCATCGGCATTCAGCGCCTCGCCCACCGGTTGCACCGTTTGGGCGCGCCGTTCATCCCGCGCATGATGACCGAATGGGCGCATGGGCGCACCGGCATTGACATCCATCCCGGAGCCGAGATCGGCACGCATTTCTTCATTGATCATGGCACGGGTGTGGTGGTCGGCGAGACCTGTGTGATTGGCAACCACGTGAAGCTGTATCACGGCGTCACCCTCGGCGCCCGCAGTTTTGTGAAAGATGGGGCCGGGCATATTGTCAAAGGCGGCAAGCGCCATCCCAATGTGCAGGACCACGTTACCATCTATCCCAACTCCACCATCCTGGGCGGCGAGACCGTCATCGGCGCCCATTCCACCATCGGCGCGAATGTGTTCCTGATGCAAAGTGTCCCGCCGCATTCACTGGTGGTGTATGAGGAAACGCAACTGAGCATCCGTAGCAAGCTCGCCAAAAGCCAGGCCGAGGGTTTTGACTGGACGATTTAGCGCTACCGCCGGACGGGGGAGCGCCGGCTTACACCGTCCGATACCTCCAACCCACTCACGACGCAGACCAAACCTTCCAAGCTTCAATGAACTTTTTAAAACGCGCCACGTTGAGGGTTCACAAATGCCGGGACGTGTCCATGCGCTCGTGTAAAATGCGCACGACATAAATCGTGTCCTCAATCGTGCGGTAATAAATCCGGTGATGCCCAACTGCCAGGACCTTAACGGTTGGTTTCACGGAAGGACGGCCGGCGGAAGGATTCTGCAAAATAACGTGCAGCGCACCGTTGATCCTGGCGCGGTATTTTGCCAGTTGCGATTCACCCCATGTGGTGAGCGTGTAGGCGAGAATGTCTCGAAAATCAGCTTTGGCCTGCGCTGCCAGCTGAAGGCGGTGTCTAGGGGATGACATCCGGATTGGTCGGCAGGTTGGTGGCGGCCTGTGTTCGCGCCTCCTGCTCGATCTCTTTGAGCAAATCCGGTGTGTAAGCAACCGTGCGGCCGGCGGCGATATCGCGGTCGCCAATGTCCAGTGCGGCCAGCAGCCGGCCATGCTGATCATCCTGCTCGCGCATGCGTCGAACGGCATCGCGCACCATTTCTGTGGCGTTGCTGTAATACCCGCTTTCGACCTTGGTTTTGATATAGCCGGCATCCACCGGCGGGAAGTTTATGTTCATTATGCCGCGTATTTGATTAAACCATGCACATATTTATGGCATAATCCATGCATCCTGGCAATGGCGGGAATTAATGGTCCTGCAAAGGTAATCCGTTGCCAAGGCTTTCGGGCGTATCCGCGCCGATCCGAGATTACACCCTGGCTGGCAAATGCTTTCGCACCCATTCCCCATCCGCCAGCTTTAACAACTTCTCCCCCGCCGCCCGCAGCGTCTCCTCCTTCTTCGCAAAATGAAACCGGATGAACCGGTGCTCGGGTTCGCGGAAGAAGCTCGACCCCGGAACACCGGCGACGCCGACTTCACGGACGAACCACTCGGCGGCCTCCGTATCCTTGGTGAAGCCCAGCGGCGAGATATCCACCATCACATAATAGGCCCCTTGCGGTTCCGTGAAGCGCAGGCCGGTTCGGCGCAGGCAATCCAGAAACACCGCGCGCTTGGCGGTGTACACATCGCGCAGGCCGGCATAATAACTGTCCGGCAGTTCCAAGCCCGCCACCGCTGCCTCTTGCAAGGGCGCGGCCGCCCCCACCGTCAGAAAATCATGCACCTTGCGCGCCTGGGCAATGATCGCCGGGGCCGCATGCACATACCCCAGCCGCCAGCCGGTGATGGAGTAGGTTTTGGACAGGGAATTGCAAGTGATCGTGCGTTCCGCCGCCCCCGGCAGGCTGGCACAGTAAACGTGTTCGTGCGGCGCGTAGACGATGTGTTCGTACGGTTCGTCCGTGATGACGAAGGCGTCATGCCGCTCCGCCAGCGCCAGAATCTCCAGCAATTCCGCGCGGGTAAACACCTTGCCGGTGGGATTCGAGGGATTGCAGACGATGATGGCCTTGGGCTTTTGCGCAAAGGCGCGGGCCAGTTCGGCCGAATCAAACCCAAAATCCGGCGCGTGCAGCGGCACATAAATCGGGATGGCTCCGGAGAGGATCGCATCCGCCGCGTAATTTTCGTAGAAGGGGGAAAATACAATGACGCGGTCGCCCGGATTGCACGCCGTCATCATCGCCACCATCATGGCCTCGGTGCTGCCGCAGGTCACCACCAGATGCTGGTCCGGGTCCACGGGCAGGCCGGTGAAGCGCGTGATTTTCCGCGCCAGCGCCGCGCGAAACCGGGGTGCGCCCCAGGTGACCGCATACTGGTGAAACGGTCCGCGCGTGGCCCTTTCCAAGGCGGATAAGAGTTCCTCCGGCGGATCAAAATCGGGAAAACCCTGGGCGAGATTAATGGCATGGTGACGGGTGGCAAGACGCGTCATCCCGCGAATCACCGATTCGGAAAACGCTGCAAGTCGGGTGGCCGGTAATGGCATAGGTTTTAAGTTTTAGGCCGGTATCATCGGTAAATCCGGGCGATTTGTCGAACGACAAAATTTTTTTAAAATTGTTTGACAGCGTGTCGTCATGGTGATTAAATAACGACATAATAAGTCGTATAAAGCGCGTTTAAAAACCGACAGAGAAAAACACTGATATGAAAAACAACCATCGTTTGCCCAAAGGATTCAAGGTCATAGTGAGCGATCTCGGCCTTGGGCGTTTTGCCGTATCGATTAATCATCTTGGCCGTCGTGTCGGGTTCTTCTGGCGGAATTTCGCCTCCCCGCTGCATGCCCGGGAAACCGGCGTGGCTTCCGCCGTGGCGCTGGCGGATTGTCTGCAACGGGGAATTAAACTTTAAATCAGCTCTTTTTATTTCTCTTTAATAACGACAATGTAAATCGTAATTAACCTTTGTGCGGCTGACCGGACCACTGGAAGTAGCCATGAATCTCCTCATTCACCATGTCCGACCCTTTCAGCCCCATTTCCGCATCCCGCCTGTCCCCGGCGACCGCCCGCCGCTTTTTGCTGGAATGCCGTTATGATTATCGCCAGCGGGTTTGGAACCTTCCGGCCGCCCAGCTCTCCCTGCCTGAAGCCGCCCTGGCGCTCGCCCGGTTGAGCGACTACGCCGGCAGCCTGAGCGCCCTGGCCACCACACACCCCGCGCCGCTAGCCGACGCGCCACTTTCCCAATTTGCCAGCCCTGGCAGGGGAGATTTGCCCGCTCCCTCCCGTCCGCCAACTCAACCGCGGCGAGTCCGGCCCCGGCGTTGGCGGAGGGGGAAACTTTACGCCCAGCCCACCGTTTAAAAATGATTCGCACCGGGCCATGTGACTTTGCCGACCCCACCCGGGGAGGTTTACCTGCAAACCCGCGTCCGCCGGCCTTACGGATTCGCATCCGCTGCCGTCGACCACTAACGCGGTAAATTCAAAACCATACGCATAAAATAAATGAAACCCTCTGGCAAACCGCTCACTCTGGCCGTCTTTAGCGCGGCCTTTCTCTCCACGATCACGCTGGCCGCCAACGCCGATGTCATTACCGACTGGAATCTTACCACCGTCAGCGCCACCAAGACCGCCGGTCTGAACAGCAATCTGGGCTCGCGCATCGATGCCATTGAAGCCATTGCCGTCTATGACGCGGTCAATTCCATCCGCCAGTTTGGCAAGCCCTATCACTATTACGCTCCCAACACCGGTTCCGCGCAGGCGGCGGCGGCCCAGGCGGCGCATGATGTGCTGGTGCATTACTTCCCCGCTCAGCAGTCAAGCCTCGATGCCCATCTGGCCAGCAGCCTGGCCGCCATCACGGATGGTCCGATTGGCAATGGTGAGACCGTGGGCGCGGCGGCGGCGGCGGATATCATCGCCTTGCGCGCCAACGACGGCTTCAGTCCCAACGTCACCTATCCCGGGCCCGCCACGATTGTTCCCGGCGCCTATCAGCTAACCCCGAACATTCCCACCGTGACCGCCCCGCCCTACACGTTTAACAACGGCATCAACGAGCAATGGGGCACGGTCACGCCTTTTGTGCTGGCCACCACCAATCAATTTCGCCCCGGCCCGCCGCCCGCGCTGGACAGTGCGACCTACAGCAATGCCCTGGCGCAGGTGCAATCCCTGGGCGCGCTCAACAGCACCACCCGAACGGCCGACCAGACGCACATCGCGAACTTTTACAAGCAGGACGCCGAGTTGACCGCCAACGAGGCGGCCCGGGAGGCGGCGATCACCCGCGGACTGGCGCTGGAGCAAAATGCGCTGCTTTTTGCGCTGGTGGACATTGCGGTGGCGGATGCACGCATCGCCATCTGGGACGCCAAATACACCTATCTATTCTGGCGTCCGGTGACGTCCTTGAACGCCAACCCGGATGGCACGGTGACCAATAATTACAGCGCCTTTCAGCCGCTCGTGCTCACTCCCAATCATCCGGATTATCCCTGCGGCCACTGCGGCACGGTGAATGCCGGCATCGAGGTGCTCAAGGCGTTTGTGGGGGATCAGAATACCGTTCAGTTACACACCACCACGGCTGGCGAGCCGGCCCGGCTGGTGCAGACGCTCAGCAATGTTGAATCGGAAAATGGCTGGAGCCGGGTGTATGGGGGCATTCATTATTCCTTCGACAACACGACCGCCCAGAGTATCGGCAACCAAGTGGCGGCCTATGTGCTGGCCAATGGCCCGGCCTTCATCCTGAATTCCACCGCCACCGCCCCCTCCCAGGTGGGCATTGCCACCTACCCGGGAATCACCATCACGGGCGTGGGCGGTCAGGCCTACCGGATTGATTACGCGACCTCGCTCGCGCCGACCAACTGGATTCCACTCAAGTACGTGACCCTGCCCAGCTCGGCCCCTTATTTGGTCCAGGACACCACGCCTTACAGTGGCAGCGCCGCCCGGTATTACCGCGCGGTTGCGCTTTCCAACTAAAGGAGTTGCCGCGCGGGCGGCGGATCTTCACCGCCGCCCGCGTCTTTTCAACCACTCACTACCATGCCAAGAATCATTAACCGAATCGCCAGTCAGAAATCCGCCGCCCCGCTCCTCGTCGCCCACCACCGGGAGGTGATCACCCAGCCGGTCGGTCCCACTCCGGGAACCCTGCCATCCGAGGCCGTTGCGGCCTATGCCTATTACATTTGGGAGCAGGAGGGACGGCCCGTGGGCCGGGAGCAGGAACACTGGCAGCAAGCCGAACTGCAGTTGCGCTGGGCGTTGCTGACACATGACGACGGGATTACCTCGCAAAGTAGAGTCCGGCGTACACTTTGGGATCAATTAACCGCCCGGTTTCAGCCTGGGCGGCCAGCCACCCGGCGACTTCCGCCAGCGGAATCGCGTGCACGGTGATATTCTCGCCGGCCACGCCGCCACCCGGGCCCTGCCGCTGCAACTCCGTAGCGCGAAACAAAGTCACTCGCTCCGACGTGATACCGCCGCAGGACGGACCGGTCGTCAGGACTTCCAATTGGCCGGCGGCATAGCCCGTTTCCTCCAGTAATTCCCGTCTGGCGGCGGCCCGGGCGGATTCATGGTGCTCCCCCGGCTCATCACCGATCACGCCTGCGGGCAACTCAATCGTGCGGGCTTGCAAGGGGATGCGGAATTGCTCCACCAGCAACAGCTCCTGCTGCGCCGTCACTGCCAAGATGATGGCCGCATTGCGCGCATTCACCCGGTCCACATATTCCCATGTGCCCGCCTTGACCAGTTTGAGAAACCGCCCGGTGTATTCCGTTATGGGTATTTCCATGGCCAGTATGTTAGAAAACTGGCGGCGGGAAGACTAATGGGAAAAAACGGGGCTGCCGGGCCGCATCACGTTGATCGTCCCCTGGGAACACAATGATCTGAAAAATACAATTTTTGCCCCTCCACAGCGGATTTCCACGTTCCCCCAGTGTCAAACAATGCTGGCGAGAAATGGGGGCCTGAAATCAAACCAGATGCCGCGCCTGGCGCTTTGGCAGCGTACGCGCGGGCTTGGCACCCGGCGCTGGTCCCGCGGGCAGGAACTCTTTCATAAAGCCGGGTTTGTCGAAGCGGCCCCCGTTTTGGTAATCGCGCCAGAGCGTTTCCGCGGCCAGTTTGGGGTCCAGCGCGAGTTCGTCGGTCAGGTATTCAAACAGCAATTCCATCAGCCGCACCAGGTTGATGCTGTCAGTGCGGCCCAGCCGGGCGTAGAGCCAGTCGCTCCAGCGCAGGAAGGCATGGAAGGGGGAGGCCGCCGAATGCCAGATCAGGGGCGTGGCGTGGCGGAAATTACCACTGTTGCCCACGGTATCCCAGTATTTGGCGAAGCGCCGGAGCCGTTGCATGGCTGGGAAATCAATCAGGCGGTTGCACAGAATCTCGTAGGGCGGTTGCGGATGCCACGTCAGGCCCCATTCCGCATCGTGGCGGATGATGGGGGTGCCGCGCAGCCGTTTGAGGATGCCCACCTGGATTTCTTGCGGGCCGAGGGCGATGAGACGGTCAAAGCCGGCCGCAAAACTTTCCAGCGTTTCCCCGGGCAGCCCCACAATGAGGTCGGCATGGATGTGCACCCCGGTGTGCTGGCGCAAGTAGGTGAAATTATCTTGAAGTTTCGCGTAGTTCTGCCGCCGGCTGATCAACTGCCCCACCGCCGGATTAAACGTCTGGATGCCCACCTCAAATTGCAACATGCCGGGCGGAAACCGGGCGATGATTTCCCGCAAGTCCTCGGGCAGGCGGTCGGGGATCATTTCGAAGTGGAAGAAATGGCCGGGCTGGCTGCGTTCCAGCAGAAATTCCAGAATGGTCCGGCTGACGGCGACATTGAGATTAAACGTGCGGTCCACAAACTTGAACTGTTTGAGCCCGCGATCCAGCAGTTGCTGGAGTTGCTCCAGCAGGACGGGGAGGGGCACGGCCCGCACGGGAACATCCAGTGACGACAGACAGAATTCGCAGGTGAACGGGCAGCCGCGTGAGGCCTCAATGTAAACAATGCGATGGGCGATATCCTCCGCGCGATAGAACGAATACGGCAGGGTGAGCCGCGCGAAGTCGGGCAGTTCGGCGGCGATGATCTTGGGCAAGGGCGGTCCATCGCTCAACAATCCCGCGCACACTTCGGCGAATTTCAGATCCGCCTCGCCCGTGATGACATGGTCCGCGAGCTGGACGATGGCCTGGCCGTCGGTTTCGTAACTGACTTCCGGTCCGCCCAGGATGATTTTAATATCCGGCTGAATGCGGCGGATGGCGGCGATAACCGTAGTGGTGGGTTCGACATTCCAAATATAAATCCCAAAGCCGATAATTTTCGGCCGGTGCGCCAGGATGGCTTCCACGATGTCCAGCGGCCGCTGGTTGATGTCAAATTCCACCAGGGTGGCGCGGGCTTGCAACGGGCCGAGGTTGGCCAGCAGGTAACGCAAACCAAACGCCGCATGGATGTATTTGGCGTTGAGGGTGGTTAAAAGAATGTCGGCCACCCGCAAAGTTTAACCTTTTGACCGGCCCAGCGCAATGCAGCCGGGGGACTTGCCGGGCGCGAGCTTTAACGTCACTGATTCGTCTTTTGGCTGTAACCTCCATTTAACACTCGAAAACTCGCCTTTTATTGGTATTATTATCACATTCGAGTCGGTAATGGTCGAGTTGCTCGGCCGATTTGAACCAGCAGTATTTAAATTTATGAAATCTTTGTTGGACCAATCCGCAGTGGCTGACCGGGTGCTGGCGCGTGGGCAAGGCGAAAATCCTTATGAGGCGCGGCTGGCCGCCTCGGTGGAAGACGTGCGCGCGGCGCAAACCCTGCGATTTCTCGTGTTTAACCTGGAGTTGAACGAGGGTTTGGAGCAGTCCTATGCCACCTTGCGTGATGCGGATCCGTTTGATGATATTTGTGATCATTTGCTGGTCATCGACCGTCGGTCGGGTGAAGTCGTGGGCACTTATCGTTTGCAGACGGGAGATGTGGCGGCGCGCAACCGGGGGTATTACAGCGCGCAGGAGTTTGACTTGTTGCCGTTTGACGGGATGCGTTCCGCGGTGGTTGAACTGGGGCGGGCCTGTGTGCACAGCCAGCATCGTAATCTGGCGGTTTTGGGCCTGCTCTGGAAGGGGATTGCGAATTACTGTCGTTCCCGCGGCGGACGCTATTTGATTGGCTGTAGTTCGCTATCTACTCAAGATGCGGCGACGGGCGCGGCGGTTTATTCGGATTTGTCCCATCGCTTTTTGGTGGAGGAACGGTTGCGCATCCAGCCGCTGCCGGAACTGGCGTGTCCGATGGATAAAGTGGCCGAACTATATGAGCGGCCGCCCAAGCTTCTGTCTGCCTACTTGTCGCTGGGTGCCAAAATCTGCGGGGTGCCCGCGATTGACCGCGAGTTCAAGACCATCGATTTTCTGACGTTCATGGATTTGGAATCACTTTCGCCCTCGACGGTGGCACGCTTTTTAAGCTAAAACTTCGGACATGATTGGGAAATACGTCCGCACGAGTGGCCGGCTCATCGGTTTTGCGTGGGTGATTGGCTCGGCGGCGGTTCAATATGCGGTGACGGTGTGGCTGGCGGGAAAGTCCTCGGAATTAACGGCCCGTGCCGCCTGGATGGCGCAGACCAGCCGGCGGTTGCTGGCGGCTTTGAACATTGAGGTCACGCGTCACGGCCAGCCCCCCCGGCACGGTTTGCTGGCGGCCAATCATTTAGGCTACATTGACATTGTCGTGCTCGGGGCGGCGCAGCCAACGGTTTTTCTTTCCAAGAGCGAGGTGCGGCAGTGGCCGGTATTTGGGCTGCTGGCCGCGTGCGCAGGGACCCTGTTCATCCGGCGGGATCGCAAGACGGATGTGACGCGCTTCGACGAGGCTTTTTCCGAAGTGGTGCAGTCGGGAATTATTCTGGGTATTTTTCCCGAAGGCACCAGCACGGATGGCCACCGGGTGCTGCCGTTTCACTCTTCATTGTTTGCCGCCGCCGCCGAGGCGCAATGGCCGGTGACCCCGGCTTGGGTGGGCTATGAGGTGGAAAATAGCCCGGCGGGTGGCACGGTGGAAAATGACGTGAGTTACTGGGGCGACATGACGTTTGGTTCCCATTTTCTGCGGCTGGTGCAACTTTCCAAGGTGCGGGCCACGGTGGTTTATGGCCAGCCGCTCATGGGCGAGCCTGATCGGAAACAAATGGCCCGGATGTTGCACCGGCAGGTCTGTGGCATGCGCGAGCAGTATCGTCCTGCGGTGGCCACTGAACCCGTGACGGGTTTGACCGCCGCTGTGGCTGGTCACTCCTGAATAAAGTAACTGAGGTTTTCGAGTTCGATGGCGAGGTTGACATTATTGACGATGACCTCCTCCGGAACATCGAGCACCATGGGCGAAAAGTTCAGGATGCCCGCCAGACCGGCTTGCACGAGGGTGTTGGCCACTTCCTGGGCCACGGCGGCGGGCACGGACAGAATGGCCATTTTCACACCGTTTTCACGGACGAAATCCCGTAATTTGTCCATGCCCAGAATGGTTTGCCGGACCGTTTTATCGCGTTTGCGAGTCGGTTCGGCATCGAAGGCGGCGATGATTTCAAAGCCCTCCTTTTCGAAGCCGCGGTAGGAAAGCAAGGCCAGACCCAGGTTGCCGACACCCACCAGAATGACGGGTTGCAGCCGGGAAGTGCCCAGTTCCTCGGCAATTTTGGTATAGAGTTCGGCCACATCGTAACCCAAGCCCCGGGTGCCAAAGGTGCCAAAATAAGCGAGGTCTTTGCGCAGTTGGGTGGGTTTGACCCCCGCCGCCTTCGCCAGAGCCTCGCTGGACACCGTGGGGATGGCATTGTCGCGCAAACGCGCCAGGCAGCGTGAATAAATGGACAGACGATAAATCGTCTTGCGGGGGATGAAGGGGCGTTCCGTCTTTTTCAAACGCGGAACAAGCTAAGCAAAACTGGGTTGGGGAGCAAGTCCGGTAAAAATTTTTAACATTTGCTGATTTCGGCAAGCCATTTGCTGTAGTAAGGTCGTGTCCAATAGGTATGGTTAAGCTTTGGCTGGCATTACAGTTGACAAATTGGGTAAATGAGCCAATAACGGATTGAAAGCTGGGTTTGGTGCCGGGTGCCCAAACCAACAGAAAAAACATGGTGCCGGACTGGATGTTTTTATTTAATCAGGAAGTTCAAAAAACGACGAATCGTTCATAGTATGTTAAAAAATTATTCGCTCAACGGCGGGTTTGATGAAATGATTGACGCCCAGAGCGGGGTGCGACCGCACTACCGGAAGTTTCAAGAATTGTTCAGCACAATGACGCCCATGGAGTTTGAGGCCAAGCGCCAGGCGATTGATGCCGCCTTTCTGCGCCAGGGGGTCACCTTTAATGTCTACGGCGATTCCCAAGGCGCGGAGAAAATCTTCCCTTTTGACCTGCTGCCCCGGATCATACCTGCCAAGGAATGGGAGCATTTGGAGCGCGGTCTGGCGCAGCGCATCACCGCCCTGAACCTGTTCCTGCATGATATTTATCATGATCAGAAAATCCTGAAGGACGGAGTGATTCCGGAATTCTATGTGCTTTCCGCCCGCCATTTCCGCCGGGAATTTGTGAATTTTGAAGTGCCCAAGGGTATCTATATACACATTTGCGGCACGGATTTGATCCGGGACAAGGATGGCAATTACCTGGTGCTGGAGGATAATGGGCGCTGTCCCTCCGGCGTGAGTTATGTTTTGGAAAACCGCCGGGCCATGAAGCGGGCGTTTCCGCAAATGTTTGAGGGAGTGGGGGTGCAGTCGGTGGAGAATTATCCCCAGGAATTGCTCAAGAGCCTCCGTTACATCGCCCCCGCCGGGGTGGATGATCCCACAGTGGTGCTGCTGACCCCCGGGGTTTATAACAGTGCTTATTTTGAGCATACCTACCTGGCGCGGCAGATGGGTATTGAAATTGTGGAGGGCCGCGATTTGCTGGTGCGCAATTCCCGTGTGCTGATGCGCACAACGAAGGGCTTGAAACCGGTGCATGTGATTTACCGGCGCATTGATGACGATTTTATTGATCCCACGGTGTTCCGCCGCGACTCGATGCTCGGCGTGCCGGGCCTCATTAATGCCTACCGGGCCGGCAATGTTTCCCTGGCCAATTCCATTGGCACGGGCATCGCGGACGACAAGGTGATGTATTATTTTGTGCCGCGCATGATCAAGTATTATCTCGATCAGGAACCCATCCTGCCCAATGTGCCCACGTTCCTGGCGAGCGAGCCGACCGACATGAAGTACATCATGGAACACCTGCCGGAGTTGGTCGTCAAGGCGGCCAACGAATCCGGCGGTTACGGCATGCTGATGGGACCCAAGGCTTCCAAGGCGGAAGTGGAGGCCTTCCGCGAACGCATTATTGCGGAACCCCGCAATTACATTGCCCAGCCGATGATTTTCCTGTCCCAACACCCGACTTATTGCGACGATACCTTTGATGGCCGCCATGTGGATCTGCGCCCGTTTATCTTGTCTGGCGAGCGCATCAGCATTATCCCCGGCGGTTTGACCCGGGTGGCGTTGCGCAAGGGCTCGCTGGTGGTGAACTCCTCGCAGGGCGGGGGGAGCAAAGACACCTGGGTTTTGTATGGCGATGAATAACTCAACCGACTGGAAATTTACCATTAAATTATTGTCATGTTAAGCCGCGTTGCCTGCTCGCTCTATTGGATGGCCCGTCATATTGAACGGGCCGAAAACATCGCCCGGATCGTGGACGTCAACCTGCAGTTGCTGCTGGACATGCGGCACCTGGATGAGAAAAAGCTGGCTGAATACTGGCTGCCCATCGTCCAGGCCACGGGCGACGAGGAAGCCTTCTTCAAACTGCACCCCCGGCCCACCGCCCAGGCGGTCACGGAATTTCTGGTGTTTCAAAATGAAAACCCGAATTCCATCGTGCAATCCATCTGCCAGGCGCGTGAAAACGCCCGCATGGTGCGCGACCAGATCACCCAGGAAATCTGGGAGGAACTCAACCGCCTCTACCTCTTTATCCGCTCCCCCCATGCGCGCGAAGTGTGGCGCCGCAGCCCCAGCGAATTCTTTCAAGAGGTCAAGGCCGGGTCCTTGCATTTTATCGGGATTGCCAACGCCACGTTGATTCACAACGAAGGCTGGTGGTTTGTGCAGACGGGGCAGTTCATTGAGCGCGCGGACAAAACCACGCGTATTCTGGATGTGCGCTACGAAACCATTCCGGAACGCGGCACCCCCAAAGCCATCACCCAGAGCAACTCCTTGGAATGGTCGGCCGTCCTGCGTTCCTGCAGCGCCTGGGATGCCTACAAATCCCTTTATGGGGCGGATGTGCATCCCCGCGAAGTGGCGGAGTTTCTGCTGCTGGACGATACCTTTCCCCGGTCCCTGCGCTTTTGCGTGGCGGAGTTAAACCGGGCGGTCCGCCGGATTTCCGGCGTGTCCGAGGGGCATTTTGTCAACAACGCCGAAAAACTGACCGGCCGGTTGCTCGCCGAGTTGCAGTTCGGCACCATCGAGGAGATCTTTGACATTGGCCTGCACAAATATCTGGACGACGTCCAACTCAAACTTAATAACATTGGCGAGGCGCTTTTCCAGGCGTACATTTTCCAGTCTTTCCTAAATCCGGATGCGGAACACATGGTGCAACAAGAGGAGCAACAGCAACAATCCTTGCGGCCTTGAGTTGTTCTCATGAGATATGACATCTTGCACAGCACCCGCTACGTGTATGCGTCAGCGGTGCGGGACAGCTTTAATGACGTCCGGCTGCATCCGGTTCCCAACCCGGATCAGACGGTGGAGTCTTTTTTATTAAAGGTGCTGCCCGCTGCGCGACTGAGCCATTACGTGGATTTTTACCGGAACTGGGTGCATCACTTTGAGATTCCCGAGACGCATGCCTATTTGCTGATTGAAAGCCGCTCCCGGGTCACCACCCACCCGCCGCCGCCGCTCTCCGTTTCCGAGCCGGTTTGTTCATTTGATAAATTGGTGGAGGCCAACAACGTGGAACGTTGCTTTGATTATTTGCAGAGCAGCCGGTACATCGAGATTGAAACCGAGGTCTGGCGGCTGGCGGTGGATGCCACCATGGGCAAAAAGGATGTCTGGCACGCCATTGTGGCCCTCATGGAATTTGTGCATGGTTATCTCAAGTACGAGTCCAAGTCCACCCATGTGCACACGCACATGCGCGAGGTGCTCAAAGAGCGGCGCGGGGTGTGCCAGGATTTCGCGCACCTGATGATCGGGCTGTGCCGGTCGCTGAAAATTCCCGCGCGATATATCAGTGGTTATCTGGCCACGGAGGATGCCAGCGCGACGCACGCGTGGGTGGAGGCCTTCGTGCCCGGCGTCGGCTGGCGTGCGCTGGACCCCACGCACAACCGGCAGATGGATGGCACGTACGTGAAAATCGGGCACGGGCGGGATTACGCGGATGTGCCGCCGATCGCGGGGAATTACCGGGGGACGCTGGAACGGACGATGACGGTGGAGGTGAAGATCACGCCGGTGGTGTGAGGGTGGCGGTCACAATGGTAAATAGTTTTGGTGCATGGTTAGAGCAAGGCAGCATAGATCCGAAGCCAAAACCCTGATTGTCCATTGTTGGACATGTAAATGTAACAGCGATGAACGCGACTGCGCTGCCTTAGAAAGCGCAAGGCGTGACCGCTATAATATTGGCCATTCATGTAATGATGGCCAAAACGTGCGAGCACCGAACGTAAACTGCCGAGTGAAGGGGAGATGGCAATTTC
Source organism: uncultured Verrucomicrobia subdivision 3 bacterium (assembly GCA_903895255.1). Lineage (GTDB taxonomy): Bacteria > Verrucomicrobiota > Verrucomicrobiia > Limisphaerales > UBA11358 > UBA11358. Next base: position 47,508 of record CAITTG010000035.1, read on the forward strand.
AATCTCGTGCGTCCGAATTCCCCCGTGGCTTGGCTCGATCCGCCAACTTACGGATTGATCTGAACTTGTTTTCTCGGCGCAAAGCAACCCAGTGTCATAACTTAGTAAACTTGTAAGCACCATATCTGCAAAACCGGAAGGATCCTCCTCATTTCCAGAAAGCTCTGGCAACTGCCTAATTTCTGGAACATAGAAACAATCCATATAGCATATATGTTCTGAGCGCTTTAAGTTTGCCGCAAGATTTTGCTTCAGAAGGCGATACTAATTCGGGTGTGGAGATTTGTCGAATATCGTTTTGTTATTTGCAAGTTACCAAACAATTGTCGGAAAACTCACACCAACCTGGAGTGTCTAATGATTGGTTGGTAACAGCAAAAGCGGCAGAGGACTGCGCGCACTCCAGGACGCTATTGCGCGGTCGGATAATCGCCAGCACGGGGTGCATTGCCAGACTATGAACGCCTTGCGGATTAACAATCCGCGATACAGCCGACTGCCAGTCGGCGCTACGACCGCCAGCGCCTAAAGGACCGGTTCGTGGCGATTATTTAAAATTAAAATGGGCTGCGCGTTATTTGCGCGCAACCCATTTGGTTAATTAGATGGCGATGGACGGTTCAGGCCATGCCCATGCTGAGGAGGAATTCGATGTTGCTGCGGGTCTTTTTCAGTTTGCCGAGCAGGAGGTCCATGGCTTCCACAGGGGGCACGCCGGTGAGGGCGCGGCGCAGCATGACCACGCGGGTGGATTCGTCCGGATGATAGAGCAGTTCCTCTTTGCGGGTGCCGGAGCGTTCGATGTTGATCGAGGGGAAGATACGGCGGTCCACCAGGGCGCGGTCCAAATGCACTTCCATGTTGCCGGTGCCCTTGAACTCTTCAAAGATCACTTCATCCATGCGGGAGCCGGTGTCCACCAGGGCCGTGGCCATGATGGTGAGGGAGCCGCCTTCTTCGATGTTACGCGCGGCGCCAAAGAAGCGCTTGGGCTTGTGCAGCGCATTGGCGTCCACACCGCCGGAAAGAATCTTGCCGGAGTGCGGTTGCACGGTGTTGTAGGCGCGGGCGAGGCGGGTGATGGAGTCGAGCAGAATCACGACGTCGCGCTTGTGTTCGATCATGCGTTTGGCCTTTTCGATCACCATTTCGGCGACCTGCACATGGCGCTCCGGCGGTTCATCGAAGGTGGAGGAGATGACCTCGGCGCCTTTGCAACTGCGCTCCATGTCGGTGACTTCCTCGGGGCGTTCGTCAATCAGGAGGATGAACAGATAGGTCTCGGGATTGTTTTTGAGGATCGCGTTGGCGATCTTCTGCATCATCACGGTTTTGCCGGTGCGGGGCGGGGCGACGATCAGGCCGCGGGTTCCCTTGCCGATGGGGCAGACCAGGTCCAGCACGCGGGTGCTCAACTCGTCGGCAGCAGTTTCGAGAATGAACCGGCGGTTGGGGAACAGCGGCGTGAGATTTTCGAAATGCGTCTTGTCCTTGGCCTTGTCCGGCTCCTCGCCATCCACGGCCTCGACCTTGAGGAGGGCAAAAAACTTTTCCTTTTCCTTCGGCGGGCGGATCTGGCCGGCAATCAAATTACCGGTCTGCAAATCAAACCGGCGGATCTGGGACGGCGAGATGTAAATGTCCTCGGGGCAGGGCAGGTAGTTGAAACTCTGGGAACGCAGAAAGCCGAAGCCTTCGGGCAGCACTTCGAGCACGCCTTCGGAAAACAGCACGCCGGCGCGCTCGGCATTCTTTTGCAGAATGTGAAAAATGACCTCGTGCTTGCGCATGGTCCCGAAGTTTTCAACATTCAGCTCCTTGGCCATGTTGTTCAGGTCGGTCATGCTCATCGCCTGCAACTTGGCGATGTTGATGGAAGTCGCAATACGATCGCGCTGGTTGGCCGGAAGGGCGCGACGATCTTCCGGGCTGTCATCTTCGCTGACTTCGACCGGGGTGGAGGGCGGGCGCAAGGTGTCTGAACCCGCCGGTTCCATGGGCCGGGGAGCCGGAGCCGGGGCTGGGGCTTTGAAAGGCGCGGGGGCGGGCACCACGGGAGCGGGCCGGGGAGCCACGGGCGCCGGGGCGGTCGGGACCGGACGGACGGCGGCGGGCGTCAATTTTTCCGGGGCGGGCCGGGGTGCCGGCTTAAAGGGGGCGGGCCTGGTTGGCGGTTGTACGCGCGGTGATTCCACTGGCACGGGTGCTTTGCTTTTGGCCTTTACTTCCGGGGCCACGGGCGTCGGTTCAACCACCGGGGCTGGGGTCGGGGCCGGAGCTGGTTCGGGAGCGGCGATCACCGCAGGTTCCACCAGCGGGGTGGGCTTGGATTCCAAATCCAGGGACGGCGTCAATTCAGCCGTTTCCGCCGCCTTTTTTGCGGTGGTCTTTTTCGTCGGTTTTTTCGTTGCAACTCTGGCCATAAACAAAAGTATCGATAATTAACTGGAATCCAATTATTTGCCGGTGGAACAGTCGTCACGCATTGGACGGCGTGCGACCGGAATAGTTCAATTTGATTATTTCAACCGGAGCGTTTGAGGCGGTCTTGCCTCACAACGACAAGGGGAATTTCGCAGTCAAGTCTCCGTAGTATCCCTCACCGGGAGGTGAGTGTCAAATACTTTGTCGTATCCAAATTAGCGTGGCGAAGAGATGAAAGTCGAAGGCTGCTGCCATTAAAAAACGGCGCCGGAATTTAAATCCGGCGCCGTTCGTGATAATGATTCCATCAATATGGCAGCGGGAAACGAGCCGTCAACTCCCGTACGCGCTGGTGGACATTCCCGGCGGCTTCCACATTTTTGACATCCAGCAACACCTCCGAAATCATGTCCGCAATGGCGGCCATTTCGGCTTCTTTCATGCCGCGGGTGGTGACGGCCGGGGTGCCGAGGCGAATGCCGCTGGCCTGGAAGGGCGAGCGCGTTTCCCCGGGGATGGTGTTCTTGTTCACCGTGATGCCGGCGGCGTCGAGGGCGATCTGGGCGTCCTTGCCCGTCACATTTTTCGCGCCCACGTCCACGAGCATGAGATGATTGTCAGTGCCACCGCTGACGAGGCGGTAGCCATTGCGCTGCATCCCGGCGGCCAGGGCGGCGGCATTTTTTACCACTTGCTGTTGATAGGTCTTGAAGCCGGGTTGCAGGGCCTCATGAAAACAGACGGCCTTGCCCGCAATCACGTGCTCCAGCGGACCGCCCTGAATCCCGGGAAACACCTGCGAATCAATTTCCTTCGCATATTTTTCGCGGCACAAAATCAAGCCTCCGCGCGGCCCGCGGAGCGTCTTGTGCGTGGTGGTGGTCACGAAATCAGCATGCTCAATAGGGCTGGGATGGATGCCTGCCGCCACCAGACCCGCGATATGCGCGATGTCCGCCAGCAGATAAGCGCCGACTTCCTTCGCAATCTCGCCCATGCGCGCGAAATCGATGGTCCGGGGATAGGCACTGGCGCCCACGGTGATCATGCGCGGCTGGTGCTCCCGCGCCATCGCCGCCAGTTGGTCGTAGTCAATCCGCTCATCGCCCGGACGCACGCCGTAGTGCACAATTTCAAAAAATTTACCCGAGAAATTCGCCTTGTTCCCGTGGGTCAAATGACCGCCGTGGCTCAAGTCCATCGTCAGCATCTTGTCGCCCGGCTTCAGAAAGGCGAAGTACACGGCCATGTTGGCACCCGAACCCGAGTGGGGCTGGACGTTCGCATGCTCGGCCCCAAACAGCTTTTTCGCGCGGTCAATCGCCAGTTGTTCGATCACATCAATGTTCTCGCAACCACCGTACCAGCGCTTCTTCGGATAACCCTCGGCGTATTTGTTGGTCAGCACCGAACCCTGGGCTTCCATCACGGCCGGACTGGTGAAGTTTTCCGAGGCAATCAACTCAATGTTTTCCTGCTGGCGCAGGCGTTCATGCTCCACGGATTCCGACACCGCCGGATCCACATTGCGCAAGCGCCACTCCGGCGCGGCAAAATGGCTGTCCAGCTTGTTTACCCGGCGCTCGTGCCGGCCGCCCTCGAATTCCGCCGCCAGGAAAGTGTCCAGGATTTTCACGCCCTGCTCCGGCGTGGTGAGCCGCTGGCCCAGGCACAGGATGTTGGCATCGTTGTGCTGGCGGCTGAGCGACGCCATTTGCTCATTGACGACCAGCGCGGCCCGGATGCCGGCATATTTGTTCGCCGAAATGCTCATGCCAATGCCCGTGGTGCAGACCAGCAGGCCGAATTCCGCCTGGCCGGTGTTCACCGTTTCCGCCACGGTTTTGGCAAAGTCCGGATAATCCACCGATTCCTTGGATTGGGTGCCAAAGTCCCGGAAGGTGACGCCGCGCTTTTCCAGATGCGCTTTGAGGGCTTCCTTCAGTTCAAACCCGCCGTGGTCCGCGCCGATCGCAAATTTGGTGATGGCGGCGGTGCTGGCGGCCTGGGGTCCGTGCAAGACATGATGTTGTTCCATAAAATGCAAAAGCGAGGCAATGCCCTGCTCAATCTGGTCGCGGGTGTTGAGATAAACCTGATACGACCCGCCGATCGGGTCGCTGATGTCTTTCTCATATGGCTCCAGGGTTTCATCGAATTCCCGGACCAAAAATGCCTTCTCCGCCATTTGCGGGTACATGAGGGCAATCGTTTCCACATGACTGTGGGTCATGCCAAAAATATAATCGGCCTGGCGGACCAGGTCGGCCGTGAGCATGCGGCTGCGCTGGCCGGAAATATCGATGCCCAGCTCGCGCATCGCGCGAACGGAATGCGGTGTCGGCGGCTGGCCATCCAGGGCCCCCAGCCCGGCGGACAGCACCCGGAACTGGCCCCGTCCCCGCACCGCCTCGCGGAACAGCCCCTCGGCCATCGGGCTGCGACAAACATTGCCGGTGCAAATGAATAAAATGGTTTTCATCTCGCGAAAAAAACAGGGTGAATTGGCCGGGGCCAATCGTCAACTTGAAATCATGGGTGGTTAACCCGCACCACCGCCAGTCCCTCCACCAAATCCACCGCGCGGGCCAGCACGGGATCCCGCAACACGGGCGGCGCGAGCTCGGTTTTTACGGGGGGTTCCGGGTTTTCGTCGCCATCGCCGTCTTTGCGCTTTTGCCGCACCAAATCCGCCTCGGAGGTATGATCGAGCAGTGGGGTCAGGCTGTTCGTGCCGTTATCCGCGGCTGCCTCGGCCGGAACCGCCGGGCCGTAAGGGTTGGCCAGGTAACCACGTTCCGCATCCAGGCTCACGGGAATGATAATATCGGGTTGCAATTGAGCCAGTTGCGCGCCGTGCCATTGCACCGGGGTGGTGGCCACGCGCAGCCGCAGACCGTTCGTCAGGGGGAAATCTTCGGTGGTAAGCGCCAGCCCGGCTGTCGGATTGCCCAGAAGCAACGCCCCCGCCTCATGCAATTCGGCCGCCAGCAATTCGGCCGCGCCCCGGGTCGCACTATTGACCAGAATGACCAAGGGACTTTTATCCGGGGCGAGGAGCCCCGCGGCTTCTTTGACCGTTCCGAAGTCGTCGCCGGCGGAAAATCGTAAATCCAAAATCGTGCCCACCGGTTTGTTGGTGGCCGCCACGGAAAGATTGGCCGTCCGTAACTGATCGGCCAGCACGTTGGCCAGGGAATCGGTCAACCGGCTGACATGCAGGTAGATTACGGTGTGGTCCAGCAACATGGCTTTGTCGGTCAAGTCATTCGTGGCCGGGGCCACTTGGTCGCCGACCAAGGCAGCGCGGCCGTTCAGTTGGGACAGCAGCCCCGCGACCGCCGCTTGGTTCAGGCTCGCATCCGTCGCCCCGGGAAGATGGGCGCGGAGCAAATCGTACACTTCCTTGAAATCCGGAGATGAATTGGTGGCGGACTCCGCCAGCAGGCTGCCCGCCAGCAACAAACTGGCAGCCGTCGTGAAAAGCAAGTTGCCGCGCAACATCATGTTGACTTGAAAATGCGCCACCCCGGTCCAAAAGTAAAGGTTGAGTCCGCTGGAAATTGCCCGGCGGTCGTTCAAATCATGTGACCATGGAGGGACGCCAATTAAGGCTGGAATTGCCGGTGTTTGTGACGGAAGATGGGAGCAGCTTTATTTATGACCAAACCCGCCGCCCATCCCCGTGATCCTTTGCATGGCATTACTTTGGAAGCCATTCTCAACCAATTGGTGCAGAAGCATGGCTGGCGGGAAATGGCGAGACGTGTTCCGATTCGCTGTTTCATGTTCAATCCCACGGTAAAATCGAGCCTGACGTTTCTGCGCAAGAATCTTTGGGCGCGGGAGAAGGTGGAGGGATGGTTTATTTCGGAGCTGCCGGGGAGCGGGGTGGAACCGCCAGCACCCATGAAGGCGTCGGAAATTCCCAAACCCAAAGTCGTGTAATCAATTTGGCGGGATGGGCGACAGGCAACTGGTTGCCAGGAATTCTTGAAACGTCTTGTGGCGGGCGACCACGTCATTGTGGACTTGGTCGCTGTGCAGGAACACATAGGCGTGGGTGGTGAGGTCCACGGGGTTGAGGCTGGTTTCGTTGGTGGCGAGGAGGGTTTGGCTGTTTTGGCCGCGCTGGCGGAGGGTGGCGATCATGGCTTGGGAGTTTTCCAGCGTGCCGCCGTGGTCGGTGTAAATATCCAGCAGTCGGTGGGGACCGCTGGCGGCCCAATTGAGAAAGCTGTCGCTGTTTGCGTAGAGGGCATCAAAGAGCCAGACTTCCCGGATATGGTCGGTGAGGCCGCCCCGATCCAGAATGCCGGCCATGACCCGGTAGCCGCCGCTGTGGCCGGAGAGAATGATGCGTCCGGGGCGGGCAGCGTTGGAAATAACGTTCAATTGCTGAAGGACGGAAATGGCCTCGGCCAGGAAGTGCTGGAAACCTCGCGAATCTTCAAGTTTTCCCCCGGCGGAATCCGGGGCGTCGTGCGGGCCCTCGGGGACGATGAGGATGGCATTGCGTCCGCTGGCGGCGAGTTGCTCCGCAAGTTGAAATTGTTCCAGCGTGCCGGCGACGGTGTTCCGCCAACCATGGAAGTGGATGACGAAGTCCACGGCGGGAGTGGCGCGGAAGCCTTGCGGGATGAAGAGGGCCACGGTGCTGTCTGAGTAATGGGTGGCGGCGTCGTAGTTGGTGCCGTCGTAGGTATGTCCGCTGGCGCGGCTGGGGTGGGGGAAGGGGGCGGTGGCGAAGTTGGTGAGAATGAGGCGTCCGTAAGCGCTCAGGTCCAGGGAGGCGGATAGAGCCGACCCGGCCAGACTGGCGGTGAGAAGCAGCATTAAAACGATTTCCTTCATAGATGCAGGTTAATTTAAGATCCGTGGTTGGTAAAGGTTTTGGGTTAAACAGTTAAACAGTTAATTGGTTAATTGGTTAAATATCTGAAAAACAGCGGTTTGCGGGTTGGCTTCCGTCGGGCCGGGGGCGGCGGGCGGGCACGCCGGGGCCGGCCGTTCCGCAAGGCGGACGGCCGCTGGTCGAAGGTGTGGCCACTTTCATACGCATCAATTTAGCAGGGGACCCTGGACAACGGCTGTCCAGGTGCTTTTTTTCTGAAAATTTTTAACTGTCCCTTTGGGGCTCAATCATTAAACAATTTGAGGATGACATTGACTGAAGCCCAAGCCCGCCATGCGCAGCTCGCCGGGGAGATCCAGCGGCATGACCACGCCTATTATGTCATGGGGCAGGCGGTGATTTCCGACCGGGACTATGACCGGCTTTACCGGGAGTTGCTGGATTTGGAGCAGACGTTTCCGGCCCTGATCACGCCCGCCTCGCCCAGCCAGCGGGTGGGGGGGGCGCCGTTGAGCGAGTTTAAGTCCGTGCGCCATGCGGTGCCGATGATGAGCCTGGACAACACGTATTCGCAGGCGGAATTGACCGAGTTTGTGCAGCGGGTGCAAAAGTTGCTGCCGGGGGAGCCGCTGGAGTGGGTGGTGGAGCCAAAGGTGGACGGGCTGGCGGTGAGCTTGCGATATGAGTCGGGCGCATTCACGGTGGGGGCGACGCGGGGGGATGGGACGCAGGGGGATGATATTACGGCGAATTTAAGGACGATCCGGAGTTTGCCGTTGAGTTTGGGGGCCCGGTCGAGCCACAGGCTCGACGCTACAGTGGTGGGCGGACCGGAGACGGCGTGCGGGAGTCCTTTAGCGGGTGGGTTGCTGGAGGCAAAAACCGGGGAAAGGGCTCGTTCGGCGCAGGATTCAGCTGGCGATTTGCCGGGTGATTCACGTTGCTGCGCCCGAGACGGGCGCACTCCGGAACCGGGGCAACCGGCCGTGCCGGCGGTGCTGGAGGTGCGCGGGGAGGTTTACATGACGCGCAGCGGTTTTGAGAAATTGAACGCGGAGCGGGTGGCGGCCGGGGAGGAGGCCTTTGCGAACCCGCGCAATTCGGCGGCGGGCTCGCTCAAGCAACTGGATTCCAAGATTGTGGCCCAACGGCCGCTGGACATCGTTTTATACAGTCTGGGTGAGGTAACCGAAGGCGCGCGGCCGGGTTCGCAATGGACCATGCTGGAATGGCTCAAGGAGCTGGGATTCAAGACGCCGGAGCGGACGTGGTTTTGCCGGAGCGCGGAGGAGTTGCTGGCGGCCATTGCGGAGCTGGATAAAGTACGCGGGGGCTTTAATTACGAGACGGACGGGGCGGTAATCAAGTTGAATGATTTTGACCAGCAACGGCGCATTGGCGCCACGGCGAAGGCACCGCGCTGGGCGATTGCGTACAAATACGCAGCCGAGCAGGCGCGGACGCGGCTCAAGGCCATTACTGTCCAGGTGGGGCGCACGGGCGCGCTCACGCCGGTGGCGGAGCTGGAGCCGGTGTTCCTGGCCGGCAGCACGATCGGCCGGGCGACCCTGCACAACGAGGATTACATTCGGGAAAAGGACATACGCATCGGGGACACGGTGGTGATTGAGAAAGCCGGGGAAGTCATTCCGGCGGTGGTGGCGGTGGAACTGGCGGCGCGAACCGGAGCCGAGCAGGGGTTCAGCTTTCCAACGACGTGTCCGGAATGCGGCGCGGCGACGGCCAAAGAGACCGGGGCGGACGAAACCGCCGGAGCCATCTGGCGGTGCGTGAACCGGGAATGTCCGGCGCAGGTGCGCGGGCGGATTGAGCATTGGTGCTCGCGGGGAGCGATGGATATCGAGGGCGGTGGCGAGGTCATGGCGGCGCAACTGGTGAAGCACGGGCTGGTGCGGGACGTGGCGGATTTATACACCTTGAAGCTCGAGCAACTGGCGGCGCTGGAGCGGATGGGCGAGAAGTCCGCGGGCAATTTTCTGGCGGGAGTGGCGGCGAGCAAAACGCGGGACCTGTGGCGGTTGCTTTTTGGTCTGGGCATTTTGCACGTGGGCGCGGGCGGGGCGAAGTCGCTGGGGCGGCACTTTGCGTCGCTGGATGAGGTATTGGCCGCAGGTGAGGATCAGTTGCAGGCGGCGCAGGACATTGGAGTGGTGATTGCGCAGAGCCTGTTGCAATGGCGGGAGGACAAGCGCAATCGGGAACTGGTGGAGCGCCTGCGGGCGGCGGGTTTGAATTTCACATCACAATTATATCAACCGCAGGCGGCGGCGGGTCCGCTGGCGGGGAAGACATTTGTGCTGACCGGCACGCTGCCGACGCTGACGCGCGAGGCGGCGGCGGCGATGATCGAGGCGGCGGGCGGGCGGGTGAGCGGGAGTGTCAGCAAGAAGACAGATTACGTGGTGGCGGGGACGGAGTCGGGCAGCAAGCTGGAAAAGGCGCAGAAGCTGGGGGTGACGGTGATTGGCGAGCCGGAGTTGCGGGTGATGACGGGGGCGCAGCCCAAGGGGATTTAACGCAAAGGCGCAAAGACGCAGAGGCGCAAAGGGGGGCCAAGGCAGGAAATGGATGGCCGCAAAATGACGCAAAAAAGGGAGGGAATTTGAAACTTCCAAAAAAGGCTGGAAAGTTTTCCTTTAGGAGGGAACCTTCCGCATGCGAATTCGATGTGTTTCCACCACCGCAAAGTGTCCGGGCCAATCGTTGCGCAAGCTGATTGCCCGTGAGACTGCGGACGCCACCTGGCTGGAAGAATTTTGGGGGATTCGAAACAGGACGATCCCGCAAGCCGCGGGCAGGCGAGCAGGGAAACTCAACTCGGCGAAATCATTGTCAAGGGTCAGCAATACGCGAGCTTCCGCCACCGCGCGCTCCAGCACCTGCCGATCAGTGCTGCCCGGGGCGTCTGATCTCACCCAGCCCACATCGTGACCCGATTGTCGCAGGGCTGCCACGGCATCGAATGGGAAGTTTTCGTTGGCAAGGAAGCGCATGCGTCCGCTCAAACCAACTCGACGGGATAAACCTTCTCGCCTTGCAGCAATTCGCCGGCGTAGCTCAGACACGCTTGGATGTCCTCATGGGTGAGTCCCGGGTAATTCCGCAACACTTCTGACTCCGGCCAACCTTGCGCCAGCAAGCCAATCACAAATTCCACCGCCAGCCTGGTTCCTTTCACCACCGGCTTCCCGACCAAAATTTCCGGATTGACGACAATTCGTTCCTGCCAGTTCATAAAGGCAGTTTACACGCTGCCGGAGTCGCAATCAAAGGGGAATTAACGCAAAGGCGTTGCGTCGCAAACTGGGCGGCAGGGCACGAAAAAAAGGGGTGGCGATTTGCAGGGGGGTTGGATAGGGAACGATCAATGCGGTAAACGCCAGTTCACCGCTACGACAACAGAGGGTGGCCGGATGGTTGCGGATGCGGATGGCGAGAGTAAAATGGCTATGGGGCGGACCGTGGGCGCGGGGGCGGCAGCAGTCTACAGGAGGAGATGACCGGGCATTGAAAATTTGAAATTTGAAATTTAAAATCTGAAATTGGAGATTGAAAATTTCAAAGCGGGCGGAGGTGGGGACAGGCGGTCCCCGCCCCGGGGGTCAATTGGTGGCGGGCTCGCGGTTGGACTTCAGGTACAGCACCACGGCCTCGGTCTTGGATTTCACACCGAGTTTTTTGTACATGCGCTTGGAGTGGCTGTACACGGTTTGCGGGCTGCGCTGCAACTCGTCGGCAATTTCCTTGTAGGATTTGCCCAGGGCCAGGTGGCCCAAAATGATGCGTTCCTTCTTGGTGAGGGTGTCGATGGATTTGTCCTGGGTGCGGGCGTCTTGAAACCGGCGGATGATTTTTTTCATCACGTTGGTTTCCATGGCCAGACCGCCGGCGACATAGCCTTCCAAGGCCTTGAGAATTTCGCGGATGGACTGGGTCTTGAGCAGATAGCCCTCGGCCCCGTTGGAGAGGGCGCTGTTGATGAGGGCGTCCTCGGAATGGCCGGACAGCACGATGATGTGCGTTTTGGGATGTTTGGTTTTGATTTCCCGGATCAGTTCGCAGCCGGAGGAGCGGCCGAGCAGCAAGTCCACGAGCACGATGTCATAGACCGCGCGATCCATGCCCCGCAGGGCGGCTTTGGGATCTTGAAAGCCGACCGGTCGCGAGAAGCCAAGCACCTGTTCGGTGTAATCCGCAAAGGCCGCGAGAAAATCCGCGTCGTCGTCAATAATTGCCAGTCGTATTTCCATTTTATTATACACCGCAAATCAGGGTGTCGCTTTGGCCAGCAGCGCCCACCTCAATTCATAGGTTAGGGGGGACGGTAATACAATTACCATAAATTGGCCAGCATGTATTTAAGGGGGGGGGGCCGGGAGGGGGCGCATCCCGGAACTGCCCCCAAACAGGGGAAGGCTGGTGTCAAAGGAACCATTTCCAGGGAATAGGCAGGCTCGCACGGGCGCGCTCGCCCGAGACCGGCTGGAAGCCGGTCCCACCTTGTGGCCACCCGCGCGGCCGGGGCAATGCCAGGATACACCCGCAAAATAATGTGATGGCAGCATTTGAGTTCTGGCGAAATTGTTGGATAATGGTGGGATTGTAAATGGAACCTTTGACCAAGACGGAAACAAGCAGTCAACGCGCGGACCGGTCGGAACTGGTGCTCACCGCACTGGATGTGACGAAATCCTATGCGGGCCGGCCGGTGTTGCGCGGGGTGTCGCTGGAGCTGCATGCGGGCGAGCGCCTGGCCCTGACGGGGCCCTCGGGCAGCGGTAAATCGACACTCCTCAACTGTTTGGGCGGCGTGGACCGCGCGGACGGGGGCAGCATTCGTTTCAAGAACCGGGCGTTGGAGGCGCTGGATGGGGACGGCCTGACAGAAGTGCGGCGGCGGGATATCGGCACGATCTTTCAATTTTTCCACCTGCTGCCGACGCTGACGGCGGCGGAGAATGTGGAGCTGCCCTTGCAATTAAACGGGGTGGCGCCAGCGGAGCGGGCGGAGCGGGTGCATGCGCTCCTCAAGCGGGTGGGGGTGTTGGGGCGGGCGCAGGCCCTGCCCGGGGAGCTTTCCGGCGGCGAGATGCAACGGGTGGCCATCGCCCGCGCGCTAGCGCACCGGCCAGCAGTGCTGCTGGCGGACGAACCGACCGGCAATCTGGATTCCCGCAACGGGGCGATCATCCTGGAACTGCTCCGGGAGCTTTCGGATGAAACCGGCACGGCGCTGCTGTTGGTGACCCACAGTGGCGCGGCGACGCACATTTGCCACCGCGAAATTCATTTGCGCGACGGCCTGATTGCGGGGGTCCGGGACAAGGATGCCGATTGAGCATGGCGGCCCGACCCCCAGTGTTGCGGATTCTCTGGACGCGCTTTGCCTGGCGGCACTGGCGGATGGCACCCGTTTCCTCCGGGCTTTTGTTGCTGATCCTGGCGCTGGGGGTGGCGGCGTTTTTCTCCATCCGACTGGCCAACCAGGCGGCGGTGGCGGGTTTTGAAAACTTTACCGATCTGATCACCGCCGAGAGCGACGGGCTGATCACGGCTCCCGTTGGCACGCTCCCGACTTCCGTGCTGCTGGATTTACGGCAACTGCTGGGCAACACCCCGGTCAATCTGGTCCCGGTGCTGGAAACCAGCGCCGTGCCGCCGCGCCGGGCGGACACGGAGGGAATTGGCGCCCGGCCCACCCTGCAAATTCTCGGCCTGGACCTGCCGGCCCTGGTCAATCTCGCCGGCCAGGCCTATGGGAGCGGTGGCGGTCTGGCGGGGACACCCGGCGGGGCCGGGCGGCGGATCGGCGATCAAAGTGCGGCGGACGTTTACATTAGCGCCGCCCTCGCGCGGCGGGACGGGTTGACCAACGGTTCCATACTGTCGCTGGTCATCAATGACCGCCCGGCAGAGTTGCGGGTGGCGGGGGTGATTCCGACGCCCCCGGGCCGGCCGGCCGCGCCGGCGAGCCTCCTCATCATGGACCTGCCGGATTTGCAAGCGTTGACCGACAAGACCGGCCAGTTGGACCGCATTGAATTCGTGCTGGAGGCGGGCCCGCATCGCGCGGAGCGCTGGGCACGGATCAAGGCGCAACTGGAGGCGGCCAATTCACCCACGGCACCCCGCTGGGTCGTGAGTTCCTCCGCCGCCCGGCGGGACGCGGGCCTGACCATGACCCGGGCCTTCCGGCTGAACCTGACCATTCTTTCGCTGCTGGCTTTGCTCGTGGGATTGTACCTCGTCTTTCAGGGGTTGCAAGGGGCGGTGGTGCGCCGGCGGAGCGAGATTGCCATTCTACGTTCGCTGGGGGTCACCTCGGGGCAGATTCAAGGCGCGTGGCTGGTGGAAGCGGCCGTGGTGGGACTGGCGGGCGGCCTGCTCGGGCTGGCGCTGGGCTGGCTCGGCGCGCAACTGGCCGTCCAAACCGTGGGGCGCACAATGCATGCCCTTTATTTCGGCCGGGCGGTGGAGGCGGCGGCGTTTGATTTCAAGGAAGCGTTGCTGGCGTTGACGGTCGCGGTGGCGGCGAGCACGCTGGCCGGGTGGCGGCCGGCGCGCCTGGCGGCCAACACGCCGCCCGCGCAAATCGCGGCGCGCGCGGGAAGTGCGAGTGACCCCGGGGGCCGGTGGCTGAACCATCCCGGTTTCGGTCTGGCGCTGCTGGTGGCGGGCGGACTGCTGACGACGTTGCCACCCGTGCGGATGGACGGCGGGGGCCGGCTGCCCGTGGCGGCCTATGCCGCCGCCTTATGCTGGATTTTTGGCGCCGGGGTGTTTGCGGGCCAGATTCTCTCCGGCTTGGGGCGGCTGATACAATGGTTGAAAATTGAATCCGTCCCGCTGCGGCTGGCGTGCAGCCATTTGCGGGCGCCGGGCGGACGGCACCGGCTGGCCGTGGCCGGGCTGGTGTGCGCGGTGGGCATGACGGCGGGCATGGCCATTCTGGTGAGCAGCTTTGATCTGACGATGCGCGGCTGGATCGCCCGCACCTTTCAGGCGGATGTGTATGCCACCAGTGATGGTGACCAAACTGCTTCCACCATCAACCGGATCGTGCCCGCCACCTGGCAAAGCATCGCGGCGGATCCGGCGGTCAAGCAGGCCAACGTCATTCAGGGCGGGGAGATCTTTATTAACGGCGTGTCCACCCTGCTGGTGGGGCACGATCCGCGTTTCTACCGGGATTATTCGCACCCGGCCTGGGTGAGCGCGCCGCGGGACGACGCGGTGTTTGATGCCGCGCGCAACGCGGAGCTGGTGCTGGCCAGCGAAAGTTTTTGCGAGCGTTTCCGGCTGCACCGGGGCGATGTCGTCCGCGTGCCCATTCCCGGTGGCGACCGGCCGGTGACGATTGCCGGGGTGTATGCGGACTACGGGAATGAACGCGGCTCGCTGCTCATTGAGCGGCGGCAGTTCACCAACTGGTTTGGCAGCCAGCTCGCGGCCAGTGTGATCCTGGCGCTGCAACCGGGCGAGGATCCGGAAGCGTTGCGGGCGAAACTGCGGCTGGCGCATCCCGGGCTGGGGGTTTACACCAGCGGCTTTTTGCGGGGCGAGGCGCTGCGCATTTTCCGTCAGACATTTGCCGTCACGTATGCGCTGGAGTTGATCGGCATTATTGTGGCGGTGGCCGGGCTGGCGTTCACGATGAGCAGCCTGCTCTGGGAACGCCGCAATGACCTGGCCACGCTGCGGGCGCTGGGTTTGCGCCGCCGGGAACTGTCCGCAGCCGCGGCCTTGGAGGGCGGTTTGCTGGCGGTGGCCGGTTTGGTGGCCGGTTTGCTGGTGAGTCTGGCCCTGGGCTGGCTGCTGATCTTTCGCATTAACAAGCAAACCTTTGGCTGGACGCTGCAAACGGACCTGCCCGGGGCGCAGTTGCTGGTGCTGGCCCTGCTGGTGCTGGCGAGCGCCACGCTGGCCGGTTGGCTGGCCGGTCGCTGGGCCACGCGGCTGCCTGCGGAACGGGAGGAATGACCACGGCCATGCATCATTTTATTAATTATAAATTCTGGTTGGCGGCCCGGGCGGTGCTGGCACATTTGGTTGCCAACGAAACCAAGGTCGCGGACAGCAGGGGGAGATCAAGCGTCGCGACGCGACGCGAGACCTCGTTTGGACGAGCATTCCGTGGGCTGAAGCCACACGGCTACCCTCAAAAAGTCGCTCAGCGACTGGCGGCCGATGGCTGGGTGACGTGGAGGGTTAATCGCGACGCTGGCGGGCAAGGCAACGTGCTGCGGGTCACGGACCCGCGCGCCGGGAGCGCCGGGCGGCGCCGGGATGCGGTGACGAAATGCGTCGGCTGGCTGGTGGCCGGCTGGCTGCTGGGGTTGGGCGGCCCGGGCCCGCTGTGGGCGGAACCCGCCGCGCACACGGCTGATGGCTACGCCCTGCCGCAGCCCGGGCGGCAGTTTGTCTTTCCCCGCGACCATGGGAGCCACCCGGACTTTGCCATTGAATGGTGGTATGTGACCGGTCATTTATTTGCCACCAACCAGGGGCAATACGGCTTTCAGGCGACTTTTTTCCGCAAGGCACTGCTCGCGCCGGGCGCCACCAACCGCTCGGCCTCGGCGGATTTTGGCAATGACCAGATTTACCTGGCCCACATGGCGCTGGTGGACAAGAACTCTGGCGAATTCCGCTACCAAGAGCGGCTGAATCGCGCGGGTTGGGACGCGGCGGCGGCCACCAACACCCTGGACGTGCGCAACGGCAACTGGACCTACCGCCTGCTACCAAGCGCCCCGGGAGCGCCCGCCCGGGAAGTCTTTGCCCTGCAGGCCACCATCGGTGCGGACGTTGCTCTCACACTGAATTTTACGCCCAAGAAACCCCTGGTGGTATTCGGGACCAACGGCGTCTCCCGCAAGGCGGCAGACCCGCAGGCGGCCAGTCATTATCTGACCTACAGCCGGCTGGCCGCCACGGGCACGCTCACCCTGGACACCACGAACGTGACGGTCACGGGCGAGGCGTGGATGGACCACGAATTCAGCAGCAGCCAGGTGGGCAATGACCAGGTGGGGTGGGACTGGTTGAGTCTGCAACTGTTTGACGGCCGGGAAATTATGGCCTACCGCATGCGGCGCAAAGATGGAACCACCGATCCGTACTCCACCGTGGCGTGGGTGGACCAGCACAGTGTGGTGCGGCAGGTGGGGCCGGACGGGTTTAAGTGGACGGTGCGGGAACACTGGCACAGTCCCAAAACCGGCGCGGATTATCCGGCGAAAATGCAACTGGCCGCGCTCAATCCGCAAACCGGCCAGTGGGAGACCTTTGTCGTGGAACCCCTCGTGGCGGATCAGGAATTGGCGGGTAAAATCGGTGGGGTGGGTTATTGGGAGGGCGCGTGCCGGCTGCGTGATGCCACCGGCCGGGAAATCGGTCGAGCCTACATGGAACTCACGGGATATGGGCAGAGCCTCGAGGGAAAGTTTTAGCTCCGGGCAGGGGTTGCCAGGGCAGGACTGGAAAGGTCCACTCCGGACCTTAGCCGGAACAATTCAGTTGAAAAAGACTTTAACCGCAGATTAACGCAGATTAACGCAGATGGGGAAAGGCGGAAAACAAGAAAAAATGACGCACGAAATAGTTCTCGATCAGTATCGGGTCAAACCCTTGCCTACCTCATGGTTTCATCTGCGTTCATCCGCGTTCACCTGCGGTTGAAATGAATGGTTCCGGCTTAGGCCGGGCGGTGGATACAGGTGGTGTAGAGCACCTTGCCGGTATGGTCAATCATCCGAACCAACATCCGGGCAGGGGTCAATTCAATGGCGGTGAACCCGGAATCGGCCTTGGCAAACTGGGTGTACTGGGTGGGTTCCGTGGAACGCACCTGGGAACCCGCGCCCGTGCAAATCAGGTTTAAATCATTGCACACCAAATGCTGCAGGTCATGGTCATGGCCGTTGAAATACACCGGCACATGGTTTTCCATGAGAATGGGCAGGATATTCTTTATTAATTCCGGGGTGTCGCCGTGCTCGCCGCCGGAAAAAATGGGGTGGTGGCCAAACACAATTTTCCATTGCGCGGTGGAGGTGGTCAGGGCGTTTTTGAACCATTCAATCTGGCGGGGCACATCCTGGGATTTGATTTCGGCCTGCATTTGGTCTTCCAGGGCGTATTCGGCCAGCATGGGGGTGGTGTCGAGATAGAAGAAATCAGCCGTGGTGGTGGCATCCAGCCGGTGGGTTTGCCGGTAATAGCGGGCCGGCAGGTGCCAGCGTGGGCTGGTCCGGGAGTAAGCGATCTGGGCGTCGCAATTGCCGCGGTAATCGTGGTTCCCCAGAATCACATGCCAGGGAACCTGCAAGGCGGGATCGGCATAGACTTTTTCAAAGGATGTCTGCCATTGGGGATCCTTTACATCAGTAACGCCGTCCTCGTAAAAATTATCTCCCACCGAGATGATGAAACGGGCGGGTTGGGCTTTGGCCGTGATGGCCATCTGGGCGGCCACCTCGGTTTGGTCGGTCTCACCCCGGCGGCCCCAGTCGCCGAAAACGAGGAACTTCAAAGCTTCCGCCGGGGCGGGCTCCGCCTCCGCCGATAGCACCCGGGAAGACAGCAGGTCGCCCGCCCATACCATCTGGCTGGCCACAAACAGCTTTCTTACGAAAGCTCTGCGGTTTTCCCTTGATTCCATACCGCAGGTTAGGGCGCTACCCTAATTTAGGGCAAGCTCTAAATGAAAGCCGATCAGACTATGTATAAATTAACCGGATTTTAGCCGGGAAAGATACTCGTGGGCCGGCTGACGAATCAAACATCCGCCGCAATCCCAGCAACCGAGCACTACTTTGCGCTCGAAAACATTTCAACCAGTCAATTCACTCTCCGTTGGCGTTGTTGTTATCCCAAAACAGGTAATTTTTTGGGTGGCCTGCCTGCACATATTGTTTGAACAGGATCGTGGTTAGGAAATCAACGTGACCATCCATGGCCAGCGCGTTGCCGCCGTGATTGCTATGCAAGAGGCCGATGCCTTCCCCGGTGGTATCGGGTTTGTTGGAACCATCATTATATTCCGAGGTGGCCCCGTTAGGAACGGTAAACTCATCAGGTTCCCAAATAATATAACAGAGTGGAGACCAGACGGCGGTGGTCCGCATGGGATTTGGGTAGGACCCGTTTCCGGGAAAGCCAATCACCGCACCGTCCATTACGTAGGTGGAGAGTTTGTTGGCCCGGCCTCCAACGGTGATGAAGCTTTTGGCGGAGATGTCCACCGGGCACAGGTAAGTCGCGTAGTTGGCGGAGTACTTGTACCAAAGACCGGTTTGGCTGGCGAGAGTTTGCTTGCCCTGCCACCAACCCGGATCATAAGGATTGGGGATTTGGCCGGCCGGGGCACCCGCCGGTAAATCGGTGGCTTTCAAGGCATACAGCCAGCCTTGGGGGGCGTTGGGATCATTGCCACCATCCCAGTTGGGGTAAGCCATGTGGTCGTTGAAATCGTCCGCATACATGCGGTAGGAAATGCCCAACTGTTTCATATTGTTGACGCAACGGATGCTTTGAGCCTTGGCCTTGGCCCGCGCCAGGGCGGGGAGCAGCATGGCCGCCAGAATAGCGATGATGGCGATTACCACGAGCAGCTCGATAAGGGTGAAGCCATTATTCGAGGGGCGGGTGGTCCGCCGTTGGCGTTGCAAAAGGGCTGAATCTAATTTTTTAATTTCTAGCGGCGTCATGGCAACAATGCTGTTTACTAAGTTTCGGGGCTTGGCTGAAACTTAGCTTAATATTTTTTCATGTCAACTCAGACGTTTATCCGAGGCGTCTCCGTCCAACGCCCGGATGGCGCGCAGGTTTCAACCGTGGCTGGCGCTTCAGGCAACCAACTCAGCAACCAACAGCAGGCATGCCCGAGCATTATCCTGAATGATTCTTGAATTGCCCGTGAGCCTAGCACCCCCCCCCCCGCCGGGCGCATGTCATGTATTTAGCCGACACCGCGTCCGCATGGGCATCCGGAAGTGTCGGGCGGGGCAACGCTCAAAAAGCTCGAGTTGCCGGCCGGGCCGGGATATCCTTTAGTTCGACATTCTCGCTTATACGGGATTACAAAGATGAGTGCGGGACAACTTTGGCTATTGCCGCCGCCCCGGCCCCTGGTGGACCGGTTCGGCGCCGACTTCTTTCGCCGCGTACCGGACCGTCCGGGGGTTTACCTGTTTTGCGGGGAGCGGGAGGGGGTGCTCTACGTGGGCAAGGCGAAAAGCCTGCGCCGGCGTTTGGGCAGTTACCGGGTGGCCAATCCGGAACGACTTTCCCGGCGGATCATCCGACTGCTCTACCAGGTGACGCGGATTGAGTGGGATGAATGTCCCAGTGAAGCGGCGGCGTGCCATCGGGAGGAACTGCTGATTGTCACCCTCCAGCCCAAATACAACGCCGCCGGCAAGGTCTGGCCGGTGCCTGACTGTGCGCCGGTAAAATATGAAAAATTGGAACGGGTGGCCAACCAGCCACCTCCCGGAGCGGACTCGTCCCAGGCGCTGGCCACCATTTCGCGGGGGCCGGGCCGGGAACTCGTTAAGGGAGGGGTCCGCGCGAGCAGACAAATCCAATGAGCCCCCCCTGGCGGGCACAGATGCTTAACGGTCGACGACTTTCTTGCGGGATTTAAAGCCCAGCAACCGGCCGATTCCGAGCAGCACGATAGCCCCGCCAAAGGCGAACACCACCTCGTCATAGTTAAGCACGACGGAACCCAAGCCCAATTTGACCCCGGTGAAACGCAGGAGGAATCCGCCAACAAAAGCGCCCGCCAGACCGAGGAGCAGGCGTCCCAAGTTGCCCAGAAAGGTCGGCTTGAGATTGGTCAGCATGCCGGCGACCGCACCCACGACAATGCCGATGGCGATCAAGGCCCCGATTTCACCGGCGCTGTACTGATTGGGACTGCTGTCCACCGCCCGGTTTTTGAGATCATCCATGCCCGCTTTCGCTTCCTCCCCCGCATTCACGAGGGCGGTTTTGGTGGCATCGCCGGCATTTTGGACGGCGGTTTTGGTCTGTTGAATGAGGTTCGTGTCATCCGCGCGCAGGGTGGCGGGCAGCAGCAGGAGCGTGGTGACGCCGCATAGAAGCAGGCATAAGGATAGCGAACGAAGCAGCAGTTGGCCGGAGCGGTAGTGTTTCATGAGGGGTTGGGGTTTAGGGTTGAGTCAAAATGGGCGGGGCAACCATCAGTTCCGCGACGGGCAGGGGTGGCAGACTGCCCGTGCCGGGCGCAGCGGTTTTGCCGAACGTCAGGAATCCATTGGTAAACAATATGCCGCCAGCCAGCCGGCTGGGCACGGTCCACGAATTCCCAAGCTTCATCATAACGATTAAAAAGCCCCGCCAAGCCAAAACCTAGCGGGGAGAGTGAAACAAGACAAACCTTTGGTTGAAAAAAATTCCCCTGGCGCGAGGGGGAATGCCCAATCAATTGGCCGGTGTCCCCACCGGTTTGGGCGTCAATGGCGAGAGTTTGGCACCCAAATCCCGGAAGTCGGTGGTCAGCGCGTCGAGCGACTTGATCAAGTCCGCGCCCTGCGCATTGGCCTTCCTGGCCTCATCCGCCAGGCTGTCCACCCCCGCTGGCGTGAGATCCAGGCTTAGGGCCTTGTCTATGTCCTCGAGGTCCGCCAAAAACGGGTTGAAGCTGGCCTTGGTCTGCTGATATTCGGTCTGCACTTGGGCGAGACTGGCCATGACGGCGGCTTTGCGGGCCTCACTGCGGGCGCGAATGTCTGGACTCGCGATGGTGGCCATTTGTTCATCCCATTTGGCCGCGTAAGCCTGGCCGGCGGCCGCCATCGCTTCCGCCTTGGCGTTTACCCGCCTGGCGGTGGCCGCAACTTTACTCACGGCGCTGGAAAAGGCCTTGTATTGCGGCCGCAAGTCCTCGGACGGCTTCTGCATGAGGTCGTTAAGTGTGTCCAGGGCGATTTGCACCCGGGCCTTACCCAGTTCAATTTCCGCGGCCGTGCTTTCCAAATGCGAGGCTGTTTTCTCGCCTTTTTGATAGCCCGACGAGGCGCAGCCCGCCCACAGGGCCGCCACAGTGGCGATGGCAAGGCTGGCGGATAAGGCTTTGAGCGTTGGTTTCATGAAATAGGTTGATTGCGCGACTTTTGAAAAGTTAATAAAAAATTTAATTCGACCCGTCAAGTCTACAATCTGCCAACCGGGGCCATGAACTGGCGCCGGAATGGGTTGCCGTTCGCGCAACCGGCCAGCAGGCTTAAGCCAGTTCCTGCCAGAGGTGGGCGCTCATGAGCTGGCCTTTGGCAAAGCAGTCCAGGTTGAATTTCTCATTGGGCGAGTGGGCGTTGTCATCCGGCAAGCCGAGGCCCAAAAGGAGGGAATCGGCTTTGAGGATTTTCTTGAACTGGTTGACGATGGGAATGGAGCCGCCTTCGCGCATCAGGATGGGTGCGCAACCAAAGGCGGACCGCAACGCCCGCAGCGCGGCCTGCGCATGGGGGCTGGTGGGCGAGACGAGGTACGCCTCGGCCCCATGGCCGGCCGCAATTTCCAGACGCACGGTGGGCGGGCAAATTTTCTTGAGGTGGGCGCAGACGATTTTGCGAACATGCGCCGGGTCCTGGTCAGGCACGAGGCGGCAAGTGATTTTGGCGGAGGCCCAGGCGGGCACGATGGTTTTGCTGCCTTCACCCTGGTAACCGCTGGTGAGGCCATTGATCTCAAACGTGGGGCGGGCGCTGCGTTGTTCGGTGGGCGTGAACCCTTTTTCACCAAAAAGTTCGGGCGCGCCCAGGAGTTTTTTCAGCATGGCATCCTTAAGCGGGTACAACGCGGCTTGCTGGCGCTCAAATTTGGACAGGGGCGCGATGCCGTCGTAAAAACCGGGAATGGTCACGCGCCCATTTTTGTCGCGCAACCGGGCGAGCAACTGGCTGAGTGCCATGGCGGGATTTTCCACCGCGCCGCCAAAAACGCCCGAGTGGAGGTCGCGAGCGGGACCGTGCAATTTAATTTCAAAAGCGATGATTCCGCGCAGGGCATAGGTGAGGGCGGGATGTTTCGGGCTGGGCATGCCGGTGTCCGAGATGACCACGGCGGCGCACTGAAGTTCCTTGCGGTTGGCCTGGAGAAATTTATCCAGATTCGCGCTGCCCACCTCCTCCTCGCCTTCAATGACGAAGGTCAGATCGCAGGGCAGGGGAGTGCCGGTTTTCAAGTAAGCTTCGACGGCTTTCAGATGGGCAAAGTTCTGGCCTTTGTTGTCCGTGCTGCCGCGGGCGTAAATTGAGCGTCCTTTGATCACCGGTTCAAACGGCGGGGTCTCCCACAGGGCAAGGGGTTCAACGGGCTGCACATCATAGTGGCCATAAACCATGAAGTGCGGTTTTTTGGACCGGGGATCGCGGGGCGTTTTGGCCACCACGATCGGATGTCCGGCGGTCGCCCGCACCTCGGCGGTCAGCCCAATCTGCCGGCAATGGGCCGCCAGCCAGTCCGCGCAGGCGGCGAGGTCGGGCTTGTGCTGGGACTGGGCGGACACGCTCGCAAAGCGCAGGTAATCCCCGAGCTCCGCAATAAACCGGTCCTGGCCGGCCTTCAGATAATCAATGACAGCTTGCATCCCGGATAGTTAAGCGGTGATTGGGAGGCTTGCCAAAACAAAAAGCGCCCTGACAGCGAGGAAACTTCAAACTCCAAGATTCAATCGCGGGCTTGGGGGGCAACTCGCAGATCGCGGAATGAGTGGAGCTCGTTTGGCATCTCAGTCCTGAATTTATTGTTTGGTGGGCGCTGGCGCATGAACTGAGCAGGTGGCCCGAGTGTCGTTGGCGTTGATCGAATAGGTGCCGCCGTTTGGGCAGGCGGGTAAAACGCCGTTTTTCAAATGGACAACCAAATCCTCCGCGGTCGCCACATCGTGATCTCCTTTTTTGTTTTCCAGCTTCCAAACGGCTTTAGCGCCTTCGATGGCTTCGATGTTCATGAAGCACCTGGTTTTGTCATTCGGACGAAGAGATATGCGGGTCACGGAAAACATCGTGCACAAGCAGATTGTCATCGTGAGAAATATGAAGCCGAAGAACCATAAATCTTTTTTTGAACTGGCGCTGCTCATTTAGGAATCAAACACATAAATTCTTGCGAAGTTGCGTCCTTTTTAACGGGGCCTTGAACTAGACCGACAAGCACAAGCTTGCCGTGGGCATGTTGCGTCCGATTGACGGCAGCCTGCCGGTGGACTAATTTGCCGGGGTTGTCCTATTCAAAACCATTTTAATGACCATGGCTTTCGTCACCAAACGGTCTTGCCGGGCATGGCCATGGCTGGGTGTGCTCGGCATGCTCGTGGTCCGGACGTCGGCGCAGGTTCCCGATTTTTCCCTCGTGCAGCAACGGTGGTTTGAAACGCGCACCGCGCATTTTCACATCTACAGTTGCGGCACGCCGCAAGCCGTTTTCAAACTGGCCGGGCGGTTGGAACAGTTTTGCAAGGCCTATGGCCAGCTGGCCGGAACCCAGGCCATCGATTCGCCACCGATTGCAGTGATGGCGTTTCCGGACCACGCGAGCCTGACCCCATTCCTGCCGTTGTATGAAGGACAGCCGGCGAATCTGGCCGCCTTCTTCATGCGCGGCTCGGATGAGAATCTCATTGTGCTGTCGCTGCCCGAGGCGGACGCCGGGGACAATGACATGGCGGTGATCTTTCACGAATACACCCATTTATTATTCCGCCACAACTCCCGCTTCTGGCCGGTCTGGTTGCAGGAGGGCATGGCTGAGGTTTACTCCACCTTCACCACCAGGGAGGGCGCCGTGACCATCGCCGGCCCCATTCCGCATCATCTTGAGTTGTTGCAACAGACGCCACTCATGCCGCTTTCTGAGTTGTTCGCCGTGAAGCATGACTCGCCGCAATACAATGAAAGCAGCCGCCAGGGGATTTTTTACGCGGAATCCTGGCTGCTCGCGGAATTTCTGGCGGCGGGCGACCAGCCGGCGCTCCGCGCGCGCTTTGGTCAGTACACGGTGCGGCTCCGGCAGGGCGAGAATGCCGAGGAGGCCTTCACGAATGCCCTGCGCATCAGCCTGCCGGGCATGGAGGCGCAACTCCGGCGCTATCTGGCCGATGGAGTGTTTCCGCCCCTCCAACTGCGGGTGGCTGGCAGCCTTGGCGCGCCCGTCAGTTTCACGACCCGCCCCGTGACCCCGGTGGAAATTTATTTCCGGCTGGGCGATGAGTTGCTGCGGATCGACCGGCTGGACGCCGCCGGCGCATTTTTTGACGCCGCGCTAAAACTGGCGCCGGCCAGTCCGCTGCCTTATGAGGGCAAAGGGATGGTGGCCGCCCAGGCGGAGAATTCGGCGGAAGTCCTGCCGGAATTAACCGCCGCCCTGCAACGCGGATCGAAAAGCTTTCTGGCTTATTTTATTTACGCCCGGGAACGATACCGGCAGACGGCCGAGGGGGACAAGTACGGGCCCATCAAGGGCGACACGGCCGCGGAGGTGTATAATGATTTGCAGAAATCTCTCAGTCTCATGCCCCAGTACGCGCCGGCGCATGAACTGCTGGGCTTTTTTGAGATGGTTCAGGGTAACGATCCGGAGGACGCCGAAAAGCAGTTGCAATGGGCCATTCAGCTGGAGCCGGAAAATGACTCCTATCTCTTTACTCTCGCCCAATTCCAATTTCGCACCGGTGCCTCCGAGGCGGCCCGCCAGACCCTGGAGCCGTTGTTGAAACCCAATGTGGACGCGGAATTACGCGAGCATGCCCAGACCCTCATTCAGGAGAACAGTCATTAAAATGGGGTCCCGGGTCCAGGGTCTGGCGTCTTGGGGGGGCTTAGCCGGCAATCGCGCTCATTTCCACCGGTTCCACATTCACACCCGTTTTTTCGAGCCATTCCACCGCGGCCTGCACGTCATCCCGCTTGCCATCCAGTTCGAGGCAGACCACACCAATTTCATCAGTAACACTTGCCTGGCGGATATTGGTAACCACATTAAATTTATGGCCCAGTTTCCAAATGAGCGGTTCTTTAATCAGCTTCGGCGGGTACATCAGCCATAGACGTTGACGGTTTGGGGACAGACCGGTGGTGGGCGCGGCCTTGGCTTTGGCTTTGGTTTTTTTGATGGTCGGGGCTTTGGCCATAATTTTATCTGGTTGGCGATTTCTAGCCGCCGGCGATGGCCGGGATGATGCTGATTTCGTCGCCGTCCTTCAGGGGTGTGGCGCGGTTTTGCAGGAAGCGGATGTCCTCCTCGTTCACGTAGACATTGACGAAGCGGCGGACCTCGCCTTTTTCATCCACGAGCCGTTCCTGGATGCCCGGGAAACGGGTCTGCAATTCGATGATGGCATCGCCGATGGTGGCGGCGTTAACCTCAATGAGCTCCTCGTTGTTGGTCAACTTGCGGAGCGGCGTGGGGATGCGAACGTTTTTTGGCATAAATTTATCTTGAGTTCATTGGAATGTTACCGCAAGCGTTTTCGCTGCGCCAACAGGCTGGTTAGGGCGATTAAACCCCCACCTTTTCCTCCTGCGACAGCAGGGCCTCAAACTCGCGCAGGCTGGGTTTAATCTCGCGCGGCTTGCCACAATGACCCTGCACGGCATCCAGCGTTTTCAAACCGTTGCCGGTCACGCAAATCACGGCCGAGGAATCGCGCGCAATTTTGCCGGAGGCAATCAACTTCTTCGCCACCCCCACGGTCACGCCGCCGGCGGTCTCGGCAAAAATGCCCTCGGTCTCGGCCAGCAGCTTGATCGCATCGCGGATTTCATCATCCGTCACATCCTCGGAAGCCCCGGCGGTTTCACGCATCACTTTGAGCGCATAAAAACCGTCGGCCGGGGTGCCGATGGCCAGTGACTTGGCAATCGTGTCCGGCTTGACGGGCTTGAAGAAATCCAGCCCGGCTTTTTGGGCTGTGGAAATGGGCGAGCAACCGGTCGCCTGGGCGCCGTGGACGTGTACTTCACTCTCGTTTACCAGGCCGAGCTTCACAAATTCCTGATAGCCCTTGTGGATTTTGGTCAGGAGCGAGCCGGAGGCCATCGGGATGATGGTGTGCTGCGGCAGGCGCCAGCCCAGTTGCTCGGCAATTTCATACGCCATGCTCTTGGAGCCTTCGGCGTAATAGGGCCGCATATTGACGTTCACGAAGGCCCAGCCAAACTTGCCCGCGATCTCCGCGCACAAGCGGTTCACCTCGTCGTAATGACCTTTGATGGCAATCACGTTGGCCCCGTAAACCAGCGAATTCAAAATCTTGCCCTGCTCCAAATCCGACGGGATGAACACGTAGGATTTCAGACCCACGCTGGCAGCGTTGGCCGCCACGGAATTGGCCAGATTGCCCGTCGAGGCGCACGCCACGGTTTCGAAGCCCAGTTCGCGCGCCCGGCTCAGGGCCACGCTTACCACGCGGTCTTTGAAGGAGAGCGTCGGATAATTGACGGCGTCATTCTTGATCCACAACTCCCGGATGCCCAATCGCTTGGCCAGGCGGTCAGCCTTGATCAACGGCGTGTAACCCACCTGCACCCCCACGGTCGGATCCTTGGCCACCGGCAGGAGCTCCCGGTAACGCCACATGGTTTTGGGCCGCGATTCGATGGCTGCGCGCGTGAGCGACTTTTTGATGCGGTCGTAATCATAGGCCACCTCGAGCGGACCGAAGTCGTACTCGCAAACATGGGTCGCGGTGAGCGGATATTCCCGGCCGCACTCGCGGCATTTCAAGGCCTTCATGAAACCATCGTGCTTTTCCATAATATTTATTTCTCAGCTTCAGCCGGGGTTTGCCGGCTGGTTTTTGACGCGGGGCCAACAAAAAAGGCCCCGACTCATGAGTGAGAAGGGGCCTACAAAATATGCGTGCTCTTCTCATTTTTCCCGAACGCACCCGCATTCAGGCTGGATTTGGCACCTGCGTTAAAACCGAAGTCTTAACCGGTTGCCGTGGCTTCATCGGGCCAGTCCCTCTGCCACTCTGCATGAGATTCGTTGTATCAACGAATGCGGATAAAATGATGCATGGGGCGGTGAGTGTCAAATTTAATTTTGCGAACCAGGCTATCCGCCGGACCGGGCGCGGTAAGCGGAATTAATCCCTCATTTGCCCGCATTTTTATATTCATCCTCCCGCTCGCCGCCAAACTGGACCCATTCCTTGGATTTCTCCCGTTGCTTGAGCTTGCCCTGCCGCTCCAAAATCGCTTTGCGCTCCTGGCGCCGGGTTTCCAATTGTTTTATTTCCGCGTCCATGTCCAGATACGCCTGCAAACGCTCCGGGCTAAGCGTGCCTTTGGCCAGTGCGGCTCGCAGGGCGCAACCGGCGTCGGTGCCGTGTTTGCAATCAGCGAATTCGCACCCGGCCGCCAGCCTGGCGATGTCGGAAAAACTTTCGCGCAACGTCCGTTCATCCGTCCACATCTGGACTTCCTTGATGCCGGGATTGTCAATAATCATGCCGCCGCCGGGCAGCAACATGAGTTCGCGCGCGGTCGTCGTATGCCGGCCTTTGCCGGTGATCTCGTTCACCGAGCCCGTCCACTGGCTGTCATCTCCCAAGAGGCGGTTGATGATCGCGGATTTGCCCACGCCGCTGGAGCCGATGAAAGCGATCGTCTGCCCGGGCGCCAGGTAACCCTTGATGAGCGCCAGGCCTTTGCGGGTTTTGGCGCTGGTCACGTGGACATCGGCGGCGGTCTGCAATTTGGCAACCGTCCGCGCAGCCCGCAGGTTTTTGGTGTCGGAAAAAAGATCCGCCTTGTTCAGCAGCACCACGGCCTTGGCGCCGCTGCGCGCGATGATGCTGAAAAAACGTTCCAGGCGCCGCACGTTGAAGTCCGCGCCCGCATCCGTCACCACGATCACCGTGGAGATATTGGCCGCGATCACCTGTTCCCGTTCACTGTCACCCACCGCCCGGCGGGACAGGCAGCTTTGCCGTGGCAGGCAGGCTTGAATGGTGGCGGCTTTGCCGGTGGCATCCA
The DNA here is from genome assembly GCA_903895255.1 of uncultured Verrucomicrobia subdivision 3 bacterium. GTDB lineage: Bacteria > Verrucomicrobiota > Verrucomicrobiia > Limisphaerales > UBA11358 > UBA11358. The sequence continues at coordinate 75,819 of CAITTG010000035.1, forward strand.
CTGCCAGCGCCACCCAGTCACCCACCGCTGGCAGGTCTGAATTGGCCTCCGCTTGGTGAAATACCTTGCCGCTTAAGGTCGCCTCCACTTCGATTAAATCGTCCGCCCCCGCCACCAAAACCCCGTAAGTGATGCGGTTCCCCCGCACCAACCGGCCCGGTTGCCAGCCCTTGGCTTGATAGGGGGCGAAATTCGCGGCAAACCCTTCGTTCCAACCCAGGTCCGTGAGCGTCATCGGTTCACTCCTCGGCCTCCTCCGGCGCGGCCTCCGTTTCGTCGGCTTCCAATTCCAACTCCGAGGCCTCCCAGCCCTTGGCCAGCGTCCGCTCCACGTAACCCAGCAATTCATTCCGGCCCTGGCCGGTGACGGCCGAGGTGGTGAACATCTCCGGCACATCCTCCCACCACAACGCCATCTGCGTGCGAAACAGCTCCATGTTGGCTTTTAATTGCGTGGGCTTGGTCTTGTCTGATTTCGTGAAAACCAGCACAAACCGGGTGGAACGATCCCCCAGCCATTTGACGAATTCCAAATCAATTCCCTGGGGTTCATGGCGTCCGTCAATCAGCACGAACACACAGGCCAGGCTCGGCCGGTGCGCGATGTAATTGGTCACCGCGTCATTGAATTTGGCGCTGTTCTCCCGGGCCACTTTCGCGAAGCCGTAGCCCGGCAGATCCACCAGATACCATTCGTTATTGATGATGAAAAAATTGATCAACTTGGTGAACCCGGGCGTGATGCTGACCCGCGCCAGGTCCTTTTTGCCCGAGAGCAGGTTCAGCAGCGAGGATTTACCCACGTTGGAACGCCCAATGAAGGCAAATTCCGGCAGGCTCTCCGGTGGACACATCTCCAGATCGGGAGCGCTCAGATCAAAATCGGCGGACTTAATATGCATGATATAATGGCAACCCGGTTATTGTGCCGTAAATACCGCCAAACGAACATCCCTATCTTTAACTCCCGACTTTTAAGTTCCCGGAGGACGGGCTGGACTGTTTCCAGAATGTAACAAAAATCTCCTGTAGCCTCATCCGCAAATCTGGCAGTCATAAGCCACCAAATGTTAATCATGAATGTTTCAACCCGGTTTCCGCTGATGGTGCGGACGGTCAGTTCCCAATAAATTCCCATGACGGCCAAACCCACTCCCGACAGCGGCAAGGGTGACCTTGCCCGGAAATTTCTGAAAGCCACCAGCGACCTGGTGTTTCACCATGTCCACGGCAGCCAGCTCATTTATAATACCTGCTGGGAGGATCCCCGCCTGGACCGCCAGTTGATGCAGTTGGATGCCAGCAGCAAGGTGGTGATGATTACTAGCGCCGGTTGCAACGCGCTGGATTACCTGCTCGACGGCCCGGCCGAAATTCATACCGTCGATGTCAATTTCCGTCAAAACGCGCTGTTGGAACTCAAGCTGGCCCTCCTGCGCCGGGGCAAATTTATGGACTTCTTTGAGTTCTTCGGCATCGGCTCCCACAGCGACAACGCGGCCATTTACAAATCGCTAAAAAAGGATCTGCCCGAGTTCGCCCGCAAATTTTGGGACGGCCACCTGCACTTTTTCAACCCAGGTGGCATCAAGAAATCTTTCTATTATCACGGTACCTCCGGCGCGGCCGCCTGGCTGCTGGGGGGCGTCCTCTTCAAGGCCAAACCCAACATCAAAAATTTCGCAATGTGCCTGCTGGATGCCAAGACCCGGGAGGAACAGAAGGAGATTTACGCCCTGTTGGAACCCAAAATCTGGGGCAATCTCAGCAACTGGCTCATCCGCCAGCGCATGGTCATGACCTTGCTTGGCGTTCCGGGACCGCAGATAAAACTGATTGAGGACTCCTATCCCGGCGGCTTGGAAAGTTACATCAAGGACAAACTCCGTCATGTCATGACGGAACTGCCCGCCACCGACAATTATTTCTGGCGGGTGTACATCACCGGTTCCTACACCATGGATTGCTGCCCGAATTATCTGCGCCGGTCCCATTTTGCGACGCTGCAAGAGCGCAGCGGGCGCATCCAGACGCACACCAGCACGTTAAGCCAGTTTCTCCAGCAGCATCCCGGAACCTACAGTCATTATGTGTTGCTGGACCATCAGGACTGGCTGGCCTGGCACGATGCCGCCGCACTCTTGGAAGAGTGGGAACTCATCCTGGCCAACAGCCGTCCCGGCACCAAAATCCTCATGCGTTCCGCCGGACTGGACCTGAGTTTTGTCCCGCCCACCGTGCTGAAGCGCCTGCGCTTCTTCCCCAAAATCACCGAGCCGATGCATCTCACCGACCGGGTGGGCACTTACGGCAGCCTGCATTTTGCTGAAGTTCTATGAGCACGGGTGCCAACAGACCCGCACCGGCGGCGAAACTCACGCCCATTGAAAAATACTACCGGTTGCATGCGCGCATTTATGATGCGACGCGCTGGACTTTCTTATTCGGACGCACCGCCATATTGGTGGATATCGCCGCCTTGACCAAGCCCGTGCGGATTTTGGAAGTGGGGTGTGGCACCGGCAAAAATCTGGCGAGCCTTTGCCAGCGGTTTCCGCAGGCTGCGATTACCGGCCTCGATCTCTCCGAGCAAATGCTCGCGGTTGCGCGACGGAAAACCGCTCATTACGGCTCGCGTGTCGGCTTCCTGCACCGGGCGTATGATGCGCCGCTCGGAGATTTGGCGGGGTACGATCTCATTCTCTTCTCCTACGCGCTCTCCATGTTCAACCCGGGTTTTGAAACGGCCATTCAGGCGGCGGCGGCGGACCTGGCTCCGGGCGGTTACCTGGCCGTGGTTGATTTTCATGCCACCCGCTTTCCAGCGTTTGAACGCTGGATGGGGGTCAACCATGTGCGCATGAACGCCCAGTTGCGCCCGTTGTTGCAGGCGCAATTCGCCCCGCAACTCGACCGGGTGGACCACGCTTACGGCGGTGTCTGGCAATACCTCACCTTCATTGGTCGCAAAAAAAACCGCCCGTTGATTCACGGCCGCGATACAAACGGATTGCCCCGCTCGTAGAATCGCAGCTTGCGCCGGGCCCAGTGCCGGGCGTAGTCCACCCCAATCCGGGGCCGCGCGACAATCCTCACCGCTGCCGCGCCCGGATCGGTGATGAAAAAGTCGTCGCTCAGCAGGTCGTGGCCATTCCATTGCCGGTCAATGCCCAGGGCCCGGCAGAGCAGTCCCGGTCCGCTGGTGCGCCCGGACAGGCCGGCCAACGGTTCCAGCGCGCGCAGTAAAACCGCCGCCCCATGGCCGGCCGGTTCAGTCACGACGTTCAGGCAGTGATGAATGCCGTATATCAGGTAAACGTAACTGTACCCCGGCGGACCGAACATGATCCGGGTGCGTTCGGTCAGGCCCTTGGAGGAATGAGCCGCCAGGTCATGGGGCCCAAGATACGCCTCCACCTCCACAATGCGTCCCATGCGATTTCCCTCCGAAGTGACCCGCACCAGATGTTTGCCCAGCAACTCCCGGGCGACCACGATGGTGTCGCGGTTGTAAAAGGAGCGGGGCAGCGGTTGCATCGGGTTCAATTTATTGCCCGTTGCATTCGCAGGTCGCAAAGGCGCGGCGGCCATCCGGCCAGGCGGCTTCCGCTTCCACCCAGTTGGGGACGGGCCCGCTGGCTTGCCAGATCCAGGTTGCGCCCACGCGGGGCTCCTGGCCCACAGCCTCCCAGACCACGCTGGCTTGGCTCAAATCCATTCCTGGGACCGTCAGGCTTAGCCGGAGCGGCATGCCGGTGGTTGCATGGGCCGGCACCCCCAGAATGTTCGCGGGAGCGCAGCGCCAGGTTTGATTGGTCAGGGATGTTTGCGTCATTAAGAACACCATCGTGGCCAGGGTTCGCGTCTGGTCCACCACCACAGCCTCGGTCTTGGTGTTGAAACTTTCCCCCCAGCGGTCGTACAGCGGATAGGGTGCCTGCTTGAGCCCGTCGGAGGGAAACGTCACGGACCCCAATTGCCGGCCATAGTTATTGAGATATTGAAAGCCATCCACGACGTCTCCAACCAGCAAGCCGGTGGGCGGCAGGCGGCGGCGGCTGTTCAGTGCGAACTGGCTGACCAGTTCCCGTTGCGGATGGTGGCCCAGGCCGGTGACGTAACACACATTCACCGGATTGTTGCCGAGTTCGTAATTCACATTGGCCAGGATGGCCCGCAGCCATTCCGGTCGATGGTCCAGCTCCCAGCCCACGGCCAGATCAAAGGCGTGGCTGCTGGAAAAATACCAGCCGGCTGACATGAAGCGCTTCGACGCTTCCGGAAAACTCGTCCCGTAAGCGCACTCCTCCGAGTACTTGCACTCGTCCGCGGCACACTCTTTGATTTCCTCCTCGCACCGCGCCAGATAAGACCTGTCCAGCCGGCTGGCCGGCAACCGGCCGCTCCGGGCCGCGAAGGCATAACTGCGTATCGCGCACCCATAACCCTCAAACATCCGGTCCCAGGACCAATGCCGGGTTTTGGGGTCCGCCGGATCAAAATGCGCCTGCAAATCCTGTTCGTAATTGGGATCGCCAGTGGCCAGGAACAATTCGGTGGCCGCCCACGCCAGCTCATCATCGTGGATGAACATGTCCCCGTAATGGGTGATTTTCTGGTAGGCCCCGTCCCGGCCATGGGCGGCGATGGCCCGTTGTAAAAACTGCCAGCCCCGCAATGCCGTGCGTTCATAGTTGGCCGCGGCTTCGGGAAATTCCCGCCGGAAAGTGGGCGAGGACCCCAATTGCGCCAGTGCCGCCACCGCCGCCGCCGTGGCGGAGGTGTTTTTCGGATAAACTACCTGCGGATCTCCCTGGTCCGGCGGCACGTTGTCCTCGTATTTCCGGTTGCGGGGATACACCATGAAATAGAATCCGCCGTCCGCATCTTGCAATTTTGCCAGATAATCCGCCTCCCATTTCGCTTCCTGCAGCAGGTCGCTTCGGCCATCGCCGCTCTCCGGCAAGCCCAGGTTGTCCAGTACGGACGCGCCGGGAAAGTTATCCACCGCGAACACCAGGAAGTGAATCATCTCCGCGCTATCAATGGTATATTTGCTGTAATCCCCCGCGTCGTGATGCCCGCCCGCCACCTCCAACGGACCCGGATTCACAAATGGATACAAGCTGGCCGCCACCCCCTTGAGCAGGGGGGCGGTGTGGCGGGGATTCTTCTTCGCGTCCCAGGTCAACCCGGCCAGGATGTGTTCCACCGCGGGGAAGTCCGGGGTGGGTACCATTGCTGGATTGGTGTGGCAAACCCCATGCGTAAACCGGGTGAACGGCAGTTCCAAGGCGGTGCCGCACCGCTGATGGTATAATCCCAGTGCCACGGTGCGCGCCCAATTCGCCGCCGCGCCTTCGTTAATCGCAAACTCCTCCGAGGCCCCCAGTCCCGGCACGACCAGGCGATAGTGTCCGGTGTTGGTCACCGAGCTAAAATCCGCCGACCAGACTTTTTGGTATGGCGTTGGCCGGATGGTGAAGCCCCGGTCCGGCCGGGCCTGCAACTGGCCGCTCAGCACCGCTCTGCCCGTGTCCGATGCGATGACTTGAAAGGTCTTTTCCCCCGGCCAGACCAGTTCGCCCCGGCTGCCCAGATAATACCCCACCATCGCGATTTTGGGGAATTGCGGCACATAGCCGGTTTGATTGATGTGAATGGCCGGACTCCACCGGAGCGGGTCCGTGTCCGCTAGGAAGCGGATGGACTGGTCCCAGAGTTGTCCGTCGGGGTTAGTCACCTGCACGGGAACGCCGGCGGGCAGGGGATGGGTCAGCCGCAGATACAGCCAGTTGCCCAGCCGCAGGTCCCGGGGAGCGAGTGGTGCATACACCGCGCGGCGTTTAAAACCCACCTCCACCACCGAAATTTCCTGGTCCCCGGCCCGCACTTGGAAGGCGCTGGAAGCGGGCATTCTGGGCGTGCCATTGGTTCCAACAAAATCCCACACCCCATCCCCCGGGCCAGCTGCGGGACGCGTGGTGATGAGTGTGAGTTCGAGCCACTCCGGGGTGAGCACCCGGAGCCGGTAGTCGCCGACTTGGGGCAATTGCAAGCGGGTCGCTTCCGCGTCGGTCAGTTCGGAACCGGCAAAGGTCTGACTGGCCAGAACTAACACCAGACTTAGGATGGTGACGATGGTTAAAGTAATCTTAATGGTCGGCATCCTAAACCGGCCGGGGTGGCTTGCCAAGGCGGTTGCTTGGCCAGTTGATGCGCCCGCTGCCTCAAACGTGGATGGCCACGTTTTTGCCGGCGGGTGCCCGGCGCTTTTTTTCCAAGGCCGCTGTTAGGTAATCCAGCCAGACGGCCATGCCCGCGCCGGTCTTGGAGGATAATTCAAAAATGGTTGCATGGTGGCTGGCCCTTCCCAAATTGGCCAGGGCCACGGTTCGGTCGAAACCCGCCGCCGCAGCCATGTCGCTTTTGGTAATGACCGCAACATTGGCGGAATGGAACATCGGGGGATACTTGAGTGGTTTGTCCTCGCCTTCCGTGACCGAAAGTAGCACCACCCGCAAATCTTCGCCCAGATCGTAATCCGCCGGGCAAACCAGATTGCCCACATTTTCAATCACCAGCACGTCCACGCGGTCCAGGTCGATCTCGGCCGCGGCCCGGGAAATCATTTCCGCATCCAGGTGACACACCGTGCCCGTCGTAATTTGGACCACGGGAATGCCGGCGGTGCGAAGCCGCGCCGCGTCGTTATCGGTGGCGAGATCCCCTACAATAACGCCCACGCGGAGACGTCCGGCCAAATTCACGGCCGTTTCCCGAATGAAGGTGGTTTTGCCGGAACCGGGTGAGGAAACCACGTTGAGCACCAGCAGTTTTTTGTCGCGAAAGTAGCCCCGGTTTTGCTCCGCCCCCCGGCTGTTTTTCTCCAGCAGGGAACGCTGGAGGGACACTGTCTGCGTCCCGTGATGATGCTGCCCGTGCTCATGACCATGTCTGTGTTGATGGCCGTGGCCATGTTCCGATTCATGCTCATGGCCGCCAATGGTGATCTTTCCACCCAGTCCACATCCACATTCTTTGCACATATCAACCGATCTCCACGGAACTGATTTCCAGTTCGCGTCCCCTTTGTAATTCGCCGTTTAAATTTTCGCAGCGGGGGCATTCGCTGAAAAAATGTTCACAGCCATACTCCGCGCGGCAGTCCGGGCACCAGCCGGTGGCTGGCACCGTTTCCACCGTCAAGCGGGCGCCCTCGGCGAGCGTGCCGCGGCACACCACGTCGAAGGCGAACCGCAACGCATCGGGAACCACCCCGCTCAGGGTGCCCACGCGCAGATGCAACGCCAGCACCCGGGCGGCACCGGCGGTTTTTGCCGTTTCCAAGGCAGTCCGCACCGCCTCTTCCATGATCGCCACTTCGTGCATATGAACTGTTTATACAGTGCGCTCATTTCCATTAATCGCTAACCATCTTTTGTCAGTCTGTGTGCATAATTTGAGGCTTCGCCCGGACCAGGCTTGATCCGCCTCCCTTTCCCCGCCGTGCGGGGAGGCTTGTACTTTGCTGATGGTTGACAGTGCGGGGGAACTAGACCAACACTAACCCATGAAATCGTTGCTAATGTTTTGGCCGGCGGCAGTCGCCGCCGCCGGGCTTTTGCTGGGGGGATGTTCCACCGGTTCTTCCGCCGCCAGCAACCCGCCTGTTTTGAGTGGCTATGTCAGCGGCGCGGCGGCGATGACCGCCCATTAGCAAACCACTAAAGACGGCCCGGATAATTTACCCCTTCGCCTCGCGTTAGGTTCCGCCCATGGTGCCATCCGGACAATTCTCAGGTCGCCGGGATGTATCGTTGGAGGGCTTGAGTGGCGCCAAATAATAGAAGGAATATAAGGCTCAAGCCACGCGGGCATTCGGGGGCCACGGCCAGCCAGTCCACGAACACAATGCCCGCCAGCAAACCGGAGACCACCCGTCCGACATTTATGGCACCCGGCTGGAAGATGGGGCGAACGCAGCGGGCCACCCACAGCGCCAGCACCAGCGTCAGCCAGAGCGCTGCGGCGCGGAACTCACCTGGATTCATCAGCCAGGCGATGAGGACCGGTGCCGCCAACAGGAGCAGTGGCCAGTACGGCACCGGACTGCGAAAGCTTTCCCGCCGGGCCACATAGCTTAACCCCACAATGTACAGTGCCAGGGCGATGCCTCCCCAGACAGCCCAACCGAGCAGGCCATCGGGCAGGGTGGCATCATTGGCCCCCGCCAGACCGGCAATGACATAGACCCAGAACCGGCAAAAACCCATGATCCAGGGCGACGCCGTGATTAATTTGTGCGTTTGGTTATAGATCAAGATGCACACCGCGAGCAGCACCGCCAGCACCCCGGCTAGTTTTCCCAAACCCAGGAGCAGCACGATGCCCAAACCCAGCCAGCCCCAGCCGAAGCGCCAGACTTCTGGTTCGGTAATCCGGCCGGAGGGTATGGGCCGGATGGTACGGCGCTGGCGGTCAAATTCCGCGTCAAAGGCGTCGTTCAAATACATGCCGCCAATATAAAGGGCGCTCATGCCCAGGAGGAGCAGCGGGAGTTTGCCGGCATGGCCGGCCCCGGCCAGCCACCAGCCCGCCAGGCAATTGGACCAAACCGTGGGCAGATTCGATACCCGGCCCAAAATGAGCAGGATACGGAGACGGCTGGCCAGTGGTTGATTCATGGCGCGAAGGAAACCACAAACTTCACCTTTTGGCGAGCTTGTCGTCGGCCAGACCTCGCTCGGCGAGGCGCGCCAGAGTCCACCCGTATTCATCGGCCAGTTGGTCCACCACGCTCCGGCTCTTGAACTCCGGTGGCAGAACTTCCCAGGTATAGGTCTCCATTTCCAAGTGCTGGCACAGTCCCGGATTCGCCGCCAGGACGTCCAGGGTGCCGAGCAAGTGATCACTGGTGCTACCAAAGGGCTCCACCACCGGGGCATGCAGGGGGATGTGAAAATGGATGCGCCATTCGTCGCCGCCAGCCAGGCCGGCGGCGGGACAAGGCGTGGCGAGCGCTGCCGGCAAGTCCGGGTAATAAGTCAATTGGTCATGACGGTCACGCTCCACCACTTGATGCAAGTAAACCGTGTCGGCAAATTCCGCCAGCGCGGCCCGGGCGGCTGGGGTGGGGTGGGTCTTGAGGGCGGAACTCAGGTGGATTTTACTGATTTTAATGCCGGCCGCCTGTAACCGGCCCAGGGCGGCGCGGGGTTCCTCAAATTCCACCGCGAAATGGCAGGTGTCGTAATTCACCCCGAGATACCGCTCCCATCGGTCGTCCCCCGGCCGGTCCTGGCTAAGCGCGGTAAAAAACTCGACGGTTTCCCGGGTGTTTTCCAGCAGGCAGAGCGGCTCGGGCTCCAGGCCGAGATGGAGTTGGCGTCCGCTGGCCTGGCTGACCTGAGCGATGTGCTCCACGCAGCGCCAAAGGTTGTCCCGCATGGCGCTGACCTGCTCCGGGCGGCGGATGAATGCCTTGAAAGAACCCGGAAGCGTGCTAATACTGCCCGCCATGCCCGGGGGCACGAGGTCCGCCAGCAGGTCGAACAGCAGGTTGGTGTAGCCCAGCCGCTCGGGGGTGGTCCAGTCGGGGGTATAAACGCCCTCTTTCACCTGCCCGCCATGAAACGGGCCGTAAGGAAAGCCGTTAATGGTGAATATATAGCAATCCTGGGCGGCCAGCCACCGTTGGAAAGCCAGACGGTTGGGTCGGTCGCTTAATTCCCGTGCGGCGGTGGCGCTCAAGCGCAGGCCGATGGCAAACGGTTGCCGGGGTGCGACGCGCTCCCGCACGGCCAGCGTGTGGGTTTGCAAGCCCGCGAAAGTCTCCGCCCAGGTCTCCCCCCGGTGAATATTGGTGCAATAGGCCAGCTGGCCGCTGTAGTTTAATTCCACCCGCGTAACATGAGACGAAACCAGCAATTTGCAAAGGGGAAATACAAAAGTGCAAAGTGGCGTTGACACTGGCGGTCTGACAGTTTAATTTGCAGAAAATTTACTAGCCATGTTAATTCGCATAAGTCTGATTGTGGCCATTCTCGCAGCGCTTGTCGCCGGCACGCTGGGGTATCTGGAAGTGTCCAAACAAATCCCCGCCCTGACCCAGCAGCGTGATGATGAAAAATCTGCCAAGTATGCCGCGCTGACCCAGTTGGACAACACCAACAAGATGTTGGTCAAGACGCAGGTTAAGCTGGCCCAGACCGAGCAGGAACTCGCCGACACCCACACCAAGCTCGACAAGGCTGTGGCAGCCGTGGAAGTGCAACGCAAGCGGGCGGATGATTTGAACGACAAGTTGACCCAAACCACCTCGGAACGGGATGACGCCCGCAACCAGCTTGCCGCCTACACCACCACCGGGCTGACCCCGGAACAAGTCACCCAGTTGAACAAGCAATACAAGGATTCGCTGCTGGCCATCAAGGCTTTGAATGATGAAAAATTGGTGCTCTTCCGGACCATTACCCGACTGACCAACGAGCTGGCAAAATACACCGGCCCGGAAAACGACATCAAACTCCCTGCTGATCTGCGTGGCAAAATTGTGGCGGTGGATCCCAAATGGAACTTTGTGGTGCTGGATGTCGGGGAATCCCAAGGCATCATCAATGGCGGTGAATTGCTGGTGAGCCGCGATGGCAAACTGGTTTCCAAGGTGGTGGTCCGCTCCGTGGACAAGTCCCGCTGCATTGCCAATGTGGTGCAGGGTTGGAATTTCGGTCCCGTGGTGGAAGGTGATTTCGTCAGCCCCGCCCATCCGTCGCCTGCTTCCTAAGTGCCTGATCATATGAAAGGTTCCGCCGCCAGATTGCTCCTGCTGCTCGCCCTTGGCGCAGTGCTGGTGAGCGTCAGCGGTTGTCAGACCGACGATCCTGAGAATGTCTCCGTCCGTCCGTGGAATGCCCCCAAAGGCTGGGAAGGCGGCGTGCCCATTGATACCGGACAGCATAACTAGGCAATCTTTCTTAATTTCTTCGTCAGCGACCTCGGCTGGTTTTGCATGGTGACCATCTTCCGGGCTAATGGCCAATAAGTGAGGTTTTTTCCGTAATCACCTTCGTCATCGGCACATCATGCGGTTCCGCCGGAACTTCCCGCAGGATTTGCTCACGCAGGGCCACGCCGCATTTCATTCCGCCAAAGCCACGCAGCAACTGGTCGTAAAACCCCTTGCCCCGGCCTAACCTCCGGCCAGAGGCATCAAAAGCCAAACCGGGTACCAAGGCGAGTGCAATTTCCCCCAGCGTAACTTCGGAGCAATGCGGCGCGGGCTCGCGGATACCAAATTCTCCGCTGACCAGGTCGCGCGCTAAATCGCCGACCGAGGCGATGGCGTAACGGTTTTCCCGGGCATCAAAGCGGGGCAGGGCCACGATCTTACCTTCCGCCAAGGCGGCGGCCACCAGCGGCCAGACATCCACCTCGTCCGGCAGCGGGGCAAAGAGCAGCACCGTTTTCGCTGATTTCCAAAAAGCTTGCGCCCGCACCTGTTCGCAAATCCGCGCCGACCCGCTGGCGCGTTCGGCTGCGGTCAGGCATTTCAAGCGCGCGCGCATTTCTCGTCGTAGTTCGGCTTTGGCCTCGGATACTGTCACGGTTGCTTTCCCTCCCGGGCTTTGGCAAATTCCGCGCGCCACACCTCCAGGCGATCTTTGATTTTCTTTTCCACGCCTTGCGCGGTGGGCTCGTAATAGCGTTTGGCGGCGCCCAGATAATCCTGCGCCACGAAATGGCCCGCGCCTTCGTGGGCGTATTGATAGCCCTGGCCATGGCCCAGCCGTTCCGCGCCGGGGTAATGGCCGTCCCGCAAATGTTCCGGCACCGCCAGCGTCCGGCCCGACTTCACGTCCGCCAGCGCGGCGTCGATGGCGGTGATGACGCTGTTGCTCTTGTGGGCGGTCGCTATATAAATCGCCGCCTCGGCGATGGGTATGCGCGCCTCGGGCCAGCCGGTGAATTCCGCCGTTTGATGCGCGGCCACCGCCAGCACCAAGGCCATCGGGTCCGCGAGGCCCACATCCTCGGCTGCGCAGATCAGGATCCGCCGGGTGATGAAGCGTGGGTCCTCCCCGGCGTGAATCATCTTGGCCAGCCAGTAGAGTGCGGCGTCCGGGTCGCTGCCGCGCATGGATTTGATGAAGGCGGAAATGGTGTCGTAATGCGCGTCGCCGTCGCCATCGTAGACCACGGCTTTTTTCTGGATGCTCTGCTCGGCGGTCGCCAGGTCCACGACGACAAAGCCGTCCGCGCCGGGCGGGGTCGTGAGGGCGGCGATTTCCAGCGAGTTCAGCGCCTTGCGCGCGTCGCCATCCGCCAGCCGGGCCAGGTGGCGCAGGGCATTTTCGTGGGCGTTGATTTTTAAATAACCCAGGCCGCGCTCGGTGTCTGCCAGCGCCCGCTGCAAGAGGGCCAGCAAATCGTCCTCGCCCAGCGGGCGCAGCTCAAAGATTTGTGAGCGTGACACCAGCGGGGCGTTGACGAAGAAAAAGGGATTGTGCGTGGTGGCGCCGATGAGGCGGATCACGCCGCTTTCCACATCCGGCAGCAGCACGTCCTGCTGGGCCTTGTTGAAGCGGTGGATTTCATCGATGAAAAGAATCGTGCGCGCGCCGGTGTTTTCGAGCCGGTTATGCGCGCCGGCCAGCACGCGGCGCATGTCGGCCACGTTGGATTCAACGCCGCTCAAACGCTCAAATTTACACTGCGTCTGCCGGGCGATGATCTGGGCCAGCGACGTTTTGCCGGTGCCGGGCGGGCCGTAAAAGAGCAGGGACTCGATGCGGTCCGCTTCGATGGCCCGCCGCAGCAATTGTCCGGGGCCGAGGATGTGCTGCTGGCCGGCATATTCCGCGAGGTTGCGGGGTCGCATGCGGGCTGCCAGCGGGGCATGGCGGCGGTCCGCCCCGGCGGGGGGACCGGCAGGCTGCGCGGCCACGGGGGCCGCAAATAAATCATCTCGCGCCATGGAGCCAGCCTAGCATCCGGCGGGACATTGCCCAAAAGAAAAAAGCCCTTCTTGCGAAGGGCTGGGTGCCGGGGGGAACCGGCTTTAAAGAGACCCCACCATTGCCGTGTGCGACTGACCCTTTGAACATGTTATAGTAACATGTGGAACCCCTCCGGCTGCTTTCGACTTCCAGTCAAGGCATGTCGGCCACAACCTAAAATTGGCTCCGGTGATCGTTTAATCTACGGTTCAAGGATTGTACGAATCACGAACAGGGCAGGGAAATTTTACTGTTATCAAAGATCATTCTGACTCCGTGCCACCGCACTGATAACTTTTACTTTTACTACTCTAGTTGTCGCCCTGGTTGACCATTTTTTCAAGCAATAAATTTTTAATTAATTGCCGGCCCGGGCTTGACAGAAGCGGTGCGCCATCGAATCGTCACCGCGGCTGGCGGCTGGCCAGCCCTCACCATTTGTCCGCCTCGGTCCAGGCCCGCGCGTATTGCACGGGTGGGGTCAGCGCGTCGTTCACGCCGAGCGCCCACTGGGCGTGCACCGTCCAGAACGGGTCCCGCTGGAAGGCGCGCGCGAGCAGCACCACATCCGCCCGACCGTCGCGAATGATCGCCTCGGCCTGCGCGGGATTGGTAATTTTACCCACCGCCGCCGTCGCGATGCCGGCTTCGTGGCGGATGCGTTCGGCAAACGGAACTTGATACCCCGGCGCCACCGGCACTTTGGCATCCGGCACATTGCCGCCGGAACTGCAATCCATCAGGTCCACGCCCTCGGCCTTAAGCAACCGCGCCAGCTCGATGCTCTGCTCAATCTCCCAGCCGCCCGGCACCCATTCGGTGCAGCTGATGCGCACCGTCAGCGGCAGGTGTTCCGGCCAGACGGCCCGCACGGCGCGTGTGGTCTCCAGCAGGAAACGCACGCGATTGTCAAAGCTGCCGCCGTAAATGTCCGTGCGGGTGTTCGACAGCGGGGAAAGAAATTCCGAAAACAGATAGCCATGCGCCGCGTGAAGTTCCAGCCACTCGTAGCCGGCGGCCAGCGAGCGCCGGGCGGCGGCCACAAAATCCTGCCGCACGCGCGCGATGTCTTCCGCCGTCATGGCGCGGGGCACGCGCGGCAGCTCGCCCCCGAAGGCCAGCGCGCTGGGCCCAATGATCGGCCAGCCGCCGTTGTTTTCCGCCAAATGCGCGCCGCCGTCCCAGGGCCGCGCGGCGGAGGCCTTCCGGCCGGCGTGGGCGATTTGAATGCCCGGCACAGCCCCAGCTTGTTTGACAAAGTGGTTCACCCGCGCCAGTGGCGCAACGTGCTGCTCCCCCCAAATGCCCGCGCAACCCGGTGTGATCCGCCCTTCCGGCGCCACCGCCGTGGCCTCGGCAATCACCAGGCCCGCCCCGCCCAGGGCCAGCGCCCCCAAGTTCACCAGGTGCCAGTCCGTGGCCACACCTTCGTTCGAGGAATACTGGCACATCGGCGAAACCCCGATGCGATTGCGCAGCGTGACCGATTTGAGGGTGAGGGGTTGAAAGAGATAACTTTGAATGCTCATGGCGGCGTAGTTAATAGACCGCATTGCCCGGCTTGGCAAGGGGCGAAGTATCCGCCGCGGCTGCCAGCCCGGCCCGGGCAAGCTGGCGCTCCGCCACCGCCGCCCGGCGCTCCGAGACCAGTTGCAACCGGATGGGCGGTTAGGTGCCCTGCCGCTCGCCACGCTACGCGGGCTGACGCGGTGAATAATGGGCGGTGCCGCAGCGCCGGCCCTACCATTGTGGGGGCGTTACTTGCTGGTGAGGAACTCTTGACTTGTTGAATCCCCGGCAGACAGCAAAAAACCCGGAAGCCGCAGGGCTTCCGGGTTGCCGAGTGGGCGTGAATTATTTGCTCTTCTTGAGGGCGTTCAGGCCGGCGTACACGGCGTTTTTGCCGAGGAGTTGCTCGATGCGCAGCAACTGGTTGTACTTGGCCGTGCGGTCGGTGCGGCTCAGGGAGCCGGTCTTGATCTGGCCGCAGTTGGTCGCCACCGCGATGTCGGCGATGGTGGCGTCCTCGGTTTCGCCGGAGCGGTGGGAGAGGACGGCGGTGTAGCCGTTGAACTGGGCGAGCTGGACGGCGTCCAGGGTCTCGGTGAGGGAACCGATCTGGTTGACCTTCACGAGGATCGAATTGGCCGTGCCGGTATCAATGCCTTTTTGCAGGAACTTGACGTTGGTGACGAAGAGATCGTCGCCGACGAGCTGGACCTTGTCGCCGAGCTTCTCGGTCAGTTTTTTCCAGGTGACCCAGTCGCCTTCGGCGCAGCCGTCTTCGATGCTGACGATGGGGTACTTGGCGCACAGCTCGGCATAGAAGGCGACCATTTCGTCGCCGGTCAATTTGCGGCCGTGGCTCTTCTTGAAGGTGTAGGTTTCGTTGCCGGTGTAGAATTCGGAAGCGGCGACGTCGAGGGCGAGGTTGATCTGCTTGCCCGCCTTGTAGCCGGCGTCCTTGATGGCTTGGAGGATCGCTTCGATCGCGGCCTCGGTGCTTTCGAGTTTCGGAGCGAAACCACCTTCATCGCCGACGGCGGTGCTCAGGCCTTTTTTCTTCAACACCCCTTTGAGGGCGTGGAAGACTTCGGTGATGGCCTGGAGGCCTTCGCTGAAGGTGCTGAAGCCGTGGGGCTGGATCATGAATTCCTGGAAATCAATCGGGGCGTCGGAGTGGGCGCCGCCGTTGATGACGTTGGCCATCGGCACGGGGAGCACTTTGGCGTTGGGCCCGCCGAGGTACTTGAAGAGGGGGGTGCCGAGCGCTTCGGAGGCGGCCTTGGCGGTGGCCAGGGAGACGGCCAGAATGGCATTCGCGCCGAGCTTGGACTTGGTTTCGGTGCCGTCCAGGTCGAGCATCAGGCGGTCGATGGTCAGTTGGTCCAGCGCGTCCTCGCCGATGATGGCGGGGGCGATTTTGTCCTCAACATTTTTGACGGCCTTGAGGACGCCCTTGCCGAGAAAGCGCTTCTTGTCACCGTCGCGGAGCTCGATGGCTTCGTGCTCGCCGGTGCTGGCGCCGCTGGGAACCGCCGCGCGCCCCATGGCGCCGCCGGACAGATGAACGTCGACTTCGACGGTGGGGTTGCCGCGTGAATCCAAGATTTCGCGCGCCTGTATGTCAATGATAGTACTCATAGTATTGTTCCTAATTCCAAATTTATATTTGAAAGCCAAAAAGGCATGATAGAAAGGAACCGCCGGGAGTCAAGTAAGCGTTGTTCATTTTTGACCAGCGGGGCAGGGGAATTAGTGTCAAAACTAACATTGCCGGCTCGCCGCCTTACGGCAGCACCGGGCTGTTCCACGGCGTGCCATTTAATGGCAGCGTCGCATGCTGCTCCAGCCAGATGGCATCCGGATTGAGGTCGGTGACCGGGCTGGCCGACCAGTGCCGGCTGGCCGCATGACCATCCACGTACGACAGATTGCCGGACCTTCCGTGGTATGTGGCCGCGTGGTCGCCAATGATGGCGGCGGTGTAATTCAGGCTGAAGTTGATCAGAAAATGCCCGTTGTCAATCGTGTCGGTGGATTCGTCCAGAAACACAAAATACTGCGCGGACGAGGGCACCGAACTGGCCTTGCGGAAATACGTGAAGCCGGGCAGGTCATCATCGCTGTTCATGGCCGCGTTGGCGGACAGGCTGCGCACGTTGGCCGTGAGGTCGCCCGGACA
The DNA here is from genome assembly GCA_903895255.1 of uncultured Verrucomicrobia subdivision 3 bacterium. Classification (GTDB taxonomy): domain Bacteria; phylum Verrucomicrobiota; class Verrucomicrobiia; order Limisphaerales; family UBA11358; genus UBA11358. Next base: position 92,502 of record CAITTG010000035.1, read on the forward strand.
TTTGTAAATCCCCGTGCCGCCGGCGTAACGGCCCAGCAGGCTGTTTTTGAGCAAGGTCAGATTCGTGCTGTCCGGCGGATTCTGAATGAAATTGCCGGCGCACCAGGACTGGTTGGTGCCGGGCGACCCGCCCTCGGCCGGGGCAATCGCATCACCATTATCATCCGCATACAATTGCCAGGCCACCTGCAATTGTTTCACATTGTTCAGGCATTCAATGCCCTGCGCCCGTGTCTTGGCACGGCTCAACGCGGGCAGCAGCATGGCCGCCAAAATCGCGATGATGGCGATGACGACCAATAATTCAATCAGGGTGAAGGCCCGCCGCGGCAGCATAATTCGTTTACTGTGAATCTCTTGGTTCATTATTTCAATATAATTAAGCATTCCCAAATCGCTTCGCACCCGGGCTGCCCACCGGCACCACGGTTAAGTTTGAAATAGCGGGGCGGTATCGGTAAGGTTTTCCCATGTTCGCGTATTTTTGCGTGGCGGTCGGGGGGGCCTTGGGCAGCCTGGGCCGGTTCTGGCTGTCCGGCTGGGTGGCCGAGCGTTACGGCATGGCGTTCCCGTGGGGCACGCTGCTGATTAATGTATCCGGCTCTTTCATCATCGGGATGTTTGCCGCCTTGAACGAGCCGGAAGGGCACCTGGGGGCGTCGCCCACCTTCCGGCAGTTTTTCATGATCGGCATTTGCGGCGGGTACACGACCTTTTCGGCTTTCAGCCTGGAAACCCTGCGGCAGATGCAAAGTGGCAACTGGTTGTACGCCGGGAGTTATGTGCTCTTTTCGGTGCTGTTGTGTTTGATCGCGGTCTGGCTGGGTTACGTTCTGGGCGGACTGCTTAATACTTTGAAAGGAAGCTAATATGACAATTCCCACTGACGCCGTGCTGCTTCGTATTTATGTTGGGGAAAGCGACAAGTGGCAGCACCAGCCGCTTTACGAAGCCATTGTGCTCGCCGCCCGGGACGCGAAGCTGGCCGGGGCGACGGTGTTGCGCGGGCCGATGGGCTTTGGCAAATCCAGCCGGGTGCACACCACCGAAATTTTGCAACTATCCATGGACCTGCCGCTGGTCATTGAACTGGTGGATAGTGAGGAGAAAATCAATGCCTTCCTGCCGCTGCTGGACCCCATGATCGGCGGCGGCTTGGTGACGTTGGAAAAAGTGCAGGTGTTGCACTATCGTTCCGGAGACCCTCAAAATGAGCCCACTGCTTGACCAGCTTGAAGGATTAATCAAAACCGGCAGACCCCGCGAGTCCGTGCTGGCGCAAGCCTTGGTGGCGGTGCTCGCGGATTTTCATTCCGAGACCGGCACCATACACCGCTTGGATGCCCAAAACCAAGTGCTGAAACTCGTGGCGCAGCAAGGCCTGCCGCCGCAGTTGCTGGAAGTGGTGGGGACGATTCCCGTGGGCAAGGGCATTGCCGGCCAGGTGGCCGCGCAAAACCGGCCGGTGACGCTGTGCAATTTGCAGACCGACACCAGCGGGGTCGCCAGGCCCGGCGCGCGCCAGACGGGCGTGGGCGGGGCGTTGTGCGTACCGATGCGGCGGGATGGGAAGCTCGTGGGCACCCTGGGGGTGGGTACCCGGCGCGAGTATGAATACACGGCGGAGGAAACGGCCCGGCTGGAGGAAGCGGGGCGGTTGCTGGCGCCTGTGTGCGCTTTTGATTAAATGAAAACAGCGATGGTGTGCGAGGGGCGAATCCTGACACTGCCCCTGATTGAGCGTGAGTCGGCGGAGTGCGCCCGTCCCGGGCGCAACAA